>NZ_KB892900.1 GCF_000373985.1 Desulfobacter curvatus DSM 3379
GTCGGTTTTTTGCACAACGAACTGTTGGACTTCCATGAAGAGGTACCACGTATATAAAACTTTTATAGTATAAACCGACCGCCGCTGATGATTTAAAAAGTTGTCTTCTGTGCTTGAATTGTTATCCGAAAGAGATAGCTTTATTGATTTGATACCTTCAATTTGTAACGGTAATAAAAGTGTTGTGGAACAAAAAGCCATACAACCAATGGAACGCTATTCCCTTTTTTGAGGGGAGTGTTTCATATAAACGGCCATGGGCCGTCCTTGGTCTATCTACACCTATGCTTCGGCCCACAACAAAGCTTGAAAGATCTGAGTAACTTACCCAGACTTTCTTATAAAACAGCCATGGGCTGATCCGGTCTGTCAACAGCCAGGTTCAGCCCATAACGAAAATAAGTCCAAATGACGTACATCAGGTTTTACTGCAAATGATTAATTTACTTTTTCCTGATTGGGAATGGGACAAAGTGACATGTGTAAAAATTTTTTTGAACGGCATGATCCCCTGATGTACAAACTCTTGGGCATCTTTTAGTCCCATGGACAGCATCCGTATGTAAAATAAAAATTTAATAAGCCGTCTGCGCGGCACTTCGTGCTCCATAATCAGGACCAAACCATCCGGTTTTACCACCCGCTTCATTTCTAAAAGTGCCGCAGTCCTCACTTCATTTTTCAACTCATATAAGGCATGGGAGCAACAGACAACATCAAAGCTGTTGTCCGCAAATGATAACCTGGCTGCGTCGCCGTTGATGAACTGTGTCCGGCCGGAACGATCCTTTTCTTTTGCCTTATGCAGCATTCCTATAGCAAAATCGTAGCCGATTGATTGGACTTCAGGATGTTTTTGGGCAAAAGCAAGCGCGACCGATCCGGTCCCGCAACATATATCCAATACCCTGGGATGATTTTTTTTCGCCAACCGGGCTGAATCCACAAGAAATTTGCGTGTCTCTTCACCATAATTATGGGAATGTATTTTTATAAACAGGTCATAAAAATGAGAGAAAATATTATAATATTTTTGCCTGCCCTTTCGTGTATTTGACACTACCGGCTCCTTTCAGTCTGATTTAATGGCCTTCCATTTTCAATGGGGTGGGGTCCCTGTTTTTCCGCATCTATTATTTCCCGCACCGCGCCACTCAGGGTCTTGGCTGAAATCTGCAGTATTTTTATCCCTGCACCGGACAGCACATATCCCGGGCCTTTGTGGGAAATATCCTCTTTGATTCCCACATGGGTAATTTTCTGATCAACCAGCCACTCTGCCACACGCAGCCCCTTTGCCGTGGAAACGGTGCAGTGCGGATTCCCCATGATTTTTTTTGCATCAATGGTATGGTTATCTCTGTGAAGGTAAAGTATCGCAAAATAAGGGGCTTCTCCGAAATGGGAGCTGATATGACCATTTTTCTCAGACAGGGGCAACGCTAGAATATCATGGATTCGAACTTTTGGTTCATAATGAATGGTTATTTTTTCGATATTGGGAATCTGAGTCATAATCCGGTTTTCAATGGCTTCACTGATTTTATGCGCCGCTTCAAGATTGCTGACATTTAAGGTGATGGCAGCCTGGATAAACCGATACCGTCCGGCGTTGCGCCCGATCAGGGATTTGATTTCATCCACGGCAGGTTCTTGACGGATCAGACTGCGTATTTTGTTGAGGGTGGGAAAATCAATGGATGCATCCAGAAGAACCCGCATACCATCCGACAAAAGTTCCCATCCGGCTTTTGCAATGAAAAGAAGAATCAATGCGGCGCCAATCCGGTCAATGGAGATTCCCATAACGTCGGTCTGCAGGTCAAAATAGCTGAACAATACAGAGACAAGGACCACAATGGATGACAAAACATCCACCTGACGATGTCGGCCTTCGGCAATCAGTACCGGAGATTGGGTCTTTTTTCCGACGTGGAGTGCATATTGTCCAAACCCGAATATTGACAGGCTGCTGCCGGCCAAAAGGACAATGGAAATCGGCGTAATCTGCGGCAGGTCGGCAGTTGAAGAAAAGATCTGTTTAACGATTTCATATCCGGCAATAAAGATAAAAAGGGAAATGACTACGGACGCAACATTTTCCAGTTTGTAGAGCCCAAGGGGGAAGGAGCGGGTTTTGCGGGTAGAGAGCCTGACGCCGCCATAAATGACCAACGACGCCACTGCATCTGTCCCGGAATCGATGGCACTGGCAGTAATGGCTAAGCTGCCGGTAAAAATGGCAAGGGGGACCTTTATAAGCGTCAGAACCAGGTTCAGTAAAAAGGCCAGGCCTGCAATTTTGAATATCTGATGCGTATCTGTGGTTTTGTCCATGATGGATTCTTAAACTCTCAATGTCCCGGGCGATTCAGTTAAATTATGATACCACTAATATTTCGCAAAAGCCAAAGGTAAAAATTAGGGATATTCATAATAGTAAGCCACGCTGTCCTGATGGATTCGTGGTTGGTGCTGTTGTTACTTTGGTCGATTTAATTGGAAATGAACCGTATTTTTTATTCCCAGGATAGGGTGAAGATGATAAATTGCACCGCAATGATATCTCACAAGCAATTTTTTTATTTAACTGATATGAAGGCCGAATCATGGAACGAATTCTGGTAATCATGGCATCCGGTGCTTTGGGCACCCTGTTTTTTTTCTGGTTTTCCCACAGCCTGAAGAAAAAGGCATCTGTCAGGCAGTTTGTTGACGCCCATTTGTGGCTGATGCATCCCAACGCCATCTGCTATTGGCGTACAGGTTTTGCTTTCCTGGGATTCTTCTTTTATTTTTATTCTCCCTACCAATCTTTGGGCATTTTTATTTTTACATTCGCTGCGATTCTCGACGGGATTGACGGCGTTGTGGCCCGGGGGTGCAATTTGGTGTCCCGGTTGGGAGAGTGGCTGGATCCCATGTGCGACAAACTCACCTATCTGCCTCCCCTGGTCGGGTTTGCCTATACAGCTGACTCTGCCACCGGACTGACGATCCTTTCTCCTAAACTGATCTGGATCCTTGTGGCGATTGAACTGGTGGGGCAATTTTTTGCCCGCCGGATGCTGGCCTGGCTCAATGTGTCCGGGGCAGCCAACAACTTTGGGAAAATCAAGGCTATAATTTGTTTTGCATTGGTGATTCTGTGCGCTCTGATAGATGCCATGCCCGGGATGTTGAACATTGGTAACGGGGTGCTTGGGGCCTGTATTCTTCTTTCTGCGGCATCCATGATTTTTAAGTTTGTTCCCAACCGGCTTTATGCCGATATTCTGTCTATGCTCAATTTCATGTGTGGTGTTACCAGCCTGATTTTAACCTATCATCACTGTTATGCCTGGGCCATTTGCGTGATCATCATGGGCCAGCTTTTTGACCTGTTTGACGGCCGCATGGCACTCAAACACGGGGGCACCAAGTACGGTCCCTGGCTGGACGATATAGCTGATTTTGTCAGCTTCGGACTGGCCCCGGCCTATATGGTGATTGTCAGAGGCGGCACATTTGCCATGTTTTTTGCCGTGATTTATGTGGTAGGTGTGGCCTACCGTCTGGTGCGGTTTGTTACCAAGGACAAGGGGCGCACAGACCTGCCTGCCGGCATTTTCAACGGATTTCCAAGTCCTGCCGGTGCCCTGATTGTTTTAGGTGCATCCCTTATAACCGGGCCTGCGTTGCTCTGGTTTTTTACCGCTGTTTCCACAGCCTTGATGGTCAGCAATATCCGGTTTGCCCATTTGGGCCGGGTGATTCTTAAACAAATTCCCAAACCCATTTTTTTTCTGATTTCTGCCGGCATCATAGTGGTTCTATCCTATATCCTGAAGACTAAAGATATCCATATGTTTGGGTATCTTATCCTGGCGTCAGTGATTTTTTACCTAACTGCGGGCAGAATTTGGGTGCAAAAGATAAATATCCCGGGATCGCCCGAATGACCGGTTTTTTTTAAAGATGGATGGCATTTTATTTCTTTCGGCGGCTGTTCTTTTTTCCCTGCCTTGAAAATTTGCCCTGATTCCGGTTCTGCCGGGAAGGGGCTTGGGTCCGGTGCCCTGCTTTCCGGGTGACGATCTGTTTTTGTTTCTCCTTTGCCCGGGGATCTTTTTCCACAAACACAGGGACCATGGCAAAGGGGTCAATGCCGGTGTAATACATCAGGGTGGAAAAGGTGGATGGTGTGGGGGTAAAGATCTGGACCTGTTCCGGTGTGATGTGAAGTTCGTTCTGGGTAAATGCCTTCAGCTCATTCATCTCCTTTATGGAACATCCGGGGTGAGCGGCGATCAGGTAATAGGTCAGGTATTGTTTTTTCTTCAGTGCGTTGCAGATGCGGTCAAACCGGTGCTTGAACGCAACAAGGCTGTCCATGCCCGGTTTTCCCATCAGCGCCAGCACACCGGGCGCACAATGTTCCGGTGCCAGCTTCATCTGGCCGGAGACATGGTCGGCTACTACCTGTTTTAAGTATGCCTGGCCCTTTTTTTTGTCCATGAGGATCAGGTCATGGCGAATGCCGGAGTTGAGAAATACCTTTTTAACACCCGCCAGGCAGCTGATTCCTTTGAGTAGATCCATCTGGGGGCCATGGTCCGGTGAGAGGGATGGGCATGGGGTTGGGAACAGACAGCGTCGGTGGGTACAGGCGCCTTTTTCAAGTTTTTTTTCACACTCAAACCCGTACATGTTGGCCGTGGGACCCCCCAGGTCAAATATATAGCCTTTAAAATCCTTGTCCCGGGTCATTTTTTTTGCTTCGGCAATAATGGAATCTTTGCTGCGCCATCTGACGGTCCGTCCCTGATGCACTGTGATAGCGCAGAAATTACACTCCCCGTAGCAGCCGTAATGGGTGGGAATGGAAAACCGGATGGTGTCCATCGCCCGGACATGACCCAAGGCCCGGTAATAGGGGTGAACATCCCGCTGATAATTTAAATCGTGAATTTCGTCCATCTCTTGGGTGGAACTGAAAGGTGCCGGCGGATTCAGGACAAGAAACCGGTCTGCATGGGCCTGGCTTAGGGGGCGGGCAAGCATGGGGTCCGTATTATCGTAAAAGGTTTTAAAACTTTGAATATAAAGGTCCTTATCCTTGACGACCGCTTCATAGGCGGGCAGTTCTATGCCCTTGGGCGTTTTGGCGATATAGCCCAGGCCCGGAATCAGTGTAACAGGGTTTTGTGTATCTGCGGGTATGGTTGCCGACCGGTTGTCCGTTTCCAGCTTGTTAGCCAGGACCCGGGCAAGTTCCACGATACTGTGATGAGCCATGCCGAACAAAAGATAATCTGCCTTGGCATCAAACAGGATGGAACGTCTTATTTTATTGGACCAGAAATCATAGTGGGCAATGCGCCGAAGGCTTGCTTCAATGCCGCCTAACACAATGGGGACGGTGGGTTTAAAAAAGCGCCGCACAAGGTTGGTGTAAACAATGACCGCCCGGTCAGGCCGCCGGGTGTTTTCTCCACCGGGTGTGTAGTCATCCTGTTTGCGTCGTTTTTTTGACGCCGTGTAATTGGCTACCATGGAATCCACGGCGCCGCCGGTGATACCCCAGAAGAGCCGGGGCTCGCCTAAACGGGAGATGTCCCGGCCACTGTCCGTGTCCGGCTGGGCAATGATGCCCACGGTAAATCCGTTTGATTCCAGGACCCGGCCGATGAGGCTGACCCCCATGAATGGGGAGTCAATGTATGTATCCCCGGTGACAAGGATTACATCTAGCCGGTCAATGCCCCTGTCGTCCATTTCTTTTCGGGTGGTGGGTAAAAACATCATCTGCGTTTCAGGTTCCGGCCCGGTGTCTGCTCTAACCGGGCCATGGAGAAAATAATCCCCACCAGGCTGAGCAGGGCAAAAATCATAAAGGCCGTGTGCATGGCTTTTAAAAATCCTGGGACCGTGGCAGTGCTGACTTCAGCATCACCCATGAATATACTTAATAAAAGGGTGGTGATGGTCATGGCCGTGAGCATGCCGACGCTGCGCATGGTGGCCACAAGGCTGGATGCAATGCCGTAATGTCTTGACCTCACAGACCCCATGACCGTGGTCATGTTGGGTGTGGAAAATGCGGCAAATCCCAAGCCCATGATCACCAGCACCACCAACACCTGCCAGGTGCGGGTGTCCTGGCCGAGAAAGGCTGCAAGCCCAAGTCCTGCCGCGCAGATGGTCATGCCCACCGTGGATAATTTGGATGGAGGGAACTTGTCTGAGAGTGTGCCGGATAACGGTGAAAGCACCGCCTGAATTATCGGTTGGGCAACGAGCACAAAGCCTGTCGCCTGGGCCGACATGCCTTTGACCACCTGCAGGTATAAGGAAAAGAAAAATGTAAGCCCGAATGAGGCGGCGTAGTTGATCCATGTGGCAATGTTGCTGAAGGCCAGAACCCGGTTGCTTAACAGCAGGCGAATATCCAGGATAGGAAAGGGATGCCTGTATTCAAAAATAAAAAAGCCGACTATGCCAACCATGCCTGCCGTCATCAAATCCGATGCCCAGGCATCACTTTCAAGGTGGGACACCCCGACGATCAGACAGGCGAGTGCGGCCATATAAATGAGGCTGCCCATCCAGTCAAAGGATTCTCCTGCAGCGCCCTTCCACTCCCCTTTAAGCTGGGTCAGGGTCAAAATCAGGGCTGTCATGGCAAGGGGAACAGACGCAAAAAAAATCCATTGCCAGCCCAGCCAGGCGATCATGAGTCCGGCCAGAGAGGGACCTGCAGAAAGTCCCAGGTAGACACAGGCTACAATGATGCCCATGGCTTTACCTCGTTTTTCCTGGGGCACCACAGAAGAGAGAATGGCCACGGAAGTGGAGACCGTACACGACACGCCGATCCCCTGCAAAAACCGGACGGCAATGAAAATATCAATGGACGGGGAAAAGGGTAGCAGGATCGTGGCAAGTGCAAATAAGGCCACACCTGACACAAATATTTTTTTTCTTCCAGTGATGTCTGCCAATCGGCCGACGGGAAGAAGAAACAGGGTGATGGCCAGCATATAGACCATTTCCACCAGGGCCAGAGAAACTGCACTCGCACCATAAAACCGGCCAATGGTGGGCAGCGCCACGCCGACCGCAGACATCATGAATGGTGCCAGAAACTGGACTGCAGAGACAATAAATATGGTGTGGCCGGTGGAAGTTCTGGGCTGGGGCTTGTTATTTCGGCTTTTCATGTCTCCCCCTCCTGGCACTGTCAATCATCATTATTGATTTATCAAGTATTGATCCGTCAATATAAGAAACGGGTCCAGGAAGTCAAGGAGATATGAATTACAAAGAACCTTCCGATTGCTCCTCTTTTTTGACCAGGGATATTTCCACACGCCGGTTGGCTTCCCTGCCCAGGAAATGCGTGTTGTCCCCAATGGGCAGGTACTGGCCGAATCCTTCGATATTGATTCGTTCTGGGGCCACTCGGCAGTCAATCAAGAATCCGGCAACGCTCATGGCCCTTGCCGCGGACAACTCCCAGTTGGAGGGGAACCGGGCCGTATGAATGGGCGTATTGTCCGTATGGCCGGCAACAATGATTCTATATTCGGGTTCTGTTATGAAAAATGAGGCCAAATCCTTTAATGCAGGCTTGATGTAGTCCAGTAATCTGGCTTGGCCGGAAGGGAAGCTGATGTTTTCGCCCAGGGTCAGAACAAGTCTGTTTTTTGCAACTTTAACGGAATAATTTGAAATATTGGATTTTTCCATGACCTGGTGCAGCCGGTCTTCAATGTTGAGGAGATCCAACTCGGATTCTTGAACTTTTTTCACTGGTTTGGCCGGTGTTTTAACTGTCGCAACGGGCTGGTGCAGCTCAGTGGGAATATGCTCAATTTTCAACTTCTGTGGCATATGTGCCTGGTTGCTGTAGAGCATGATAAAAAAAGCCAGGATCAGGGTCATGATATCCAGCATCGCCCACAGACTGGAATCTTCGGGTTCACACCCCTCCAGAAGGCTTTGGCGTTTCAGGCGAAGCCGCTTTAATTCCGAGATTTCAAGCTCAGATATGAGGTTTTCCTGGGTTCTCATGGATATCACCCTGCCATGGGTTCCTGTTTTTCGGGGGCGGGTTGAAGCCGGGGCAGTCTCATGGGTCGTGCCTGGGATTTTTGGCTCACGGTCCAGTCATCCTGTAAATAATCGCCAATGCAATATCTTAAGCGATACCCAATGGCCTTGGCATTTGTTTTGTCCGCAATATCCAGAATACCTTCAATGATCAATGCCAATTCCATGGCGTCGTGTTTCGTTTTTTGCGCCAGCTTTTTTGAAATGGGAAGAAAAATAACATTGGCATACAGCAGACCGTAAAAAGTGGTTAACAGAGCTGTGGCCACGCCTTTTCCGATCAATTCTGCAGATCCCATATTGCTCAACACATTGATCAGGCCGATGATGGTGCCCACAAAACCAAATACCGGCATCAGCTTGATAAAAGTATTGATCAGGTCTGCCTGGGAACGCCTGGCCTGGAGGAAATTATCGTATCTGCGCTCAAGGGTCTTAAAAATCGTATATCTGTCAAACCCGTCCGCAACCATTTCAATGCCCATTTTCAAAAATGGATTGTCAATATTTTTGGATTTTTCATCCAGTACAAGTTTTCCGTCCCGCCGCCGGATTGCGGCCAGCACTTCAATCTGTTTTATGAGCGCGTTCAGATCGGTCTTCTCCCCGGAGAAGGCTTTGCGGATATTGACGAAAAGATCTGAAAACAAACGAAAAGGGTACGATACCAAGGAGCAGACAAATGCCCCGGTAAGGATAATCAAGTTGCTTTTGATGTTCAATACAATGGATGATAGTTCGGATACGGTTCCTGACAGCAGTATAAACACGATAATACCTGCGGCCGGAAGTATTTTCTGGAGCATGGGTTTCTCCCTTTTAAGTGGTAAGAAAACAGACTACACGGTTATATTAAAGCATAAACCGTACCTTTGAAAATTCTGCTTTATTTAAAGGGTGTTAGCTTCTTTTGTGCAGAGGGACAGGGAAGAATTTTCCCGTCTATGCAGGCACGCTTTCAGGCCAACCCGGAAAGAATAGGGCTAATAAGGTGACAACCTTGTCGGTTTATGGCAAACTGTGCCCGTGTAAAATAAGGATATCCGGTGCTGACCGGAATTTAAGCAGAAAGGATATGACCGTGAGCAATCTTGACGCATTTCTGGACAAGCTCCAGGAGGAAATATTTGATGAGGCAAAACAGGCCCTGGGTGAAAGGGGCTTTAACCGCTGGAGAAACCCCAAGCACAACGGCCGGATGGAAAACCCCGATGGATGGGCCCGGGTAACCGGAGAGTGCGGGGACACCATGGAAATATATCTTAAATTTAAAGACAACCAGGTGGCTGATGCGTCCTATTTTACGGACGGGTGCGCTTCTTCCATGGTCAGCGGTTCCTTTGCCGCGGAGTTGACCCTGGGCAAAACCCCGGAGGAGTTGACCGATATCACGGCAGACGACGTTCTTGCCGCCATTGGCCGGCTTCCGGAAGACGATCTTCACTGCACCACCCTGGCCGCCCGCACCATCCAGGCCGCTTTGGACAACTACATGGGCACCATGGTGAAAAACGGTTAATTTTTATGGAAATCCGCCTTGATCTGAGCCGCCATTGCATCCAGACGGCGGCCCGCCTGAAGCTGGAACACCTGATCCGGCAATGTCTGAAATCTCCGGATCAGGAAACAGAAGAGAAGATTGAGGCCTTGACCGGTTTTTTGTCAAAAAATGATTTCGGTGAATTGCGCAGGCGTATTGATCTGGCCCGTAAATTTTTAGAAAACGATCCTGCCTACCTTATGCCCCTTGACCTGCCCGATGATATGCTTAAACCTTTCTCCCGTCTGGTGCTTGGTCTTGATTTTTGCTTTCTATCCATGTCCTTGGACCCACGATCTACCTGACCTCTTTTTTGTTTTTACTTGGAAGGGCGACCGCAAAAAAAGCGCGGGTCGTATTCGACCCGCGCCTGGCTTTTTTTGTCAGTAAAACCTGGCCGCTTTTAACTGTGTTTTATTTCGTGTAGCCGCTTCCCACGATTAATCCGCCTTCGGTAGTCCGGACATAAGTTTTTTTCTCTGCTCCGGCCCACTTATATTCCACCCATACCCCATCGGGCGTGGACTGGACAAGCGCGTCGTATACTGGCTTGAATTCGTCGGTGTTTAGGCTTTGCCCCTGCTTGCTGGGATGGACCACCATTGTTCCGCCTTTTTCCATGATGAACACATAAGGGTCGTAATCGCCCGGCTTGTAATCGGTAGGTGCTTTACCGCCGTCAATACCGGCTGCGATTCCGTCCACGTTTCCCTTGATTGCGCCTTCGTCCGCCGCCATAGCTACAGTAGACAGGCAGATTCCGATCACCATTGCCAAACAAATCGTCAAAGCTTTTTTCATAACCGTTCCTTTTTCGTTAAAATTTTAAGAAAATTGTTGCTAACGATACAACTTTTGACAAAAAAAGCGCTTGTGCCCTTCTCCTTTCTTTCTTTTGCGGCCAGGTTGCGGCAAAGGATGGCGAAACCACCATTTGCCTCTTTAAGTCTAATTGGAACCAACGAATTGGAACCAACAAAGAGCTGCTGTAAAGTGAATAGCCTTTGCTGCAGTGCTGTTAAGCACCGGGACTAACGTCTTTTCTGATTAGAATTTGAATATCGCCCAACATTTGAGTGATATTCAATGTAGGATTGCTGAAAAAAATTTATGCCTCATTACTGAGTACATTGGCTACAGATTCGTGTAACACAAGTCCCCGGTCTTAGTAAACCATTTTTTGGATTTTGTCATCAAGCCTGATTAGGTGCCTTACGCCCTGCATAAATCAGAATTTAGTATCAAATTCTTTCTTGCTATCCGGACGGCAGTCAGGATATTCTTCAAATGTCTTAATTATATTTTGGGTTCAGCCTGTCTCAAAAATATTTAACCCAATTCAGATGTTCTCTTCGGAGAAAGAAGGGGTGTCCATGAAAGAAAAACAAATATCTGCAGACTTTCAAGTCCGTCTTTTCACCCACATGATTTTGATCCGAAAGTTCGAGGAAAAAATTGTGGCCTTGTGCCGGGAACAATACCAACTGCCGGGCATGCAGATTTTGGCCAACGGCCAGGAAGCGGTGGCCACGGGCGTCGTATCAGCCCTCGATTCGGAGGATATCATTGTCAGCAATCACCGCAGCCACGGCCACCTGTTGGCCAGAGGCGCCGATTTAAATTCGTTGATGGCCGAAATCATGGCCAAAGCAGACGGTGTCAACCACGGCAAGGCCGGCACCCTGCATCTATCCGTGCCTGAGATCAATGCCCTGATGACCTCCACTGTGGTTGGCGCAGGACCCCCTTTAGCCGTCGGAGCTGCTTTTGCCCAGCAATATCAAGGGCTGAACGGCGTGACCGTGGTGTTCTTCGGTGACGGCGCAGCGGCTGAAGGGAGCGTACACGAGGCAATGAATTTGTCCGGCATCTGGAAACTGCCGATTCTGTTTGTCTGTGAAAACAACGGGTGGGCCGGTGCTCAGCGGCCTGAGGAGCATTCCGCCGTATGTCAAATCCACAAGCGGGCCCAAGGATATGATATGCCCGGCCGGAGTGTGGACGGCAATGACGTGGAAGCGGTATACAATCTGAGCCTTGCATTGCTCGAACACTGCCGCTCAGGAAAGGGCCCGGCTTTTATGGAAACCCTGACCTACCGCATGCGCGGACATGGCGAACATGACCACCAGCATTATGTGAATCGGCAGGAGCTGGAAGTCTGGGCCCTCAAGTGCCCAATAATACGGTATCGCCAGGCGCTTCTCAATGCCGGTATTCTGGATAAAGCCCAAATTCAAAAGATCGAACAAGACACCGAAGCGCGGGTGGCAGCGGCTGTGGCCTTTGCAGATGCAGGCCCCTATCCTGAATCCGACACAGCCCTGACAGATGTATTCGTCCAGGCATTCAATAACTGAAAGGAGTTTTGCCATGAGTCAGAAAACATTTGGAAATGCAATTAATGACGCACTCTCCACTGCCATGGACATGGATGACAACGTATTTATTGCCGGCGAGGGGGTGGGCGTCTCCATCCACCTTGACCCCAACATGCCGACCTACGGTCTTCTGGATAGATTCGGACGACGCCGGGTGAAAGACACACCGGTCAGTGAGGCCGCCATTGCAGGGCTTGCTGTGGGCGCTTCCTGCATGGGGCTGCGGCCGGTTGTGGAGATTATGTTTTTCCCGTTCATGACCCTGGCCAGTGACATGCTGGTCAACCACGCCGGGAAATTACGCTACATGAGCGGCGGAAAATCCAGCTTTCCTTTGACCGTGCGGGTCAAGGCCGGTGTCGGGTTTGGTGCCGGCAGTCAGCACTCTCACAACCTGGAAGCGTGGATCGCCCACACCCCGGGCCTGAAAATCGTCTGG
Source organism: Desulfobacter curvatus DSM 3379 (assembly GCF_000373985.1). Lineage (GTDB taxonomy): Bacteria > Desulfobacterota > Desulfobacteria > Desulfobacterales > Desulfobacteraceae > Desulfobacter > Desulfobacter curvatus. The sequence continues at coordinate 12,455 of NZ_KB892900.1, forward strand.
CCGGCAACTGCAGAGGATGCCAAAGGACTTCTTCTCAGTGCGATTTTTGATCCGGACCCGGTTATCGTGGTGGAAGATATGATGCTCTACCGGATGAAAGGAGCGTTTCCAGACACAGACGTCCGCACCCCCCTGGGCAAGGCCCGGGTGGCAGTACCAGGTACCGACTGCACTGTGATTGCCTATGGTAAGGCCCTTTATACCGCCATGAATGCGATTGAGCCCTTAACCGAGCAAGGCATCTCATGTGAGGTAATTGACCTGCGGTCTCTGGTGCCTTTGGACAAAACCTGTATCCTGGAATCGGTCCGTAAGACGGGGCGACTGGTGGTGGTGCACGAGGCCAACCGTTTTTGCGGTTTTGGCGCGGAATTGGCCGCCATGGTGGCCGAGGAGGCGTTCTACGATTTGAAAGGGCCGGTCAAACGCGTTGGTGCACCACAGATCCCGGTGCCTGTAGCATCAAGCCTTGAAAAGGTCTTTATACCCGGTCCGGAGGATGTTGTCAGGGCGGTTCTGGAGACGATGAACAAGTAAACTATTATCCAGGGAGATAAAAAATGAAAACAGCTAAAGACATCATGGAAAAAGAAGTCATCTCAATAACCCCGGAGACCGATATCTCCCAGGCCGTAGAACTTCTGTTAAACAACCACATTAATGGCGTGCCCGTAGTGGACGGGGAGGGCACGCTCAAAGGTATTCTGTGCCAGAGTGATCTTATTTTTCAACAGAAAACCATCTCTTTGCCGCCCATACTCACCTTTCTGGACGGCATTATTCCCTTGTCTTCATCCAAGAAATTAGAAAATGAAATGAAAAAAATAGCTGCCGGTACCGTGGCCCAGGCCATGGTGCCGGATCCTGTCACCGTAGCACCGGACACACCGGTCAGTGACATCGCAGCCATGATGGTTGAAAAACATTTTCACACCATTCCCGTGGTTCAGGACGGTAAAGTGCTGGGCATTGTGGGCAAGGAAGATGTGCTGAGGACATTGATCAAATCATAATCTGAAAAAAATCGGAGGAAAAATGGGCAAAGATACGCACAAGGATCAAAAGCCGTTCGTGGCCTGGTTCAAGGATTTGAGCATTGACGACGTGCCCTTGGTGGGCGGCAAGAATGCCAGCCTGGGCGAGATGTACCGCAATTTGAGCCCCAAGGGGGTGAGTATCCCCAATGGATTCGCAGTCACCGCCCATGCCTATACCTATCTTTTGGAAAAATCCAAAGCCATGGATAAGATTCGGGAGATATTGTCCGACCTGGACACCCATGACATGGACAACCTTCAGGAACGCGGGGCCAGGGTCAGGAATCTGATCCGCAGCCTGGAATTCCCGGATGAGTTGTATAAGGAAATCGCCAAGGCCTATGTCAAATTGGAGGGGGAATACGGCAAGAATGTGGATGTGGCCGTACGTTCCTCGGCAACGGCCGAAGATCTGCCGGACGCAAGTTTCGCAGGTCAGCAGGACACCTATCTGAACATCCGGGGCGTGGAAGACCTGGTGGAAGCCTGTCACCGCTGTTTTGCCTCCCTGTTCACCAACCGGGCCATATCATACCGCGAAGACAAGGGATTCGACCATTTTTCCATTGCCCTGTCCATTGCCGTACAAAAGATGGTTAGAAGTGATTTGGCCTCAAGCGGGGTCATGTTCAGCATAGATACGGAATCGGGCTTCCGGGACGCGGTGTTCATCACCGGTGCCTACGGGCTGGGGGAAAATGTGGTCCAGGGTGCGGTCAATCCCGATGAATGGTACGTGTTTAAGCCCACGCTTAAGCAGGGATTCAAACCCATCATCATGAAAAAGACCGGTGGCAAGGCCATTAAGATGATCTACACCACGGATGCCAAGCAGCCCACCAAGAACGTGGCCGTGCCGGACGAGGACCGCCGCCGCCTGGTGCTCAAGGACGAGGAGGTGGTGGAACTTGCCCGGATGGCCTGCACCATTGAGGATCACTATTCGGAAAAAGCCGGATACCTCAAACCCATGGACATCGAGTGGGCAAAGGACGGCGAGACCGGCAAGCTGTTCATCGTCCAGGCCAGGCCCGAGACGGTGCACACGTTGAAGGACCAAGCCGTTCTCAAAGAATTTCATCTCAAGGAAGAGGGCAAGGTGGTATGTACCGGCCAGTCTGTGGGGGAACTCATCGGCCAGGGCGGGGTTAACGTGATCAAATCCGCCCAGATGATTTCCAAATTCCAGAAGGGACAGGTGCTGGTCACGGACATGACCGACCCGGACTGGGAACCGGTGATGAAGATCGCCGGGGCCATCGTCACCAACCGGGGCGGGCGCACCTGCCATGCGGCCATTGTCAGCCGTGAACTGGGTATTCCGTGTATCGTGGGCGCCGGCAATGCCACCACCCGGATGCAAACCGGCCAGGAAGTGACCGTGGACTGCTCCCAGGGCAGCATCGGTTATGTGTATGAGGGGCTGTTGCCCTACGAGGTCAAGGAGACGGACCTGGAAAATTTGCCCAAGACCAAAACCAAGATCATGTTGAACCTGGCCAGCCCGGAGCAGGCATTTGAAAAGAGTTTTATCCCCAACCACGGGGTGGGTCTGGCCCGTGAGGAATTCATTATCAATTCCTATATTAAGATCCATCCTTTGGCCCTTTTGAGGTACGAGGACCTGGGTGACGAGATTTTGAAACGGGCCATAGCGGACATGACCATCGGTTACAACGACAAGGGTGACTATTTTGTGGACAAATTGGCCGAAGGTGTGGGCATGCTGGCCGCGGCTTTTTATCCCAATCCGGTCATTGTACGCCTTTCGGATTTCAAGAGCAACGAGTACGCCAACCTCATCGGCGGCACCCAGTTCGAGCCGGTCGAGGCGAATCCCATGATCGGTTGGCGCGGGGCCTCGCGCTACTACGCCAAGGAATACAAGGAGGCGTTCGGCCTGGAATGCAAGGCTATGCTAAAAATCAGGAACGAGATGGGGCTTCATAACGTCCAGGTCATGATTCCCTTCTGCCGCACGCTGGATGAAGCCAGGCAGGTGATTGAGACCATGGCCGAATTCGGCCTGAAGCAGGGTGAAGACGGGTTCAAGGTGATCTGCATGTGCGAAATACCGTCCAACGTCATCCTGGCCGAAGAATATCTGGAGATCTTCGACGGCTTCTCCATCGGCACCAATGACCTGACACAATTGCTCCTCGGCGTGGACCGGGATTCGTCCCTTGTTTCCCATGTGTATGACGAGCGTAATCCGGCGGTGAAGAAGATGGTCCGCCAGGTGATCGAGACCGCAGTAAAAAAGGGCAAGTACATCGGAATCTGCGGCCAGGCTCCCAGCGATTACCTGGAGTTCGCGGAATTTGTGGTGGAATGCGGCATTGAGACCATGTCCCTTAATCCGGACACGGTGATTAAAACCACTTTGGCCGTGGCAGAACTGGAAAAGAAATTGGGGATATAAAGATCCCTCTTTGCGATCTCGCCTCTATGCGTTGGATCGTTTTGGCGAACATAAAGAATCCGATTCCCGGCAACGTGGCTGGAAATCGGATTCTTTTTCAGGGAGGGTGTTACAAGCGGAACTTAGACAACATTGACTTTACTTCCTGGGCGAGTTGTCTGAAAGATCCGGAATTTTGGCCAATGGCTGAACTGATCTCCTCCATCTCAGACGCCACATTGTGGACCCCGGAAATCTGTTCTGCGATGTGTTCTGAAAATTCAGCGTTTTTTGATACGTTATCATTGACTTCCTGCATCTTCGATGACGTACGGTTCATATTTTCCACAATTTCTCCGGTGGTTGCAGACTGCTCATCCACTGCCGCAGCAATGTCGGATACGATTTCATTCACATTTTGAATGATGCCGGAGATATCCTTTATTTTTGCAACGGTTTCTGAGGTGGCATGCTGAACTTTGCCAATTTGATTTTGGATTTCTTCGGTGGCTTCTGACGTTTGACCGGCCAAGGCTTTAATTTCGTTTGCCACAACAGAGAATCCCTTGCCTGCCTCTCCTGCCCTGGCTGCTTCGATTGTTGCATTCAAGGCCAGGAGGTTGGTCTGTTTGGATATGTCTTCTATGGTTTCGGTTACATTGTTAATTTCAAAAGCGGTTTTGCCGAGGGTGTCCACAAGATCTGACGCCTCACCGGCGTAGGTAACGGCCTTATCCGATATTGATCTTGCGGTTTCAGAGCGTTCTGCAATCTTATGTATTGTTCCTGACATTTGCTCTGTGGCCGAAGCCACTGAATTGATATTTTCCATAACGCTGTCGCTGGCCTCGGAGACCGTGGCAAGATTGGTGTTCATTTCATCCGCCGCCAGGGACAGAGAATCGGAACTGCCGGTCATTTGGGTAGAATTCTGGGACATTTTTTGGGAAATACCGCCTAACTCTTCCGAGGACGATAACAGGTCCTCAATACTGTTTTGAAGTTGTTTAAAAATTGTTCCTATATTTTCGGTCATACGATTTAATGCTGTGGCCAACTGACCGGTTTCATCCCTTTGATTGATTTCCAGTTTCCCTGTAAAATCTCCTTGGGACATTTTTTCTGAAAATTCAACACCCTTGATAATGGGTTTTGTCAGCCTGTTGCTGAAAAACAGTACTAAAAAGATGATGATGGCCATGCTGACACAAAAGGCTACGATGAGGACGTTTCTGATTTGATACAATAAACTGTACCGTTCCGCTTTATAAACACCTAGGGCAACAATCAGTTTTTTATCGGGAATATTGTCGTATAAAAGTATTTTTGTACGCACCTTGCCGTCGGCATCCTTCCAGTCATACTCTAGTTTGCCTTTTTTCCCCTGAATCATGGCCTGGACAATATGCTGGCCGTCTTCACTTTTGACCTTGTAGACATTTTTGCCCTCAAGATAAGGATGGATGACCATATCTCCTTTATAATTAAATACATACGGGTATCCATCCTTGCCGACCTTCATGGCAAGAATGGCATCATGCATATCTTCGGATTTAATAAGCTGGGTAAATTCTGACTTGTAGGAAGATGCCCAGAGGATAAGGTCCATGGGCTCAAAATAAGTTATGTAGCCAGCTTTTTTCCTTGGTTTGTCTTCATTTGGATTTTTCCAGTTGTATTCAAGATATCCCGACTTGGTTTCGTTTTTAAGCAAGGCTTCCACCTTAGGCCAGAATGAGGCTTTCGTGATATCCGCGCCTTCGGCTTTGGGGTGAATTGTTAGGATACCTTTACTGGAAACACCGGCAACATATCCGGTGGCTCCAATTTTTTTGCTTAAAATTATTTCAGAGGTCTTTTGTTTAAGTTCTTCTTTAGAAATTTCGCCTTTTTCAAACTTTCCATAAAGATAGGAAACCACATCCTTATCTTTTTCCGTAATAGCCCTAAGATAATTTTTAATGGCGATATCCTCAAGGCCTCCCATACTTTCCTTAACGGCGGATATGGTATTGGTGATTTGGCTGTCAAGCTCTGCTTTTACTTTGCTTTTAATGAAAAAATAGAGCCCGATGGAAAGGATGGAAACAATAAAAAAAACGGAACATCCAAAAACAAGGAACATCTTTGTTCTGATTTTCATGGCATTAATCCTAAATAACGGCTATAGGCCGACCTGGTTTATTAGCACCTAAGTTCAACCCACAACAAACAATGAAGTGAATTCAACAAGTTATCGTAACGTTTGTATAAGTAGAGAATATCCGACCGAATTGAAATCGGCTGATTTGTCCGGCTTTGCTGCTTGAAAAGAGTGCTTCGCTCAGCGATTGATTCCGGCAGGATAATCCCCGTATAAAAGCTTGACGAATAAAAATATGAATTTCGTAATTATTCTACCACGATAAAGGCGAACACATTCGTTGTCAATCTAATTTTTCCATTAGTATAATGATCCTGCTATGGATTGAGCTCTGGAAGTATAAGGCGTCTACGGGATTAACCCTGTGTCTGTGTGTGCAAAATAGGTCTTGACCGGTTTTTTTAGTTGTGAGATATAGAACATGCTCAATAAGCAATTGATTGCTTATTTATTAACTGGAAGCGATTTAAAAATCGGTTTGCAGCATTTTCTACAAGCCGATTTTTTTTTATTTTTTTATTATTTTTTTTGTTATATTGTTCAATGGATTCTATATATTGGGACTAAATCTTATTTTGCTTTACCATTCAACGAGGTGAAAGATTATGAAAAAAAGAATGCAGACCATTGACGGGAATACTGCGGCAACCCATGTGGCATACGCCATGAGCGAGGTGGCGGCAATTTACCCGATCACACCTTCCAGCCCTCTGGGGGAAATTGCCGACTCCTGGGCATCACAGGGAAGAAAAAATATTTTCGGACAGATTCTGGACATCAAGCAGATGCAGTCCGAGGCCGGTGCTGCCGGTGCTGTCCACGGCTCCCTTTCCGCAGGTGCTTTGACCTCCACCTTTACAGCATCCCAGGGACTGTTGCTCAAGATACCCAATATGTATAAGATCGCAGGCGAACTGCTTCCTTGTGTTTTTCATGTAACCGCCCGCGCCATTTCCGCCCATGCCCTGTCCATCTTCGGAGACCATCAGGATGTTATGGCTGCCAGGCAGACCGGTTTTGCCATGTTGGCCTCCAACTCTGTCCAGGAAGCCCAGGATTTAGCCCTTGTGGCGCATCTTGCAACCATGGACGCCCGGGTTCCTTTCCTTCATTTCTTCGATGGGTTCAGGACCTCCCATGAAATTCAGAAAATTGAAATGATTGAATACGAGGACATGGCCTCCCTGTTTAACTATGACGCTTACTGGGCATTCAAGGCCAGGGCCATGAACCCTGAACACCCCGACACCCGTGGCTCCGCCCAGAATCCGGATATCTATTTCCAGGGCCGGGAAGCAACGAACTCTTTCTACCTTAAAGTACCTGCCATTGTTAAACACTATATGAAAAAGGTCGGTGAGCTTACCGGTCGCCGTTATCAGCCCTTTGATTATGTGGGTGATCCTGAAGCGGACCGCGTTGTTGTGGCCATGGGTTCCAGTTGTGAAGCCATTGAAGAGACCATAGATAAGCTTAATGCCATGGGCGAACGCTTAGGGTTGATAAAAGTGCGTTTGTACAGACCTTTTGACATCGAAGAATTTTTGCGCACCGTCCCGGCTTCCGTGGAAACCCTGACCGTGATTGACAGGACCAAGGAGCCCGGCGCCCTTGGCGAACCCTTGTACCAGGATGTCTGCACCGCCTTTATGGAACATGGGGAAGGTCCCCGGATCATCGGCGGCCGTTATGGTTTATCCTCAAAGGAATTCAACCCCTCCATGGTCAAAGCCATATATGACAACATGAAGGCCTTGTCCCCGAAGAATCATTTCACCGTGGGCATCATTGACGACGTCACCCACACCTCTCTGGATGTTGAAAAAGGCTTTGATGCCGCGCCGGAAGGCACCGTTTCCGCCAAGTTCTGGGGCCTTGGGTCCGACGGAACCGTGGGCGCCAACCAGTCAGCCATCACAATCATCGGTGACAACACGGATAAATATGCCCAGGGGTATTTTGCCTATGACTCCAAAAAATCCGGCGGGCTTACGGTTTCCCATCTGCGGTTCGGGGATGTGAAGATCAAAAGCACCTACATGATTGACTCTCCGGATTTCGTGGCCTGCCACAAGTCCAACTATGTGGAGATCTACGATGTACTTATGGGAATTAAGCCAGGCGGCACCTTTCTGCTCAACTCCGAATGGGGCACCATTGCGGATCTGGAAAAACATATTCCGGGCCATGTTCGTCGTACCATCTATGAGAAAAAGCTGAACTTCTACAACATCGACGCCGTGAAAATTGCCGGTGAAATCGGTCTTGGCAACCGCATCAACATGATTATGCAGACCTGCTTTTTTAATCTGGCAAATATCCTTCCCGTTGATACTGCCATTGAATTGCTTAAAACCGATATTAAAAAGAAATTCGGCAAAAAGGGCGATGCCATCGTCAACATGAATATTGAGGCTGTTGACAAGACACTGGATAACCTGGTGAAAGTGGATGTGCCCGAATCCTGGAAAGACGCACAAGACCAGCCCAGAATCGAAGAGCCTGCCACACCCTTTGTGGACAATGTCATGCGCAAGATCAATGTCCAGGAAGGCGACGACCTCCCGGTATCCGCCTTTTCCGTGGATGGTGTATTTGAAGCAGGTACATCCCAGTATGAAAAACGCGGGGTGGCTATCAATGTACCTGAATGGATTGCCGACAACTGCATCCAGTGCAACCAGTGTTCCTTTGTCTGCCCCCATGCCGCCATTATCCCCATTTTGGCAACAGATGATGAACTCAAAGGCGCCCCGGAATCCTTTGTCACTGTTGACGCCAAAGGCAAGGGCTTGGATCAGTTTAAATTCAGAATTCAGGTTAATACCCTTGACTGCCAGGGTTGCGGTAACTGCGCAGATATTTGCCCGGCCAAAACACCGGCCCTTGAAATGAAATCTCTTGCATCCCAGGTGGACGTGGAAAAAGAAAATCATAAATTTTCTTTGACTGTTCCATTCAAGACAGATGTGATGAAGCGGGATACCCTCAAGGGCAGCCAGTTCTGGAAACCGCTGCTTGAATTCTCCGGTGCATGCTCAGGCTGTGGAGAAACACCATATGTAAAACTGATCACCCAGCTTTTCGGCGAGAGAATGACCGTTGCCAATGCCACGGGCTGCTCTTCCATATGGGGCGGATCTGCACCGTCCATGCCCTATTGCACCAATGCAGACGGCCAGGGTCCTGCCTGGGCATCTTCCCTGTTTGAGGATGCTGCCGAATATGGTTATGGTATGTTGCTGGCCACAAAATCCAGACGTAAAACCCTGGCCGCAAAGATGGAAAAGGCCATTGAAGAGGGTGTTTCCGATGAGATTAAAGGGGCCATGGAAGGCTGGATCGCCGGAATGGACAACCTTGAAGCGTCCCAAAAATACGGTGGTGAACTTAAACAGCTGCTTAAAGATGCCTCCTCGGGTATTCTTAAAGAGATCTATGGCGAAAATGATCTGTTCGTGAAAAAATCCCATTGGGTTTTCGGCGGCGACGGTTGGGCTTATGATATCGGTTTCGGTGGATTGGATCATGTACTGGCATCCGGGGATGATATAAATATCCTGGTGCTGGATACCGAAGTCTACTCCAACACGGGCGGACAGTCCTCCAAGGCCACGCCCACCGGTGCCATTGCCAAATATGCCGCATCCGGAAAGAAAATCGGGAAAAAAGATATGGCCCGGATGATGATGAGTTATGGGTATATCTATGTGGCAACCATCTCCATGGGTGCCAGCAAGAACCAGACGCTTAAGGCACTCCTGGAAGCGGAAAGCTATCCCGGACCCTCCTTGATCATCGCCTATGCACCATGCATTAATCAGGGCATCAAAAAAGGCATGGGAAAAACCCAGGAAGAGGAAAAACTGGCTGTCGAATCCGGTTACTGGCCCATTTTCCGGTATAATCCCCAGCTTGCCGGTGAAGGTAAAAATCCCTTTACCCTTGACTCCAAACAACCCGACGGCAGCCTGCAGGAGTTCTTAAGCGGTGAAGTGCGGTTTGCGGCCCTGGAAAAAAGCTTTCCCGATGAGTCCAAACGGTTGAGAGCAGCCCTTGGACAAGAGGTCGAGGAGAAATATGCCATGCTTAAAATGATGGCGGATGCCGGAAAAAAAGAATAAAGTTCAATAATAATTAAAATCGTAATGGTTCAGGGGCGAAGGCATTTTATGCATTTCGCCCCTTTTCTTTTTTTAGGCCTTCTTGACGTCTTCAGTGTCGCACTGCTACTTGAAAAAAAACAGGTTTCGGTATACCACTGAGTTAATTTTGAGTTTCGTCATGATTAATGATTTAATAGATTCTTTTTGACCGGAGAATAAGCAAATGAAAAAATACCTGACACTTATTATCACGGCATTGATTCTGTTGCCCTGTATCGCAACCAGCCAAGAGACCCCGGCGGCCTCTTCGGCACCTGGGCCTGCAGCCCAGACTCAGGATCAGACGAATGACCAGTCTGCATCGGAAGCTGAAGCGCAGCAGAATACCCTTGAAATTCTTAAATCCATTGTCAAAAGCAAAGCAACGCTGAAGCAGCGCATGGATGAAAAAAAACAGGCCATGAAAAAGGCCGGTTCCGAAATCGAAAAACAATATCTCACCGCAGAGCTTGCCGAGTTGGATAAGCAGATGGCCGATGCTGCGACAGATTTTGAAATGACCGCCACAGGTGTTGAAATTGGCCTGTTTGTGACCAAGAAAAAAGAGCGGTTTGACTGGAAAGAGGAATTGCTTTCGCTGGCCGAACCCGGGATTATGGAACTTAAGCGGCTCACGGTGAAAGCCAGGCATAAGTCAAAACTCAATGATGAACTGGCCAATTACCAGGAATTGCTTCCCGAGGCAACCAAGGCCAGAACCCGTATTGAATCTTTGATCCGTCAGACCAAAGACAAGGCATTGGCATCCGCCCTTAAAGATCTTTTGCCCGAGTATAAGGGCCTGGAAAGCCAGATAAAAAATAAGGTGGATTTGGTCCGGCTTAAACTTGACGAAATTCAGCGGCAGGAAGCATCGGTCATTGACAGCACCCAGGACTCTGTTAAAAGATTTTTCAGAACCCGGGGATTGTATCTGGTTTTGGCCATTATGGCCTGTATCGGGGTGGTGTTATTAATTAGATTCCTCTACCGGACCCTGATTCGCCTTGTGCCCGGATACAAATTGGAGTACCGCCCCTTTCATATACGGGTACTTGAATTGATATACCGCGCCATGACGCTTATATTGACGTTGCTGGCGGTCATCGCGGTCTTTTATTTTGTGGAGGACTGGGTCCTGCTTTCCCTGACCATTATTTTTATTATGGGAGTGATATGGGCGGCCAAGGCCACCCTGCCCATGTATCTGGACACGAGCAAGCTGATGCTCAATGTCGGCGCGGTCAGGGAAGGAGAACGCATGATGTACAAGGGCGTCCCCTGGCGGGTTAAACATATCAATTTTCATAGCCTGCTGGAAAATCCTGATTTGGGCATTACACTGAGGATTCCTATCACGGAACTTGTGGGCAAAACATCAAGGACTTTTGATGCCCATGAAGCCTGGTTCCCCTGCCGGAAAAATGACTGGGTGATCCTTTCCGATGGTACCCGGGGCGGTGTGACCCATTTAAGCCATGAAACCGTGGAATTGGTATTAAGAGGCGGCGCAAAAAAGACCTATCAAACGGCTGATTTTCTGGGCATGACACCTTTGAACCTCTCTGTGAATTTCAGACTTAAGGTGCCCTTTGGTATTGGTTATGGTCACCAGAAAGATGCCACCACAGCTATTCCTGATCTTTTATCAGCCTTTATCCAAAACAATATTGAAAAAGAAGGGTATGCTGAAGACTTGTTGAATCTGAGGGTGGAGTTTGCCGAAGCCGGGGCTTCTTCCCTGGATCTTGTTGTTATTGCCGATTTCAAAGGCAGCCAGGCACCCATATACAACCGTTTGAACCGAAGCATACAAAGATGGTGTGTTGATGCGGCCTCCCAATACGGCTGGGATATCCCCTTTCCCCAGATTACGGTTCACCAGGAGGCTTGATCCAAAAAGAAGACAGGCGGTTGCTGTTAAGCTTTGGAGGGGCTTGATTTTAATCTCCTCCAGGCTCAAAAGACTGGATCATGGCTGATATTTTGTCCACATGGGCGGCTTCTTCAGCTATGATTCTGTGCAGTCCTGCTTTAACCGATTCGGATTCCACAAAGGCCTCCAGAAATTCGTAAAACAGAATGGTGTCTTTTTCAAACATGATAAATGTTTTAAGCATCTGCACAGGCGTGGTGATCTCTGAAAAATCCAGTTCATCTAAAGACAGGCTGTTGTTCCCCATCATCTCTTTAATGACACCGGGAAGCATGATACTAAGATCCATGCTATCTGTAGACAGCTCGACTTTCTGTTTTTCAAACCAGGATTTGTGGCGGTTTTCTTCATCGGCCATCCATTGAACAAGACTTTTAATCTCCTTGCTGCCGGCTTGTCCTAACGCGTCCAGATAAACAGCTCGGCCGTTTTCTTCCATTTTTATGGCAATATCGAACAAATCATTGAGGGTAAACATAAATAATCCTCCCTTTCTTAATACGTTGATATATAATAACGGGTAATGACCCAATAGTCTTGTTTGAATTTAAAATATAAGAATATCTGCACGGCAGGTCGGTCGGATTTGGAATGGAGGAAGGTTTGGCTATCTTAATCTGTGTCTGTCCCGGGAAAAGGAGGAGATAAATCGTGAGCAAGTACATGCAATTGACGGTCGATGTGCGTCCGTTTTACACAAAAGGATTTAAGGCGGCATACCCCAAACTGGCCGGACACCTCATCCATGCCAAGGCCGTCAAAGAATATGAAGATCCCGCCCTTTACGACCTTGTGGCAAAACTGGACAAATTACTTTACGACCTTGACGGCAATCCGAAAGTAAAGGAAATTTTGCTCAAACAAAAGGATAAGCTAAAAGCCCTGTATTCTGAAATTGAGGGGCATATCGCTGACCGGAAGCTTTCCGAGGCCGATAACGCCTTGTATAAAATCGAAGATATTTTTGAAGATATTGAATATGACCTGGCCGGCCTTTGAGCTTAAAAGGCGTTTATGCGAAGGTATTGATGAGCAACGATGCTATATTTTCCCGGTAAAGGTTGCGGACTTGAACATCTGCATCCCTGGTATAGACCTGGGTGTTGTCATTGCGGGTAAAGACATTGAAACGGCTGTCCCTGTTGTTTAGGCTATCGAGGGAGGAACTGATTTTGGTGAAAAAGCCATCTTCCCCGGACAAAACATTATAGGCACGGCTGACATCGGTTTTGAACCGGTACTCAAATTCTTCTCCGACATCCAGGGTGCCGTCGGTATTTAACGTCAGACCGATTTCTGAAAGCTCCGATTCCACGGTGGAATCCGATGTCCCGGAAACCTGGGGGGAAAAACGTTCCGTCTGCTCTGTCTGTGATGCTGTATCATCCACGCGGGTGGCAATATCTTCCCGGGCTGCAGGTGTGCCTGGGATTATCTCTTTCAGCACTTCTGAATTCATATTCTTAAACAGGTCTGCTTTCAATGACGGGCTGATGGCATATGGATTGCTATCCAGCCATTCAACCAGTTCGTTATACTCATCAATAACCGTTTTTACCGACTGTTCCCGGGCATCAAGCTCCAGAGATGAAAACGCCTGGTCCGTGTCAGTTCCGTCTGAAAACGAGTCCTCCAAGGTTTTAGAAGAAGCGGACTCTTCCGTCTCTTGGGTTATCGTCTCCTCTTGATATGAAAAAGATTCGGAGAAAAAATCGGTGGAAGATAACAGCGTTGAAAAGTTATCCAGCCGGGAGGTGAGTTGGAAGGACAATTGAGAGAATTCCGCCGGGGGGTCTGAGATGTCAGCGGTGTTGGCAGAGAAGAGTTCCCGGTTTGCACCAAGCATTACCTCACGGGCCTGGTTCACAAGATCCAGGGGATAAGATACGCTTATGAAGCCATTTCCGGCTTTTGAATCAACAGGATTCATCACTACCTGCCATTATTTTTCTTTTATTTATTTGGACTAAATTTAACACATTATAATAAATATAACAAGTTGAATTTTTTGAAAATTCAGTTTTAAAAGCGCTTAAAATATAAAAAGCCGCCATGCTACACACGGCGGCTTTTTATTGAATCTTTTATAACAGATTACATGGCGTCAAACGCTTCGTCCGGAATATCAGCGTTGGTATAAAAATTTTGGATATCATCATTGTCGTCCAGGGCCTCCATAAATCTGATCATCTGCTCGGCTTCTTTGCCTGATACGGCTGTGGTGTTCTGGGGCACCATGGAGATTTCAGCCACCTCGCAGGCAATTTCTGCGCCATCAATGGCATCCTTGACCGCATCAAAATCCTCGGGTGCGGTGAGTACATCAAAGCTGTCCCCTTCGTCTTTGATATCTTCGGCCCCGGCGTCAATGGCCACTTCCATGAGGGTGTCTTCGTCGGCATTTTCCTTGGAAATAGTAATCACACCCTTTTTATCAAACATCCAGGCCACGCAACCATCCGTACCCACATTCCCGCCTGCCTTGTTAAAGATATACCTGACATCGGCAATGGTCCGGTTTTTGTTGTCCGTGAGGCATTCCACCATCACCGCCACGCCGCCGGGCCCGTACCCTTCATATATGATTTCCTCGTAATTGACCCCGTCCATGTCGCCGGTACCCTTTTTAATGGCCCGGTCCACATTGTCCTTGGGCATATTCTGGGCTTTGGCCGAGTCAATGGCACGGCGCAGCCGGGGATTGGCCCCGGGATCACCCCCGCCCATGCGGGCGGCTACCGTAATTTCTTTGATCAGCTTGGTAAATACCTTTGCCCGCTTTTTGTCGGCCGCACCTTTCTTATGTTTGATGGTCGACCATTTGCTATGTCCTGACATGGATATTGCCTCCTTATTTAATCTTTTCTTTTCCTATGATATAAATCTCTTTGCTTTGTTTCCTGCAGCTTTCGGGCTTAAACACCCGGCACTCCTTAAACGCTGCCTTCACTTCCTGCTCAAACGTTTTAAAGTCGTTACCCTGGAAAATTTTGCACACAAAATTACCCTGAAAAGCTAAATTTTTCAAGGCCGTGTCAAGGGCCATGCGGCACAGTTCAACGGAGCGGATGGCATCCACATCCTTTCTTCCCGTGGTGGCCGGGGCCATGTCGCTGATCACGGCGTTAAAGGCTCCCGCATGGGCCTCAATAAATGCAGGGTGTTCGGGTTTAAGAATATCATCCTGAATGGTTAACGCATTGGGCGGCAGTTTTGTTTCAACCTTTTTTAAATCAATGCCGAGCACCTGGCCCTGGTCCCCCACAAGTTTTGCCGCATAAAGGGTCCAGGACCCCGGTGAGCAACCAAGATCAAGAACAATATCCCCTTTTTTGATAATTTGAAATTTGTTCTGAATATCTTCAAGCTTAAACACGGACCGGGCCGGATATCCCATGGATTTGGCTTTTTGTGTAAGATGATCCGCCCACTGGCCGTTCCTGCCCCCCTTTTTTGCGGGTTTTGCCTCTTTTACCGGCTTTTTTTTACCCTTCAAATAAAACCTCCACGGCATCCCTTAAAAAACTTACACTTTCAATGGCCATGCCTTTGATTTTTGATAATTGCTTCATGGTGGCCGTGGGCACAAGACAGCGTGTGAATCCCATTTTGGCGGCTTCTTTGATTCTGGCCTGGGCATGGCTTACCGCCCGTATCTCTCCGGTAAGTCCGATCTCGCCGATCAGCGTGGTTTCTTTGTGCACGGGCCGGTCCAGAAAGCTTGAGGCCAGCGCAGCGGCAATGGCAAGATCTGCCGAGGGTTCGGTGATACGGACCCCGCCCGTGACGTTCATAAAAATGTCCAGACCGGCCAGATTCATACCTAATCGCTTTTCCATCACCGCCACAATCAGGGCTACCCGGTTACTGTCCAGTCCTAAGACCGTTCGCCGTGGCGTAGCAAGTCCGGACGTGGAGACCAGGCCCTGGATCTCCACCAGAATGGGGCGGGATCCCTCCATACTAGCCGTGACCACTGAGCCCGGAGCGACCTGGGCCCGTTCGGACAAGAACACCGCCGACGGGTTCGGCACCTGGGTCAACCCCTGATCCCGCATTTCAAACACCCCGATTTCATTGGTGGAGCCGAAACGATTTTTTACGGCCCGAAGAATTCGAAAAATATGGTTTTTATCCCCTTCAAAGTAAAGCACCGTGTCCACCATGTGCTCCATGATTCTGGGGCCTGCAATGGCACCGCCCTTGGTGACGTGTCCCACCAGAAAAATGGGCAGTCCTACGGTTTTTGACAAGCGCATGAACTGCATGGATGCTTCTCTGATCTGGGTGATGCTGCCCGGCGTAGAGGTCACCTGGGGGTGAAATACGGTTTGAATGGAATCCACAACCATGGCGTCATATTGATCTTTTTCAGCCATGGCAAGAATTGCCTCAAGATCGGTTTCAGACACCACAAACAGAGAGCTGCCCATAGATCCCAGGCGTTTGCCCCGCATGGAAATCTGGCCGATGGATTCTTCGCCGGATACATATAGGCATTTCTTCCCGGCCTTTGCCAGGGTGGACAACACTTGCAGCATGAGTGTGGATTTACCGATCCCTGGATCTCCGCCGATCAGTACCAGTGATCCGTTTACAATACCGCCGCCCAGGACCCGGTCAAATTCATTGATGCCGGTGCCCATGCGCAGGGAATTGGTGGTCTCCACGGATTCAATGGGTACAGGTCTTGCGGCAATGGCCGGCCGGCCCGCACCTGCAACCCCCGGGGTTCGGAGCACCAGGGTCTCCTCAACAAGGCTGTCCCAATCGCCACAGTCCGGGCACTGCCCCATCCATTTAGGTGCTTGTGCGCCGCAGGTTTTACAGCGGAATATGGTTTTATCTTTTTTTTTTGCCACGTCCTAATTTTGTCCAACTGATTGAAAATCGAATGAATATACCATGATATCTTGTCCCTATCAAGCACGTATCATTTGGAATTGATTCTTGCTTTTTAAGGCGAGCCGAATAATATGTGATCTTCTGTAAAAGCCGGAAAGCAGCAATAAGTAACAAGGCTGCAAAGGCAATTAGACAGACAGTACGTAGTTGGAACGGGCAATTACGCCCAGGGGGCACGCTTGAGGATCTGGCTATAGAATGTAATCCAATGATTCAAGGCTGGATTAATTATTACGGGAGATACAATCCTTCCGCAATGTCTGGGATTTTCATTTTGATATCTGATTGAGCAGGGTGTTCTTAGCATCTGAATGTGATATGCCATCACCTTTTTCAAGCTGGCTTAAAGAAGATCGGATGTCAGACAAGAGTTCGATCTTTTCCTGCATTGCTTCAAATTCTTGAACGTCGACAAGAACGGCAGCACATTTACCCCTCTGGGTAATAATTAATGGGCGTTTGGTTTGCGCAGCGGAGCTGCGCAAACCATTGATTATCAATTCGACTTTCCCTGATAACTTTTTATAAGAAAGTCTGGGTAAGTTACTCAGATTTTTCAAACTTTGTCGTGGGCTATGCCTGGCAGCTGATATGTCAGGTCAGCCCATGGCTGTTATAAAAACGTTTTAATCGGTGTCATTTTTTTTCTTTGCTTTGGGGTCTCCCTGCATGGAGATCATCTGCCGTTCCGTTGCCGCAGGCCTGTGGGCCGTATGGAAATGCAGACAATGGGTCGGGCAGTTGTCTGCACAGATTCCGCAATAAACGCACATAAACGGATCACAGGTCCATGTTCCGGCTTTTTTATCCACAGAGATGCAAAGAGTCGGGCATTTGCGCGAACACATGCCGCAGAAAATACATGCATGAATATCATTATATAGCTCACCGCGCACGCCTTCGGGCAGTTCGCGTTTAGCAAACGGGTATTGCCGGGTGGCGGGGCGCGAGGCAAGATTTTTAAGTATGCTGGGTGTAAAATTAAACATAAGTCTCCTTTTTAACGTTCCGTGCAGCTGATGCACGGATCGATGGATAAGACAATGACCGGTACGTCGGCCAGTTCACATTCCGGCAGCATGGTCAGAAGACAGGGGATATTGGCAAATGTCGGGGTGCGGATTCGCACACGATCCAGCAGTTTGGTGCCGTTGCCCTTTACATAATAAAGACATTCTCCCCGGGGCTGTTCCACACGCATGATCGACTCGCCTTCCGGGTTGCCTTTGACCTTTGCGGCAAGGCTTCCGGCGGGTAAAGCCGTAATGGCCTGGCGCACCAGATCTATTGACTGGTATGCCTCATGAAAACGGACCCAGCTCCTGGCGTAACAGTCGCCGTCCGGGTGGGTGACCGGCTGAAAATCCAAGTGTTTATAAGCACCGTACCCGGTCATGCGCATATCCTGTTCCACTCCGGAGCCGCGAAGCGTAGGCCCTGCCGCGCCCAGTTCATAGGCCTGATCATAGGTCATGACGCCTATGCCCACGGTTCTGGATTTCACTGTATAATCATCGAGCAGGGTACTCTCCAGCGCCTTGAGCTCTTTTTCCACAAGAACCAGCTCCTTAAGAATCCAGTCAAGCTGTTCCGGTGACAGGTCTTTGCGGACCCCGCCGACGACGTTCACCGAAACAATGACCCGGTTTCCCGCCGTTGCCTCATTGATGTCCATGATACGTTCGCGCACCTTCCAGAACTGCATGAACAGCGCTTCAAAGCCAAACGCGTCGGCATACAGGCCAAGCCAGAGCAGATGGCTGTGCATGCGGTGCAGCTCAGACCAAATCACGCGCAGAAACTGGGCCCGTTCCGGCACCTCAATGCCCATAATATTCTCAATGGATTGGGAAAAACAGGCGCCGTGAATCATAGAACAGATGCCGCACACCCGTTCGCATACGTTGACCATCTGATGAAAGTCGCGTCTGGCGGCAAGCATTTCCAGGCCGCGGTGTACATATCCCAGGGCCGGAACAGCTTCTTTAACAATCTCATCTTCCACCACAAGTTTAAGATGGATCGGCTCGGGCAATACCGGGTGCTGGGGCCCAAAGGGAATAACGGTTCTATTGGACATGCCTACTCCTTCTCCTTTTTTTTGTCCTTAATTTTAAGGTTATTGGCCAGCGGAATGGTTTCAACGCCGGGATCAAGGAACAGGGTCCGGTTGTAATCCACAGCCAGGCCGTCAAATTCAAGGCCTGCCAGATCTTTGACTTCGTTTTCAGCCAGAAATGCGCTGAAATAAACACCGGATATGCTCGGAATCGTTGTGTGTGCAGTCACATTTAGACGACAATGAGAAAGCACCATATCTTTGTCAAAATGGTACAGGATGTCTGTGGATCCGTCTTCAAGTGTGACGGTGGACAGGGTCACAAACCTGTAACCCGCTTGTTTCATTCGCCCGGCCTCGGCAACCAGGTTGTCCAAGGTGATTGTTGTCTCATTTGAAATCATGGAATTGTCCTTATGCTTCGGCGGATTCAGGAGATTCGGGTTTTCCCGCTTGTTTTTGTTTAAATTTTTCCAGGGCCTTGACCACGCCGTCGATAATCGCTTCGGGTTTTGCCGGGCACCCGGGGACATAGACATCCACCGGAATGATTTTGTCCACGCCGCCGATCACGTTGTAGCAGTCATGGAAAATACCGCCGGACAGCCCGCAGGCCCCGATGGCGACAACGGCTTTGGGCTCGGGCATCTGCTCATAAATATTTTTGAGCACGGCCTTGTTGCGGTGGTTGACGGTTCCGGTCACCAGCAAAATATCCGCATGTTTGGGGTTGCCCACATTGATGATGCCGAACCGCTCCACATCGTAAAGCGGTGTCAGGCAGGCCAGGGTCTCGATATCACAGCCGTTACAGCTTCCGCAGTCAAAATGCATGATCCATGGAGACTTTATTTGTGCCTTTTTTATAAAGTTTTTAAGCATGGTCTACCTCACGTGCAGCCAGATAAAATTGATAAACGTCAGAACCAGGCCGATGCTCCAGACATACTTGAGCATCCAGCGCCAGGTCATTCTCGCCATGGTGTTGTCAATGATGATTTCGACCAGGTAGATGGCGACCAACAGTACGATCATCCAGATCCAGTTCGTGGCCCAAAACAACGCGCACACCGAAAGAATTAGAATGGTTTCGTACCAATGCGCCATTTCAATTACCGCAAGCACCGGTCCCGAGTATTCGGTCATCACCCCTTTCACCAGCTCCTGATGCGCATGGTGGGAAGTAGAAAAATCAAAAGGGGATTTGCGCAGCTTGATGGTCAAGGCGTAGCCAAGGACAATGAACATCAGCGGCAGTTTTTGGAACAAAGGCGTATCATAGGCCATAATATCGCCCACATTGAAACTGCCCACCACAAGATACATGCCCACAAACACCAGAATCAGCAGCGGCTCATAGGTCAGAATCTGTATCAGCTCGCGCTGGGCGCCTACCTGGCTGTACGGGCTTCTGGCCGAAAGGGCACCCATGACCAGAAACATGGCCCCGGCCGCCTGGACAAAGAAGATGATCAAAAGATCCGCCCGGGCAAAAAACAGCGCAACGGACAGGGCTGCGGCAACAAAATAGACCCAGCAGCACACGATCTGCCACCGGTTCACCAGCAGCCGTTCTTTTCCGATCAGTTTGCCCACATCGTAAAAGGCCTGCAGCACGGGCGGTCCCTGCCGGGCCTGCATCCGTGCCGTAATGCGCCGGTCAATACCGGCTAAAAGTCCGCCGGCTAAAGGGGCCAGGATCAATGCCGAGACAGCGAAGAATAGCGATTCCATTACAACACACCTCCAATCATCAACAGGATCAGTCCGCCGGCAATCATATTGACCCAAAAGGTAAGCCTGTGCTCACCGAAAAGTTCCGCCAGGTATAAGTTGCTTGCCTTGTAGGGGACAATGGTCTCCACGGGGCCAAGAAACGCACCGTCTTCAATATCGCCGGCATGGGCGCCACCAAGATACGGGTGCGCCTGCTTCACATCCGCGCGAAGGGCCCGGTAGATGGCAAAAATAGTTGCCAGGCCAATCAAAACGATAAAGGGGTAGATGGCAAACCCGCCGGTGGCCCCTTTAAGGATGCCTGCTAAGTCAGCCGCATGTTTGGACGCAAACATGGGAACAAAGGCTTTGGTGTAAAGATAGGGCGTGGCAAAGGCAAAAAGAAGCGCTGCGATGCACAGGCTCACAAGCGGTCCCCGGGTGAACAGAGGCTGTTTTTCAGGCGTTGCCGAAATATTGTGCCCACCCATGAGCAGGCCTGCCCAGCGGGCCCAGTAAACAAAGGTCAGCGCACTGCCCAGGGCCATCATGACGATGACGAAAAGATGGTCGGCCGCGGCTTCCAGGGCCATCCACTTACACAACAGTACCCCAAAGGGCGGCAGAAGCATGGATAAAATGCCGATAATGGTCACCACAGCCGTTCGGGGCATGGTTCTATACAGCCCGCGCATATCTTCAATATCCCGGGAACCGATCGCCTGTTCGATGGTGCCCACGCACAAAAACAATAAGGATTTTGAGATGGCGTGAAAGATGATCAGCATCACCGCTGCGATAACGGCAAGGGGGGTATTGATGCCTGCACAGGCAATGATCAGCCCAAGGTTGCTCACCGTGGAATAGGCCAGGATTTTTTTTCCGTTGCTCTGGCCAATGGCAAGGGCGGCGCAGACCAGGAAGGTAAACGCCCCGCACAGGGCGATGCCGTGGCTCACAAAGGTCCCTTCAAACATGGGGCAAAAGCGTAAAACCATGTACACGCCGGCTTTTACCATGGTGGATGAGTGCAACAGGGCTGAAACGGGTGTCGGCGCCACCATGGCACCCAACAGCCAGCTCTGGCAGGGCAGTTGTGCCGCCTTGACGAATCCGGCCAGACTGATCAACCCCACGGCGGCAAGCAGCATCCCTGAAGCCGGCCCCCGGGTTAAAAGAACGGAGATGTCCAGGGTGCCGGCGGCAGCATAAACGATAACGATAGCCGTTAATAACAGTGCACCGCCTAAAGAGTTTATCCACAGGGCCCGGGTTGCATTTTCCACTGCCTCCTTGGTGCCGTCATGTCCGATGAGCGCAAAGGAACAGAACGTGGTCACCTCAAAGAAAAAATAGAGCCACAATATGTTGTTGGACAGAACCAGACCGTTCATGGCCCCCAGAAACAGGAGCAGCAGAAGAAAAAAGATCGGTTGTCTACTTTTTTCAAGTTTCAGGTGTTCCTCATGTTTTTTCATGTAGGGCAGCCCGAAAATGCAGATCAAAGAACCTATGATGGAGACGATTACAACCATTATCAAAGCCAGGCTGTCCCCGAGCAGGGCCGGAACATCCGGGCCATGGTCCAATATGAACAGCTCAAAAACGGCAAGCAGCACCAGTTGAAAAATCGTCAGGGATTTAATGATCCGGTTGTTGAGCTTGAACCCGAAAAATAATACCAGGGCCAGCAGCGCAAAATCAAGAACCGTAACTAGCGTTTCCCATCCCCCGGACACCCGGTATGTAAAATCTCCTTGCCCGAGAAGCACCAAGGACGTGACCGCTATAACGGCCCCGGTTGCGGTTACCGTGATGGTCCTCACCAGGCCCACCCGGATTAAAAAACAGACCATGGCCGCAATCATCGGCAGCACGATCAGCAAAAACAGAATGTTGGACATAAACACCCCTTTTATTTGGCGGTTATATTTTCATGGCGGCCCCCAGGCCTATAAATCCTGAAACCCTTGCCGTTAAATAACTGCATCAGTCCAATGTCGCATCATCAGGCCGGCCGTGGCCCAATTATGCGGTTGGTTTGTTCGCTATCTGGATAAATCGTTTTTCGTACGCGCGTGTATTCACTTACATTGGAGGACTCATATAGGAGGGCTCGTGTAACACCTGCAACAACATTTATTTCCAAATTCTAAACAACGAAAACTATGGTTAGGCCGGAAAATGTTTTTTGTCAAGAAAACAATGAATCCTTTAAAAAATCATCAGGCATATCGATGAAACACAATTTGGCTGCCACCTGCTTATAGAGTTTTTTAACTTCAATTCCCTTCAAAATAGAGCACCGTGTCCACCATATGCTCCATGATTCTGGGACCTGCAATGGACCGCCCTTGGTGACGTGTTCCACAAGAAAAATGGGCAGCCCTACAGTTTTGGACAGACGCATGAACAGCATGGATGCTTCTCTGATCTGGGTGATGTTGCCAGGGGTTGACGTGACCCGGGGGTGAAATACGGTTTGAATGGAATCCACAACCATGGCGTCATATTGATCTTTTTCCGCCATGGCAAGAATCGCCTCAAGATCGGTTTCAGATACCACAAACAACGAACTGCCCATCGAGCCAGGCGTTTTCCCCGCATGGAAATTTGGCCGATGGATTCTTCGCCGGATACATATAGGCATTTTTTTCCGGCCTTTGCCAGGGTGGACAACACTTGCAGTAGTAGCCAACGCTTTCAATAACGGTCACGGACCGTCCTTGGTTTTTGACCGTGGTTCGGCCCACAACGAATATTGAAACATCTCTGTGGGTTACAGAGAGTCCCTTATAAACAAGCATCACAGCGTTTATGTATGAACAGATGGTGGGGTCTGCTTTTCCTTCGAAATTTTACTAAAAATGAGATTTAAGTTAAACTTTAAACCGGCTTACAGCGTCATTCAGTTTTTCAGTAACTTTGACAAGATCCTCCACATCTTCCAGTATCTTATCACTGTTCTGGTCAGCTTCCTGGGCAGCACGGTTTACGAAGGTAATATCCTGGGCAATTTCACCGGTAACCGCAGACGCTTGGCTGATATTTTCGTTAATGTCCCGGATACCCTGGCCTGCCTGGGCAATATTATTTGATATCTCCTGAGTAGTGGCAGACTGCTCTTCAATAGCAGCTGAAACGGTGTTTACAATTTCGTTAATTTCATTGATGATGCCGACGATTTCCTGGATAGATGATACAGATCCCTCGGTGCTGGACTGAACACTTTTAATCCGTTCATTGATCTCACTGGTTGCATCTGCTGTCTGTTGGGCAAGGGCTTTTATTTCTCCTGCAACTACAGCGAACCCTTTTCCTGCTTCCCCAGCCCGTGCAGCCTCAATGGTTGCGTTCAGAGCAAGGAGATTGGTCTGTTCAGAAATATCTTTGATGGTGTCGGTCACCTTGGAGATCTGAGACGCTGCAGATCCAAGCTCATCGACCTTGACAGATACCTGCCTGGCTTTTTCAACTGCATGGCCTGTGGTCTCGCTTCCCCTGGAAATATTAGTTGAGATTTCGCCTATAGTGGCAGTCATCTCTTCTGCTGCGGCAACAACAGTCTGGATGCTGGTTGCTGCCTGGTCAGTAGCGGAGGCAACGGAATTCATGTTGCTGCTCATCTCTTCAGCGGCTGCAGAAACCGTATTAGATTTTTCAACCGTATCCCTCGAACTTGCGGTGATATTATCTGAAAGGCCCTTAATTGTTGAGGCAGATGTCTTAACGGTTATTGTACTGTCTTTCATATCCATTATAAGGTTTTTTAGGTTTGAGGACATCTGGTTAAGTGAATCGGCAAGACTCCCGACTTCATCTCTTTGCTTGATAACAAGGGTCTGGTCAAAATTACCTTTTGCCACATAACCTGCGAAGTCAACTGCTTTGCGAAGGGAGCCGGCTATAGATTGGCTGATGCCATAAGCTGTGAGAACAGAAAAAATCAGAACGGCAATAATCCCGATAGTGGCCGTTTTTGTATTGGAAATGCTGTGGGCCTCAATTGACGCAAAAGAGTTCAGCAACTCCTCTTTGTGTTCATCAACAATTTGATCTATGATCCCGGCCAGTTTTTCAGCAAACGGATCAAATTCTCCCATCATAGGGTTGCCTTTTTCAGGACCGCCTTCAATATAGGCTTGGGCCATTTTCTTGCCCATCGTATAGTAATCATTCAGGCTTTTTTTCATATCATTTAGCATTGCAACCATTTCAGCTTCGCCATACTTGTTGTGCTCAATAATGGAGAGATCAATTCTTTTTACCGCATCCTTGTAATAGATTTCAGCTTCTGCATACCCATCATCATATCCTTCTTCCGCCCTTGTGGCAGATATGTCGGTGAGCCATTGCTGAATCTGTTCAATATCTCGTTTGATTTCAATAAAACTCAGGGTATGCGGCAACACTTCAGATTTAGTCACCTCCAGTTCTCCAATAGTTTTATTGTTAAAACTGTTAATCACAATGCCCACAATTATAAAAAAAATACAGACAATCCCAAAACCCAAAAAGAGTTTCACTCTGATAGACAAATCGTTTAATTTTCCCATTTCAATTCCTCCGGTAAGTTACATGCGGTGATCCAGTTTTTAGAGTCTGGCTTTAAGGAATGCCCAAATAATATGCAGTTCAGTAGAGAGCATGGAGCCGTTAGGTAAATTAAGAAAAAGCCCAAGAGCATTGATAAATGTGCTTATTGAAAATGCAACATTAAAAAACTGGATCATCGGGTTACAAATTGCAAATGTGAATACTATTTGAGTAGTTGGGATTGATTTTAATTCGCATTTACAAATTGATGACTATGATAATTTTAAAATTTTATGGTAGAGATTATAACCGATTCAAATTTGATTTCAAAGTTAAAGTTTCGTGGTTTTGTGTCTTTTGTAAAGATAATTGAAACTTCATAATAATGTACAGGTTCGCCCAAGCCCATTTGAAAACAGCATTCAGTAACAAAAGCAAAGAAAGGATTCCATTTTATAAATCGTATGAGTCATTCGAAGTTGGTATCAACGTGCCGGTACGGTAGATGCTTGCTTTAAGATGCGATGTGATACCTTGACGAGAATTGTCTATTTAAGTATGCTATCCGCCTATTTTGACAGCCTAATTAACGATTTTCAAGCAAAGGGGAACCGAATGGACAGTCAGGACTCAACGCAAAAAAAACAAAAGGTGGAAATTGACATTGTAGGCGGCCGATTTGATAAAGTGACCACGGTGTTGGAAGAGTTTGAGCCGGGGGACGAAAAATTTATTCATTCCTATGAGAAAATGAACCTTGATCCACGACAGATTGGAGATGTTGAAGGACGGGAAGTAGAAGTCAAGGTGCCGGCAAGGCTTCATCTTAACGTGTTTGATATGAACCGCTTCAATTTGAACCGCCCCGGTGGCGGCGGCCTTGGTGTGAGTATTGGCGTTTATTTTTATGCGAAAGTAAAATCAATTCCGGAACCGGTTATTCGCACCACAGGCGAACGGCAACTGATCGTGGCGCATTACGGGCATATTTTTAAGAAATTGTTGGGATATGACGGTGGGTTTGAAATAGAACTTCAAGACCATAAGCGCCGGCATGTGGGGCTTGGCTCTTCCATTGGCTCTATGTGTGCTGTGTGTATCGGTATGAATGAAGTCTTGGGCAGACCCTTTCATGGATGGGAACTGAGGCGGATTATGGGATTTCACTCTTGTGAGGAGAGTCCTGTGAATGAACAATATCTGCTTCCGGCGTTTGAAACCGGTATTGGAGCCATGGTAAGTATCAACGGTGGTTGGGTCGTGGCCAGTGATGACCTGGTGCTGGTTCAGCGTGTGGCACTGCCGGATACCAAAGTGTTGATGTTCATCCCGGAGGTTGATACTCTGGAGGATGAATTTAAAGGGGTGGAAACCGCCGCGGAATCCGAAGTCGAGCTGTTAATGAGACGGGCAAGAACCCTGGATTCCCTTCAGATTGGCGCAAAGGCACAAATTGTCCTGATGGACATGATACCTGCAATGATTCGAAATGATCTTAAAAAGATGGGAGATGCCCTCTTTGAACTGATCCATATGGGATCCAAACGGGCTGAGTGTGAGCAACACGGTGCTTATGGGACTCCTATATACAGTTATATTAATGCCTTTCGGGAAATGGGGATAGAGGTTGCCGGTATGAGTTCTGTGGGGCCCACTGTTTATGCTTTGACCCGAAAGCAGGATGCATATGACCGGGCGCTTAAATACCTTAAATCTAAAAATATTTCAGACTCCCGCATCATAGAAACCGAAGTTGACAACACAGGCGGTACGATTACGGAAAACGGTGTTGAAAGAACTTTTATAAATGACACCTGGCTTAAAGGATAAGTTTGATGACAAGCGGTTACAAAGTCAAAATTTGCGGCACCACCAATGTGGAAGATGCCGAAATCACTGCCCGTGAAGGTGCTGATTTTTTTGGTGTGGTGGTGGAGGTTGATTTTTCCCCGAGATCTTTGACCATTGAAGCGGCCAAACCTCTTTTTTCGTCTCCCCCTCTTCCGCCGGTGGCCCTGGTGTACAATATGGCATCAACGCGCGTTGAAACACTTATTCAACAACTGAACCCATTTGCAGTACAATTTTTAAGCTTAGCGGAACCCTCTTTTGTCACATATTTAAAGAAGACCTATCCGGGGGTTGAAGTCTGGCAATCCATCCATTTGCCCCAGGCAGGTGAAGCGGTGGATGTGGAAAATTTTCAAAAAACGGTTCAAACTTCTGTGACAGCCGGTATTGATTCACTTCTTTTAGATACCGCCGCCATGTCCGAAGGTAAAATGAAATTCGGCGGCACAGGCGTCACTTCGGATTGGGACATCGTTAAAGAACTGATGGATTCGATTCGGGGTGCGGTGCCCATTTGGCTGGCCGGCGGGATCAATCCGGACAATGTAGGAGAGGCCATTGACAGGATTAACCCCGACGGCATTGATTTATGCTCCGGCGTGGAAGCAACCCGCGGAAAGAAAGATGCGGCAAAGCTAAGGTCTCTCATGACAACCATTCGCGGTAAGCAATTAAAATAGGAGAATTCATTCGTGAGAGCAGCAGTAGTTCATGGAAAAAATGATATTCGCATTGAAGAATATCCGACACCAACGGCAAATGCCGGAGAAATTATTGTAAAAACAAAAGTATCAGGCATTTGTGCCACAGACATTAAAACCTTGCTGGGTCAAGGGCTTCCCAAGGACTTGCCCACCATTTTGGGGCATGAGGTGGTGGGGGAGGTTTTTGAACTGGGGCAGGGCGTTACGGCCTTTCAAACGGGCGATCGGGTGGCGGTTTATCCCATTGCCGTTTGTGGAGATTGTTATTACTGCCGCCAGGGCAAGCATAATTTATGTGAGCACGAATTTGGGTTGGCCCACGGGATTGAAGGTGGGTTTGCCGAATACGTGCGCCTGCCCAAAGAGATCGTGAACATTGGCGGGGTTATAAAAATTCCCGATGAGGTGCCGTTTGATAAAGCGGTTTTATCCGAACCCTTATCCTGCGCCATGGCGTCCCTGACAACCTGTAAGGTGGGCGCGGACCAGGTCGTTGTGATTTTGGGGGCCGGCCCCATGGGGCTGATGCACCTGAAGCTGGCCAAGTGGATGGGTGCCGTTGTGATTGTTGTTGATCTGCTGGAAGATCGGTTGGCGATTGCTAAAGAGATGGGTGCGGACTATTGCATCAATCCAACCCAGACAAATCACATTGAAGAGATAATGAAGTTAACCGACAACAAAGGTGCACAGGCCGTTATTGCATCCTTAGGCATACCATCGGTGATTGAGGCAAATTTACAGCTGACCAGAAAAGGCGGGACATTTAATATCTTCGGCGGGCCACCGGCGGGCCATACAATATCGGTGGATCCAAGATGGCTTCATTACTGCGAAATAAATTTAACCGGAACCTTTGCGGCATCCCCCATTGATTTTAAAAAGAGCCTTGAGCTTATTATCAACAATGAAATCACAGTTGATGATCTCGTCACGGACCGGTTTACCCTTGATACGTTTTTAGAAGCAGTAGAACGCGCCAAAAACCAGCAAATGATTCGTGGGATTGTCGAATTTTAATATATATGAAAGGGAATGTCATCTTATGGACGGAAAAGAAAGACGGCTAAGAAAAATTCTTAATAAAAAAACAGGACGTTCTTTAGTCCTTGCGGTTGACCATGGCATGGCCCTTGGTGCCATGACCGGGATTGTGGATATTGCCGGTACGATTCGAGCACTGGACGCCACCGATAAGGTCGATTGCTGGCTTATGACCAAAGGCATATATACCCATGCGTTTGACCCGGCAGGAGATCCGGGGGTTATCCTGCGCGCCAGCGGCGGGGCAACCATTGCCGGGCCGGAATTGACCCGGGAGGGTCAAACCGCAGATGCCGAAGAGGCCTTGCGACTTGGTGTGGATGCCATGGCAACCACCGCATTTGTCGGATCAATGTATGAGCATGAAACCCTGACCGGTATGGCCCGGATGTCCACGGAGTGCCGGAAATGGGATATGCCGCTTTTAGGGGTTATTGGTTTGGGAAAAACCAATGAAGACAAGAAAAAAGATCCCAAGTTCATTGCCCTTGGTGCAAGAGTGGGTGCAGAGCACGGGGCGGATATCATCAAAACCTATTATACGGAAACCGATTTTGATAAGGTCGTGGCCGGATGCCCCGTGCCGGTCATGATTGCAGGCGGGCCTAAATGTGAAACGGATCTTGACACGCTGAATATGATATATGGTGCGCTCCAGGGCGGAGCCAAAGGCATT
The DNA here is from genome assembly GCF_000373985.1 of Desulfobacter curvatus DSM 3379. Classification (GTDB taxonomy): domain Bacteria; phylum Desulfobacterota; class Desulfobacteria; order Desulfobacterales; family Desulfobacteraceae; genus Desulfobacter; species Desulfobacter curvatus. The sequence continues at coordinate 41,608 of NZ_KB892900.1, forward strand.
GTCATGGGAAGAAACGTATGGCAAAGCCCTCACCCCACGGCACTATTGTCAGCAGTATACGGCTTGATACATGAAGAGATGAATGTCAAAGAGGCAGCGGATCTGCTCGCCCATGAGGCCCATTAAATCAAAGACGCGAAAAAAGCGTACATTCAGCAGATCTTCTGACGGAATGTACGCTTTTTTAGTTTGGAAAATTGTTATCTTCTGCATCAATCTGCCCGCCAACTATGTAGAATAAAGTTTTGTTTTTTTATCTTATAAGGACTGCGGATTTAACTACTTCCTAACTTGGTATCAGAGTTCATATTCCGGATCAGGGCCCCCTGCGGTCCACACCGGAGCGGAAGGCTGGTTGGCGTCACCTCCTGAAACCCGGCTGGAATCATTTGTTTCCGGCAGTATAAAAACAAAATTCCCTTTGTCGAGGTAAGGGTTTCGGATGGTGCCGTACTGGGGGTGCTGGGTCTCCCAGGAATAGACCGCCACATTTTTCTGCAGGAAACTGCCCAGTTCCGTGCCGGTGATATACCCGTCCCGGTTCAAGTCCTCTTCACCGTTCAGATCCGCCACAAACTGGGCCTTGAAAATGCTTTTATCCGGCACTTTTTCTTTATCGTTTCCTGAGGTAAAGAACTGGTGGACCGGCCTGGCCGTCTTGTTGCCGATCTCCTCGGGCACGGCCCGGACCATGGACAACAGGGAGCCGGAAAAACAGGCATCAAATATAAACACAGCATGTTTGGCATCAATACTCAAGGCATACTCCTCTATGCGCTTGAATAACAATGCCTTTGATTTGAATCCACTTAAATCCTCATAGGGGTTGGGGCACCTCTGGGAACCAGATAGCCCAGTTTTGCCCCGCCGTATTTGGGGGCCAAGGTATGGCCGTGGCCCGCAAAATAAATCAGCAGCCGATTGTCCGCGTCCATGCCCGGGTCGTGATAAAATTCGTAATGCCCTGTTCAAGTTCTGCCAGATTTGGGTCCGGCAGCGTGGTGACGTCAAATCCGTGTTGCTCCAGAAGGGCTTTCACATCCCGGATATCCTTTTTCACACCGGGCAGGTCGGATCAGCCACGGAATACCGGCTCACCCTGATGAACAGGGCGTAGCTTTCCTTGTAAAGCAATACCTGGTTGCCGTCTTTGACTACCCGCTTTATCCCCCGGGTCGGAGCAGCATGACATAATGAGGAAAGGCATAAACATATCAACGAAAATGCCAGTGAAAAAATGATGCAGGCTCTAAGCTTGTTTTGTGTCCCTTCATGGTGAATGTTCAACGGTCAGCTCCTGTTTTGTTTTATTACCTCGGGGCTTTCAATCCGGCCGTTATCGGCCTGAACAGAAACGAGGATAAAAAACCGTTTAAATCTTCTGGATTCTCTATGGTTGGTTTCGGATATGTGAAAATTTTATAATTCATTCAGTCTCCTTTGCCTTGTCATCAAAATATTTCGCACAGGCAATCCTTTCTGGGAGACCTGTGCCGCTTGATTCGGTGCTGTTTCCGGTAGACCGAATTACCGGAACTGGGGAGCGCAGAGCCGGAACCCCATGCGGCTGCCCGCGAAGTCAGGAGCGTACCTGCTACGGATAGCAGTCCGCACGTACCCCTGATTATTGAGTCAACTGCCGCCCCGGATCACCCGAGATGCCCGGGGCGTAACACTGGATGAAACAAGCGGATTTTTTGGGGCGTGTTTTGAGTAGGCATTCTCATCGTGGACATCTTCACACCACTCCCAGACATTGCCGGACATGTCATAAAGACCAAGGCCGTTTGATGATTTGGTTGCAACCGAGTGTGTCTGGTCACCGCTGTTTCCCCGGTACCATGCTAATTGATTAAAATGATTACCGCCAGCATATGTTTCTTCTTTTCCCCCACTTCTTGCCGCATATTCCCACTGGGCTTCTGAAGGCAGCTTAAAGTCCTGTCCGGTTTGGGCGTTTAGTTTTGATAAAAAAATTTTTGTGTCATAGCAGGATATCTGTTCCACAGGGTGGCTGTTCCCGGATTTAAAATATGAAGGATTATTCCCCATGATTTTTTTCCACTGCCCTTGGGTAACTTTAGTTTTTCCCATCCAGAAACCGTCCAGGCAGACCTGATGGACTGGTTTCTCATCGTTATTTCCTGAATTACTTCCCATCCGGAAACACCCTTCCGGCACCCAGACAAACATCATGCCCGTTACCGGCTCGGTCCATGTATCGCCGGGGGAGGGGGATCTTGGCCTTATCGGCTTGTTATTATTGCTTGAACTGATTACTGGCGTTCCTTGTGAAGACCTGGGAACCGGCTTAGGCCCGGATTCTTCAACAAGGTCTATATTCAGCACAAGGTCCTGGCCCGCCTTAAGAGGGACCCAGTGTCTCTGCCGCGGATACCCTTCTGCCGATACTTCTATATGATACCTGCCGGGCTTAAGCTTAATGCCGTCCTTGTATTTGGGCGGAATATTGAGTATTCGGACCCGGCTGTCCGGCGGGGACGGTTTGACCGTGATACTCCCTTTTTTAGAGGGGATATTGTCACCGTCTTCCGGCCATCCGGCTAAAAAGTACCGGGGAATCGGGGTGTTTGAGACCCCCGGGATTTGCTTGTCCCCGGTCTCTTCCATCACGCCCATGCCGGCCTGGTTGAAAATATCCTGGATATTCAGTCCCAGGACAGTGAATGCTGAAAGCAGGTGACGGGTAAACGTGCCGTTTCTGCCGGTGCCGTCTGAGGCCACGGAACCCGGACTGGTGGCATAGGCAATAATGGTTCCCTTAGGGGCATCCATGCGGGCCAGACCCTGGGCCGCGCTTCTGAAACTGTGATGAAAGGGGTTGTTGCGGCAGGCGTCCAGGATTACGATGTTCAGGCGGCTTCCGGCCGACTCCATTTTGAAAATCACTCGCCTGGCGTCCAGGCCCTCAAATTCAACATCCGTCTCATCCTTTACCGTGCAGCCGACAGGAATCAGATAGTTCCTGTTATTGAACTGGATACCGTGGCCGCCAAAAAAGAACAGCCCCACATCGGCCTGGCGCAAGGCCGTAGAAAACCTGGAAAGATGATTGAGCATTCCTCTTTTGTCCAGGTTGGTCCCTTTGATGACTGTAAATTTCAGCTTTTTGAGGACCGTCTCCATATCATCGGCATCATTGACCGGGTTGCTCAACGGAGAGACATCATAATTGCTGTTCCCGATCACAAGGGCCACACGCCGGGTATTGATCCGTTTGATTCCCTGGTCATTCTGTGCGGCACTGCCGGTGCCTGCTGTTAGGCTGAAAACAATAATCCATACCCAGAACACCGCCAGAATATGTTCTGGGATCCTTTTTGTGACCATGGGTATATTGTCCTTTTTCATTTTATCCATTCGTTTAAATTCCGTTCTTGTCTCAATATTTTGAGAGTCAAAATTTTTTTTAAAAAACATGACATTTAAAATGTTATCAAACCCTGCTATTTTGCTGCAATCCTTTTTCAAGAAATATTACCTGGCTTATGTTTCCCATGGTTATCCTTAGACTCATCGGGTTCTTAGATATGATTGGTGCTACATCGTTTTGCTGACTTTTAGGCCATTTTCATGAAAGATTTTTCATAAAGCTGTCTGATGTACACACCACCCGGACAAACATCATTGATAGTCTATGGTCGTTGGTCTTAAAATTGAGAAAGGATCATTCCCTGTTTGTTTTTTATCAAGCTTCTCGCTACTCTGATGTTTGTCAACTCCAGGTTTGCAGAGGTTCACTCTATCAATTTGGTCACTGCAGCCGTGACACGTTGATCATGCAAATAGTGTTGTTTCTAAAAGTGAGAGGATCGTCTCGAATCTGAGGAGTAGTTTTCCCAAGCGGAGTGCGTGAATTAAATTGAATAATCAAGCTAATTACGGTAACAATATCCATTTTCAGCGGTCAGTTGTCTAGGATTAAAGCAGTGTACAGATCCAAAAGAAGGTTGGCGATTCATGGGCACATCACTATCAGCAGAACTCTTATCAAAAGAAAATATCGATAAAATCGAAAAGAATTGTCTTAAATGGTTTTCCGATGAAAACGAGGGGCTTGAATGCTTCAATTATATACTTGATGCCTTGAAAGAGGATGATTGCAGGCGCTTAAAGGCGTTCACCGATAAAAGCTCCCCCGGCACATTTATGAATACGGTGAGCTGCAATCTTATCATTGATTTCAGGCGTAAAAAATATGGCAGACGGCGATTCCCTGAAGTCATATCCAGAATGGGCGAGTGGGCGCGGGCGGTATACCGTTACGTGTGCTGGCAGAAACTCTCCTATGACGATGCCTTCCATCTGGTCAAAACAGAACCGGAACCCCTGTACACCGGCACCTATGATGACTACTGGAACGATATTGAAAGTATAGCAAAAGTCAAATGTCGGGAGCATCCCGAATTTGTTTCCATGGAACATTATCACGATCCGCAGGAGGGGACTGGCTCTGTCCGGGACTTAAATCCCCTGGATCAGATGATTGAGCAGCTCGGTTTCGAGCAAAGAACAAAAGCTCTGGCGGTGTTGAAAAAGACATTTTTATCCTTGAACGAAGAGGATCGGTTTATTGTTGACAAGCTTTACGGCAGCGATATCAAGCCCGGACAAGTGGCCCGGATGCTTGGGATGGACACCCGGCAGTTGAGCCGCAGACGCCGGAAAATATTATTGACATATAAAGAGGCATTGCTGAAACAGGGCATCCGGAATTTATAATCTGTCCGTATAGGATAGTCAGACATCCTTTGTCATCAGTTTGTCCCCTGATTGGGATAACAATTAAGAGGTTAAAATGGGAAAGTGGATTAAAACGGTTGTTGCAGAGTACAAAAAAAGCCATGGGAAATTTGACGCCCATGAAATTTCTTTACAGGATATGGCTGCCTTCATAGACGGACGGTTGGACCCGGCCCATAGACAAAAGGTCATCCATCATCTGAACCAGTGTCAAAGATGCAGTGATTTTCTGGATATGGTCATTATGGCCCGGGCCGACGATCAGGAGGCCCCCGGGGAACAACCTGTGTTTGGGGGAAAGCTTAAACCCTTGTATTCCCTTGCCGCATCCATCCTTCTCATGGTGGTGGTTGGTACCGGAATTTATCACTATGGTCCCTGGAGTGGGACGTCACCAGATGAAATATCCGTTACCCTTTTTATGGACAGCGGGATCAAAGCCCTGCTCATGGAAAACAGCAATGCCCGTTGGCAGTCTCAAGCTCGGATTGAGGGGCTTGAAACCCTGCTGGCTGAACATGGCGTTAAGGAGGGCGCATTGAAAGGTGTGGTCATGAACACCCCCTATGTTGCACAAAAATCTTTTTTTGCGGTGGATGAAGAGGTGTTCATTACTATTAAGGACGGGATTGCCCATATAGAGGTCAGAAAAATAAATCCGTAGACTTTATTTAACTTCAGTGATAAACATGCCGGCCCCGTATGTGTTTTTTTGTTTGCCGGTAACGACCAATGCTTTGAGTTCACTGGGAGTAATGGTTTGGAAGAGCGTGTCCGTATCTTCAAGCTCTTTTTTATATAAATTAAGCGGCTCATTTGTCAGAAAGACTGCAAAAAGTGACTTTCCTTTTGGAGGTTGAGCTTCAAAGTCAAAGTCATCAGAATCGTCCGGGATCATGATTTGTTTTCCGGCATTAACTAAATTCTCAGGATGATACTGGTTGGGAAAAAGAACAGTATAGCGGTCATCATCCTGTTGCAGGCTAATGATATTCAAATAACCTTTTTGGGCAACGTTACAGGTGATGGTCAGAGTATCGCCAATCCGGTAGCTGGATTTATTTGCCCTGATGCTCATTTTAAATGAAGCATCATTGACCAGGTTTTCAATCTTTTCCCAAAGTCCTAAAGGATTCTTTTTAACCAGTTTGCAGTTTGCCCCTGCTATTATTACATTATTCCTGTGCTCATTAAACGAAAGCCAGAACGTCCCATCTTTGTTAGGACCGGTTTTACCCCAGCTATTTTTGCAGAGCCATGCCTGTTTATCATTATCATAACCGATGAGTAGAACAGCATGTCCTCCCATGTTTTTGCCATTTCTTTGTTTATAGACCTCCCCTTTTTTCCCATTACGCCACCAGGGTATGAAATCTTCATAAATATAAAAACCCAAAAAAGCAGGGCCATCAGTTAGTAAAGAGGTTTTTACTGCCTCAACCGTATACCCATGAAAGGTATAAAAGCCGGTTGTTCGATAATCCAGTTCAGAACAACCTTTTAGCTGTGAACAGGGCGTAGGTTTAGTATTGCGATAGCTTGCACAACGTTCTGTAACCGGACCTTTATTGTGCCAGTATCTCAGTGCGGTCGCATACCCGCCTTTGCAACCTCCCATTTGATTATCGCAGGAGATCAGCTGTTGTTCAGACAGGTCCATTTTGGGGCCATCAAGCATCATAATTTTGGATTCAATTGCTCCTACGCAGGTAAAAGCCCAGCAACCTCCACACTCTCTTTGGTTTTTTACTTCAGTGACATACCCTTTGTCTCGCCAATCAAAACGGAGGGGTAAAAGATCCTTGGTCATTCCAGGATTTATTTCTTTTGATGTCAATAAATTTTTTTCAAAATCAGGTGCCGGTCCCCAATACCCAAAGCTGTATTCCACAACCTCCTGACTTCCGGCATTATTAAAAGAAGCAAAAATAATAAGGCTAATTAGTGCAATGCATGAAAACAAATTATAATAGAATTTCATCGTGTAACCTTTCACAATTGGGAAAAAGTGTTATTGGACGTTTATGGTAAGAGAAAATTTGGTTTGGGATTTTGCTGCCTGTTCTGGTGACATTGCGTTTCCTGCTTCCAGTTTAAGTAAACCGGGTTTTAAAATTCTGAAAGTCATAAGTCTATATACTGGTGCGCCAAGCAGGTCAGGTCTGGTTAGAATATAAGTTTCATCTATCAGTTTAAGAAATGGATCAAACGAATTTAAAAAATGCCAGAGATAACCGGTTGATGGGTTTTCCTCAAGCTTGACCTGAAAAATATCGTTTACGGACAAGTTAACTGGTTGGTTAAGTTTAGCCTGATCAAATATTTTGTTTTGGCTTAATTTAACAAATTTTTTTTGTTCTCTGACGGCGATGATCCGGTTATCTACATTTGAGTAAACGTTTCGGTCTTGAAGTACGACGGTGTTCTCTTTTACCAGGCTGTAGTTATACAGTTTTGAAATTTTTTCATCTTCAGAAAAGGCTGACAAACAGATTATTTGCTGGTTTGAGATCAAACAATTCGGTTGGTTGATCTGGTTTCCTGATACTTCAGTCACATGCAGGTTATCATTATTTTCTGTGATTATGAATCCATTGTGTTCATCTAAGGTTAACCACACCCCGAGCCAATGTTGGAGTGATTCTGCCTTTGGTACATTATCCTCGTTGGCAAAACAAACACCTGCATAAAAATTGATAACTACAGCCCATAAAAGGCTAAATTTTAATAAAAATGCCATAATAATACCTCGTGATGAATTTGTTTAATGAAAATTAAAAAAAATCGTCCTGTGTATTTCACGAATCTTTTCCAATTACCTCACCCTGCTCAAAAAATTTTACATTTATTTTTCCTCGTCTTGGCATAAAAGCATATTAATTGTCAAATATAAGTGGGTATTTTAAAATAGGCAAGGAGCGTAGCCTTTTGGGGGAACCCTGTAAAAAAACATAGTGTTTTTTATGCAATCGGCAGTATATAAAAATGCGGGAACTTAACCGAGCCCAATGTTTTTTTACAGGTTTGGTTGTGATTTGAATGTTAAAAAAAATGTACGGTTTTTTAATTTGTCCGTAAGGTATAGTTGAGTATGAAAACAGAATCTGAGGTCGTTATCTTACATTTAAGGATGTACGGCACATTTTACTCTCATTAAAGAAAGGAGAATAGTCATGAAAAAATCGTTTCAAATTATTTTTACCGCAGCCTTGGTCATGCTGACCCTCATGCCATGTTCGATGACCGCTTTTGCAGATGTGAAAGCCATAGGGATACGCACTGTCGGCGGAGATAGCAACGGTGACGGCAACCCGTTAAAAGTGGAATTTACCCCGGTCAAACAGGTATTTAAAGCCGGTGAGGCCATCCGTTTCAAAGTCAAAGGGTCGGAAACATTTTATCTGTATCTTTTCAGCGTAGATGAAAAAAACAATAAAGGGTATATGATCCTGCCCAACAAAAAACAGCAGTATGTTAAGTATCAAGCCGGAACAACTTATACCGTACCTGAAAGCTATATTGAATTTTATAGTGATTCCCCGGGCCGGGAAAAAATTATCATGCTGGCCAGTACCAAAAAAATGGATGTGAAATTCGACAAATATGCCAAGGCCGGCAATATTCTCTCCGCCAATTTTGACACGGTTGTGCAGGAAACCAAAGCGCTTAGCATTCGCTCCCGCGAGGCTAAAGCCAAACATGTTACCAAAGAATTGTCCTTGATAATAACAGGAAATGGACAAAACGAAAGTAGTGTACCTCACAGCAATCCGGCAGCAGCACCGTTTGTTTCAACAAACAAATCATCATACCGGGATGGAGATCCCATCCGCATTACGTTTGGTGCTGATAAGCCTGGATATGTACATCTTTATATCAACGAACCCGGTGGCCGCCAATCTTTTCTGACCACGGAAAGGGTTTCCGGCAAGGACTTTTACCAGGTGAACGCTACAGCTTCCAGACCGGGCGGGGTACACCAAATTATCGCCGTGTATGACAATAACGCCACCCCGGATAAAAATCGGATTTATACGCTTGCTTCCAAAGATATTCGTCTGGTGCCTGATGCCCCGGAGCACTGCGCTGTTTATAACTTTACTATTGAGGAGTAAGAATTCATGAGAACTTCAAGTTTGCTCATTGGCCTGTTTGTCAGCCTGGTCCTGTTATCCGGCGGGTGCAAAAATACGGATTATGTTCATGTGGGACCTAACTGGAAAGCCCTTCATGACATGGAACCGAAAAAAAATGCATTCTCAGTCACCGCGAAAGGCACTCGTGAAGCCTCATTGGGCAATGCGCTTTCTTATACGGTTTATTCCGGAGAAACCGGGAAGCTTTGGGTGGTGCAGGTTGATCCCGATGATAAGGTTTCGGTTATTGTTCCCAATGCTGAAATGCAGGATCATCAAATCTTAAAAAATGTTCCCCTGTATATTCCACCCAAAGGTGCCCACTGGGAGATGGCTGCCATGGAGCCTGTGGGAAAAAGTGTACTCGGTTTTTTTGTGACCACAGGGGATGAAGATATTAGTGATATCCTGGCCCAGGGACAAGGATCGTCAAAGGCGATCCGTGTAAGGCCCGCATCTGAATGGGGCATGGATAAAATGGTCGTGGATATTAAACCATAAACCGGTAAAAGGCGCCAAAAGGCGCCTTTTTTACATTGTTTCGGAAAGGACAGAAGAAAGAAAATGAAAGGTCACCATTATTGCATGCCCCGGGGAATATTTCTTATTCTGGTTTTCTTATTGTTAAGTGCCTGGCCGGCCTTTGCAGAAAATCGTGCATTGATCATCGGTGTGGGAAAATACCAGATAGAAGCCAACAACTTGCCGGGCATTGACAAAGATGTTGAAATGGCCCGGAAGATCGCTCTGATAATCGGCTTCAAACCTAAACAAATCAAGGTGGTTATGGATGAACAGGCTACTCTTAAGAACATCGGTGCCTCGGTCAATAACTGGCTGATAAAAGGCACGACAAAAAATGATCGGGTATTCTTTTATTACAGTGGACATGGGGCACAAATTCCCGATACCGGACGTGATGAAGATGATAAAGCCGATGAGGTCTTAGTGCCTCATGATATCAAAGTTACAAACGGCACCTTGGAAAATGCATTCTTAGATGATGTGTTCGGAAAAATGCTGGCAAAAATTCCAGCCAGAGAAAGCTTTGTATTTATTGATGCCTGTCACAGCGGTACCAGCACCAAATCCATTTTAGATACGGATCAAAAAGCAAAAGTCTTTATTTATCCGGGAATGCCGCATCAGATCCCAAAAGCCTTTTCCGCCCAACCTAGACGCCGGGCCGTTACCCGGGAGCGCTTTGCTTCCTTAAGTGCCTGCCGGGATGACGAGGTGGCCCGTGCGACACCGGAAGGCAGTTTGTTTACATTGGCGTTGTACAATGCCATCGTTAACGGCCAGGGAAAACCTGTCACGTTCAAACTTTTGCAAGAAAGTACCACTGACTTTATCGCTTCTCACTTATCCGCGGGCAAGGCTCATCACCCGGTGTTGACCGGCAGTAAAAAACTACAAAACAAAAATATCCTTGTTCGCGAAGTCGAGTCATCATCTGCGGAACCCAGCCTTTTTGACCAATGGATGTTACTGCCGGAAAAGGCTGACTATGAAGTTCCCATTCAAACCAACCAATCCCGATTTAAGCAAGGAGAGTTGCTGGAAATTTCACTAAAGATGCCCCATGACGGATATGTGAATGTGTTTAACTTAAGCCCGGGTGACAAAAAACTGACCGTATTATTTCCCAACGGGTACCATAAACAGAATTTTTTTGAAGCCGGTAGCAGGGTTGCGATCCCGGACAGGTCGGATAGCTTTACCTTACCGGCATCCCCGCCGTTTGGAAAAAGTCTGATCGTGGTGGTTGTAACAACACAAAACATTAATGCATATAGTAAAGGAATTGGAAACTCCGGTGATCTGTTTAAACTCATGTCCAACGAAACCACCGGGGAGGTTGAACATGCCTTCAGAAATTTTGATCCCCAGCCCAAATCCACAGGGTTAGGTGCAGGCAGAGTGATCGCTTTAATTGAACAATAATGCCATGAACGATATCTCTCAGCCAAGGAAATAAAATAAAATGAAAACAATGATTCAAATGATTGTACTCAGCCTGCTGATGGTCAGCTTTACATTTCACTCAATGGCAATCGCTGCAGATAGAAACTCTGTACCCGCAGGCATGTTTGACCTGTATGCCATGAATGAAAAGGAGGACATCGGCAACTACATCACCGAAGATTTTATTCTGACGGCCTATGCCATGATGGTCAACCAGAGTGTTACGGATATGGAACAGGCCGTGGTCATGCCGGCCTATAAAACGCTGCTTACCGCCATGGTGCAGCATCTACAAAACACACCGTCCCCCAAAGCACCGGCAGATGCCGCCGCACACCGGGCCAACCTTAATTTTCTGGCCGTGGTCAAGGCTCTGGCATTCGGAGAGACCATGACCAAAGACGCCATTGACAGCGATATCGCCAACGCGGAGCTTTCTGCCGTAATGGATGCAAAGGGAATTGGTACGTCCCCACTGATGCAGCAAAAGATTGATTACACGCAGTTTAAGGTCCGGGGCAAATACACCCAAACTCCGGAGCTTCAGAATTATTTTCGGGCTATGCGGTATAGTAGCACCGTATTGTTTCCGGTGCTTTCGTCCAAGGCTACCGGCATCACTGAAAAACAGGCGGATTTTCTAACCGGTCAGGCCCGGGCCCTGGCCAAATTGATCCATGATCAGCCGAAGATAAAACAGCAATATGATCGTATCAATGAAAAATTGTCCTTTTTGTTTGGTCGGCCCGATGATTTAACGGTTAATGATTATATCGCCGTATCTGCTGCTGCCTCCCCGGACGCTAAGCTCCCTGCCTTGCGCAAAAAATTGTCTCAGTTCGCCAAGGACAACGGGAAACAGCCCCGGATTATTGCCGGTGTTGTAAGTCAATCCGCCCTGCAAAAGGAGAAACGCAGTGCATCCGAGGTCATGACTGGATTCCGCTTGATGCCCTTGCGGTTTACTCCGGACAGTGCTGCTTTACAGGAATTGTGCTATGGACGCCTGTCCGGTGATTACCAGGACAAAGAAAGAAAACAGCCGCCCTTTTCCATGGTCCTGGCTGCCGGGCATCAGGTTAAAGGATTTCCCCTGGCTCTTGAGCTGATGGCCCTGTCCGGTTCTAAGGCTGCTGAAAAGATCCTGGCAGAATCAGGTGATCAGGCATACAAGGGTTATGATGATGCATTTAAAAAGGCTCAAATCAGTCTTGCCCAAGGGGAGGGACTGGCCGCAGATCATTTGGCGTTGATCTCCTATTGGTTGAAACGGGGTCGGACACTCCAGCAAAAGGGTGATCCTGTCAGGCGCCTGAATACCAGTCTGGGGTTTTATACTTGGCACCGGTATATTAATGTTTTGTATGCCAAACAATCCTACAGCGCTGTGGGTAAAGGCCTCTCTCTTTCACCATCTCGAAGCGCAGCCTGGATTGAACCCGTCCCCGAACTCTATCTCCTCTTAAGAAATCAGGCGGAAAAGTTAAGCCTGCATTTCGCAGACCCTCGATATACCGATAAGATGAACAGTTTTGTAGGGCTCCTTGACCGCTGTCATGGTGTTGCCCGGAAGATTGTTCTGGGAGAACCCCTGTCCGGGGATGATATTACCTTTTTAAACACCCTGGACCAGGCGTTTAAAAAAATATTGCCCGATGTGGACCATCCCATTGTTGTGGATATCCACACGGAAGCCAATTCCGGCAAGGTGCTGGAACAGGCTTTGGGATATCCGAAAATCGTCGAACATAATACTGGGACAGGGCCGACACGGGGAGCGTTGTTTAACCATTATGAATTCAAACAGGACATGAACAATCGATTGACGGACCAGGAATGGCAGTTGATGTTAAAGGCTGATCCAAACCTGATCAAACTTGAGAAAGCGCCAGGTCCTGAATTTAAACCAAAGTCATAGGGGGCAAAAGATAAAATGATAAAACAAAGTTCCACCATAACCGGCTTGTATTTTATCGCTTTGATGATCTGCGCAATATCGGGATGTTATTGTATTTCCGTTCAACCGGCCGCTGCAGCGAGCCAAGGATGTCAACAGGCAAAACTGCTTTACGATCAGGCAATGGACCATTCCGACAACCAGGAAAAAATTCGGCTCCTGGAGCAGGCTGCCGACATATGCCCTAGTTTTGATATTTATTTTCAACTGGGAAATGTTTTTGGGGAAGAAAAAAGGTATAGTGATGCGCGAATGGCTTACAAGGATGCTCAGCTATCAACTGACGAAGAAAGGTTGCAGGCCAATGCCCTGATCATGATCGGGGGAACCTACGAAGCACAAGAGGACATGCAGCCGGCGATCCGGTATTTCCGGCTGGCCCAGGAAATCCACGAAAATCCCAAGGTTGAAGCACATCTGCAAGATCTTTTTCTTTCCCAGGCCGGAGAATTTGTTTCCCAGGACAATATCACCCGGGCATTAACGGAATCCACCAGATCCCTTAAAGGATTTTCAGCTTGTCCCAAGATAGATCTTTATATTCATTTTGATTTGGGCAGTTACGCCCTTTCCCGCCGGGATGCTCAACAACAGTCAGTGGCACTGGGCCGCGCATTGAAAGATAAGGCCCTTCAAGGGAGTCGAATTCTAATTATCGGCCATACGGACAGCCAGGGTGAGGAATCATATAATATGGCACTGTCAATGAAAAGAGCCGAAAGTGTCAAACATTTTTTGATTAGGCACTATCCCGAATTGACATCCCATCTGACCCTGGCGACCGAGGGAAAAGGAGAAACCCGTCTGCTGGTTTCCCCGGAGACCACGGATCGGCATTATGCAGCGAACCGCAGGGTGGAGGTTGTGGTACAATGCAAATAACACCTTGGATAGGAGGCATGAGCATAAAAATGACGTCCCTGAAGGCAAAGCGGTTCATTCTGATGTGTGTTGGTCTGGTCCTGTGTTTGATCGCTGTCTTTCCGGCCCATGCGACCCGTCATGCGCTGCTGATTGGTGTCGGCAATTATCCGGGCCTGCCACCGAGATTAAGTCTGGAGGGGCCGGTGTCTGATGTGACTGCACTGAAAAAAATGTTGGTATCCAAGCAGGGGTTCGACCCCAAGAATATCGTGACCCTCACCGATTCCCAAGCCACTAAGGATGGGATACTGGCCGCCCTGGATAATTTGTCTAAGACGACCTCTCCCGATGACTTTGTCTTTATTTATTTCAGCGGACATGGAACCAGCCCCCAGGATGAAGCAACCCGGAAGATGAAAATAAATGATATGGGTACGTTTTATACCGGTGCCGTTTTGCCTTTTGATTTTTCGGCTGCGGACACCCCGGAAAAAATGATGGACAAGCTGATTATCGGATACCGGGATATCCGGCCCCGTGTGGAAAAGTTAGATAAAGACCGTCGGATTTTCGGCGTGTTTGACTCCTGTTACTCTGAAAATGCATTTCGCAGTTTAGATATGCTGGCAACAAGGCATGTGACCATCCCTTGGGCCGGTGCAAAAAAAAATATCGGTGATTCTCTGATTGACGAGAGTCCAACAACTCTTAAGGATGCGCCGACAACGGTTTCACCGCCAAGTCCGTATGAAAATACGATATTCCTTTCGGCCGCGTCTAAAGGGGAACCGGCAAATGACATGGTCCAACGTGATATGCCCCAAAGGTATACCACCTTTGACGGCAATTCCCATGGTGCATTGAGTAATGCGTTACTCATTGCTTTGGACGGGGACGCCGATATGGATGGTAACGGCCGGATCACTTATCGGGAGCTGCATAAAAGCGTTCGACTTAAAGTGGCAGAAAATTTTAGTCATACCCCCCGGCTCCTAGTTCCGGAAAATCGGCCGTCCATGAAAGATGACGTGGTTTTTCAAGCCAAACGGGGTGAGAAAATCCGACCGGAACCTTCGATTCCTACAGGCCCTTTGAAAGTTGCGACCAAGGGAAGTGCAAAACGGTTTATCTCCGCTGTCACTGAAATTCCCGGGGTCAAACTTGGTACGGAAAACGATTTTGATTTGCTGATAAAGGCCGTATCGGCCGAGATAGAAACCCGCAGTGGCCAAGATATGTTTGAGTTGTATCTGGCTAACGGTGGATTGCTTGCTGAACTACCCGCTTCAACGGTTTTGGAACGGATTAAGGCCCAGGTTAAAGTTAAAAAATTGCTTGAGAAAAAATGGCCAAATTCCAACTCCAATGTGTTTATTGAGATTCTCGGAAAACAGGGGATATTGTTTGAAGGCGATTCCCTTGGATTTTCCATTGATACCGAGTCCGATGCCTATATTCTGCTTGTCAATATTGATCATGCCGGCAATATTAACGTGGTTTATCCTTATGACGACTCGGAAACGGGTATTATCAAAAAAGGCCAAGGGCTTCATATGCCGGGTGTTTGCCGAGTTACCGGGGAGTGTTTGGGCACGGAATACTTAAAAGTGTTTGCCTTCCCCTCTTTGCCTGCAGAGATATCAACATTGATGGGCGAATCTTTTTCACCTGATGAACCGTTGTTTAATACTCTTTTGACCATGCTTGACCAACAAAAGAACGTAGTGACCTCTACAAGGACGTTGAAAACGGAAAGACGACAATAAGGACGCTGTAATGAAAATTAAATTAGTAGTACAATTTTTCGTTCTGGTTTTGATAGTCTGGATGACGGGTGAGACCGATGTCGCCGCAAGCGCCCCTCCTTCAACTGAACCCACTCTCCGACTTGGAACGCAGATGCATTCTTCTACGATAAGGCGGGTCAGCAGTGATGCTTCAGGTCGGTATATCCTCACCTGTAGCGAGGATAAAACTGCACGGCTTTGGGACGGGGAAACCGGTGATCTTGTTAGAATATTCAGAGTTCCATCTGAAAAAGGAGATGAAGGCAAATTATATGCCTGCGCCCTTTCCCCTGACGGGAAAACTGCGGCTGTGGGAGGGTTTACAGGTTACAAGTATTCTGGAAGGATCGTTATCTATCTTTTCAACACATTTACAGGAGAAATGATTCAAAGGCTGACAGGCCTGGAAAATGTTGTTTTTGATATTGAATTTTATTCCAACCATTTATTTGCGGCCGCCCTTGGCGGAAAAAACGGCATTCGGGTCTTTAAAAAAACAGGTTCCCGTTTTGTTCAGTGTAATAAAGATACAGACTATGGCGGACGAACTTACAATCTGGCCTTTGACACAGACGGTCGCCTGGCTTCTGTCGCTTTTGACGGTTATATCCGCCTTTATGATGCTGAATTTAACCTGATAAAAAAAAAGAAAACAACAGGCGGGGATAAGCCCTATTCACTCGCTTTTTCTCCGGATAATACCAAACTGGCCGTTGGATATGGTGATACCGCTACTCTGGATGTACTGGACGCAAGCAGTCTTGAGCTCCTCTATCGGCCCGATAATAAGGATGCCGATACCCCGGGTTTGCAGTTGAACAAGTTGAGCTTTGGGACGGACGGGTGCCTGTACGGCGGTGGACTTTATGATCAATCTATTGAGGGGCAACAGTGGTTTTTAATTCGTAAATGGCTTGATTCCGGCCGGGGAAAGTTTTTGGATTTTAAAGCGGCCGGCAATACGGTGATGGATATTAAGACATTTGGAAAAGGTCTTGTTATGATGGCCGGTAGTCGGCCGGATATGGCTTTGTTTAAGCCTTCTGGAGACAGGGTCTTCTATAAAACCGGTGAAATGATGAATTTTGGGAATAAAGAGCGGTTTGACTTTTTTACCGTGAGCCCGGACGGCGGCCGGATCACTTTTAAACCCACGGGGGCAGAGCCCCTGACCTTCAGCATTGCCGACAGGGCACTAAAACCATTTTCCAAAAAATTTGAATCTTTCAGGGAAAGCAGTGCGGCGCTGAACATTACAGATTGGAAAAACACGGACTCCCCAAAACTTAACGGGCATCCACTGAATTTTCTGGATCGAGATGAGATTTGTCGAAGTGTAGACATCGGAGCGGACGGCACTCTGCTGGTTGGTACCGCCTGGTCAATTTATGCCCTGGATAAACAAGGACGTCAAAAATGGAGAGCCCAGGTCCCCGGAGAAACCTGGGCCGTAAATATTGCCCCGAACAATAAGGTCGCTGTAGCACTCCATGACGGAGGAGAGATCCGTTGGTACAGGATGACGGACGGTAGCCTGCTTTTGTCGCTGTTTGTTCATCCGGACAGGAAAAGGTGGATTCTGTCCACCCCCCAAGGGTATTATGATTCCTCACCCGGAGCCGATTCCCTCATGGGTTGGCAAATTAACAAGAGTTCGGAGCAGGCGGCATCTTTTTATCCCATGTCCCGTTTCCGTTCATTGTATTATCGGCCGGATGTCGTGGTCAATATGATCAAATACGGTGATGCTGGAGAAGCGCTTGCGGCAGTAGACAGAGGAAAGAAACAAAAGCCGGTATCCATTGCTAAAATGGTGCCCCCGGAAGTTGTCATTCTTTCCCCTGAAAATAATACCGTAGTTTCTTCGGATACAATCCATGTCAAATACCGGATCGATACGCCTTCAGGAGAAGCTGTCACTGGAATTAAAGTGATGGTGGACGGTCGGCCTTTGGATCGTCAGCGGGGAATCAAGCGGGTAAAAAAAGGAGATGTTGTTGAAATTGATGTGCCGGTGCCACCCCGGGACAGTACGCTGTCTATTATCGCCGAAAACCGATATGCTGCAAGTGAACCAACAAAAGTCAGGTTGAAGTGGAGCGGGCCGGACCAGTTCATCCTCAAACCCAAGCTCTATGTTCTGGCTATGGGTAGTTCAGTATATGAAAATGAGGATCTTCGCCTGGATTATCCAGCTAAAGACGCCCAGGACTTTGCCGCTGTTTTGAGACAGCAAAAAGGCGGTATCTACAGAGACGTGGAAGTAAAATTGCTTAACAATCCCTCACGAGATGACCTGATGGATGGATTGGAGTGGCTTGAACGGCAGACCACCGCCCTTGATGTGGCGGCGGTGTTCTTGGCCGGTCACGGGGAAACTGACCGGAATGGAAACTATTATTATCTGCCCGTTGATACAGATATTGACAGTATAAAAAGAACCGGGGTCCCTTATTCCGCTATAAAAGATACGATTACCGGACTGCCAGGTAAAGTGCTTTTTTTTCTGGATACCTGCCATTCAGGTAATGTGATGGGTGCCCGGCGTGGAAGCTCAGGAGACCTGAATAAGGTAGCAAATGATCTGTCATCTGCTGAAAACGGCGTAGTGGTCTTTACCTCTTCCTCGGGGACCCAGTATTCACTGGAAAATCATACCTGGGGAAACGGAGCATTTACCAAAGCTGTGGTCGAAGGCCTGTCCGGGCAAGCAGATTATCACCGTGATAAAAAGATATCCATCAGTGAACTGACATTGTTTGTCGCCGAACGGGTCAAAGAACTGACCCAGGGACAGCAGACCCCAACCACCTGCAAACCGGAAACGATTGCCGATTTCCCCATAGTGGTGATACGCTAAGAAATCGCTTCTTCTCTAAGAAGCGGCCTATAAGCCATGAAGAATTCAAACTCCATGGCTTATAGCACCTTGCTTTTAAGCGCTGCCTTTTGCCGCTTCATCCATTTCAGATAAGCACAGATCCATATCTTTAGCATAATCGGATTTCTTTTCAACAGATTGGGCATACTGTTGTTTGGTCGCTTCATGAACCTCATGAACAGTTTTTCCCTTTTGGGGCGTTGTGTGGGTGTTAGGTGTGATGGAAGGGAATGCTTTGACATGCACCCATGCGGTTTCCGATGAAGGGTAGTAGATACTGACCCATCTGCCTTCAATTTGTTTGATTTTTACCGTTTGGCCTGTTTTCCCGATAATTTCCCCGGTTTTGGTGGAGGGAGCGGTGCGAATACTGTATCCAGAACGGACCTGTGTATCCGGTACGGTGTCACCGCCAACCGGACCGGGTTCAATTTTATCTATTTTTGCAATTGTTTTTTCTTGTTCCTTGATGCGCTTTCCGGATTTGGCTAAAAGTTGATCTAAAATACAGTTGTCAGCCTCAATCTTTTTTCCAAAATTTTTGTAGTCTTCCTGGGCTTTTTTTCTTCGGGCAGGATCTTTGCTTTTTAACCCGGCAAGAATCTGCTTGGATTCGTGATTTCGGCATTGCTGAAGACGATCAACTTCCAGGTTGATCTCTTGCAGTCTCTTTTGTTCTTGTTCCGACGTTGAAATAAAGCTATTGACGATGTTATTTGTATCGATCTGTTTGTTGCATTTTGTGTCGCAGGCTACTGAGTTGTTGTTCAGAAAGGAACTCATCTGGCATGTTGCCATACATCTAGTCCAGGATGTTAACGTCTTGTTTAATGTGTCGTTCATAGTGGTTGACTTGTCATATGATTTCAATTTATACAGATTTTCTGAACACGGATCATCCACAAAGGTCTGTGTCGACTCAAAAGGCTTGAAACCACTGAATCCTTGATTCGTACAGGCCTGAAGGTTTAAAAATGTGATCAAGATAAAACCGTATAAAAAAAAGTTGAGAATCGTTACATTTTTCATTTAAGCTCCTTGTGATTGTGATTCTGTTACTAATTAAGATTGATTCAAATATCAATCCTTGCCATCCTTGAATCCGAATAAATTCCCATCATCGACGAAATTCGGGTTGTCCAGAATCCCGGTGGAAATATTTTTTATTCAGAAGCGTCTCAAACGATCATTTCTTATAGCTTTATTTCGAGGGTTGTCAATCATATGCTGAATTTCTAATAATTCAGTGCGCTAAATCAGCTTTATAAAGCGGACTGAAAGACCAGCAATACCGGCTAATGTCGGTTTCTTTGTCAACTCCGAAGGGTAACTGTAAAATCGCAAAATCAATAGCATTAAACACCACTTTGGTGGTCGTTGTTTGAGGCTGTTTATAGATTTAACATCCTACATTTAAAGCATAAAACCAAATATTCGCAAAATCCTCCCCGCCTGAAAGGCGGGGAGAATTTTTAACAAAAACAATAAACATTTAGTTTGAGTTTAAAATTATAGATCTTAGTACAAATCCAACTGGCCCTTGACTTAAGAAAAGGAGTAAAAATGCAGCATACACAATGAGAGTTGCAGCCATGTACCCAAACCAGCCACCAAAAGCGCTACAAGCAGCAGCAATTATGAAAGATTCTGTCATGTCGTTAATGCCACTTGCAATGCAAAAAAAACCGAAAACCGCACCCACAATTGCGCCCATAATTGCTAAGTTGTTTCGTATTTGCTCCCGTTCTTGATATATATCTCTAAGAATATTTACCAAAACAGCACTAATAATAAGACCAACAATTGCACCAATAAAAGGATCAAAACCAATTCCTTTTCCATAATCATAGCCAACAACACCACCTCCAAGAGCCACTAACAGTGTTGAAACTGGATGTAATGATTTTTTCTGTGACTGTGCTGCATCAGTTTGACGATTCGCCATTTTTTTCTCCTTTTCTATTTGTTTTTGTGTATGGCATAGCCTTTTGTTGCTTTGTTATTGATTAATACGGACACTTAAATAGAAAGGAACATTTTGATGACGATTTTCTCCCCCAAAAAAAGAGTTATCTCCTGAGAAAAATTATGTGCCATCATTGAAGACAAAGTGAATACTTGGTTTGCAACAAGCCTCTTGCATGGGATAACAGTTAGGGCTGTATCATTTTTAGTACTGCCAAAGATTGCCTCTTGAGATCCCTGGCCATTATGAAACAGAACCACGGATTATCCATAGGGACTTTCCGGAGCATGGCGGTACCATAACAGGCATCTATGTGAGCGGTATGAGTATCGGCTCCATGTCAACAACCACCTTGACGGCGCCCATTGCACATGTCTCCGGCTGGCGAACAGCACTGATGCTTCCAGCTGTTCTGGCTTTGGCTGCAATTATTCGCTATGTGGCGAGAACCTGTCTGGATAAAAAGTTGAGCCAGTCCAGCACAACGAGAAACAGGGTAAAATTGGTGTATAGAAAAGGCACGGCGCTTCGTTCATTCTCAAATAACCGATAGCCTGGCTGCCAACCTATCTGATCCAGGCTTGGAGGCTCTGCCGCATCTTTGTTTCAAATTCTTGGACTTCTGGGATGTTTTGGTTTGCCCATCGTGGCCTCAAACGGACGTTTTTCAAACCGGTTTATGGTTTTTGTCGTCACCATTTCCTGGATTCTTACCGCCGCAGGCTACTGGCTTGCACCGTTCCAATGGATAATCTGGACCATTTTTGGCGGTATCGGATCTGGTGGGGGCTTTACCGTTATTTTCAGCCTGGTCATGAAGTATGCCCGGGACATGGATGAGAATCGCAGTATTTCAACCATGGTACAAAGCATAGGTTATATGGTGGCCTCGGTAAGCCCCTTTGTTATCGGTTACGTCCATGAGCTGACGGGCCAATGGGGAATTTGCATGGCTATTTTATCGGCAGCGGTCATTGTCATGATCCTGTGCGGCATTGGTGCGGCCGGGCGTACAAGATAGTGTTTAGTGCAAAGATTTGCGTACGGACATGGGTTTTCGGTCGGGCATAACTAACACAATAACAATCTAAAATTAATAAAAAGCGCACTTGACAGAAACGGGCGTTGTCCTTATTATACGCTCAAGTCAATTTTTTGACTGTATAGTCATCTTTCTGAACGATACGGTCAGAAAGATGTTTTTGTTTTCCCCTACAGCAATGATGCGGGGATAACCCGAGGAAGGATTAAATGAATTCACCCACCAAAAGAAAAGAGATGATGAACCGTCTGCTCAAGGGGCAGGTGGTAAAAACCGTGCTGGCAATGATACAGGAAGGAACACCCGTTACCATGGATAATGTGGCGGCCAGGTGTGGTGTGTCCAAAGGGACATTGTACAATTATTTTAAAAATAAAAAAGACCTGCTGAACTCTGTTCATGAGGCTGTGATTCTTCCCATTAAAGATGGATCATGCAAAATATTTGGAAAAAATATCCCGCCGATGGAAAAAATATATGCATTTGTGGAGAATGTATATAATTTCCACAAGGAATACCCTCTTTATTGTGAAATTATCCAGAGCCAACGTTCGGCTGCCGATGCCGTCAAAGAGCGCATGGACACCACCATCATCCCACTGGCCAATGTCTGTCGGGAGGGCATGCGCCAGGGGCAGTTTATGGATGCAGATCCCTATGTAATGGCAGCCATGATCTTCGGTACGGTGGTGGGTCCTTTGGAGTCCCTGACATACCGGGAGGAACCGCTCCAGGATTTGGAAAAACTCAAACAGGAAATTGTCCGCTTTCTGGACAAAAGTATACTTAAGGAACAGGAGAGATCGTTATGAAGCGTTTTTTGCTTGGCTTTGTCACGGCCGTAATTATTGGCGGTGGATATTTGTTTTACTCAGGACAGCTTGCTCTGCCCTGGGCAGGGGCGCAAAAAGACCAGGCTCCCTCCCAGTCCGGGCAGGCACATGCCCAGTCGGCCCCGGTCCGTCCGCCGGTTGAAGTGGCCGTTTACACGGTCAAGCCCCAAGAAGTGGTTTTCACCAAAGATTTGGCCGGCAGAACATCTGCATACCAGGTGGCTGAAATTCGCCCCCAGGTCACAGGCATAATTCTGAAGAGGATGTTTACCCAGGGCAGTTTGGTTAAAAAGGGGCAGCAACTTTATCAAATTGATCCCGCCACTTACAAAGCCGCATATGAATCGGCCGTAGCGAGTCTGGTTCGCGCCCAGGCCGACGTTAAGGCCGTGGAACCTAAGCTTGCCAGGTACAGCCGCCTGGTGAAGGTGGGCGGTGTCAGCCGCCAGGTTTATGACGATACCGTGGCAGCCCTGGCCCAGGCCAAGGCCGATGTAGCTGTTGCGAAAGCAAATCTGGCCGCCGCGAAAATAAATCTGGACTATACCAAAGTATTTTCACCCATTTCCGGGCGCATCGGCAAGTCATCGGTGACCGAAGGCGCTCTGGTTACGGCCAATCAAACCACCGCCCTTGCCGTGGTTCAGAACCTGAACCGGATTTATGTAGACGTAAACCAGTCCAGCGAGGAGCTCATCGCGCTTAAAAAAGGCATGAATAATTCTGAACAGAATTCCATGGTCAGCCTGTTTATCGGAAAAGAGGGTATCCCCTATGACCTGCAGGGCAAATTGCTGTTTTCCGATGCCACGGTGGATCAGAGCACCGGTATGGTTCAGTTGAGGATACTGTTCCCAAACCCTGAAAAGGAACTGCTGCCCGGCCTTTTTGTCCGTGCCAGGGTAGAGCAGTCCCGCCGGGATGATGCCATTGCCGTTCCCCAGCAGGCTGTGATCCGCAATGCAGACGGATCTGTTTACGTATGGGTTGTGGATAAGGAAAATACGGTGAAGCACCAGGCAGTTAAAGTGGTTCAGGCGGTGAAGGACCAGTGGGTGGTCTCTTCCGGCCTCGCCCCCGGTGACCGGGTGGTGGTTGCGGGACTGCAGAAAATCAGCCCCCAGGCCAAGGTCACCACTGTGGAATACAACGCATCCACCAACTCATGATAGCAGGATAAAAATATGTCTCGTTTTTTTATAGATCGCCCCATATTTGCATGGGTTATCGCAATCGTCATCATGCTGTCCGGGTTGTTTGCCGTGCTTACCCTGCCGGTGGAACAATACCCTAAGATTGCCCCGCCCAGCATTACCATTTCAACCTTGTATCCCGGTGCCTCGGCCCAGGTGGTGGAAGACAGTGTCACCCAGGTCATAGAGCAGGCCCTGACCGGTATTGATTATTTAAGATATTTCTCTTCATCCAGTGAGTCCAGCGGCCAGCTCACCATCAGCTTAACCTTTGAACCTGAAGCGGATCCGGATATCGCCCAGGTTCAGGTGCAGAACAAAATATCAAAAGTGGAAAGTCTACTGCCCCAGGAAGTCCAGGAACAGGGGCTGACCGTCCAGAAGGCGTCTGACAGCTTCCTGTTGTTGGTCGGATTATACACAGAAGACGGCGCTTATAAAGATGATGATCTCTCCGATTACCTTAAATCCAACATGGCGGACCCGGTTTCCCGTGTACAAGGGGTGGGCGATTTAACCGTGTTCGGCTCCCAGTACGCCATGCGGATATGGGTTAATCCGGAAAAACTCAACGCGTTTAACCTGATGCCATCGGATGTTGTTTCAGCCATCCGGGCACGGAACGCCGACGTCTCATCCGGTCAGCTCGGCGGTGCGCCGGCCGTCGAAGGCCAGCAGATCAATGCCGTTGTGACGGCCCAGTCCAAACTGCAGACCGTGGAGGATTTTGAAAAGATTTTGGTCAAGGTCAACCCGGACGGTTCCCAGGTCCGGGTCAAGGATGTGGCCAAAGTGGAAAAGGGGCCTGAAAGATACGGATTCAACACCCAGTATAACCGGATGCCGGCCGCAGCCATGGCCATCAGCCTTGCCACCGGTGCCAACGCCCTTGACACGGCCAAACGGGT
Organism: Desulfobacter curvatus DSM 3379; assembly: GCF_000373985.1. Lineage (GTDB taxonomy): Bacteria > Desulfobacterota > Desulfobacteria > Desulfobacterales > Desulfobacteraceae > Desulfobacter > Desulfobacter curvatus. The sequence continues at coordinate 65,907 of NZ_KB892900.1, forward strand.
CAAGGATAAGGTTAACGAACTGAGTCAGTTTCTTCCGCCCGGACTGAAAATTATTTACCCCTACGATACGACGCCCTTTGTCCGCCTCTCCATCGAAGAGGTTGTTAAGACCCTGGCAGAAGCCATTGTGCTGGTTTTTCTCGTTATGTATCTGTTTTTGCAGAGTTTCAGGGCGACCCTGATTCCCACCATTGCGGTACCGGTGGTGTTGCTTGGCACTTTTGGCGTGCTGTCGGCGTTTGGTTTCAGTATCAATACGCTGTCCATGTTTGCCATGGTGCTTGCCATCGGTCTTCTGGTGGATGACGCCATCGTTGTGGTGGAAAACGTGGAACGGGTGATGTCCGAAACCGGTAAACCGCCCAAGGAAGCTACCCGGCAGTCCATGGATCAGATTACCGGTGCCCTTGTGGGTATTGCCATGGTGCTGTCTGCGGTGTTTATCCCCATGGCGTTTTTTTCCGGCTCCACCGGTGCCATTTACCGGCAGTTTTCACTGACCCTGGTATCGGCCATGGCACTTTCGGTAATAGTGGCCCTGGTTCTGACTCCGGCGCTTTGCTCCACACTGCTCAAGCCCGTGAAAAAAGGGCATCATGAACATAAACGCGGCTTTTTCGCCTGGTTCAACAAAGGCTTTGATCTCAGCAAGGCCATGTATAAATCCAGTGTCAGATATGCGGCCACCCGGGCAGTAAGGTTCCTGGTGGTTTATGCATTGATCATTGTGGGCCTGATCTATATTTTCAAAGGCATCCCCACAGGATTTTTGCCCGACGAAGACCAGGGTATGATGATGACCATCATCTCCGCCCCGCCGGGTGCTACCATGGAACGAACCCAGCAATCCGTAAACAAAGTGGAAGACTACTTTCTGGACCAGGAGAAGGAGAATATAAAAAGCCTGTTCACGGTGGTCGGCTACAGCCATTCCGGCCGGGGCCAGAATGTTGCCATGGGCTTTATGAACCTTACGGACTGGTCCGAGCGCCGCCGGCCTGACCAGAAAGCCGCCGCTATTGCAGACCGGGCCATGGCCAGCATGTACAGTATCAAGGATGCATCTGTGTATGCTTTTATTCCGCCGGCCATCCTGGCCCTGGGCGATGCCACCGGCTTTGATTTTGAGCTGGTGGATCGTGGGGCTTTAGGGCATACTGCATTGATGAATGCCAGAAATCAGATGCTGGGTATGGCTGCCCAGAATCCGAAGCTGGTGGGTGTCCGGCCCAACGGGTTGTCCGATGTGCCGCAGTACAAGCTGCACATTGATTATGAAAAGGCTGAGGCGTTAGGCGTGACCACGGCCAATATCACCAATGTGCTGCAGACCGCCTGGGGGTCATCCTATGTCAATGATTTCATGGACGGTAACCGGCTTAAAAAGGTATACATCCAGGGCGATGACGAATCCCGCATGCTGCCCGAAGATATCAACAGGTGGCATGTGCGGAATGCCCAGGGCAATATGGTGCCGTTTTCCTCATTCACCTATGGAGAGTGGACCTATGGATCACCCAGATTGGAACGGTATAACGGCACCTCTTCGGTGGAGATATTAGGCGCCCCGGCTCCGGGGGTTTCCTCGGGTGAAGCCATGGCCATTATCGAGGAGCTTGCCCAGAAATTGCCCAAGGGGATTTTCCTGGAATGGACAGGCCTGTCCTATGAAGAACGGATAGCCGGCTCCCAGAGCGGCATGCTCTATGCCATATCCCTTTTGTTCGTGTTCCTGTGTTTGGCCGCCCTTTATGAGTCCTGGTCCATTCCGTTTTCGGTCATGCTGATTGTGCCTTTGGGAATCATTGGCTCCGTGGTTGCCACGAGCTTGGCAGGATTAAGCAATGACGTCTATTTCCAGATCGCCTTGCTTACCACAGTGGGCCTTGCGGCCAAAAACGCCATTCTTATTGTTGAGTTTGCAAGAAGTCTATACGAAGGCGGGACCGAACTGGTTCAATCGGCTGTCATAGCTGCAGAGCTGAGGCTTCGACCCATTCTGATGACCTCCTTTGCGTTTATCCTGGGTGTGACACCGTTGGCCATTTCCGACGGTGCCGGTTCCGCCAGTCAGAACGCCATCGGCATCGGTGTTATAGGGGGCATGCTGGCAGCCACAACCCTGGCGATTATCTTTGTCCCCCTCTTTTTCATTCTCATTGAACGGGGCAGTGAAAAGAGAAAACAGGCCGAAATCGGCCAAGGAGAATAATTTATGGCAATTAGAATAATTACGTCAGCCGTTGCCGGGTTGATGCTTTTTACTGCGGGCTGTTCCTTTATCCCCGAATACAGTCAGCCTGAAATGCCGGTGGCCGACACCTGGTCCGGCAAGGGGCTTGAAGCAGATGCCGGGTCCGGTCCCGTCGCCGCCGACATCGTTTACCAGGATTACTTTACATCCCAGACCCTGCAGCAGATTATTGCCATGGCCCTGGAGAACAACCGGAATTTGAAGGTAGCCCTGCTCAATATTGAACAGGCAAAGGCAGCCTACCGGATCAAGAGATCCGATGAACTGCCCGTCATTGCGGGCAGCACGGGCGTAAGCCGCCAGGGCATTCCCGAAGACAGCAGTAGTTCGGGGAAGGCGTATACCACAGATACATCCATGAGTGTGGGACTGGGCGTCACGGCCTATGAACTTGATTTATTCGGCCGGGTCAGAAGCCTGAGCCAAAGTGCTCTTGAAAGCTACCTTTCCACCCGGGAAGCGGCATCGAGCACCCGCATCGCCCTGGTGGGCCAAACCGCAGACGCCTATGTCAACCTTTTGGCCCAAAGAAAGCTGCTGCAGCTTGCCCAGGCAACATACAAGGCCCAGAAAGCCACCTATGATGTGATTAAAACCCAATATGATGCAGGCTCCACAGACCAGCTGGCCCTGGCCCAGGCCGCCACATCCACCCAAAGCGCCAAAGCCTCCATTTACCAGTACAAGCGGCTGGCTGCCCAGGCGGAAAACGCTTTGGTATACCTTGCAGGCCCCGGGGTGTATGATCTTATCAAGACGTCTGAAACCCCATGTGAAACCATTGACGACATCGGATTTTTGACCCGGCTGCCGGCAGGGCTCCCCTCCCAGATTCTTCTGGCCAGGCCGGATATTCAGGCGGCCGAGCATCAGTTGAAGGCGGCCAATGCAGACATTGGTGCGGCCCGGGCTGCCCTGTATCCGACCATCAGCCTGACCGGTTCCCTGGGGTTTGCCGCCGAGGGGCTTTCCTATCTGTTTGATCCGTCCAGAAGTCTTTCCTGGGGCTTTTCTCCTAATCTGACCATCCCCATCTTCAACCGGGAAGGCCTCAAGGCAAGTCTGGATGTCGCAACTGTTGGGGAAAAAATTGCGGCAGCCCAGTATGAAGACGCCATTCAGACAGCGTTCAGGGAAGTGGCGGACCAGCTGGTGGCACGCAAACATTACAAGGGGCAGATGGATGCCCAGAATGCACTGGTCTCTGCCACCCGGAACGCGTATTGTCTGTCTAAGGCCAGGTATGACAACGGTATAGATGATTTTCTTTCGGTTCTGGATTCCCAGCGTTCGCTTTTCAGCGCTGAGCAGGGTGCAATTGTCTTGAAACAGTCTTACTTGAGCAACCTGATTAACCTTTACAAGGTTATGGGCGGCGGAAAAATGGATACGTCTAGTACGAATTAATAAGAAAAAAGGGAAACACATGACACCGGAACTTGGTGCAAAGCTTCAGCAAATTACTGAACAGAATATAATGGATATCGAAGCACACAAACAACAGGGTAAGTCCGTGGTGGGATACTACTGCCTGTACGGCCCCACGGAACTTGCCGTTGCCGCGGATGCAATTCCGCTGCCTTTGTGCGGCACCCGGCAGGACCCCATTGAAGCGGCGGAACAGACGTTACCCAGGAATCTGTGCCCCCTGATCAAGAGCAGTTACGGATTTGCAGCCACCGGCACCTGCCCGTTTTTCAAATTTTCGGATATGATCGTGGCCGATACCACCTGTGACGGGAAAAAGAAAATGTTTGAGATCATGGGAAAGATAAAGCATGTACATGTGCTACAGCTTCCCCAGCAGCAGAACACCGAGCTTTTTTTAGACCCTTGGATCACGGAGTTAGAACAATTGCGGCAGGTGATTGGGGACCAGGCAGGGATACCCATTACTAATGAACGGCTTAGTGGCGCCATTTCCCTTTTGAACCGGGAGCGCCAGGCTAAAAAAGCGCTCATGGATGTGGCTGCGGTCAAGCCGTCCCCCATCAGCGGTATCCAGATGCTTGAAATCCTGTTTAAAACAGGTTTTTTTGCGGATAAAGAAAAGGGCATTGACCTGATCAATGAAATCACCGAAGCCTGCCTGAAAAAGGCAGAAAAACAAGACAGTCCGTTCACAACGGATACGCCCAGGATTCTTTTGACCGGTGTCCCCGTAGGATTAGGATCGGACAAGGTGGTTAAAATCCTTGAAAATTCCGGGGCCAATGTGGTGGCCTTTGAAAATTGCAGCGGGTATAAACAGGTGTTCCAGGTAGATGAGGACAAAGATCCCATCAAAGCCCTTGCCGAGCAGTATCTTGCGATTCCATGCTCGGTCATGAGTCCCAACCCGGGCCGTGAAGATCTATTGATCCGCATGGTGGAAACGTTCAAGGTGGACGGGATTGTGGATCTCACCTGGCAGGCCTGCCACACCTATAATGTTGAGGCATTCCAGATCCGGGAACTTGCCGAGCAGACATGTAATCTGCCTTATCTTCACCTGGAGACCGATTATTCCGAATCAGATACGGAACAGCTCCGGGTCCGGATCGAAGCCTTTCTTGAAATGATTTGATCCGGCCTCAGAAAAGGGACTCGGAAAAAATAAAAGCTGTAGAGTTTCCGCGTCCCTGACTTCATAGTATAGGAATTTCCATTTTCGGGAACGATAAAGCACGCCCGAAGGACCCTAAGTTCATGTCAATCCTCAACGGTCGCCTATTTTGAAATGGGCAAACTATTTAAAACTCATTCCTTTGTTTTTGAAAGCTTGATGATCAAAACTAATAGAATGATAGTCTGGCTGATGGGGTCCACCGCAACTCGTTTTTTATACTAAACTTGCATCATAAACGAAATAGGTTGGCAATTTTTGTTCAAACGCCAGTTGAAAAAATAGGAGTAGATTATATGTCAAGTAAAGAAGAGAACCTTGTTCAGAGAGTGTTGAAAGAGCAACAGTCTCGTCAGGCCGCTTACCGGGAGCGCGCTCTTAAGATGTTCCCCTGGATCTGTGCCCATTGTGGCCGTGAGTTTGAAGGCAAACGAGTCAAGGAACTTACTGTTCACCATAAAGACCATAACCACGACAATAACCCGCCTGATGGGAGCAACTGGGAATTACTTTGTATCTATTGCCACGACAACGAGCATTCCCGGGACCAGGTCGCTGATGCTTATTCCGATGAATTGGCCGGGAGCACCGCAGATTCCGGCGGCACCACCAATCCTTTTGCCGGGCTTGGCGATATGCTGAAAGGTAAGTTGTAACCTTACTGTCGGCCTGAAACGTGGGATGGCTGCACATATTATGAAATATTGAGAAAGTTTGCAGGTGTTAACCACCATCTGTTTAAGCTTCGTCTCCAGGATAAATTTACCTAATCAATTTCCACAAAACGCCCTGTTACTCCAGAGCATTTCCAACACTAAAGTTCACCCTCCGAATTGTGAGTAGCCTGAATACTTGAAAAAAGTGAGGGCCTTTATTGACCAGCTTGCCGGCGACACATGATAGCCAACAGTTCCTTTTGGTTCAGAATTAAAGGGAATTAAATTGACTGTTGCAATTTTTGACAGGGGATGTTTATTAACTTTAGTTATCTTGATTTTCACTATATGGAATCCGCAATCACCATCGTTTAGTGATTCCGCACATAAATTGGATTAAAATTAAAAATGACCTATTCTTTATACATAAACGGTGTCTATGAAGATGTTCTCGAAGAAATCCTAAAGGCCCAAACATCAGAGCCCGGATTAATTTGCTATTTACAACCATATGCCTCGGACACCATTGTTCGTCTCGCTGAATCACCCCCAACAGAGAGCGATCCAGTAATGCTATACATTTCGCTTACTTCCTCTTTACCGTTTGTCTCCTACCGTACAGAAATTGTGGGTTGGGAGAATAAAGCAGAAATTGATTCTGCCCGTCTCGTCAAATTGAATGATCACATTAAAAAGTATCAACCCGGGGAAACAGAAATCTATATGGTGGGTGGAAACGATAAGTCATCGAGAAATCTTATCTCTGTCCGAAATATGGAGCGAATAAAAATCCCCATACATGTATCAAGCTTTGTAAAATTGTCGAATAACCAGCCTCTCAAGCCAAGAACCAGGTCCGGTGGCTGGTCATACATTAAAGAGATCCCACAATGGGTCGGTTCAATTCCCGTAATGGCAGTTGAGGACGAACTATTTCAAGACTTAGATCAACAAGTATCTGCATCAATGCAGAGCACTAATGAATCACGAGCGGAAAGACTTCAAGCTGCGGCAAAATATCCCGAATCAATTCAGGTAGTATCAAAAGGATTCAAACGTAATGCTGATGTTGTTGCGGAAGTATTGGTGAGAGCTAACGGCCATTGTGAAAAATGTGGGAAGGAAGCTCCCTTCAAAAGGGCAAAAGATGGTACGCCTTATCTTGAAGTTCATCATAAAATCATGCTGTCAGAGGGAGGTGAGGATACTGTCGAAAACGCAATTGCAACATGTCCCAATTGCCATAGGGAGCTTCATTTTGGCGAATAAGCAACGAAAATCTAAACCTGGACGCAATACTTGTTATCACCAGCGTAACTCTGCTTATTTAGTATTGGATTTTACCAAGACGAATGCCCCATATTTGATTGATTAAGCCGTCATAATTTCCCCTGTCACTCCGGGCTTTTCACAGCACACCCAAAACATTTTTTTAATCCAAATTGAACGACTCGGTCCTGCGCCGATCACTGCGCTATGGTTTGTCAATTGAAAAATACCATATCTTGTGCCAGGCCTTTATGATAAGGAGATGGAGGCTACAAACGCTAAAGCTCGCCCTCGAATTGTGGGTGGCTGAAGGACTGGAAAAAGAATTGAACGCCATTATTGACAAGGGTTTCGACCCACAATCATACCATAATTGCTCGGTTTTGTGTTTCTCAATGGGTTCATTCAAGCTTTCGATTTACATCAGGGGCTCGGTTGCTATTGAAAATTATCCTATTTTCTATTTTTCTAACAGGATAACATTATAAATTCAGGCTTTAACAGAAAAAAATTACATACTCACTTGTCATGGGGTTCATATGGATAAAAAAACATTGTCATTAAATATAAGCTGGGAAATTCATGATAATTGGACAGAGGTATTAGCTGGTACATATTACATTTTGAATGATCCATTATGTAATACAGCTAAAAAAATCTCTACATCAGTTCTAACAAGAACAGTAATTATACTTTCTCATCAAATTGTTGAAATCATGTTTTTTAATACAATTCATGAATATTTAAGACAACACAAATCTGAATTACCAGTATCAACAGTTGAGGCGGTTGAGAATGGTATTGAGGATAATATTGGATTTAAAAGAGCTTTTATAAGGTGGCCAAAGCTCTTAATAAATAATGCTTTTGACCGTTCTTGCGAACCATTAAGTTCTCAGGAGCGTTTAAGAAGGCTGCGAAATGAATCAATTCATTGGCCAGCTGGGAACGCAGTTAATGATTTAGCAAATAGTGCATACTATACAGCAATTGAATCAGCAAAACTTATTTATTCTTATTTTTATAATTGGGAAGAATCAGAATATTCTAAGTTTGTTGAAAAATATCCTGCATCAACCAATGTGCACTTAATAAAGGCAATGCAAATGACTAAAAAACACCTATAACATAAGCATCTACAAAGACATGATATCCTCGCGGCTCCCTTACTTTTTGCGTTGGTTAAATTAGCCGTGTTAGATTTTCTCTGTACCTAAGAGCTTCATTGCTATAATTTTAGCCTTCTCTACCGGCAATTCAGTTTCCACAAGATTGTCTCCGTGTGCTAATTTATCACGAATCTTCTTAATATCTATAAAATCGTTAACATCCTGATCGTTAAGATCATCCCACGCCAATATAGCACACCAATGAAACCTTTGTGCTAAATTCCTTGAGTCATTAAATCTATCTTCAAAGAATAAATTACCTGACTGGCTTAGGCGTTGAGGCACATTAAAAACTGATTTTGCATCGCTTTCATAGCTAAGTGATTTAAATTGTCTGTGAGTCTCCCTCTCAATAAATAAAAAATAGTTTAAAAATTGTTTAAGCCGATCTTTCTCGTTTAATGCAGAGTAAAAATGACGGCTTGTTTTATATTCAAGCTTTCCATAAAGATCCGATGATTTTGACAGAGAAACATCCATTTCAATGGATGTTTTTCCTGATGATACAATTACATTTGCACTCCCTGTCATTTTGAGATCGAATAATGTAACTCCGTTATTGGTTTCTCCAAATACTGCTTTTTTAACTAATATTAAAGATACAGGCCTTTCCAAGGTCGAGAGATGAACCACTAATGAAGTGATTATACTTGGGAGCGATTCTTTTTCCCATTTTTGAATATCTTGTTTCCCCTCGGGGAATGCGTCGTACGTAATGATGCTGCCTTCATGTTCCTTTCGGTAACCGCCTTTTAATGTCCGAGTCTGAAATTCTTTAAAAAATATAAATGCAAATGGACGACTCACCTTCTTTTTTTTAATCCATTCTTGTTCATCTTCATCAATAAAATCATCACCGATCAGTAGTCGGCATGCATCATTAATAGAGTCGGATATTACCGCAGTGCAATTTTCACCAAACTCAAACGGTTTAGAAATTGTTGATGTGCTATTGGGATTGAAATTGATACCTTGAATCGAATAAACCATAACAATCCCAAATTGAATTTCTAACACATCCGACACAGGGTACTTTGTAAATCCCATATTTTCGATTACAGACTTCGAGAATATCATAATGGGCTCCTGAGAAATCTAACCGTAATAAGCCGCGTGGCATTTTGCGTCTGCACTAGCCTGGCTATGCATAAATAGCTATTAAAGTAATAATGTTATCGTTTATTTGTAAAGTAATTGGAGATTAACAATTCTTTAACGATAAATGCAACAGTCAACTGGTACCTTAAAAATTTACTTTTCTTCTGGACTTGAAGATCGTTGAATATATCTATGGCCAATCGCTATTGTTCAAATTTTCTGAACCCCAATATATGGTGTCTGTGCCTATTTCAAAAAAATGAGGGCTAATACCATAAGTACTCAGGCTTATTTTTCTATATTTATAGCCAGTAAGAAGTGCGAGCAGAAGTCAATGTAGCCGATCCTTGGTTTAAACCAAACTACATTTGATTTTGAGCCATTAATGATAACAGGTTCGTGGTCCTTCCAGTAGCGAAAGAACTGTTCGAAGCTTAAGGAAATAGTGTCCGAAATAAGTTCCTTAAAACTTTCTATTTACATCGGGATGCTTAGTTGTTAATAAAAATCATCCGGTTTTCTATAATCGCTGAAGTTTCGGGCTTGCTTACAGAAAAGCAAATGTCACTTTTCGAGGAAGCAAACAAAGCATGGTTTTTTTAAAAAATAGCGTTGAAATTGAAGGTCTGCAATACGAAGGCGGTACAATAAGGCCGACGATCGAAAACTCTACTGCGACTCGCTTAACGAAAGATCGGTCTGAACAGTTGCTAAAAATGAAAACTATTCTTAAAACACATTAAAAGCAGGATCTAACAAGGCTAATCAGATGACGCAAAAAGCCGCGCGGCTGATTAGCAACGTTCTCGGAGGAATGGCACCACATAAAAAGATAATTACAAGGATAATATGCTAAAAAGAAGTATTATAATAGTTTGTATTTTCATACCTTGCCTATTTTGTGCTGGATGTGCTTATTACACAACATACGAAACGAGAGATCCTTTGATCATGGTGTCAAAATACCAATTTACTTCTTCAAACTATAAAGAAGCAGATGATTATTGCCAAAATTTCAATATGAGATTGAGGGGAACAAAGCTTAAAAAGGATAATAAGCTAAACAAAGATCTCGAAGAGATATTACAAAATGTCATGATCTCATATAACAAATTGTCTGCCACTTACTTCTTTTCATTTTATGATAAGAATTATCATTGCTTTAACAATGAATATAATGGATATAACTGTCCAAAAATTGATATAAATATTTTTGCAATTTCAAAACCAATCACGTGTTCTTATCCTAATGGTGAAATTCATCTCAGTCGATCGTATATAGATGGCGGGTTAATTTATAGCGCGAAAAACAAAGCACAATTAACCGCCTTGATTGCTCATGAATTTATACATATTAGACATGGCCATGTCCGGTATCAATGGGCAGTGGCGAATGCAATAAATCAATTCAAAAATGAACAGCGTAAAACCAACTGGACAAAATATCTTAGAGTATTACCGATCTCATACTCTAATATGCTTTATAGTAGTAGAAATTTATCGGAAATCAATCTGATTGATTATCATTTAGAATGTATGGCCGATGTTTATACTGTTTTATTATTGAATCAAATGGGTTATAAAATTGACCATTACATTAATCTGCTTTCAAATCTTATGAATTATCTTCAAGCTGAAAATCAAATTGATAGTATAAGAATCGATGAACTAAAATATAGAATTCAATCATTAAAATTTATGTCACAAATTAATAAAACACAACTACCCAAATACCTAATGGTTGAAAGAGAAAGTACGAGTATAAATTATTATAATCAACAAAGTCCGCAATACTTTAAATACGAGTTTAGTAAGTATCCAGAATTAATAAAATATGCTGCCTATTGGTATAACGCTCTAAATTCAATGGGGAAAATTGTATACACAACAAAATTCGCTTTTTACCCAAACAATGTTGCAATGCCTATCAATACGAATCAATATAATTCTCTTCTGCTCAGAACTGAGCATGGAAATTTACAGCCATCTGAAATTAATTATTGTATCGTGTTTCCAGAAAAACTTATAGAAATTCCTATTTTTCCATTCATTTATAATTAAAAAGGGAGGGGCAATGTTAACTGCTTTTCATATTAAAAGAAAACTCTTAATAACTCTCATGAGTATTTTTGTTATCTTATTTATAGGTTGTACAAAAATGAAAAAAAATATGAATATTCCTATATACCTTGATAGGATAGAAGGTGAATATAGCATACCTGACAGTTTCAATTCATATACTTTGTTTTTTGCTACTTCATACGAATTAAACAAGCCTTTTGACAAAAAATATTTAAAAAAAATGAACAAACAATTCAAAAGTTTTGGAAAAAGTATTGGAGAAAACCACCTTGCTGTATGGGTTAAAAATATTGACTCTGATGATTTGAATGTTGATTTAGGCAAAACATACGCTGATAGATTGCATAGGTGGTACAACTCGGAGTTAAGCTTTTACGATGGACCGTATTTGATTTTTATGTCAAATACACCTGATGCTATTCCAAGATCTGATGATTTTCTGGTCGTGATTAGTTTTAAGAATAAAAAGCCAGAAGCAATTACAGAGATTATCGAATATTTGGAGGCAACAATCAGACGGGATGAAATCTCAAAATACAAGATTCAAACAAAATTATATTGGTTAGATTTTGAGACATTCCTGGTGGAAAATAAAGAGAGTCTTAAAACTATTGGAAAAGAAATAATTATTAAGGTCATTGAAAAAAGATTATAACCGGAGATCCTATTACAGTATCAATTTTTTAAAATTCAACAAGCAAAATGCACTCGGGTGAGCCGGTGATTTTGGTGGTTAAAATCGTAAAAATCAGAATTTTTAAGGAATAGCAAAACGACAGATATTGGTATTTAACCGGGCTGCCAAGATTTTGAATACAGTGATCAATTCCAAAAGAATGAATCAGGATATCGGAGCCCACGCCAGTGAACCTTACAAATGGTAGGGCTCGCTTTCCGGAGAAAACGTGCTCCCCAAAATGTTGTGCTTAGATTTTTTCCGCTGGTTACAAATCTTACGGTTAAACGTCGGATTAAAAAACTTGATTTTACCAGACAAAAAAATATTCTTAATAGAGCAGACTACCTCCAAAGCAAGGTCCATTTTCCGGGTGGAAGACTCCCCCGGACTTTTCCCAGTCCACATCTATTTTCAAATTTTAAAAGTGAATGAATTCTACAGGAACCATAATTGGGATAGGTAAATAATCATTGTATTAATGCTCAAACATTTTCAATATCACCTGCTTGTGCTCTGATAATTCCAGGGATTAATCAATCTCAATCCGTCGATCTCATCAAAATTTTTGATGTCTCGAGTCGCCAGAATCAGGTTTGCCGTTTTTGAAATTGATGCGATCTGTGCATCTTCTACACTGACTGGTCTGCCGATTTTTGTTCTTTTGGCCACTATTACTGCGTACTCAACAGCGGCCTGATCATCAAACGGTAAGCATCTGCCCTTAAAATCTTCATCAAACATCTGTTGAGCCAATTCAAATAACATGGTCTTCTTTTTCCCATCATTCAGTAGGGAGATACCAAGGAAAATTTCAGCAAGAGTTATTGAACTGGTCCATAGATCCCACTCGGATTGTTTATCTAACCAGAAAACAACCTGCTTATTCGGCGTGGGTTTCATCAACTCTGATAACACATTCGTATCAAGCAAAATCATTTTTCTTCATCCAGTTGGGCATCTGCCGAAAAACGTGGTTTGGATCTCTGGATTTCAGGTAAAATGACACCGCCGGCACTAGCGAAACGGTTAGCAATTCGGGAGCCGATCCCTTTTGAACAGCGTTTTTCCAGCAGAAATTTTTTAAGAATTTGTCTGGCCTCCTCTTCCATGGATCTATCATTCATGGCGGCAGCCATACGCAGTTTTGCTTTAATTGAATCGTCCACATTTCTGATTGTCAAGCTTCCCATTATGCCTCCTTTATTGGGGGTTTCTCTGATACAATGTGTATTTCAATATAGTATGATTTCAATGTATGCAACGCCATCACAATTGTCAATATGTGGACAGGAAAGAGTTGCGGAGCCAGTGACGATGCAACCTTCTTTATCATTGAGGCTTTGACAGATCAAACCAAAAAAGTTGAGGTGAGGACCTAGAGCCCCTCATTGATTTTTGTCCATATTCCTATTAGACTGTGGGCCAATTGATATTGAATATGACCTCGAGTCGTATTCATTTTTCAAACCTAAAATTTGTCGGATTCTTTTCACAAAGGACAATGTCATGATGATTCCGCGAAATATCGGTACGATCCGTATATTGCTTCTGGTTGCAGCAATTTTTCTGGCCGCATATAGCCAGGCCCATGCCCGGACACCTGTTTACGTTCCCGAAGACCTTGTCCCCTGGAAAGAATGGGTACTGCACGGAAAAGAAAAGCAGTTGTCATGCATTCCAATGTACAACAATGCCGGGCAGATCCTCTGCGCTTGGCCGGGGCGGTTGAATCTGAATCTGACAGACAGCGGGGGGACATTTGAACAGTCATGGCAGGTGTATACCCGGATCCGGGTCGATTTGCCGGGCTCAGACCGGAACTGGCCAATGCAGGTTCTGGCCGACGGCAAGCCTGCTGTGGTTCTGGATCAAAATAATGCCCCTGGGCTGTTACTTTCCCCGGGCGGTCATACTATCAGCGGGCGATTTCATTGGCGGTCCATGCCTGAAAAACTGAACATTCCTGCATCAACCGGACTGGTGGGTTTAAGGGTTAACGATCAGCCCGTAATGTTCCCGGATTTGGACAACACGGGGCGGTTGTGGCTGAAACACAGAAATCGTGAAAAACGGGTGGAAGACCGTTTGAAAATTGAATGTTTCCGATTGATCGAGGATGCCATTCCAGCCCGGATGGTAATTGATTTTTCCCTGGAAGTGTCGGGCCAGGCCCGGCAGATGGTCCTGGGGCCGGTATTCAAAAGCGAAAAGTTTACCCCAGTATCCTTTGATAGCCCGCTGCCCGCCCGCCTGGAGTCCGACGGTCGGATCACCATCCAAGTTCGCCCCGGACGCTATAAAATCAACCTTAATCTTCGCCATGCAGGGCCCTTGGAGACTGTTCGCTTCATCCGTCCGGACCAGGCATCCTGGCCGGATAATGAGATTTGGTCCTTCAGTCCTCGAACAGACCTGAGACAGGTGCAGCTTTCAGGCGCAGAATCCATTGACCCCAAGCAAACGGCCATGCCGGCAAAATGGCAATCCTTTCCGGCGTACATGATGACGCCTGACACCACACTGGCATTTAAGCAGATCAAGCGGGGAGATCCTGACCCAGCACCGGACCAGCTCTCCTTGAACCGGACCCTGTGGCTGCGGTTTGACGGTTCCGGCTATTTTATCCAGGATAAAATCACGGGCAAAAAGAACACCAACTGGCGCCTGGAACTGAATCCGGACATCAATCCGGGCCAGGTTCTTGTGGATGGGCAAGAGCAGCTGATCACCCAAAGGAAAGATAGTGATAAAGCCGGTATTGAGCTGAGAAACGGCAGGATAAATATTTTGGCTGATGCCACCTTTGAAAAAGGGATTGCCAATGTTCCGGCAACGGGCTGGGACCATGATTTTAATGAGGTAAAAGGCACGCTTAACCTGCCTGCAGGCTGGACCCTGCTCAATGCCCGGGGCGTGGACCGCATCCCCGGCACCTGGGTGGGCCGATGGACCCTGCTGGATTTTTTTGTGGTCTTGATTTTTACCATTGCCCTGTCCCGGGTCTACTCAAAACCGTTAGCCATTCTTGCCTTTGTCGCCCTGGTGCTGATTTTCCATGAAGACCAGGCCCCCAGGTATATCTGGCTGGTGATTCTGGTGGGGTTTACCCTGCTAAAATATCTGCCTGGGGGCAGGATGCGCACCTTTGTCAAGCTTTGCCAAGGGCTGGCATTGATCTGTTTTGCCGCCATTGTGATTCCCTTTGCCATCCAGACCCTTCGCATCGGCATATACCCGGAACTGGCCAGAACATGGACCGATACCTCAAATACCGTCACCCGCTCAGAATCCCGGGACCAGATGATGGAGATGGCGGCCGGGGCCCGGACCCCGGCCGAGACAAGAACGGAACAGCAGGCTTCGGATCAAAAAAAGCTGATGCGTATAGGAAGCTTGTCCAAATCCATGTACCCGGCCAGTGCACCGGCATCAGGCGGCAGGCCTGCCCAGGTGATGCAGTATGACCCAAAGGCACGAACCCAGACAGGCCCGGGTATGCCTTTGTGGCCGGCCTATGAAACCATTGGCTTTTCCTGGTCCGGTCCTGTGAGCAAAAGCCAGTCCGTCAATTTTTTCCTTATCGGGCCAAAAGCCAACCTGGCCCTGGCCTTTGTGCGGGTTGCCCTTGTGGTGCTTTTAGGTGCGGGTATGCTCGGTATCGGCAAAGGCGGTATTAAAAAAGCCGGTGAAACCGGTATCAAACAGATGCTTCCCGCTTTGTTTGTACTTGTTCTTTGTCTTTTCCCGGTATTGTCCCATGCGGCAGAATTTCCGCCACAGGCCATGCTGGAAGAGCTGGAAAAACGGTTGCTTGAAACGGATAAATGTTTCAATAACTGTGCAAATCTACCCTCGGCATCCATTGATCTGAAACAGGATGTAATGAAGATCCGCGTAACGGTTCATGCCGCCATTGACACGGCAATTCCCCTGCCCGGAGATGAAAGCCAGTGGCTGCCGTCACAGGTGGCTGTTGATGGCCTGACCGCTGCCGGCATTTTCAAAAAAGAGGGGCAATTCTGGGTGATGGTCCCCAAAGGGCGCCACCAAATAGACCTTGACGGTGCCATACGGCAGCAAAACGAGATCCAGCTTTTTTTCTCTTTAAAGCCACGGCACTTGGATATTGTTATGGACGGCTGGACCGTGGAAGGCCGTCATTCTGACGGCAGTTTTGATGACCAGCTCCAGTTTAAACGAACAGCCCGGGCCGACGGTAAAACTCAGCAGGTGCTTGAAACAGGTGTACTGCCCTCCTTTGCCAGGGTTGAACGGACCCTGCTGCTCGGACTTGTCTGGAAAGTAAATACCCGGGTAATCCGCGAAGGCGAAGCAAAATCAGGCATGGTTCTTGACATTCCTTTGCTGCCTGGCGAATCCATCACCACCGAAGGTATCCGGCTAGATAAGAATATGGCAAAGATCAATTTCCGGGCCGGGCAAAAAACATTGACCTGGGAATCTTTTCTGGCCCCCGCAGATAAAATAGAGTTAAAGCATGCACAGACCCGGGACTGGACCGAAATATGGAAAGTTGATGTCAGCCCTGTTTTTCACATGGAATACCAGGGCACCCCTGTAATCTTTCATAAAACCGGCACCCGCTGGTATCCCACCTGGCACCCCTGGCCCGGGGAGATCCTGACGCTCACCGTGACCCGGCCCCAGGGCATTGAGGGCCAGACCATGACCATTGAGAAAAGCCTGCTGGCCTTTTCACCGGGCAGAACAGCCACCACGGCCCGGCTGGATCTGACCATCAACAGCAGCCAGGGCGGGCGCCACACCATTGCCCTGCCCAAGGACGCCAGGCTGCAGGAGGTGAAAATCCAAGGCCGGATACGCCCCATCCGCCAGGATCAGAACAAAGTGACCCTGCCCATTGTCCCCGGACACCAGGAGATTGTGCTCCAATGGGTATCGGCCGGCGGTATCACGCCCTTTTATAAAACACCGGCTGTGGATTTAGGCATGGACAGCGCCAACACCTGTGTGGATATCAAACCGGGCAGCAGCCGGTGGCCCCTGTTTTTGGGTGGAGATCCGGCTTTGGGACCGGCTGTGCTGTTTTGGTCCGAAGTGATTGTGATCCTGATCATTGCCTTTATTCTGTCAAAAACCGGGTGGACACCGTTGAATCTGTTGCAGTGGTTTTTGCTGTTCATCGGCATCACCATGAGCCATCCGGCAGCCGCCATCGTTGTGGCCGGATGGCTAATTGTCCTGGATTTACGGCCCAAAGCCGATCAGTTCACCGGTATGAAGTTCGACCTGATCCAGCTGGGTATTGTGGCACTGACCCTGGCGTCGGGCGTATGTCTGGTGTTCAGCATCTCCAACGGACTTTTAGGCCATCCGGATATGAATATCCGGGGCAACGGTTCCAGTGCCCATCTGCTGCGCTGGTACCATGATGTGTCAGGGCCTGAATTGCCCCGTACCTGGATGGTCTCTATTCCCATGTGGGCCTACCGGGTTGCCATGCTGGCCTGGGCGCTTTGGGTCTCCTTCTGGCTGATCAATATTCTTAAATGGGGCTGGACAAGGTTTTCTACCCCCATACTGTGGTCCAAAGTGCAATGGCGCAGGCCCAAACCCAAGACCCATCAACAAAGCCACTGGACACCGAAAGGTCAAGCCCGGAAACAAGCCGGCCCTGAAATAGGTGCCGATCAAAGCGATGTGCCGGATACATAGATGTCCCTGACTTGTCCACCGCTTGTTGATAAAGATAGAACTGAATTACAACGGGCAAACCGCTGGGACGGTATAATTATTTGTGCCATTTCCCTTTGGGGAATTGCGATGCTGATGAAGAAAAAACGACTTGAACCCTATGTGCTTTTCATTGGAAATTCAAGCCTTGCCTTAAACATCTCGTCCCGGGCTTCCAGATGAAAACTAAACCCGGGCATTGCCGAAATCTTCTTGAAAACCATAGGGATACCCCTTCCCAACTGGTCTGCATATCTGTAGTTCTGCATGAATTTTAAAATAATGGGATTTCGGCTGATGGAAATACCAGCCTTCATTTTTTCAATGGTTACGGTGTTGATCAGGCGGCCGGGATTGGTGATTTCTATTATTCCGGGCTGCATTTTAATTTGGATTTTTTCATGGATGCTGTAATCCCGGTGAACCACCGCATTTACCAACAGTTCCCGCAAAATCCCCTGGGGAAATGTGAGCTCTTCGCGTTTCATGCCCCGGATCACGGATGATGTTTTCCAGTTCAGCTTAAGTTTATAAAGGATTGTATCAATGGCTTCCGGGCTTGGATCATAGCAGTCCATCCGGTCAAAAATCGTTTCAAGATCCTGATCCTGATAATAAACAAATTGAATCCCGGCCTGGGGAAGGTATTTTTCCAGGGCGGTGACTACTCCCTCTTTTTTGCTGAAAAAGAGCAGCCCGGCCATGCTCGGGCAAAGCTTTGCATGAACGATTTCAGCCAGACTGGCATTAACCAGCAAGGCCCTGGTCTCCGCCTCATCCATTGTTCCCATGTCCAGTTCATACACGTCTTTAAAATAGTGCTTGATTTTATCCAGGTTCAGGTCCTGTCTGGATGCCCCGGGGACCGGTTTTCCGTCAATGTGAACCACGCCGGCGTTCTGGAACAATCGCAACAACTCTTCCCTGGAGGAATTTCTCTTGGTGCTGCCCACCCTGATCATGTATTTTCCGGAAGCGGTTTGATACGGTTTTTCGAGCCCCTCCGGCACCTGGACCCGCGCAATCATTTTTCCGTCAACAGTTGTTGTTTCAAACATTGGAATCAAAGGGGGAAGAATATTGTTCCGGCAAATATTCATGACGGCTTCCTCCAGATTTTTCCTACGGGCCTTATCGATTCCGGTTACCTGGCCGTCATCTGAAACCCCGATCAAAATTTCTCCGCCCCTGACATTGGCGAATGCAGATATCTCTTCGGCCAGAGACTGGGGGGAGACATCCGGTGTTTTAAACTCGACCAGGGAGTTTTCACCATCCTGAATCACCTGTTTGATATTTTTTTCCATGGTTTTGTTTCTATTTTCTCCGGGGTATATTGTTTTATCGGATCAATCTCTACCCATTCAGGCAGTGATGGTTTTTATTTTATATTTGAGAACCATTTTGTTTCGTGTTACCAAGGTGAGTTTCTCAATCATGGCCTGGCCACCAGCATTCGGTCGGAGGGATCTTTATGAATATCAGGCAGTCGCCCGGCAAGTTGAGCATGTTCAAGTGTCATGGGAAGGGGGGAATTGATGGGTTCTAATTCTTTTTCTGATCCGGAAAAATAGCAGTGTTGTAAAAACTGTCCGTGATATCTTTATCAATGTCATCGAAATCATCCGATACCTTTACTTTGCCTTCCCAGCTTCCACCTAACCTGCGCGAAGATTCGTCCTGTTTATAAGCAGGCAAAACAGCTATCGGCTTGCCTGCCTTTCCAATGCTAACAGGTTCATTTGTCTCCTGGACCATTTTTATCAAATAGGACAAATTGGCCATGGCCTCTGATATCGTCTTAATATGCATTGCAAGCCCTTTTTTAAAAAGATGCTAACAAAACTTAGTCTGGTCTGGTCTGATTGTCAAGCGGTGCGATAATTATTGGCTGGTCATTGCCGAAAAGGATCTGATTGCCCTGGCTCAATCCATGAACCAGGGCAATCAGATCCGAACCCAGACCTGACAGGTCCTGGAACATTTAAATGAAGATCTGGAAAACAGCAAAGAAATTCAAAGGGAAGAATATCTTCAAACCATTGATAGTTTGATCAAAGCATTATACGCAATATCAGGACTCTGCATCCTTTTTCTTGAGTTTTCCGGCCAGGATATGGCGTTTGGCCGCATTCAGTTCCACCTTGCGGATGCGGATGGATGAGGGGGTCACCTCCACCATTTCATCGTCCCTGATAAAATGGATGGCCTGCTCCAACGTCATGGGTTTAACCGGTGAGCAGATGGTGGCTTCGTCTTTTCCTGAGGCCCGCATATTGGTCAGTTTCTTTTCCTTGCAGGCATTGACGTCGATATCGGAATGGCGGTTGTGTTCGCCAATGACCATGCCTTCGTATACCGGTGTGCCCGGTGAGATGAACAGCCGCCCCCGGGGTTCCAGGTTGAACAGTGCATAGGGCACAGCCTTACCCTGGCGGTCGCACACAATAGAGCCGGTGTAGCGCACGGGAAAATCCCCGCGATATGGCTCATACCCGGATAGATATGAATTCAGGATGCCCGTGCCCCGGGTGTCGGTCATGAATTCGTCCCGGTACCCGATCAGGGAGCGCGACGGGATGGAGAACTCCAAACGGACCCGGCCCTTGCCGTTGTTCACCAGGTTGGTCATTTTCCCCTTTCTCACGGACAGTTTTTCGGTGACCACACCCATGAAATCCTCATCGCAGTCCACAAACAGATGTTCAATCGGTTCCAGGGTCTGGCCGTTCTCTTCGCGGTAAATGACCTTGGGGCGTCCCACACACACTTCAAAATTTTCCCGGCGCATGGTTTCAATGAGAATGGCCAGTTGCAGTTCACCCCGGCCTTTGACCACAAAGCTGTCGTCGTCGGTACTCTCCTCCACCTCAATGGCAACGTTGAGCAGGGTTTCTTTGAGCAGGCGCTCCCGGATTTTTCTGGATTGAACGTTTTTGCCCTCTTTGCCGGCAAAGGGCGAGGTATTAATGGCAAATCGCATGAACACCGTGGGTTCGTCCACTGAGATCCTGGGCAGTGCCAAAGGATTTTCCCGGGTGCATATGGTATCACCGATTTTTACATCCTCAATGCCTGCCAAAACGACAATATCTCCGGTATCGGCCTGATCCACCGGCACCAGTGTCATGCCGTCATAGGACTGGAGTTTGGACACCTTAAGCTGTTTGCCGCCGCCATCCTCGTCCATGCACACCAAAGAGGCGTTGGAGGCGGCAGAGCCGTTGAACACCTTGCCGATGGCAAGGCGTCCCAGGTAATCAGAGTAGCCAAGGTCCGATACCAGCATCTGGAACGGTGCCTCAGGATCATAAGATGGTGCGGGCATTTCATTGATGATGATATCAAAAAGAACTTTCAGGTTATCCACCTCTTCTTCCAGTTCCCGCTTGACAATTCCGTCCCGGCCAATGGCGTAAAGGTAGGTGAAATCCAGCTGTTCGTCCGTGGCCCCAAGGTCGATAAACAGGTCGTAGACCATGTCCAGTACCTCATCGGGCCGGGCATCCTTGCGGTCAATTTTGTTGATGATCACAAGCACGGGAAGACCTGCTTCAAAGGTTTTTTTGAGCACAAACCGGGTCTGGGGCAAAGGCCCTTCGGAGGCATCCACCAGCAGAATGGCGGAATCCGCCATGGAAAGGGCGCGCTCCACCTCTCCGCCGAAATCGGCATGGCCCGGGGTGTCAATAATATTGATCTTTACCCCATTGCAGGTAACCGAGCAATTTTTGGCGGCAATGGTAATGCCCCGTTCCCGCTCCAGGTCCATGGAGTCCATGAGCCGGTCATCCACTTCCTGGCCTTCCCTGAACATCCCGCTCTGTTTAAACATGGCGTCCACCAATGTGGTTTTCCCATGGTCAACATGGGCGATGATGGCAACATTTCTTAATTTATCATTTACTGCACTGTTTTTTTTCATATTCTCCTGATAGTCTAAACACTACTTTGAAATCCGGGTGGTGCCGTCCGGGGCTGTTAACACCCTAACCCTGTCCCCGGGAAACATCGGTACATCCGCCTCCTGAACCACCACAATGGTTCGTCCGCTGTCAAGATTAACAACAATCTCCAAACCGTTTTTGGTTCTGGCCTCATTTTCAATGGCTGCACCAACGGCCGCACCTGCCAGGGCCCCGACAATGGTCGCCACATCCCGGCCATGGCCATGGCCGACGGTGCTGCCGAGCACGCCGCCGGTCACACCGCCGACCGCACCACCGACAACCGGGGGATTCGAGGCTTGGATGATAACAGATTTAACGGATTCCACAGTCCCTGTATCAACGGTCTGGGCCCGCATGGCCTGGTCATGGGTATATACATTGGAGCTGGATGACGCGCATCCTGCCATGGTCATCATTGCTGCAGCCATGATGCAAACAATAAGCTTTATGCCTGATCCGGCTGTATTCATGTTTCTGCCTCCTATGTCTTAACATCTAAACTGGTTGTCAAAGGCGCCCGGCCCGCTTGCTTTTTGCCGTTAACGCCTAAGTTAATAACATTAGAAGACTATTATACCGTCTGCAAGCGGCAAAAGGAAGTAATCATTGCATGGGAGAAAGTCAATAGGACAGGTCAATTGCATATGAGAACGTTGATCAATAAAAATTGGTCCTTGTCTTGATAGAATAAAGAGGCTTGTAATCGTACAGGGGTTCACATATAGAAACAAAAAAATTTGTTGCATTTTAAGGAATTCGGGAGAATCGGGAAAAATAGATGAATAACTACATAGAGCTGCACATACACACGACACATACTGCCGGGAATTCGGTATTGACCATTGACAAGGCAGTACAACGGGCAAAAACTTACGGCATGGCGTCTTTGGGGATTATGGACAGCGGCACGATGAGCGGTGTTGATACCTTTGTTGCTGCGTGCCGTGACGAGCAGATCACGCCGATTGTGGGCTGTGGATTCTATCTGACACTCGGGGATCATCGCCAAAAGGCCGATCAGAAATATCATCTGCCGGTGATCGCGGAGAATGATACGGGGCTGGTAAATCTGCGTGAACTTGACCGGATTGCGCAAACTGTCGGCAACATTGGCCGCCCGCAGATTGATTTGGCATTGCTGGCGCAGTATCACAAAGGACTGATTGTGTTCACCGGCGGCCGCGGGGGAGCGGTGGATAAACTCATGAAAGCCGGTCATTACCAGGGCGCAGAGGCGTTGTTGCTTCAGCTGAAATCAATTGTAGGCGCAAAAAATCTGTTTGTTGAGTTGCAGGACAATGGTCGCGTTGGCGAGATGGATATGAATCGCCTGCTGGGGGATCTGGCCAAAAAGTGTCAGGTGGAATGTGTGGTAACAGGGGGGCCGTTTTACCTTGATCCTGATGATGCAGCGGCATGCAATGCACTGCGTGAAGCAAATGGGAACAATTTGCTTCACGCAAATGGATTCAATTTCCGGTCGGGGGAGGAGCAGGCCGAACGATTTGGGATGTATCCGGAAGCTGTCGAGAACAGTGTGAATATTGCCAAGCGGTGTTCGTTTTTGTAAAAAATATAGGAATTTTATAAGAAAGTTTACAGGGCCGTAATGAAGATAGATATGGAAGCTCAAATCATCTACGCAAAAAAAATTTCTTTTCAGGAAGAGAATAAATTATCACCCCAAGTTATGAAAAACTGTTTTCATAATGCAATGGAAATGAATAACATATTGACGGCAGAACATAAGCGGGTCGCATATTTTTTTATTGATCCCCTCCTTCACTCCTTTGAAGCTGCCAACCGGTTTTATTTCGGCATCCTTGGGTGCAATACCATTAAAAAGATCAATACGTATAAAACAGGTGCCGGGCCGATCCAGGCGATCACGGATGCCGCTGAATTAATTAAAAATGATCTATATGACGCAGTTTTCATCTTCGGTTATGACCCCCTGCTGTCTGATACGCGCAAATACGGCAAAGATACAATAAAAAAAGCAATGGAGATATTTCAAGATTTCAGCCTTATTCAATGCTACGATCTTCTTGCCCGCCGGCTTTGCAGGGAAACGGATATTTCAGATGATGAATTTCGTGAACTGGCCGATAACCTTTTTAACAATTATTTGCGGACCTTTCAGAATAAATCAGTCGCACCGCCTAATTCCTCACGGGGAAAAGTCCTGCGGGACCTGGGCACAGATCTTTTTTGCCTCACCGACTGCGCAAACCCGAATATCGATTTTGCCGGAGGACTTATTGTCGCCAATACCCGTACCGCTGAACAATTAAACATTCCTGAAGATAGACGGCTTAAGGTATTAGGTTCGGGATATTCCATCGTACAAGGCGACCCAACGGCGATTAACCGTATCACCGGTACAGGCAACGACCTGTTTCCTCACCTGAAAGACGCATTTTTGCGGGCCCAGGCAGAATCCCAAATAGACATCATCCGGGAATTCCAAAATAAAAATCTTTTGCTGGATGCCTATACCTGCTATCCGCCCATACCCATGGCGCTGTTATTGGTGACAGGTTTTGTCGGCAACATCAATGAAATCCGTGAGTTTCTTAAACACCACGAGATAACGGTGACCGGAGGGATGAACATCGCCAGGGCTGCTTGGAACAATCCGGCGTTGAACGGGTTAATCGAAGCTACAGAGCAGCTTATCCAAGGCCATTGGCAATATGGCATGGTTCATGGAAACGGCGGCATCGGTGAAGCCCAGGGCATAACGATACTGGGGAATTTTTGTGGGTATGAATCATCTTAAACAACCTGATGAAGAGGGCGGAATGACTTGAACTTCACGACATTTAATGTATAACAGTATTACCGTCCTGGTCTAAAAGGCGATAAAGTTACCATTAAAGTAAGGCTTTTGTCAAAAATCTGGAAGGGAATATTTCATGACTGTTATAATTGTATCTGCCGTATTTATTATTGCGTTATTTTCACTCAGCCTGATTCTCAGGCGTTTGAAAACACCAAAAGCTTCTTCAGGGACCGGAGAGCAGTCCTCCCCGGCTGCTGAAAAAAAAGACCCCGGTGCTGATTTTAAGGAAATCCTAACTACCTTGATTAAACTGAATATCATGATTCGAACCGACCGTGGTTTTTCCATGGACTTGGTTTCAAAAATTGAATCCATTATTGACGATCTTAAAGTACTTATCCCGGATATGGTCACCCGTTATCCGGGGGAGACACTGACCTATGAACTGAAAAAAATTGGGGGTATCCATCTGTTCAAAACCGTTAAAGAATATCTCGATCTTTCTGAAAACAGCAGGCAGACCCAACGGCAGGCGTTTGAGAAAACCATTGAAAGCCTTCATGACGTTTGCGTAAGATCCAGGCAGATTGTGGACAATAACGAAACCGCAGAATTTAAAACCATGGCCCATTTTCTTGAGGGCAAATTTTCATAAAGGAGAAAACCTATGTCCAGTTTGGCTCAGGAACTTGCCAATGTGGCTGGTCAGGCCAAAGCACCTGTATTAGCAGAAGTTACACAAGCCTCAGGGCAGGGTGCGCTTACCCCTGTCCAGGCCCCCAACCAGCTGGTGCCGGTTCAGCCCGGGCACCTTGCTGTTGAAGATATCAAAGCACTTGAAGAGGCGGCTGACGGTTTTGTGGAGAAAGTCAAAGCCGATCCGTCGGATTGGCAGCTCGGCAACTTTGTTTTTTCCCTGGGCCGGGAAATTATGGAGAGAACCCAGGCCCAGGTCTCCCTTTACGACCGGAAAATGGGCTCGGTATTGAAAAACGTGGCAGCCGAAGACAGCTCACCTGTGGCAAGAAATATCCTTGCCATTAAAACTGAACTGGATAAGGTCAACCCCACCATGGTGGCAAAAACGGAAATGCCCCTGCCCAAAAAAGTGATGGGGCTTTTCACCCGCACCGTAAACCGTCTGCCCAAAGGAGATGAGATCCTGCGTATTATTGCCGAACGAAGGGAGACCGTGAATTCCACCATTGACGGCATCCGGGACCATCTGCGCAACGAGGCGGACCAGGTGGCCTTTGACGCGGCGGAACTGTCCCAGATTTGCGATGCCTTAAAAGAGATCCAGCCGACCCTGCAGGAACAGATTTACCTGGGCCAGTTGATCTGGGAAAAACTCACCGCTCATTTAGATACGGTGGACGATCCCCGGGTCAAAGAGGCGTTGACCACCCTGACCTCGGATCTGGCCATGGCGGTTGTGGACCTGCAGACCATTGACAACTCCAATCTCCAGACCCGGTTCGGCGGTGAAATGATGGTCAGGAATTCACACCTGGTTCAGCGTCTGGTCCAGCGCACGGACATGATCCTGGCCACGGCCGTGAAAAATGCCCTGGCCGTTCGGGTGGCCGCAGAACAGCAGATGGATACCCTGAAACACCTGGATATGGTCCAGCAGGCAGCGGCCGAGACCATGACGGATACGGCAAAGGTCATTGGCGATGCAGCGGTCAAAGGGGCAAAGATGAGCCAGAGTATGACCGTGAACATAGAAGCCCTTGAAGAGGCATGCAACACCTATGATCAGGCATTTGAGGCCTACGCTGCCATTTCAAAGGAGACCATCAGCATCGCTTCCCAAAGTTCCAATGCCCTGGGGGTTATGAACGAACGGTTCAGGGCGAGGACAGATGCATTAACGTCAAGGCGTCAGGAGGGTTAACATGATATCCGTTTCAGAACAAAAATCCTTTGATCAGCGATTTTCCCTGATTCGCACCCTGGCCCCGGACAAGGTATTGTCCCCGGAGGAACAGACCCAGCTGACCATTATGGATGCAGGGGTGGGCGACTGTTTTACCTGTTTTGGCAGCACGTATATTATCCAGGAGATCAATAAATACCAAGAGACCAGTGGAGATTATTCAAAGCTGAAAGACTACTTTGTCACCGAATTGACCTGCTTGTGCCTGGAGACCGGGGCCGTGGGGCATTTTGAATGGGAAATTGATGATGAACTGGAGGTGTGCATTACCCTGAATGAGACCAAGTTCAAACGGCTGACCGATGATGAAGGCCAGCCCATTGATGAAGATGATCTGGACCAGATTGTCGATGATGAAGACAGCATCATCTATGCCGGGAATACCTTTAATTATGACGATGATTGGGCTGCCGTATACCGGCGCAACGGCAAGGAAGAACGGGTTTATATGTATGAATTTATCAATGACCGTTCATCCTTGTTCCTTACCATTGAAGAGTGGCAGGATGGGGACAAAGAGGAATACCATATTTATATTTCCAAACCTGTAAACCCGGCAGAGCTTACTTTGATTGCCAGAGGAGGGGGCGAACCATGAGAGGCCGTACCTCCTGTATTAAAACAGAACAACTATTCCCAAGAGTAGTGTTTGTTTTGTTGGCTTTGGTTTTTCTGACCGGCTGCGGTCAGGGCCTTTCTGATGCAACCAAAACCCAAGCCAAAGCCGTAAAACAGGATTTGAAATCCACCCGGGATTTTATTGAAGCCCAGAAGAAAAAATATGACCGTCTGTCAGCATCCCCGGATTTTTCCGTTCTGGCTGAGTATGCAGCAAAAGAAAAATGGGATATGGCATTTTCCAATGCTGGCGCCACCTTGGCCCGGGCCCGGGAGGTGTATGATAAGGGGTTAAACGTCACCCTCAAACAGAATAAACCCGAAGGCGAAGCCCAGGCCCAGGCCCAGATCAAGCAGGTGAACTCGGTGATCCGGGAAGCAAAGGATCAGGCAAAGGCACCTTTTGAACGTGCAAGCCGGATCAAGGCCGCCATGGCAGATGCTCCGGCCATGGAAAAATCCGCCCTGTCCTCGGCAGATACCATTTTGTCAAAGGTACAAGGCCTGTTACAGGGGCCCGTGGCCAAGGCAAAGGAGCAATTCCCCGGCTCTGAAGCCAAAATTACGGCCCGGTTTGCCCCGTTTCCCAAAATGGCGGATGACACAAATGCCAATGCGGATATTGTAAAAGCCCAGTATCAGGCCCATACCCAGGGAAACGCCGACTATGCCGCCTTTGTTACGGCAGCCGATGCCATTGAACAGGCAAAAAGGACACTTTCCAAGGACGGACCAAAATTTGAAAAGGATCTGGACCAGTTATACCAAAGTTATACCAAAATCCTTGAAGACATGAAGGTGGATTATTATGTCGACATCTATCGTGAATCCTGGGATGAAAGGTCGGACTACTACAACCCCGGAATCTTCGCTTATACCGCTCAGGTTTCCCCGGCTGTTTTCCAGGCGTTAACCGAGTCCGACGCCGAATCCATTGCAGATCTGACCCCGGGGTACAACGGGATGAATCTGCGGGTAACCCGGGGGCTGGAATCGGCATTCAAGTCATTGAATCTCGATCTGGCCGCAGGCTGGCCTGATTCCAGGCACAATGCCGCCACCTTCTATCTGGAAAGCACCAGATTGAAGTATTTTCATAAATATCTGAAAGAAGAGAACGGAGAAACCTCGGAAACCGGCTGGGAACCGGTGAATGCCTCTTTTTATGAACAAAACCTGGACAACCTAGGCATGGCGATTTTGTCCAAGCCCTATGGTGAGTTTGAACCTGATCCCCAGGCAGCTCCCCCCGGCATGGCCTATGTCGGCAATCCAAAGTATGGGGAATGGAAAAAGGATGAAAGCGGCAATAGTTTCTGGTCCTGGTACGGCCGGTATGCTTTTTTCTCCAACCTGTTCTTTTTTCCCTCCCATTACTACTCCTATGGATCATGGAACCGGTGGCGCTCGGATTATAGATACAAAAAGCCCTATTACGGCCAGACCGGCACCGGATACACCTTCGGCTCCCGGGGGACCCGTATGAAAGATTCACCACGGTACCAGAACAGCACTTTTTCAAAAACCGGCGGATTTAAAACCGCTTCTGCCTCGGTAAGGGGTGGCGCTTCGGGGCTTAGGGGCGGTGGCCCCAAGTCAAAAGGCAAATAGTGCTTGAACCAAAAGTCACCCATCTGCGGCGTTGCAGAAAAATTTGCAATCCTCACAACCATGAGGTTGCTCCGGTTACAAATTTTTCTGCGCCTTGCACCTGGGCAACTTTTGATCCAAACACGGATTTCCCTTCAGGCACTAAATAAGGAGGACAAGTTATGAGTTTAAGTTATACGGCAACCTTAATCAGCATGGGTCATGGTTTATGCTATGCCCTGGTGAGTATTTTATTTATTCTTCTGGCTAAAAAGCTGGATGACTGGCGGACCAAGGACTTTGATGACGACCGCCATATTGACGACGGCAATGTGGCCGTGGGGTTAAGACGGGCAGGGCTTTATCTTGGTATTGCCATCGGCATGATCGGTGCACTGTCAGGGGACTCTGCAGGGTTCAGGACCGATATGTTCTATCTTTTGGTAGACGGTATCGTCATCACGATTTGTCTTTTCTTTGCCCGGTTTATCAACGATTTCATCATGATGGGCCGTATGAACAACGACCGGGAATGTATAAGGGTATTCAGCCTTGGTGATGGGCGTACCACCACAGGCAACACCGCCATTGGCATGGTTGAGGCCGGCATGTACATTGCCACAGGCTTTATTCTCAACGGCAGCATGTCCGGCGGCGGGGGCAGTTTTTATCAGTCTCTTGGATCTGCACTGCTCTTTTTTGTTTTGGGTCAGGTGGTGCTCCTGGCCTTTGGTTTGATTTATGAACTGGTCACCCCCTTTCACGTCCGGGATGAAATCAAGCAGAATAATCCGGCTGCGGGTATTGGCCTGGCCGGTATTCTGGTTGCCCTGGGCATAATTTTGAAAAGCAGTCTATCCGGGCCTTTTACCGGATGGGTAAATGATATTGTCGGGTTTTTGGTTTATACGTTGTTCGGTATGATTCTGCTCATTGGATTCAGTGCGCTTGTGGATCGGTTTCTGTTGCCCACCACAAACATTGCAACTGAGATCAAGGAGGATAAAAATGTTGCGGCGATGGTAGTTGTCCAGGCGACCCTTATTGCCGTGGCGCTGATCATTGCCCATGCCATCTGATCCATCGGGGAGCGCCCGGCAATCCGGACGCTCCCGGCTCAACACGGCCTCGGCCCTGCTGTGCCTGTGCATGTTTGCATCCGGGGCCTGCGGTATCATCCTTGAGTACATCCAGGCAAGCCTGGCCTCCATGATTTTGGGCAATGCCTTTGAACAGTGGGCCATGGTCATCGGGCTGATGATGTTCTGGATGGGGTTCGGCAGTCTGATCCAGGCCGGGATTTCCAAGGAGCGCCTGATACATGCCTTTATCGGCATTGAAATAGCCTTGGCCCTTGCAGGGGGGTACTCACCCACCCTGACCTATCTGTCCTACGGCTATACCAGCCACTACAGCCTGGTGCTCTATTTTTTTGTTTCTGTGATCGGCATTCTCATCGGGCTCGAAATTCCGGTGATCATACGGATCAACAACGATTTTTCAAAGGAGTTGTCCACCAACCTGGGCAATATCCTGTCCGCCGACTATATCGGCTCTTTGGCCGGGGCCCTGGTCTATGTGTTCATCCTGCTGCGGTTTTTTCCAATTACGGAAGCGGCTTTTTTAACCTCGGGCATGAATTTTTTTCTTGCCCTGATTACCTTTGTGTATTTCACCCGAAAACAGATCATCCGGCGAAATATCCCATTGCTTGTGATCATGGCGGCCACCTGTGCCGCTGTGATTTTCGGGTATATGAACAACCGCAGGTGGCAGATTTCCAACGAACAGGCCTTGTACGATGATCCCATCGTTTATTCTAAAACCAGCCAGTACCAGCATATTGTGATTACGCATTTCAAGCCCCTGGACGAAATCCGGCTTTTTTTAAACGGAAACCTGCAGTTATGCAGTACGGACGAGGCCCGGTACCATGAGTCCCTGGTTCATCCGGCTATGTCCCTGGCACAGTCCCGTAACCGGGTATTGATTCTGGGCGGCGGGGACGGTTGCGCGTTAAGGGAAGTGTTAAAATATCCGGATGTTGACCAGATTACCCTGGTGGACCTGGACCCGGCCATGACAAAGCTTGCCACCACCCATCCGCTGCTGTCCCGGCTCAATAATCACGCGTTTGACAACGCCCGGGTAACTACCCTGACAGGTCCTGGGATTTCCCCTGGGGATTTTCGCCAAGTTTACCAAGCGTCCTCTGATAGAAAAAGAAAATCAGCCGATTCAGGTTATATGGTCGAAACGCGGCACGTTGCCGAGGTCCGAGTCATGAACCTGGATGCAGACAAGTTTCTGGAACAGGTGAATGGGGTTTGGGATGTCATTATCGTGGACATGCCGGACCCATCCACACCGGAACTGACCAAGCTCTACTCAAAGGAATTTTATCTTAAAGTCAGGCACAGGCTTGCAAAAAACGGCATTGCATCTGTCCAGTCCACCTCCCCCTACCTTGCCAAGGAAAGCTATCTTTGTATTGGCAGGACATTGACCGCTGCCGGATTTTTTATCCTGCCATATCATGAAAATGTGCCGTCCTTCGGGGACTGGGGATGGTTTTTATGCAGCCGTAAAGATTGGAACAAAGACCTTGGTAAACAACAGATTACGGAACTTGAATTTACCGTTCCCACCCGGTTTCTAACCCCCGAGGTGTTCAGGCGAGAGCTTGTATTCGGCAAAGACATGAACCAAAGCCGTCACACCGAAATCAACACCCTCCTTTTCCCGGTGCTGCTATCCTATTACAATCACGAATCCTGGCTTCTGGAATAGTGCTTGGACGTCAAAGTCCACCTGAGGCGTTGCATAAAAATTTGCACTCCTCACAACCGGGAGGTTGCTCCAGTTGCAAATTTTATACGCCTTCATCTGGATAATTTTTTCTCCGAATACGAAGGCTGTTCAGGTAGCCCTTTTAAAACTTGATTTGACCTATCAGATTTTCAATCCAGGTCACCAATAACAAACGTAGCCAACGCCGCTTTAAAATTGGCTTGGAAGTCCATAAATAGTGCTTGTGCTTGGTCAAGTTTATCTCATTTGTTATTCTTAAATAGAAAATCGGCGACAATATATTGTGACTATCCTTAATAAAAGGTGTCAGGCAAAAAAATTTTAACATTTTTTAGTATAACAAGTTAAATTTAATTACCTTGACATACTTATCTTTTCCTGTATGCTTTGTACCTATTGCACTACTTTAAAGTGCTTTAGTTTCTTCCTTAGATATTTTCCCCGAGGAATCAGTGATCATTCTTTAAGATTGAGACGATTTATTTTTATTCTTACTTAGGAGAACGCCTACATGGCAAATGGTATCGTAAAATGGTTTAGCGAGTCAAAAGGTTTTGGATTCATCGAACAAGAAGATGGCGGTAAAGATGTATTTGTCCATCATTCCGGTATTAACGCAGCTGGTTTCAAATCTCTCAATGAAGGTGAACGGGTTTCATTCGACATTGAACAGGGTCCTAAGGGGCCGGCAGCTGCGAATGTGACTGTGATTTAATTCCATTTTATCTCTGTGACATTCTGGCCCCAGAGTAATAATTTACTCTGGGGCTTTTTTTATTTCGATAATCTTGCTTTTTTAGATGAACATGAAAGATTCGAGACGAATGCTGTTAAAAATCTTTTCCATGGCCTGTCTCTAACTGCTGAAAGGCATATTTTTCATTCAAAAAAGCGTCAGTAGCTTCTTCTCTTAAATTTTTTTTTCTTCTTTTTGGTACCTGAATCCCCCTGTTTAATTTTAAGGGGCTTTTTATGAATCACGTTGCCATTCAAAGCCTTAATGGCTTTATCTGCTTCGGAGTTGCTCGGCATTTCCACAAACCCGAATCCCCTTGAACGTCCGTTGAATCTATTTTTTATAATTTTAACGCTATCCACCACGCCAAATGTCTCAAACATTTCCCGAAGCATTGTTTCTGTCATCTGTTCTGTAAAATTGCCGACATAAATATTCATTCAATCGTCCTTTTTTGTTAAGCCAAATTATTTGAAATAGGTTAAAATCCAGCCTTTGAAATGTTTTTCCAAATAATCTATGTTTTCAGGCTTTTTTCGAGATTGCGAGTAACCGAGGCTTTTCATTTTACTGGTAAACTTTGCATGAAATCCGCGACCTGGGTCCACAATCACAACTTCGCAGCATGGCCGGACATGCTGATTTATAAAGGCGGCCAAAAGGTTCACATGCGCATCTTCGTAGAGCAAATCAGAACCGATTATAAGGTCGAATGTACCAAGTTTATCGTGGAAAGGTTCGCCCCATCCGGTTCGAACAAAAGGAATGATTTTGCCGTTATTTAGACCGACATTGTAATCCAGAAAGCCCCTTACGGCAGGATGGTGGTCCGTTGCCGTAATATCTGCAGCACGACGGTTTAACACCAGACTGGCCAAGGCAATACCACAGCCGACCTCCAACACACGTTTGCCTTTGATCTGATAATCCAGCATCAGGTGAGCAAGGACCTCGCCTGAAGGCCAGATTACCCCGAAAAGAGGCCAGGCGGCAGAAGAGATCCCAAGCGTTCCGGCAACGCCGTCAGAGTCATCGAACTGAAGAACGTCCCGGAGCATGCGGATATGAATATCCATATCTCCGATTTCCAAGGTTGTATACCGAACCCGGGCAGCATGAGGCATAAGATATTTTATCCTTCTGGATTGGCTTCGATTTCAGGCTCATCTTCTGTTTCGTTCTTTTTTTCCATGCGGCGCTGCTGTTTTTCTTCTTTTTTCTTTTTTTTCAGCAGTTCTTTTTGGCGTTTTTCGAACTTATATTTCTTTTTGATTGCCATAGGCCCGCCTTTCTGAGGTTATTCCTGTTGGGAGTGTCCCAGCATAACTTGGATTGATTTTTCATTTTTTGACCCAGATTTCTCTCGATCATAGCGATCATTTTATCATCTGAAGGGCCGACAAATGTATAGGCTTGCCCGAACTGATCAGCTCTGCCCGTTCTTCCGGTTCGGTGAATATAGGTTTCAACCGTATCAGGCAGATCATAATTGATTACATGGGAAACGCCTGAAACGTCAATTCCTCTGGCCGCGATATCTGTTGCCACAAGTATTTTAAAAGACCCGTCGCGAAATCCGTCCATAGCCTTTTTCCGTTGATTCTGAGAAAGGTTCCCCTGAAGCGATGCCGCGCTATATCCTGATTTTTTCAATTGGCATGCAAGGCTCTTTGCCTTGTGTTTGGTCCGGGTAAAAACAAGGGTACTGGTCATCTCCGTTCCTGAAAATAGTTTTTTCAGCAGAGTGGTCCGTTCTTCTTTCTGGACGGCTATCCAGCTATGTCGAATGCTTGGGGACGGCTGCTTATGATTAATTTGAATTTTAACCGGCTGATGCAGCATTGTCTGTACCAGATGCTCTATCTGCCTGGGCATTGTGGCGGAAAAGACAAGAGACTGTCTGTTTTCAGGCAGATATCGGATAATTCGCCGGATATCCGGCATAAAACCCATGTCGAGCATCCGGTCCGCCTCATCAAGAACCAGGGTTTTCACGTTTTTAAGCGTTAACGCCTTTTCATTGAGCAAATCCATCAGGCGCCCCGGGCAGGCGACAACAATGTCCACACCACTCCTAAGTGTTTTAATCTGTGGTGTTTTTTTGACACCTCCGTAGACAGCTAAACTTTTAATGGTGGTATAAGCGGCTAGTTTTTTAATGTTTTCATAGATCTGTTCAGCCAGTTCCCGGGTTGGAACCATAATCAATGCTTGTGGCTGAGCTGATATTTTTTCAACCCGCAGGTTATGCAGGTGTTGAAGAATGGGCAGCACAAAGGCTGCTGTCTTGCCGGTTCCTGTCTGGGCCAAACCAAGAACGTCTTGGCCTTCAATAATCATCGGAATTGTTTTTTCCTGGATGGGGGTGGCATCGGTATAACCGGCACTGCGGATACCTGCGTGAATATGGGGGTGAAAATTAAATTGGGTAAAACGCACTCTTAATTAATCTCCTTAACGTGGATTGATAGACAGGATCTGTCAAACATGTCCCAAATATTGTCCACTTCGATTATGTATTCTGTGAAATGTGAAAAAAGATAAGTTACGGCTTAAAAATAAATAACTTAGAGAAGAAATTAAAAGACGTTTCCAACAAAATCTTCATACTGTTTTCACGGTCAAGTTTTACTAAAACTTCAACGGTAACTTACGATGTTTGTCAGACAACGCGGTCAGCGAGGACTACTTGGCAGAAACGCTTCTGCCAGGGAATGTGTATTCACATTCAAAAGTAGTGTATGATACACTAACATACAGAAAATGCAAGCGGATTGATTGTTTTCTTGACATTCGCCTTTTTTTCTATATGATACATAGCCATTGCACTATTTCAAGTGTTTAAGTTTCCTGCCTCAAGGTGTATATCCCAAAGTTATCTGTGATTGCTCCCCAAAGTTAGAAGCGATTTATACTTAATTTTTATTTAGGAGAATGCCGACATGGCAACTGGAATCGTAAAATGGTTTAACGACTCAAAAGGATTTGGATTTATCGAACAAGATGACGGTGGGAAAGATGTTTTTGTACATCATTCAGCTATCAACTCAAGTGGCTTTAAGTCCCTCAAAGAAGGGGAGCGCGTCTCCTTTGATATTGAGCAGGGTCAAAAAGGCCCTGCTGCTGCTAATGTAACCGTGATCTAAAAATCCAATTCTACTTAAGAATACAATAAAGCCTCTGGAGATGTTCTTCCTGGGGCTTTTCAACTTTCACTATGGGTTGGGTTGAACCAGGTTGAACGGCCACGTCAGCTCATGGCTGTTATACAAACCAGCTCATCGCACATTGCATTTTTCTGGTAGCTTCCTGTCAGGTATACCTTATCAGCCGGTCTGGCATATCTGATGTAAAAATGAAAGTCCTGAAGCCTGGAATAAAACTGGGAAAACACCGATTTATCGGTTTCCAGATTGACCCGGCATTGATTTAGCAGTTGAAAAACACCTGCGGCATGATGAACCATGAGATAAAAGCAGGCAGCGGACAGGTATTTGCAGTTTATCTGTTGGTACAGTTCCGGATAAAACCTGGAAACATAGAGACTGCCTGAAAAAACTTCATGGGAAACAATCAGTGTTTTTGAAATCTGTTTCCCTGTCTGCCTGTCACAAAGAAAATATTCCATACAGGTGTCATCCCTGGAAAAGGTGAGTAAATAACGATTGTTTAATTTGGGAATCTGCTGATTTAAAAAATTACTTTTTCCGATTTTTGCTGTGATCATTTTGAACGTCCTGTTACCCTTGTCTGGGAATTCGGGACAGACAGGAATCCCCCTTGAAGCCAAATTGCGCATACCACTCACGTAACACATTGAAATCCCTATATGAAAATTTGTCGTCAGGGTCAAACTCGGGGTTCACACTAAGCCGGACATTAAAACAATCAGCTTTACGGCACAACTCCAAAAGCATCAATGTTCCGTTGCCACTTTTGAGGACAAAGGCCTTTAGATATTGGATATGCACGGTTTTGTTTTGGGAAGCAACTTCATTCAAGGCGATGGCGCCAATGGGTTTTCCATAAACATCTTGAAACACAAACGAATGGCTTTGTGAATGTTTTTCAGCATATTCATGCCCCGCAAGGCGGCTTATGTACTTACCATAAAAATAATCGATGTATTCCTGTTCCCGGGTTACAACAAATAACGCCTGTTCAGCTTTATCCGAATGTGCGCCTAAAAACAGATAATTATCAGGTGATTTCACCTGCGACGATGCAAGCTCTAACGGGTTATTCACATTTAAAATATCTTGCCCGGAAAGCCACAACGGCAGGGGATTCGTTGTTTTTAGGCAGTTGAAAATCGCCTGTGTCATTTCAAAGGGAACTGTTTCCAGTTTCAGCTGCTTGCCAAAATCAGCAAAAAGCGACCTGGATGATTCAAATACAAGATTTCTGGCAGATGAGGCTTCAATTTCATCATCAAATTTTCCAGAGTTAAAAATCTTTTTGCAAAGAGATGAATCCATGCTGTTCCATGCACGGCAAATAAAAGGGCGGACCTGATAAATGCTACACATCCCGTTTTCTAAAAAAATACAGGGCAGTTCATTCTTTATTGAAAAAAGGCTGCCAAGTGATTTTTCCCGAGTCAGTTGAAGTCTCTGTTCAATTCTGTCCATGAGCAGTAGAATTTGCTTTCTGGTAAAACATTCACTAAGAAAGGACAGGATAAGCAAGGCTTCAATGGGCAGCACATGTATTTGGGAATGACAGCAGTAGCTGCAGCCTGGTCCGCATGCCACAACAGGGCTTTGATTAGAACTTTCAAGGGCGTCAACAATATCATGGGAATATGACATGACGTCCTTTAAAACAGGAAGAACCGCGTTGTCGATAAAGCTGTTGTAAATTTTTTCCCGGAACTGGTCTTCCAGAATATCTTTAAATGCATTCTGGCATGAATCGCCTACGATTGCTGTCATATAGCCTCTCCAATGTAAGACAGAGAGGATTCTGTAGCTAACCAAAAGGCTATCTGAGCTTACTCAATAATAATGATAAAAATTGACGGCAGACTATAGAAAATTACAGCCTGCGTCAATAAGCCATTTTCATATCCATAGGCGACGCTTATTGCATGGATACGATTTCAATGATATGAATTTCACTGTTGAATTTTTTATATTCTACGGATTACCTCAGTGTCTCTGATTTGCCGAGCCCAGCATATAGCATATAGCCTTACAGTGGATACTTTACCCTTTACAATTCCCCGACTCGAGCCTGAAAAAAAGGAATTAACAATTGAAAAAACAACAAAGGGATATTTTTTTAATCTCTTTCTTCAAGGAAAAAGAAAACTATAAAATACTTGCTGAGTACCTTGTGCGATTCATAAGTGATGATCCTTCTGCTCCCAAAGAAAGCATTCATACGATACTCTACCGAATCAAAAACGAATCAAGACTAATTGAAAAAATCGACCAAGAGAATAGCAATTCTGGATCTGGCATAGAG
Organism: Desulfobacter curvatus DSM 3379; assembly: GCF_000373985.1. Taxonomy (GTDB): domain Bacteria; phylum Desulfobacterota; class Desulfobacteria; order Desulfobacterales; family Desulfobacteraceae; genus Desulfobacter; species Desulfobacter curvatus. The sequence continues at coordinate 103,335 of NZ_KB892900.1, forward strand.
CTTATCACACAAAATAATTTTCACGAAAGGATTGGGGACATAATTGGTATCCGTATTATTTGTCTACGCCTTTCAGACATTGTAAAAGTCGAAGAATATCTTGAATTTTTAGTTGAGGAGAACATACTAAAATTCATACAGAAACCCGATTATAAAAGATCATTTGTTTTGCCGATAAGCCTTGGCAAAACAGCCCCACAAAATATCAATCTCCAATATAGTGGATATTCTTCAATTCACTACCAGGTAAAATTGGGTGAGAATTCCGACGTAAGTAAAACACTCAAAAACATTCAGATTGAACTGCAGCTACGTACAATTCTTGAGGAGGCGTGGGGGGAAATTGACCATAAATATAGATATAGCTATAGCCGAATTGGGGAGATGTTTCCTGAACACATACATTCAGGTTTCTATAGTCTAAGCGCCTATCTTCAGGCAGCCGCAATGCAGGCAGAACAATTATGTCGAGAAGTAGAGGCTCATCGGTTAACAAGGACACCAAAGTCTAAACGCAATAAAACGATATCGATTCCCCCTGAATATGAGAGCAAAGTACAGAGTAACAGTTTTGTTGATCCATTAAAGGAATCCTCCGCACTTAAATCGGTATTAGAAGAGACATTTGGGTTTAAACCGACAGCAAGAACGCTTACGTATATTATAAAGCGGCTCAATAAATTAGGGTTCTCTCAGCGCTCTAAGAGTTTTTTTCAGAAAATATTTAAAAAGCGCAGGCTGAATGAATTTAAAGCCATTTATCAGGATATTATAGAACGAGATCCATTCACGGACAATAATCATAGAAATATTGATATAATCAATGCTGTAAATTTTGCACTTTTCGATGAAATCGAAGGCACAATGGTCGCAAAGGAGGGATTGAGGTCTACTCTAAAATGGAGAAAAGATCGTTGGTCAATATGAAAAATTATAAAGTTCTCTCTGAACAGCACTACCCATTCAGAGTTATTCATTAAGGAGTATTATGTGGTTAAACGCATCCTGTCTAATTGAATTTCAAATGTCGGTTTCAACCCCATTTCTGCTGATGCTTCGTCCTCGAAGTGGATGGCAGCAGTGGATTGCACGTGAAGAATATGTCTTGTCACCTATCGTACCTGCGGTAGAGTTCACTGATATGTTCGGAAACCTATGTCAAAGATTAGTTGCACCATCTGGTTATTTTTCAATTAGAACGTCCGTTGATATCGAAACCGCTGAGACATCCGACACCGCACCTGGCGCACCGTTTATCGAGGTGCAACAGTTACCGGATGAAGTTTTGCCTTTTCTGTACCCAAGCCGGTATTGTGAATCGGATCGTTTTACGGAAATGGCCGCATTGGTTACAGCAGGACAATTTTCAGGATACGATCAATGCGATGCCATTGTTAATTATATTCGTGATTCGATACGGTATACACCAGGTATTGGGCAACAGATAATAAGTGCCTCTGAAGTAAACCAACTTGGACACGGAGTCTGTCGGGATCTGGCCCATTTGGGAATTGCCTGTTGCCGAGCACTGTCGATACCAGCCCGTATGGTAGTCGGTTACCTTGAATCGCTTGAACCAATGGATCTACATGCTTGGTTTGAGGCATATGTTGGAAATCGGTGGTACGCATTCGATCCGACACGACCCGATCTGAAAGGCGGTCGTATTGCAATCGCTTTTGGTAGAGATGCGGCTGATGTTGCAATCTACACCCAATTCGGAGATCCCGTGGAATTATTAGATCTGAAGGTCCAGGTCCAACGAATATCCGGCCCAACAGATCAAAGCAAAAACTTATTAAATTTTAAGGAAAATAGAACCCCACAATCTATCAGTAGTCGCGCAGTTCTTTTTAAAAACAGCATTGAATAACAGACGTATTGTGGGGCGAAAGCCGTTTCTAATTAAGTTCTCATGACATGAGGATGAGCAGGGCGTGTGTCTGGGGTTCTCACACCTGAAAAACGGCTCCCGGCTTGACAGCAGTCCTCAAACATCTGTTTTTAATCTGACGGATTTTATTTTACATGTCAGCCCCCCCCCCCTAAAAACTAAAAAAAAAATCATAGAAATAAAAGTTCTCTTTTTAATGAAGTTTCAGTATGTTAGGGCTGTTTTTAATTGGAGGGGATTGTGGAAAAATTAGTGTTTGGGCTGCATGTCAATAGCAATATCAATATTGAAATTATAAATAAATCTTTACTTTTTGAACTGGTTAGGGAGGAGCCGACCGAACTTTTTTATATGACTGAGGCAGGCGGTTATATCTTTATTGCCAACTACGGAAGTGTGGTTTTTGTCGATGTTGATCAGGGGAAACAAACCCTTATCCTGCAGTCCATCCACGATCTTTTGGGGATTGAATCTACATTGGACTTTGAAAGTGAAACATACACCATTGAAATCGACAGTAAGAAACAGCGCAGGGTCCTTTTCAATAAAATCATTCTAACTTCATACGAGGTAGATGAGATCTACACGATCATGTTCTCCATCGCCCAGTCAATCGCCATAGGCTATTACAGTTCACAGTCTGAACATCTTCTGGAGGAGACAAGGGTTTACACCACCCAGCTGGAGACAAAAGGGAAAGTCGATCTGAAAGGCAGACAGCTGATCCAGTATATCGGAAAAGCTTTAAATTTAAAAAATCAAATTGCCCGCAACCTCTATATCTTTGATACCCCGCAGCTCATGTGGGACGAGCAAAGCCTTGACCAACTGCATACCGCCCTGACCCGTGAACTTGATATAACGCTGCGCTACCGTTATATTCAGGAGAATTTGGGCATTGTCCAGGAGAATTTGGAGTTGTTTAAAGACCTTTCGCAGCACAGCCATAGTGCCCAGCTGGAGTGGATTATTATCATCCTGATCCTCATTGAGGTGGTTGATCTGTTTGTAACAAAACTAATCCACTGATCCCTGCCGCCTGGGTGCCCAATTATACCGTTTGACTCACATACTCATATCCACTATCTTTTTATTTTCATGGAAGCTTTTTGCCCAAATTTAAACCGCTTGATTCATGCAGGTGTGCTATGAAAACAAAACCCGGCCCGGATCAGGCCGGATATGATATTGTGACTCAAACAGACCGGATACCGGCGGATATGATGTGGCTGTCTGAATTTTTCCTGCTGTGCCGCCGGGCCATGCTTCATGCGACTGATGCTTCCGGGCTTCTATGTGACATCGTAGGTGCGGTGGAACGGCAGACGCCCTATTTTACCGCTTGTTTCAAAACCGATTTCCATTCCGAATCCGATTTTGGTGTCTGTCATACCGGTGAAGATGATTTATCTCTTTTGTCCAGGACAAGTGTAAACCAAAACAGCGTAAACCATAAAGTGGTTACTGATACGGAGCTTCCCAAATCCGTACAAAAACGACTGGGTTTGAAAAGCGGTTCCCTGGTCACGGCCTTTTACTTCCCCATAAATGATCCTTGTGAAAAAGGGGGCAGGTGTCTGGTTTTTTATTCTCCCCGCGGATATGTACCCGGCTCCCTGGAGATTGGGGTTTTAGAAGAGCTTTCGGCAGATTTTGGCAAAACCCTGCGCCGGCTGCACAGGGACAAGGAGATGGATGAACGAATTTTAGAACTGACCCGCCAAAAGGAGATGTACCACAGCGTTTTTGAAAATACCGGAACCGGAACCATCATCATTGATCCGGATATGCTGATCCTTTATGTGAATGCCAAATTCATGGACCTGGTCGGGCTTGAGCGTGACGAAATCGAGAACCGGATGAGATGGTCCCAGTTTGTGGTGCCCGGTGATAATGAAATGATGCAAAATTACCATTACGGCCGGCGAAAGGGTATTGCCGGCATTCCCACTGAGTACGAGTGCCGGATTTTTGCCAAGTCCGGGGACATCCGGTATATCGATATGAAGGTGGGCATGATTCCCGGGACCGGCAAAAGCATTGCGTCATTTATGGACATCACAAAAAGAAAACTTGCCCAGAACCGCCTGCGGCAAAGCGAGGCCCGGCTCAGTGATATCATTCGTACTTTCGAGGGATTGATCTATACGACATCTAAAGATTACCGGGTTGAGTTCATGAATGACGCGTTACAGGAAAAGGCGGGTCGAAGCGGGGTGGGAGAAAAATGTTACCGGGTGGTGCATGGCCTGGACTCCCCCTGTCCCGGGTGCCGGCTTGGGTTGGTTCTTTCGGGAGAGACCCGCAGGTGGGAATTGAAAAGCCCCCGGGATGGCCGATGGTATTGGTCCATCCAGTCTCCGGTCTACGACAACCGGGGGCGGATTGTCAAAGCCCAGACCATTCACATGGACATCACCGACAGGAAGCGCCGGGAGGAGCAGATCAGCGAAGATGCGGATCTGCTCAGAAATGAAAACATCGTCCTCCGCTCCGCCATGAAGGAACGGTACCGGTTCGAAAACATCGTGGGTAAAAGCCAATCTATGCAGAAGGTGTATGAACTGGTGGTGCGGGCAGCGGCAAGCAACGCCCATGTGATTATCTATGGCGAATCAGGCACCGGAAAAGAGCTGGTGGCCCGGGCGATTCACAATTTGAGCAACCGATGTAAAAAAAGATTTGTGCCCGTCAACTGTGGGGCAATCAGTGAACATATTATAGAAAGTGAGTTTTTCGGTTACCGCAAGGGGGCGTTCACCGGCGCTGAAAAGGACAAGGAAGGGTTCCTCGGCACGGCTGACGGCGGAACTTTGTTTCTGGATGAAATCGGGGATATCGGCCCTAACCTTCAGGTCAAGCTCCTTCGGGCCATTGAAGGCGGGGGGTACACCCCTGTGGGCGGCAATCAGGTGATTAAACCTGACCTGAGGATCGTGGCTGCCACCAACAAGGACCTTAAACGCTTGGTGGAAAAAGGATTGATGCGGGAGGATTTCTTTTACCGGGTGCATATTATTCCCATTCGGCTGCCGGCCTTGCGGGACCGCAAGGAAGATATTCCATTGCTGGTGGACTATTTTTTATCCGCATTTGGAGATGAGGGGAATATGCTCCCCGTGGGGGGCAAAATAATGGAGGATTTTCTTCGGCACGACTGGCCTGGAAATGTCCGGGAACTTCAGAATGTTCTTCACCGTTACATGACCCTGGGGAAAATTGATTTTACCGGTAACTCGTCTGAGTGCAAGGCAGACAGCACCAAACAGGTTCGTTTTGTCCGGGAATCCCCCGATCCCTGCGGACCCTTGAATGAGATTGTGGAGGCGTTTGAAAAGGGGATCATTCTGAAGGCCCTGGAGGAAAACCGGTGGCAAAAGGCCAGGACGGCTGTTGCGCTTGGAATTCACAGAAAAACCCTGTTTACCAAAATGAAAAAGCTTGGAATCGAATAACCTCGAATTGTGGCGATATCGCCACAATTTTTATAATATCTTGAAATTTTTATGAAATAATTTAATTTGTATTGTGTTGTCTTGTTTTATGTGGTGATATCGCCACGTAAGTCTGCCTGGCTGCCTGCATCAAAAACACTTCTAAATAAAAAAATATCATTTTAAAACAATTTGTTATCAAAGCAATTTGGCTAATTGGTATAATTATTGCTGCCAATATCTAAAGCTTTTGAGCGAGCGTTCAGTTTTATTTTAGGCCATAAACAAAAAGAGGAGTTGCTAAACATGAGCATCATGACAGAATACCGGCAAAAGTTGTCCACCGCAGCCAATGCCGTATCCGTTGTTAAATCAGGGGACTGGGTCGATTACGGCGCCTTCTTAACTGCACCTGAAACCCTTGATGCTGCGCTGGCCATGCGAGTCCATGAACTCAGGGATGTCAAGGTCAGAGCGCTGGCCTTTCCCGGCATTGCCGCCGTGGCTGCAGCAGACCCGGATACAGGCTGCATGATTTACAACTCCTGGCACTTCAGCAGCGGAGACCGAAAAGAACACGACAACGGGAACTGTCATTTCATTCCTTTTATTTACCACGAAGCTCCGTCCCATTATAAACAGAACATCAAATCCAATATCTGCATGCTTAAAGCTGCGCCCATGGACCGGTTCGGATATTTTAACTTCGGGGTTGCCAACTCCTTTCAAAAATCAATGATAGAAAACGCAGATACGGTCATTGTGGAAGTCAATGAAAACATGCCTTGCTGTTTGGGTGGTTCCAATGAATCTGTCCACATTCGTGATGTGGATTTTGTGGTGGAGACCGACAATAAGCCGCTTTTGACCCTGCCTGATCCGGTTATTACCGATGTGGATAAAACAATTGCAGGCATGATCGTAAGCCAAATCGAAGACGGTTCCTGCATCCAGCTTGGCATTGGTGGTATGCCCAACGCGGTGGGCAAAATGATTGCCCAATCGGATCTTAAGGACTTAGGCGTTCATACTGAAATGCTTGCCGATGCCTACCTGGATATGTATGAAGCCGGAAAAATTACCAATCTTAAAAAACGCCGTGATCCGGGAAAGATGGTTTACACCTTTGCCCTGGGCAGCGCCCGACTGTATGATTTTTTGAACAACAACCCTGCCTGTGCAAGTTGTTCCGTGGATTACACCAACAAGCTGAGCCATATATCTGATAACGACAAAACAGTCTCCATCAACAACGCCATTGAGGTGGATCTTTACGGCCAGGTCTCTTCGGAGTCATCCGGTTTCAGGCATCTTACCGGCACAGGCGGCCAGTTTGACTTTGCCTACGGCGCCTATCACTCCAAAGGGGGCAAGTCTTTTATCTGTCTAAGCTCTACGGTCAAAGACCGGGACGGCAGTATTAAATCCAGAATCCGGCCTGTTTTTGATAAAGGTTCCGTCATTACCCTGCCGCGAACCATTACCCAGTATGTTGTCACTGAATATGGAATGGTCTCCCTGAAAGGCAAGTCCACCTGGGAACGGGCCGAAGCCCTTATCAGCATAGCCCATCCGGACTTTAGGGACCAATTGATCAGGGATGCGGAGAAAATGCATATCTGGACCATGAAGAACCACGCTGACGGGCGCTATGCCGTCGCCTGACGTGTCATGTGCGGTTGATGATTTTATACGGCTTTAAAAAGCCGGCGTTTTAAAATATGTTTTGGACCCATGGGTGTAAAAACCTAATACGCCCATGACCCCCCTTGTAACCTTAAAAGTTTTTATAAAGGATAAAGTTTTATGGCACAATTGATTGCAGATCGAAGGGATGTGGACTTCGTATTACATGAACAACTGGACGTAGGCAAATTAAGCAAGGATGAACGCTTTGCCGAGTTCAAAAAAAAGACCGTTGATTTAATCGTAAGCGAAGCCAGAAATCTTGCAATTAAAGAGATCCTGCCTCTTCAAACAATAAGTGACGAAGGCTGCACGTTCAATGCCGGTGAAGTAACAGTACCCGAGGCCTTTCACAGTGTATATGCAGCGTATAATGAAGGTGAATGGCTGGGGATGACCGATGATCCCGAATGGGGCGGGCAGGGGATGCCGCATGCCGTTGCCATGGCAGCCAATGAGTATTTTTACGGCGCTTGTAATTCCTTTATGCTTTACAACATGCTTACCCATGGCGCGGCCAAACTTGTGGAGAAGTTCGGTACGGATGAGCAAAAGCAGATCTACCTTAAAAATATGCTGTCGGGAAAATGGTCCGGTACCATGCTTTTGACCGAACCGAATGCGGGCTCCGACCTTGCCGCCGTAGAGGCCACGGCCAAACCAAACGGGGACGGCACCTATTCTCTGTTCGGTAACAAAATTTTCATCTCCGCCGGCGAGCATGACATGGTGGAAAACATCATCCATCCGGTTCTGGCCAGAATCGAAGGCGCACCCGAAGGTATTGCCGGTATTTCCCTGTTCCTGGCGCCCAAATTCCGGGTGAACGCGGACGGCACTCCGGGAGAATTCAACGATGTGGTGTGTACAGGTATTGAGCACAAAATGGGCCTGCACGGCAATGCGACCTGTTCTTTGACCCTGGGGGGCAAATCAGGATGCATCGGTACCCTTTTGGGCCAGGAAAACAAAGGCGTGGCCGCCATGTTCGAGATGATGAACGAAGCCCGTCAGATGGTGGGACTCCAGGGGTTTGCCAACGCGTCTGCGTCGTATATGTATGCCCTGAATTATGCCCGGGAGCGGATTCAGTCCCGGGAACTCAAAGCCCCGGCCGGGTCAAAATCAGTGTCCATCATTCGTCATCCTGATGTGAAACGCCAGCTGATTACCATGAAGGCCTATGTGGAAGGCCTGCGCAGCCTGAATTACTTCTGCGCCATGTGTCATGATTTGGTTGCCGTGTCCACGGATGCGGATCAGAAAACCCATTATGAATATTTGCTGGAAGTCCTGACGCCTATTGTCAAAGGGTATGGGACGGATAAAGCCTTTGAGGTATGCAACCAGGGCATTCAGATCTACGGCGGTTACGGCTTTATCGAGGAATTCCCCGTGGCCCAGCTGCTCAGGGATTCCAGGATCTTCATGCTGTACGAGGGAACCAACGGCATCCAGTCCATTGATCTTTTAGGCCGGAAACTTTCCATGAAAAAAGGTGCGGCCTTCAACGCCCTGCTCGATGAAATCAAGAAAACCTTTGTTCTTGCCAAAGCAGCCGAAGGCCTTGAAGAGCTCACCGCCCGGCTCGAGGGGTTTTTCAATACGTATACAGAGGTGGCTGCCACACTGCAGGCCAAATCCAGGTCTGATGAATTTTTGACAGCCTATGCCTTTTCATACCCCTTCATGGAGGTCACAGGAGACCTTGCCATGGCCTGGATGCTTTTATGGCGGGCGGCAACGGCCACAGCCAACAAGGGTAAAAAGAAAAAAGATGACATGTTTTATGACGGACAGATCAAAACCGCCCGGTTTTTTATTAACCAGATCCTTGCTTCGACTGCAGGAAAATTGGATGCGCTTAAAGCGTGCGACAATGCGGTGGTTGAGATGGATGAAGCTGCCTTTGGAAGCAAGTAGCCGGATTTTTTGCCAAGGAGAAATTTTATGAAAGATGTCGTAATTGTCAGCGGCGCCCGAACTGCCATCGGCAGTTTTGGCGGGGTGCTGAAAACCGTCTCATCAGTGGATCTGGGTGCTGTGGTTATCCGGGCTGCCATGGAAAGGGCAGGGCTTCGGCCCGAAGTCAGTGACGAAATGCTGGCCTTTGCACCGGATAAATTGAGAGATAGGGGTAAGACAGAGCTGGAAGAAGCTTACGGAAACTGGAATGCCAATGCCACCCCAGTTGCTGTGGACGAGGTGATCATGGGCAATGTTCTGCAGGCAGGACAAGGCCAAAGCCCCGGAAGGCAGGCCATGATCCGGGCGGGTGTGCCAAAGGAAACCTACGGCTTTACAGTGAATAAAATATGCGGGTCAGGACTGAAGTCCATTGCCATTGGTGCATCATCCATCATGAGCGGGCAGGCCGATGTGGTGATTGCCGGCGGCCAGGAGAGCATGAGCAACGCTCCCATGGCCATGACGCGTGCCCGGTGGGGATACCGCATGGAGGTATCCGGAAAAGGGGAGATCTATGACCTGATGGTGTATGACGGTCTCTTTGAAATTTTTAACGGATATCACATGGGTGTGACCGCTGAGAATATTGCCGAACTTTACGATATTTCCAGGCATGACCAGGATAAGCTTTCCTGCATGAGCCACGCCAGGGCCCGGGAGGCCATTGCAAACGGCACGTTCAAAGAGGAGATCGTGCCGGTGACCACACGTACCCGCAAGGCAGAGGTGATTGTAGACACGGATGAGCGGCCCATGGAAACGTCCATGGAGAAGATGGCCAAGATGAAACCTGTGTTCAAAAAGGACGGGTCCGTTACGGCGGGTAATGCATCGGGCATCAACGATGGGGGTGCTGCGGTGGTCATGATGAGCGCGGATAAGGCCAAAGAACTTGGGCTGACACCCTATGTCAAGATCAAAGGATTTGCCACGGGCGGTGTGGACCCGGCATATATGGGGCTGGGGCCGATTCCTGCCGTGCGCCGGGTGTTGAAATCCACGGGCATGTCCATAAACGACATGGACATCATTGAGCTGAATGAAGCATTTGCAGCCCAGGCCTTGGGGTGCATGATAGAGCTGAATATTGATCCTGAATTTGCCAACCAGCTGGGCAGCGGCATCTCCCTGGGCCACCCCATCGGCTGCACCGGGGCCAGGCAGATGGTTACCCTGATCCACGAGATGAAGCGCAAAGGCTACGGCACAGGGCTTGTGTCCATGTGTATTGGCGGGGGTATGGGGATGGCCATGATCGTGGAAAATATGACTAAATAACAACTGATTTGACGAAAGGTCATAGATTTATATGAAAAAAATATGTGTAATCGGTGCCGGTACAATGGGTGCCGGAATCGCCCAGGTCTTTGCCGTTAACGGCTATATGGTGGTGTTGCGGGATATTGAACAGGAATTTGTTAATAGAGGCATTTCATTCATCTCCAAAAATTTGAACCGCATGGCGTCAAAGGGCAAATTGGAAGAGGTCATGGTTCAGCCGATTCTTTCCCGGATTATAGGCACAACCGATCCTGAAAACGCCCAGGATTGCGATCTTGTGGTGGAAGCTGCCGTGGAAAACATGAAGATCAAAAAGCAGATTTTCAGTGAACTTGACAATATCTGCAAACCTTCCACCATCCTGGCCACCAACACCTCTTCCCTTTCCATTGTCGAGGTGGCCACAGCCACAAAACGTCCGGATAAGGTGATCGGCATGCACTTTTTTAATCCGGCGCCTGTCATGGCCCTGATTGAGATCATCAGGGGTATTGCCACCTCTGACGAGACCTTTGACGCTGTAAAGGCATTGTCCCTGGATCTGGGCAAACAGCCGGTAGAGGTGGATGAAGCACCGGGGTTTGTGGTAAACCGGATATTGGTTCCCATGATCAATGAAGCTGCAGCCATATATGCCGAAGGCGTTGCCAGTGCCGAAGATATTGATACGGCCATGAAACTTGGTGCCAACCATCCCATAGGCCCCCTTGCCCTGGGAGACCTGGTGGGACTGGACGTCTGTCTGGCCATCATGGATGTCCTGTATGAAGAATTCAAGGATCCCAAATACAGGGCCACACCGCTGCTGCGAAAATATGTTCGTGCCGGTTGGCTCGGTCGAAAAAGCGGCAAAGGATTTTTCGATTATTAAAATTTTTTAAATACAATGGGCGTGAAATTGACTTTAAGATTTGATTTTGCGCCGACTATTTATAACCCATAAAATGCATTTGGCATTTTGATTTTTATTATTACGTTGATGATAACAGTAAAATACAGAAACCACCAAAACTTTGACAACTAAATCAAAAATGTACTTAATAAAAATTTAAAATAGCCTCACCCGTCGGGAGCCTCCTATGGCCGCATATCAGGCCATAGGGGGCTTGCATTTTTTAGGTACAAAATTGTAGAGATCCCAGGGCATGGATTTGGCCCGGTTGGATTTAACAATTCCCATCTTTTCTGTTTCAACGATAATACACGTTCAAGCGCTTTCGTCTACCGATTGAAAGATATTGGAATTTGGCCTTTTCTGTTACCCACTCCGCAACAAAAATTTATAAATTTTTATAGGTTACATACATTTTTTTATGAAATTATAAGGATGGAAATAGTTAATTCCTTTTGTTATGATAGATCCGAATAATCAATTTGATCCGGCTTAATCGGCTCATCTATAATATCAATTAAATTTATGATATGAAATCATAACAGCAATAATGGAGATATTATGGAGACAAATTCCAGCAAGAAGTTTTATGAAAAATTAGAATCAAAAGGGGTCTCAAGAAGAGATTTTCTCAAGTACTGTACAGCCCTGACTGCGACCATGGGCTTGTCGCACTCCTTTGTGGGGCAAGTGGCCGCGAAAATTGAAAAAGTGGCTGCGATACGTCCCCCGGTGGTGTGGCTGCATTTTTCTGAATGTACCGGATGTTCGGAAGCATTTTTAAGAACACCGGATGTGGGCGGCATCATTCTGGAAACCATTTCCGTAGAATACCATGAAACCCTCATGGCCGCGGCAGGTGTTCAGGCGGAAAAAAGCCTGCACGATGCTGTTGAGAAATACAAAGGCAAATTTGTCTGTATTGTGGAAGGGGCCATTGGGACCAGTTACAACGGTTCATACGGCAAGGTTGCCGGCAAAACCTTCCTTGAAATTGCCCGGGAAGTCATCCCCAAAGCTGCCACAACCATCTGTGTGGGGACCTGTTCCGCATACGGCGGTATATCTGCTGCGGCACCCAACCCAGGTGGGTATAAAGGCGTAAAAGATGCCATCGGAGTCAATACCATTAACCTGCCTGGCTGTCCCTTCAATCCATTAAACCTGCTTGGCACCATTCTCAAGTATTTAAACAACGAAAAGATCGAACTTGATGACTACGGCAGACCCATCTTTGCTTATGGGGAAACCGTTCATGACAATTGTCCGCGCCTCGAACATTATGAAAACGATGAGTTTGTCGAGGAATTCGGCTCCAAGGAAGCCGAGCTTGGATACTGTCTTTATAAAATGGGCTGCAGAGGCCCTGAAACCTATAATAATTGCCCCACCGCGAAATTTAACGACGCGACAAGTTTTCCCATTCAGGCCGGTCATCCCTGCATTGGCTGCAGTGAACCCGATTTTTGGGACAACATGACGCCGTTTTATGAAGAAATGTAGTAATCTCTCCTGATTCGCAGCGCACACGACTAGTAGTTAATAGTTCGCGGTACAGCATCTGATAGCTCACGCGGTACATTTTCCATACAATAAACACAACACATATGATGTGAAAGGATATTATTATGGGCAGAAGAATCATTGTTGATCCCATAACCAGAATAGAAGGCCACCTCAGAATAGAGGTGGAAGTTGAAAACGGCAAGGTCGTTGACGCCTGGTGTTCCGGGCAGATGTTCAGGGGCATTGAGGTTATGCTCCGGGGGCGCGATCCCAGGGATGCGCATCATTTTGTCCAGCGCTCCTGCGGCGTTTGTACCTATGTTCATGCACTTTCTTCGGTTCGCGCGGTGGAAAAGGCCTGCAACATAGAGATTCCGGAAAATGCACGGATCATCCGTAACCTGCTGCACGGCAGTCAGTTCCAGCATGACCACATTGTTCATTTTTATCATCTGCATGCCCTGGACTGGGTGGACATTGTCAGCGCCCTGTCAGCGGATCCGGCCAAGACAGCCAAGCTGTCTGAAAACGTATCCGGACGGCCCCAAAGTTCCGCCTACTTCAGCGACATTCAAACTAAGCTGAAAACTTTCGTAAACAGCGGACAGTTGGGCCCCTTTAACAATGCATATTGGGGGCATTCAGCCTACAATCTGCCGGCCGAAGCCAACCTTATGGCAGCTTCACATTATATTGAAGGCTTAAAACTGCAGGCCAAGGCTGCGCGCATGCACGCCATTTTCGGCGGCAAAAATCCCCATCCCCAGTCCCTGGTTGTCGGTGGTATCACATCCGTAAAAGACCTGACACCGGAGAGAATTGACGAATACACCCGGATCTGGAAAGAGACCAAGGCATTTATTGACGAAGTATACCTGCCTGACCTGCTGGCCATTGCCTCTTTTTATAAAGAGTGGAGTGCCATCGGCGGAAACAATGATACCTATCTTGCCTATGGCGAATTCCCCCGGAAAAAGGTTGATGACGACCTGCTGCTGCCCGGCGGTGTTGTGGACGCAAACCTGGCCTATGCGGCCGTGGATACGGATAAGATTACCGAAGACGTTACCCGGGCCTGGTATGAAAAAGGCGAGGCTAAACACCCCTTTTCCGGAGAAACCAAACCCATCGCCGGAGATATTTTCTACAACACCGACGATAAATACTCCTGGATCAAGGCCCCAAGATATGCCGGCAAAGCTGCGGAAGTCGGTCCCCTGGCCCGGGTACTGGTTGCTTATGCAAAGGGCAACGATCATGTGAAAAAATTGGTTGACCATACCCTCAAGACCCTTGACGTGGGAAAAGGCGCCCTGTTCTCCACCCTTGGCCGGACAGCCGCCCGGGCCATTGAAACCGTGGTTATTTCAGACGCCATGGAAGGCTGGATCGAAACATTGAAATCCAATATCGCATCGGGCAATAAAAAAACCTATCAACCCTGGACCATGCCGGACAAGGGCCGGGGATACGGTCTGAACGACGTGCCCCGGGGCGCGCTTGGGCATTGGATCGATATTAAAGGCGGTAAGATTAAAAATTACCAATACGTGGTGCCCTCCACATGGAATTTTGGGCCCCGTGACGGCAAAAAACAGAAAGGGCCTGTGGAAAGATCCCTTGTGGGCACGCCTGTGGCTGATCCGTCCAAACCGTTAGAAGTGCTGCGGAGCGTTCACTCATTTGACCCGTGCCTCGCATGTGCGGTTCACGTGATTGATCCCCACACCAACCAGACCTACGAGGTCAAGGTTATTTGATTTTACCCTAGGTGCTTGGCAAACTAGGTTGCGGCGGAATATACTGCCGCAACCCTTAATTTATAGACGGGACGGACATATACATTATCTATGGATATGAATAATATAACAGTTCTGGGGGTGGGTAATATTCTTTACACCGATGACGGTGTGGGTATCCGTGTGGTTGAAAAGCTTGAAAAAGAGTACGAATTCTCTGATAATGTCGACATTATAGACGGTGGTGTTCTCGGAGTGAATCTGTTGGGGATAATCTCCAATGCAGGCCGGCTTATTGTGGTGGATACAGTACTTAATCACGGGCGGCCCGGTGGTCTGCATCGGCTCGACCATGACCGGATCCCCAACAGGATTTTAGCAAAAAATTCCTTGCATCAAGTGGATCTTATTGAAGCATTGACCCTGTGCAGCGCCCTGGACCATGTGCCCGAGACCACCATCATCGGCATTGAACCCAAGGACATTGAAACCTTAAACGAACACCTGACCCCGGAAATTGGGGCCCGGCTGGATGACCTTGTCCAAAATGTTCTGGCAGAAGTGTCCCGTCTTGGCGGATCATTTAAGCCAAAGGTATAATCTTCGGCAATCATATTTAAGTTTCATGGTAAATAATCAGCCCTGGCAACATTAATACTTTAATTTCTTGTATGAATCATTTGAAATTTGATACCTTACTGTGGGCAGGTTGCATGCAATTGATCGGTAAAGGGGAAGGCTTAAAATGTCCAAAAGAATTTCTCCGGCATGGTGGCCGGTTCTGGCAATGGCGTCTCCGGTTCTTCTTCCCATGCTTTTCATTAAGAACCGCCGCTATACACATAACGTTGAAGCGTCGCAGAATTTAAATAACGCGCGCATAGCGCAGGCTCGTTTTCTGGAACTGCCTGAGCTTGAACGGTTTGAGTTGACCGTTCTTCTGGAACAAAAAGCCGCCCCGGGTTTTCTTAGTGCCCCAGGCGTTTCCTATTTAATCAAAACAGATAAGGGATCTATCCTCTTTGATCTGGGATTCGGCCCTGAAGTGCCGGCTTTGGCCCACAATGCAGAAAAGTTGAATTTTAAACTTAATCAGGTTGACGCATTGGTCATATCCCACCTGCATCCGGATCATATGGGGGGATTTAAAGCGGCTCGCAATAATAAGATCGCCATGCCCCGAGAATTTGGTAAAGGCAACGGAATGGCCTGTTTTACACCGGCAAAGGTTGGTGCTGAAGGTTTTGAAACCCACATGGTTCAAGGCCCCCGGATGCTGCCGGCAGGTATGGCCACCACCGGCCCCCTGTCAAGAAGCCTTTTTCTTATGGGGTGGACCGAAGAGCAGGCCATTGTTGCCCGGCTCAAGGATAAAGGTCTGGTTGTGATTACCGGATGTGGGCATCCAACCATTGAGACCATTATTCAGATGGCAAAACGGCTTTCAAGTGAACCCATATATGCCATTGGCGGAGGACTTCACTTTCCTGTTACCGACAGCCCCTTTCGCAAACCCGGCCTCAAGGTTCAGATGATCTGGGGAACGGGGAAGCCTCCATGGCAGAAAATTACGGAACAGGATCTCGAACAGACCATTGAGAACCTGGACGCCGTCAATCCCAAACATGTGTTTCTTTCTCCCCACGATACCTGTGATTATGCGCTGCAAAAATTTAAGGCTTTCCTTCATTGCCGGACTCATATTCTTGAATCCGGCGCAACATATTCGTTTTAAAGCGGAGAGAGGCGGTATCCAGCCGTATTGCGAATCGCAATACGTAAGAAAACAGACCCGGTAAAAGAGAAACTTGTCCCGGCTCAACTTCTTGTATAGAATGCAAAACACATATTCAAATATGAAAGGCGAAAAACGGCTTGCGACCGTTAAAAGGATAATTGACTGATGAAAATATGGCCCCTGCTGTTAAAGGCGCCTAAATACCTTGGGTTCTGGATGCTGGCGGATATTGCATATGTTTTTTCCCTGTTCTTTTTTTTGAATGCTGTTATTCCATTGAGCTTTTCCAAATTTCTTTTTGTTCATTTTTTGGCCATTGGCGTCGGCGCCATGGTGATGTTCAGCGGCTTGGGCGCCGGTATTCTCTGGATACCGGTTTTGACCTTTCTGGAAATCAGGCCTTCCGAGGCTGTTGCCATTTCAATATTTACCCAGATCGCCGGCAAAGGCACCGGGTCTTTGACCTATTTTTTTAACGGCATGGTTGACGTGAAAACAGCTGCTGCTTTTATTCCCATGGCGCTGACAGGTGTAACTCTTGGATTTTTATCCAGTTTCTACATATCCAGGGGATACGAACAGCTTTTGTTGTGCATTTTTGTGCTTATTGCCTCCTATCTTATGATCCGAACCATCCAGTCTCTCCGAAGCCCGGGCCCTGTTATTGACGTGCCGACAGTTATCCCGCCGCCCATTATTTATGCCAAAAGCTATCCGGTGGTTATTCTGGCTTCATTTTTCACTGGGCTTTTAAGCATCGGCAATACCGACTGGCTTATCCCCCATATGACGATTAAGCTCAAAATGCCGACCTCCCGGGCCGTGGCCACCAGTCTGCTCATCATGTTTGTAACCATCCTGTTTTACCTTTGCCTGGTCTGTATTAGTGTCTGGCAAGGGTATGCGTCCTGGCCCCATGGAACCTATCTGTTATTTGCAACCTGCAGCGGGGTTATCCTGGGCGGGCAGATCGGCACCCGCCTGATTCGAATCCCTTGGTTTGAAAGATATCAGAAACATACGTTTATTGTGCTGCTGGGCGCTTCTATTATACATTTACTGTGTTGAAAAATACTAAAGGAGATACGTTATGGCATACGAAACCATTATTGCAGAAACCCTTGACGGCCATGTGGCCAGTGTAACCCTGAATCGCACCGAGGCGATGAATACCTTTTCCAGTCAGATGGCCGAAGAACTGTATGATGCACTTAAAAAATTTGACACCGCCCCCGATGTCAGGGTCATTCTTATCAAAGGGGCGGGCAGGGCATTTTGTGCAGGGATTGATGTTAATGAACTCAAAGGCAAAACAACCAATCAATATCGTGAATGGATTGAGAAAATGGAAGCCCCGCTGGTGTTGATGTCTAAAATGCAAACCCCGGTGATCGCCCAGGTACACGGGGCTGCGGCAGCCAACGGCATGGGGCTTGTGGCGGCATCGGATTTGGCCATTGCCGCCGATAATGTGAAAATGGGGCTGACTGCCATCAATGTGGGGTTAAACTGTGTGGGGCCGGTGATTCCCGTGGCCCGGTGTGTGGGGCAAAAAAAGGCACTGGAGCTGCTGCTTTACGGGGAACTGATCAAGGCCGACCAGGCATTGGAACTTGGGCTTATCAATCGGGTGGTGTCTAAGGACGATCTGGATGAAGTGGCCATTGCATGGGCCCGGGATCTGGCAAAGAAGAGTCCGGTGGCCGTGAAAATCGCCAAGTCAGCGTTTTATGCGTCCCGGGATATGCCCTATGAAGCCCAGTTCGCGTACATGAACGAAGCCTTTGCCAGATTGTGCGATACCAATGATGCCAAGGAAGGGGTGGCGGCTTTTTTTGAAAAGCGTGCGCCGGTATGGCAGGAAAAATAAACTCCAACGTGGCATAAAGGTAAGCATATTTAATGATTCACTGGATTAAAGTTCTGCTCCGCTCAGGTTTCCAGAGCCGGGGGATGACCCTGGTTTTGGCATATATGATGCTTTTGGCTGTCTCAACAGGACTCATCTGCATTGCAGAACCATCCGGCAGCGCCCTGAACCATCCGGGCCAAGCCCTGTGGTGGAGCATCGTCACCTCAACCACGGTGGGATACGGGGACATGTATCCCACCTCATCATGGGGCAAAGTTATTGCTGCGGTTTTGCCTATGTTCATGGGGATCGGTCTTGGGGCCGCCTTTATTACCCATATTGCGTCGGTGTTGATAGAAAGGAGGGACAAAAACATGCACGGGGAAACGCCTTATAAAGGCTCAGGCCATATTCTGCTTGTGGGGTATACCCAGGAAACCGAATACCTTGTGGAACAGATCCGGGCGGACGAAACATACCGGGACAAGGATATCGTGGTTCTGGCCAATGAATCCCGGCATCCTTTCCCGGACCAGCCCCACACCTTTTTTGTCAAAGGTCGGCCTGATACCATCCCGGCCATGAACCGTGCCGGGACAGCCGATGCAGAACGGATTATTATTCATACGGGCAGTGATGAACTTTCCCTTTTTGTCCTGATCAATGCCCTGAATTTGAAAAATGAAACCTGTGAAATCACGGTTAGGTGTCTGTCCACCCAGAGCCTTGAAACTTTTTCGTCAGTGCCCGGGCAGTTTGAAACCGTCATGCAGATGACCGTGGAGATGATGGTCCAGGCCATGCAGGATAAGGTCCATCTGCCCCTCCAGATCCTGCTGAAAAATGATGAAGGCGAAGAGATCTATTATGTAAAAACCTCCCGGATAAAACAGGGCATGACATGGTGGGCGCTTCATCTTTTTTTAATGGAAATATACCGGTTTTTAAGCTTTGCACTTCAGTTGCCCGACGGCAGCATAAAAATTAATCCAGCCAAGGATGAACCGGTGACTGAAGACTGCGGGATCTGGCTTATTGCCGCAATCCGGCCCCTGCATATCCAATGGCCGGAATAACAGCCATGGGTTAATCTGACAATACCCGGGCTCAACCAACAACAATTTGCGTAAATAGTGGTTGGCCGGAAATTCGAATCGCTTGATTTTAAGGACTTCTGGTTCTTCAAAGGATACATCAGGTTTGGAATATGTCTTTCTCCTGCAAGTTTCTGTTCATTTTGGAGCTGAAATAACATCAGGAAATCTAAAAGTTGCAGAGCGTTTTCTTTGTCCTTGTCAGGGCCTTCAAGGGTATGAACGATTTTCTCAAATCTCCGCGGCCATCTGGAAAATATCAAGAGAAATTCGAAAAATAACTGTATAATTTCAATCTGTTTTCGATTTAAATTGTATTCGCGCTATAGTTGTTTGAGTTCTTGGTCTTCCCACCAGATGGGTATATTATAGAGTTTGGCAACCTGCTTACTTCTCTGAAAGTTTCAGTATTCTTTTTGATCATTTCCAATCCTCTATTTGCAGCATTACAAGCGTAATATGGTTAATTTTAATTTTTTGTATAGCAGAATCTGATGGCGTTCAACAGGTGCTTTGGGGTGACAAAATAGAAAATCAGCAGATACTAAATATTAGATTGACTTTAAAAGTCGTATCAAGTTAATTTTTGTTGCTGTTCAAATAAAATGAAAGAAAAAGAGTATGAATCTGAGATTGTTTTCCATATTAACAATTGTATTGTTTATTTTGTCCTCTGGGATTTCTGCTGCTGAAATAAATCATGCATCTTCAGCAAAGACAGTTGAAAGAAAAGTTGTTCCCAGCCAGCAGACAATGACGCATCCAGACCCTTCGGCCGACGTTTCCATGCCTGAAATTATAAAATTAGGTGAAAATCAATTTCAGATAGGGAAAATAGTATTGGACAAGAAGGATCATTCCATTGATATTAATGGAAAAGTGAACATGTCCTCGGGCATGGTTGAATATATTGCGTGTACGGCATATGGAAAGCTGCATGAAAGTGTTCTGGTTCTGGACGCAGAACCTTACCATATCCAGGTCGCTCTACTGCTGCTGGGCCTAAAGCCGGGAGACCACCCCATTGATTTTCAGGGTGCCCCCCAGAAACCATGCGGCGCTCCGGTCAGGATTCTTATTTCATGGCAGGCAGAAGGCAAAGCCGAGGAATATCCTCTGGAGACTGTACTGTTTTACAACGCATCACAGAATATCATGGAAAGCACGGACTGGGTGTTTACAGGTTCGCAGTTCCTGAACGGGAAATATCAGGCACAGGTTGAAGGGTCTATTATTGCCAGCTACCACGATCCGGTTGCGATCATAGACCACAGAAGTGATACAGGCACCGATGACACGTTGTACCAGGTTAATCATTCGGTGGTTCCAGCCGCAGGCACGCCGGTTTCCGTTAAAATCTATCCGGTAACTGACTCGGCTGTCATCACCAGAACCCGGTGTGGAAATTAAACTTAAGTCATGGGAGAAATTATGAAAGATGCTGAATATATAGGATTAACATCACAGAAAACAGCCGAGGAACTCCTGGGGATGTACTATCTGGAGGCCCGGTCATACCTGCTTGAAACAGCAGCAATTCTTGACAGAATAGAGAGGGCTTCCGGCGGGGAGGCGGCTATGGAAGACCCGAGAATAGAAACGCTGTTCAGCCTCTGCCTGATGCTTACCCGCCAGAAAAAAAATAGAGCTGAAAAATTTTTGAAGTTGCTTAGTGTTTAATATACAAGAAAATAAAAAAAGA
Organism: Desulfobacter curvatus DSM 3379; assembly: GCF_000373985.1. Taxonomy (GTDB): domain Bacteria; phylum Desulfobacterota; class Desulfobacteria; order Desulfobacterales; family Desulfobacteraceae; genus Desulfobacter; species Desulfobacter curvatus. Next base: position 124,121 of record NZ_KB892900.1, read on the forward strand.
GCCCAGTTTTGAAGAAAAAAGCCATTGTCCGTTATTCACGGAAAACAAACGCCGTCCCGTGTCCTTATGGCGATGTCAAAAGGGTGATTACAGGCGGGGAAGGCAGCGCAAATGTCCATATCGTCAGTGTTACGAAAGGAAAAGAACACTTTCACGAGGCCTATGAGGAAACGTATTATATTTTATCAGGGAAAGGGACCATCACTCTTGACGGCGATACCTGGGAAATTGAGTCAGGAACCGTCGTATACATACCGACTGGAATGCCCCATTCTCTGGAATCAACTTCCCCGGACCCACTCGTATTTATTATATTCGGTACGCCGCCCATGTCCATTGAGGATGACCGGGCTCGACCCATATCAAAACAGTAAGACCGATAGAAAGCAAAGGACATCATATGAAAGTAATAGAACCGCATATCCATATGATCGCAAGGACAACGCAGGACTATGAACGCATGGCAAGAATGCATACGGTGGCCTGTTGTGAGCCGGCATTCTGGGCCGGGTATGACAGAACGTCTGCAAACGCGTTCCATGATTATTTCACCCATATTTCAGAGTTTGAGCCCACCCGGGCCGCGCAATATAACATTGACCATTACTGCTATATCTGCATGAACCCCAAAGAGGCGGAAAACATTACACTTTCCAGAGAGGTGATTTCATTTATCCCTGAATTTTTGGACAGGCCTACGGTACTAGGTGTTGGAGAGATCGGCCTCAACAAGAATACCCGTAATGAAATGAAGGTCTTTGAAGAACAGGTTGAGTTAGCTGTGGAAAGGGGACTCCTTATGTGGATTCATACGCCTCACCTTGACGATAAATACAAAGGCACAAAAATGATGGTTGATTATCTCAACGGCCATAAAGGTGTTGACCCCGGGAAAGTGGCCTTTGACCACTGTGAGGAGCATACCATCAAAATGATTCTGGATTCAGGGTTTTGGGCTTCAATGACCATTTATCCCATGACTAAAAATTCACCGCCCAGGGTAATTGATTCGGTGGAAATTTTTGGTCTTGAACGGATGATGGCGGACGCGTCAGGCGATTGGGGACCGTCGGACCCTAAAACACTTCATGATGCTGTATTTGAAATGAAGAAAAGAGGGCACAGGGATCAGGATGTGGAGACGCTTTTTTACAACAATCCCTGCTATTTTTTAAATCAGTGCCCCAAATTTAAGCCAAATCCTGAGATAGAAAAGTCTGTTGCCTGGGCAAATGGATAGTCATTCAAGAACCATTGTTTTAAGTCTGAAAACCTGCCTTCTGCTGCCGGCATTCGTTTTTATATGTGTGTTTTCCCTTTTTTTTATTCTTCTCAACAGCTATCAGACCTCGAAATTTCTGGATAGGCGCCTGGAAAAAGAGGCGCTTCGAATTTCTAACATTGCCTATGAATATCGGTTTGTACTGAATGATTCGTATTTGAGAATGCTGGGGAAGGTCATTGAAGGAGAAATTGCCGTATTAAATCAAGACGGAAGAATTATCTCGGCTTCTTTTGACAAAGATACGGGCAAAGCGTTTCAGGATGTTATTAAACACAACGGCATTATAGAGCGCTACGGGCAGCAGCAAAATGATCAGGTTGCTGTAACGGCCAGAAAAGATAAGACCTGCTGTTATGTTGTATCAAAACGAATTCAGCTTAAACAGGACCCTGGCGCATCTTATATTATCATTATGACAAGCCTGGATGATCTGGAAACAGCTAAAAGAACGACTTTGACAAGAACGGCCCTGGCAGCCCTGGCGGCCCTGGTTGCAGCCATAAGTGCCGCTGTATTGCTGGCTGGAAGAACCAGCCGCCATTTTAAAAACATCCTTAATGTCACTGAGAAGATTGCTTCCGGGCGTTTTGACGCCAGGGCCGGATCATCAGGCATTCAGGAATTTCGGATTTTGGCAGATGCCGTTAACCGGATGTCTGATAGGCTGCTGGCCTATGAGAAAAAGCTGGTTAAAACCACCCATCAGCGATCCGTCAGTAAAATCACAGCCGCCATGGCACATGAAATAAAGAATCCCTTGGCCAGCATAAAAATGCTGATCCAGATTCTGGAAAAGAGATTGTCAGATGATCCGGAAGGGATGAAAATGGCCGCAATCCTCTTAAAAGAAATCAACCGGATAGACACGCTGGTTACGGATTTTAGAACGCTGTCGAGTCCGGTGGCGGCCTCGTTTTCCTTGACACCTGCCGAACTCCCCCTCAACGAAGTGATCTCTGTAATCAAGCCGAAACTGGACCACCTGAACATTCATTTTTCATCCGATATTGAATCTGACCTGCCTTCCTGCCAGATGGACAAAGACAAAGTCAAACAGGTTTTGTGGAATTTGATGATTAACAGTGCCGACAGCATGCCGGGAGGCGGGCAGATATTTATTTCGCTCAGGCACAGCAAGGAGAGGAATATGGTTGAATACCAGATCGAAGATATAGGATCCGGCATTGAGGACGATGATGTGGAGAATCTGTTTGCACCGTTTTTCACAACCAAAAAAGAAGGCATTGGCATCGGGCTTTACGTCAGCCGGGAAATCGCTGTGGCCCACAAAGGAACACTGGTGCTGGGAAGCGGTGCAAAAGGAACCCGTGCAGTGTTATCTATTCCATGTACCCAATCGTCATAAGGAAAAGGAGCAAACAAAATGGCTTGTATCCTGGTCGTGGATGACGAAGAATCAATTTGTTATGCATTTTCTGAATGCATAACGCAGATGGGCCATATGCCCGTGGCCGCCTCCAATGTCAAGGATGCACTTAAGAAGATCCGAGAACGCACGCCGGAAATTGTTTTTCTTGATAACCGGCTGCCGGGCGAAAGCGGTTTGTCCCTGCTGAAAAAAATACAATCCATGGAAAACAGACCTGTCGTTGTGATTATGACAGCCTACGGCACAATGGATACGGCAATTGATGCCGTAAAATACGGTGCCTTCGAGTACTTGTTAAAACCTGTTGATTTAACCCGGATTGAAGAAATTGTTCACAGAATTCTGCACATGGGGGACTCTGAAGCCGTGCACTTGACCGGTGAGAGCATCAGTGAGCCTGATATGGCGGCTGATATGCTCATTGGCTCATCCAACGCGCTATCTGACATTTATAAAATGATCGGTCTGCTGACAACCAACGATGTCCCTGTACTCATTGAAGGAGAAAGCGGGGTGGGCAAAGAACTGCTTGCCCGCGCCATTCATAACCGCAGTGATCGAAAAGGAGCCCCTTTTGTGGCTGTCAACTGTGGTGCAATTCCTGAACATCTCATCGAATCGGAATTGTTCGGCCATGAAAAAGAGGCCTATCCGGGTGCAGACCAAAGGAAAAAAGGAAAATTTGAAACCGCCCGGAACGGGACCCTTTTTCTGGATGATATTAGCCGGCTAAATGCTCTGATGCAGATTAAATTATTTCAGGCACTTCAGAATAAAGCCATCCAGCGGGTAGGAGGTGCTCAGGATGTCTCGATTGAATCGGTCCGGATGATTACGGCCTCCGATCGCAGGTTGCTCGAAGAGATGAAATCCGGGCGTTTCAGGAGTGATCTGTATTACCGTCTGCAGTTGATTACATTAAAAATCCCCCCCTTACGCGAGCGAAGACCGGATATCCCTGATTTAATTTCTCATTTCATTAAAAAGGCGAATCTGGAAATGGGCCTGGCTGTTAAAGGTATTGAAAAAAATGCGCTGGATCGCCTGATGGAATATGACTGGCCCGGAAATGCCAGGGAGCTGGAAAGTGTGATTAAACGGGGGGCAATTTTATGCCGATCAGAGACCATCTGCGCACATCATATTGAACTTCCCGATACTGCCGGCAACAGAGCGTTTGAAAACACAGAGTCAGTATCCATTGATAGCCAGGTTACCCGATGGTATGAAAAACGCAATCAGATGTTTCCCGGAGAAAGAAAGCTGTTTGCCCGGATTGTGTCATCCGTTGAAAAAGCATTGATTGCCCAAGCCCTGGAAGAATGCGGACAGAATCAACTGAAAGCCTCAGAGCTGCTCGGGATGAACCGGACAACCCTGAGAAATAAAATCAAAGAATTCAAGATTTAATTGCACTGCAATATTCTTCCAGAAGTGAAAACTGCTTACCTAAAGCATGCTCATCGACTCCCCAGGGGGATTTGAAAAATGAGGCCATATGGGTCATTACACCGGATTCTTCTCTATCAAGGGCCAGGAAGGCAAATCTGGCCAAATCAAGAATCAGCGGGGCGGCCAGAACGGAATCACAGCCCTGCCAGATAAACTGCATACTCATTTTTGTATTTAAAAATCCCTGGAAATGAATGAAATCCCAGGCCGTTTTCCGGTCTCCCAATGAGGGGACATAATCAATGGATACTTTTGAATGGGGATGATATCCGAGAATATGGGGCAGGAGTCTGTCCTTGCTTTTTATTTTTGAGGCCCCGTTCTCATGATTCTGCAAAATTTTGCCGTCGGTGTTTCCAAGAATATTATACCCTTCCCAGCTGAGCACTTCCAGATTCCGCATGGCAAACATGGGGGCAAGCGCTGATTTTACCAGTGTCTCCCCTGTTTTGCCATCATTTCCCATCACCGGAACACCATACTGGCGGGCCAGTTCCACCAGACCATGGGAAAATCCGCCCTCGGACGGGGTAAAATTGATATACCCGCAGCCGGATGTGATGGCGGCGTAGGCATAAAGAAAACTGGGTCGGATACATTCCGTCATGTTCTTTTTAATTATGCTGGAAATGCCTTTAGCTGTGTCAAACAAGCATGCATCTTTGACCGGCGGTTCTGTGGATGTCAGGTTGATCACCACAATTTGCGCAAGATCGTTCTCCTCCCGAAAGCGTACAATATCATAATGGATTTTTTCAACCGCTTCTGTCAGGCTGCCTGTTTTAACTACATGAGATTGTTCAGAAATGCCGGAAATCGCCTCTCCAGCATTAAGAATAACTCCGGGAAATGATTGCTTCTGTATAGATTTTACGCTGTCTGTTAATAGGTACAGTTGTTCAATATCTTCTATCCCGGTATCTTTGATGGGGCTAAAGGCATCCCTGCCGGATCTGATATCCCAGCCGCCGAAAACAATATCATCAAAATCTGTAAAGGGAATATGGCTGCATTCTTCTGAAGTTGAAATCATTCCGGTGGGCGGGCAAATTTCGTTTGCAATGGCCATGGCCCCTGCCATGGTAACGGTTGAGAGATGCCCGCACAGTCCGATGAAAAGGAGTCCGCGTTTGTTAGCCATATGTTGTTACTCCAAAAAAATAAATAATTGGGATACACGCCCTTAAAGAGTGACATGTACCCGAGAGTACTATTCAGATACACCGGAATCTTCCAGTCTCCGGCCTATTTGCTATCAGGGATTTAGTTCAATGTAAATTGGGTAAGCAATATTATTTTTAGGGTTGAAACGTTCGATGTAGAGGGCTGTTTGTCCCGGAGCTTTATTGGTGCAGGCATACCGAAGGGATACAATAAGTTTCACTTGCTGCCGCCTTTTATATGTGGTGTGATACATTTTAAACAAATGGGATGGCTATTAAGCGAACAGGCCCCGGCAGACACCGTGTAGCGGATTTGCCGGGGCCTGATGTTTTTAATACGTTAAATTAAAAAAAGGCTTGTTTATCCCGGGACAAACGGTCTTTTCAGCCCGGCTGTTAAATAGAAAAACTCTTTTTTCGGCCCATACCTGCGAGGCCGATCAAACCCAGGCCGAACAGTAGCATAGTGGCGGGTTCAGGAACAGCAGCTTCATTTACCGTAATCGAAAGATTAGCAGATATATTAAAACTGTCGACTCCGAGTTCACCCAAATTAATTCCAATCCCTGAATATGGGTCAATAAACTCATACATCAGTCCGTAAAAATCTTCGTCATACTGCCCTGAAACAGTCAACGTATCTGTTCCGAAGCCCAGTGCTTCAAATGTTAAAGTGGCAAGTAGTATTGATGTGTTATAGTCGGCTGGAAAAAATAAATCACCAACAAAGGAGTCTATTACACTAAAAGAACCTGGCCCTGAAATAGAATCATAAAGCGTATATTCTGAATAGGAAAACACTGACCAGTCTCCATCAGAAGAGGTATCGAAACCAAATGAAGTAAGACCTAAACTCGGATCTAAGGATGAACTTCGATTAACATACACCTGCACATCAAATGTTTCTCCTACATGAATATCGTTATCCAGCAGGATTAAATCAATGGTACTTGATATTGCAGGCGACGCAGCAACTATTCCGGCAAATAACAACGCGATCAACCATAAAAACAATTTTTTGGACATTTTGAAACCCTCTAATTTTTTTGACTTATAATCTTAATATTGTTTCAGTTGTAATTATTCGTCTGCAAATAAAATACCGACTGTTCAATATGGTAAGATATATTTTAAGTCACTCGTTAACCCTACAGTCATAAGGCTTTCGTCGGTTTTCATGTGTTAAATATTTAATTTTTTTCCCGGCAAACCAATTTTTCATATAGGGTGTGAAAAATAATATATATATATTGTTACTTTATTTGCATACCTTATGGGAAATAAAACGGAGTGTTGTATCTTACGATACAACACTCCGTTGAAGGTTAATCAGGAAGACTGTTTACGTATGCTTGATAGCAGCCGTACCAGGCACGATAGTCATTAAATGTAATACAGCCGTCAAGATCATAATCCGCCTCTTCGATAAATCCGGCATCACCGGTGCACTTTCGCAATGCGCCTCTCAGGATCATCATGTCGGCTACGTCCACATCACCATCATCATCCAGATCTCCGCAGAGATCCTGGGGGATCTGAGTGTTGGTAAATATAACAACAACGGTTTCACCCGCTTCCAGATTGATTGCTCCCGGTGCGCTGCCATCACTGACAACCGTACTGGAGAGGGTCCACCCGGACGGGATATTGATTTCGCTGACCGAATAGCTACCCGGTTCCAGCGGGCCGGAGTCATTTGTTTGATCATCCGACAGATTAAAATTACTGCCGTAGCTGGTGCTGAACTCAAACAACTGAGTGGACCCATCCGGATCAGTCTGTTTTTCAACAATGATCCTGCCGGGAGCAATCTCCTGGGTATTGGTAAAGGTCACCGTGACCTTTTCGCCCGGATCAAGTGCAATGGCATTGGGGTCACTGCCGTCATCGCAGGTGGCATTTGTCAGGGTCCATCCGGACGGGATGTTGATCTCGCTGACCGAATAAGTACCCGGGTCCAGCGGTCCGGAATTGTTTGTCTGACCATCTGACAGACTGAAATTACTGCCATAGCTGGTACTGAACTCAAATAACTGAGTGGACCCATCCGGATCGGTCTGTTTTTCAACAATGATGGTGCCGGGAATGATATCTTTGCTGTTGTAGAAGGTTGCCTTTACGGTTTCTCCCTCTTCAACCCGGAACGTAACCGTCCGTGCATCCACGTCAAATGAACCGTTATTATCTTCCAGGTTAATGTTGTTCAGGGTCCATCCTGAAAGGGCTGCTTCAGTAACAACATATGTTCCCGGATCAAGATCACCGACAACAATCTGCTCTCCATCACAAATACCGCCGTTTGCTGTACCCGTAAAGGTAAATGTTTCAGACGCACCATCCGGATCAGTCTGTTTTTCAATAATAATGGTGCCGCGTGGCGACAGGGTGACTGTCACAATCAGGGTATCTGTACCCACCCCGCCATCATCGTCTGTAACAGTTAACGTTACAGTGAACGCACCTTCACTGTCATAGACATGGGTGGGTGTCAGTGTTCCGGCGATAGGAGCAGTATCGTCACCGAAATCCCATATTATGGTGTGGGTGTCAGCCGATCCAGGATCAGTGAAACTGCCGGTGAAATTGACAATATCACCGGTTTGAACGGCCTGGTCGGGTCCTGCATCAACGGCTGGAGCAACATTGTTCACTGTAACAAGAAGGGTATCCGATCCCACACCGCCGTCATCATCCGTCACGGTTAGAGTGACTGTGTAGACGCCGTTCTCTGCATAGACATGGGTCGGCGTTAATGTTCCGCTGACGGCTGAAGAACCGTCCCCAAAATCCCATTCAATAATGTGGGTATCTGCACTTCCAGGGTCAACAAAACTACCTGAGAAGCTGATCGTATCGCCTTCATTTACGGTTTGATCCGGTCCGGCATTCACTACTGGAGCGACATTATTCACCGTCACAGTTGCTGTTGCGGTATCTTCCAGAAGAGAATCAGACACCTTCAGGCCAACCGTATAGGTTCCATTGTCAGGCCACGAGTAACTTGGATTAACTCCGGTTGCATCATCATATACACCGTCATTATCAAGGTCCCAGGCATAAGAAAGCGCATCCCCGTTGGGATCAGTCGAACCTGAGCCATCCAATGTAACCGCCGAACCCTCATCCACTTCATAGGGGCCACCGGCATCGGCAACCGGAGGCTGGTTTTCAATGACTGTTACTGATGTGAAAACCGGTAAGGACTCCATAGAGGTACAACTACCATCACCAATGGTGCAGCCGATCGGATTAAATGCACCGTTGTCAAATACCTTGAGTGCAATGTTGTAAACACCCGGTGTTGCATAGGTATGTGATGCGCTGGCACTTGTTGTATCAACGTCTACATCATCGAAAAAGACACCGTCATTATCCAGATCCCATTGGTACTGGGTAATGGAATCCCCGGGGTCAATGTCAAATGATCCGCTGCCGTCCAGTGTGAATGAAATACCCGCCGTTACGGTGTATGGACCACCGGTATCCGCAAATGGGGCATGCGGCGGTTCTGCCACTTCCACTTCACGGGTGTCGATATCTGTCTGGACTGGATCATTATCATCCGTGACCCGAAGTCTGGCTGTATACGTCACCGGCAGATCTCCGGCCGTGTCCGGGTCGGGGTCGGGATAGGTATACGTGGCAGCCGGATCAGACGGGTTGGTGGTGGCAAAGTCATAAGTTCCGTCTCCGTCAAAATCCCACTCGTACAGGACAATGCTGCGAAGCGGATCAAGGTGACGTGAGCCTGAGGCATCAAAAGAGAGGGGTTCGTCAAACGCCCATATGATGTCGTCGCCGGCATCGGCTTCAGGCGGCTGGGTAAACAGGGCCGGGGTAAGCATGATGATCCCCCAGGCTGTGGAGAATCCTGTGCCATAGCTGACATTCCAGTAACCGGTTGAATTCTGTATGTCCACAATTCGTTTTCGAATCCCGGATGTAGAATCGTTATACCAGTCAAATCCGGTTAAAGAAAAGGTGACTACCGGCGAAGGCTGTGCCAGGCGCATGGCCTTGACAAAAGCATACATTCCGTAAAAATTGTTGTATTGCCAGGAATGATTATTGGTCTGCCAGTAATCTGCTTGGTAATCTTCTGCTGTTTTCCATCTGGGGTCATTTGTGTACCGGTCGTCAAATGCCAATTGGACCATGCCGGATGGTGTTAGTGCAACACCATTGCCCGCACTTGTATATCCGAACCCAGTTCCATCATAGCTGTAACTGAGCCATACATTGTTACGGTCTTTGATCCATTGAGGCACATAGATACCAAAATTGTCTTCTGCTGCCAGCATACCGATTGCAGCCCATTGACAGGCTGAGTTGTCAGGGGCCTGGTTCCAACCGTATCTCCAGCCGCCGCCCACGGTGGCGTGATCGTATTGACCATAGGCGTAGGCATCCGTCAGGTCCACAAGCAAATCGTAAAAATACCGTCCAGCAATGTTTGTTCCGCCGGTCTGTGCAATCGCCTGGGGATTATTGGAAGAGGCAATGGCATCCATGATCATCCCCCCCTGGTAGGGTTGGTTGTTATATGACTCTTCGATACCAATACCATTTCCGTTCGTATCCGGATCTCCATATGTCTGGCTGCTGATACTAATGGCGCGTATCCGGCCGAACATATAGTTAAAGCCGATGGCAACGGTTTCTACATAGGGATTCTCCTGGTGGTCTCCATCCTGTAGATGCCCGTTGATCTCATAGGCTTGGATAGATGAACCGGTTAGGGATGTATATCCATTGTAGCTGCTGCCATAGAATGCGCCGCTGGATTTGTTCTGGTTTTTGTGCAACCACCAGAGTCCGTTGTCTATCGCAATATTTGTTTTAGTGTCATAGTCACCGGGTTTGATCACAAGATAATAAAAATCCTGTCCCACCAAACCTGCGCTGTCTTTAACTTCCAGTATGGCCGTATAAGGGGCTAAGTTTGCACCGGTATAAGTATGGTCCGTTTCAATGGCATAGTTGTTGGTAACTGCAGCCCAATCAGTCCATCCTGTCCCATCACCAAAGTTCCAGCGATATTCCAGGTCTCCGGCATCACGGACAATGCCTTTAAGCCTGGCACTTTCACCACTGATGGCTTCGTGGGGGATGGTGGGATCAGAGCCGCGCCAGGGAACGCAGATGACATCCGGAGCCAGGTTTGCAGCCACATTGACTGTGCTTGTGGCCGTACTTTGCTGCCCTGCACCATCTTCAACCGTCAATGTCACCGTATAACTGCCGGCAGCTGCATAGGTGTAAAACGGTTTCCTGCCCATGACATCGGCATCGTTGGTAAAATTGCCGTCGCCGTCACTATCCACGGCATCGTCCACATCCCATAAATATTTTACAATGCCGTGATCATCACTGGACGCGCTTGCATTCAGATATGCCGGCGGTCCACCGGCACCGGCATTATAGGGCCCGCCTGCATCCGCGCTGGGCGAAGCCGCTGCACCTGCAGCCAGGACGGTTACGGTTACAGTATCCGTACCTGTCTGATTGGCTTCATCCCATACGGTCAATGTGACTGCATAAGACCCCGAGGTGTGATAAATATGGGCCGGGGTGGGGCCGGTGCCCTTCATGCCGTCCCCGTAATCCCATTCATATTTGTAAATACGAAAGTCATCTGTAGAACCGGTTCCGTCAAACCTGACCACCAGTTCTCCTTCTGTTGTCATATCTGCACCTGCATTGGCTGTGGGGGCCGCACCACTGGTAATGGTCACGTCAAGCGTATCAATAACCGATTGCAGGCCATGATCGGTTACCTGCATGGCAACTGTGTATACCCCCGTTGCGTCATAAATATGGGAAACGTCAATACCGGTTTCGCCCGAGGGATTGAAGGTTGAACCGTCATAGTTGAAATCCCACTCAACGGTATAAACTTCATTGGGACCGTCATCGGTAGCGGTTCCGGCAAACTCGACGATCCAGTTTCCCTGGCTGGCATCAGCTTCAGTCAGGGTCTGATCCGCACCGGCATCTGCAACAGGAAGATCATTGACTGAGGTTGTGATACTGGAACTGTCGAAACCTGTCTGGTCAACCCCGTCATAGACAGTCAGGCCAATGGTATGACTGCCCGGTCCGGCCATATAAACCGTGGGGGTTTCGCCGCCGGCGGATTCTTTAAAATCATCCATGACAAAGGTACTGTTGTGGACCACCATGCCTTTTCGCAGAGTAGTGTCTGCAGGCTGGTAGGTAGACGTATAAACAACGGTCCAGGTGGTGTCGGAGGCTGGCTTGTAACTGTACACGGCACCGGTGGTTGTCAGTTCTATTTTGAAGTCATACCAGGTGTCAGCAGCAATGTCATAGCCGGTGTCTCCCCGGCTGGAGGAGAATTCGTAGATGTAGATATTTCTATTATACAGATAGAACTGGTATGGAAATTGAGAATAGCTGAAATTTGTGGTGCTAGTATTTTTAAAACCGAGCATGGCATCTCCGGTACCCAGATCCTTGACCCGGGCCTGGAAGACCTGTCCTTTTTCTTTCGGCACAGTACCACGGCTGACAATGTAGCGGTCACCCCATGCATTCGCTCCGGTGACGGAAACGGCATCATCCTGGGTAACATCAGTACCGGTATACCACTTGCCGCCTAAGAACCGGGTGCCGTCAAAGGTCTCTGTGCCCAGATTCCATAAATACCGGTCAACGTGATCATCATCTGAAGATAAGGACCCGTCCAGGGTGACGGTCCAGGCCCCTTCAAAGGCATTTCCAGTGGTTTCATTAACCGCGTAGGGACCTCCTGCATCCGCCACAGGAGACTCGCCCATTTCAACAACAACGGAAATCGTATCAATATGAGACTGGAGCGCATGGTCGGTTACCCGGACAGCAACTGTATATGCCCCTGTAGCAGTCCAGGTATGAGATAAGGTGGCAGCGGTATCACCGGATGGAACAAAGGTTGTGCCATCATAGTTCCAATCCCATTCATAGGTGTATATACCAAGATCATCAGTGGATGTTGAGGCATCAAAACTTCCTGCCCAGATGCCATCGGCTGAGTCTGCTTCGCCTAAGGTCAGGGCGTCGTCACTAATAACAGCCTCCGGGAAAACTCCGCCTGATGTTGTAACCGATGCCGTATCGGTATCACTCTGGCCTGCCCGGTCATAAACGGTCAAGGAAACCGGGAAGGTTGCCTGCCCGTAAAAGCGGTAAGATGGCGCAGGTCCGGCTGCGATTTCTTTTAAGTCATCCATGACAAAGGTGCTCTGGTAGACGTCAAAGCCCCGTTTAAATTCAGTTGCAGTGCCGTAATCAGAGTCATAAAGCAAAATCCAGTCCGGATCACCGGAAAGGCGGTAATAATATCGCGCGCCTTGTATTTCTTTCAGTTCAATGCGGATATCGTACCAGGTGTTGTAACTGTAATTATACCCTGTATCTCCCCTGTTATTTCCATCCTCATAGATGTAAAAATTTCCGTCGTTAAAATATAGCGCATACGGCATCTGGTTGTATTGAAAGGTGTTATTGGTGTTCTTAAATCCCACCATCGTATTCTGGCTTGTTTGTTTTACTCTGGCCTCAAAGGCCATGCCGGGTGCCCTTGTGTAAATGTCTTTGCTGAAAAAATATCGTTGACCCCACCCTGAACTCGGATGAGTGATACTTACTTCTTCATTCTGGGTTACATCACCATTGTGGGTCCATTTGCCTTCATTGACCTGGGTGCCGTTAAAAGTATCTGTGCCCAAGTCCCAAATGTATTGCTGAATTTCAACATCGTCTGTCGAGCCGGTACTGTCCAAATCAACAGTCCAACCTCCCTCAAAAGCAGCTGACTCATCAGCCGTATATGGCCCGTTGGCTTGAGCTGTTGGGGGGGCACTGGCGGCAACCGTTATGGGGATCGTATCGGATTCAGATTGGCCTGCCGCATCTGTTGCAGTCAACTGAACCGTGTGGGTACCGGCCGGAAACCTGTGACTTACGGTCTGACCGCTCACCGGAGTGGTGACAACAAGATTGTCAAAGATGGCATCCGTATAATAAGTTGAAAATCCTACCCGGCCATCCAAGAACGTGCTGTCTGAGTACTCGAAAAGGAATTCACCATCCAGATAAAAGCCGATTTGAGAACCGGTAAGAACAATTTTAATGGAATAAGTATGTCCCACATCAATATAATCACTTCCTGACCCGGCAAATGCCTGGTTATTGATCAGATCATATTCCAGTAGAGTGGTTGTGCTGTTGTTAACCCGTCGGTAAAGCAGGACATCATTGTATCCCCTTCCCCTGAGAATGAATTCATAGTTATTGTACTTGTCTTGTGCCCGGAAAAGGATTTGAATTTGTTCATTACTTCCTTCCACCAGGTGAACATCCGCTTCAATAACGTGGTCCGTATCAAAACTCTGGTCAAACAGCACCCAGGTTCTGTCGACCCCGGTATCTGTCTGGTGGTAGGAATAAGTACCCGTAAGGGGGGTGGCATCTTCAATCACCCAGGTGCCGGCATAAACCTGCCAGCCTGACGCGTCTCCATCTTCAAAATTTTCCGTAAAACCATAATTCATGTCCCAGAGAAACGTCATGGCGGTTTCGGTGTCACTGGCAAAATCAACTGCGTCTAAATTAATATTCCAAACCCCATAGTCTGCATACGGTTCTCCAAAAAAAATTGGTGTGGTGTCTATGACAGGCGTGCCGCCCTGGACCACAACACCGGCAACGGCCAGGTCGCTTTTATGGTCATTGTCTGTGACCAGAAGGGTTGTTGCGTATGTGCCCTCGGATGCATATGTAAAGGCATCCGGGTTCTCCAGGGTGCTCGTACCGCTGCCGTCAAATGCCCATGCCCAGGAGTCGATGGTGCCGTCACTGTCACTGGAGTAGGAACCGTCAAAATCTATGGAAGCTCCTTCACTGATCACGAATGGTGCTGAAGGCCGGATCTCTGCCACAGGACGACCCGCAGGCGGCGGCAGCGGCAGAGCTGAAATACCCATTGCATATGCACTGGTACTCCCTATATCCACGGCAGCACCAAACGTGCCGTCACCGTTTCCCGGATAATAATAGACATGACGGCCTGTATAGTTCGCAATGATTACATCCAGGTTCCCGTCACCATTATAATCATAGGCATCAAAGCCACCATGGTTATTCAGGTCAAGGGTTGTCTCGTATACAGGGGCTTGGAATGTGCCGTCGCCAATGCCCTTTATAAAATAGGTGTCTCCGTTGCTGCCGTAATTGGCAAAAACATCCGGATGACCGTCATTGTCAAAGTCTCCGGCCACAACGCCGTATGGGTCACTCCCCACATCTCCCAGATAGGTTTCACTGGAAAATGCACCTGTGCCGTCCCCCCATTTGACATCAATATAACCGCTTGAGTTACGTCCACGAACAATATCAATATTGCCGTCATGATTAAAATCGGCTGTGTCCATGCCTCGGCCATATGCACCCCAGTCAAGTTCGGTTTTAGAAAATCCGCCTTTTCCGTCACCCAACCAGATGCCGGTGGTGGACTGGTTGCCGTTGGCGGCAAAATCCATGTTGCCGTCATTATTAAAATCTCCGGAAGCCATATCCATAGCGTAGGAATTGGCATTGGACTGGGTCCCCACACAGGCTGTTTTGGTAAAATGATTACTGCCGTCGTTCAAGAACAAGTAATAATACCCAGTGCCTGATATCCCCCGGCCTGCAACAAAATCAAGGTCTCCGTCATTATCAAAATCATTAATCGCCACACCGCGGGAATAGTTTCCGCTTCCCAGATAATCAATCTGGGTCAAAGCACCCCAGGTGCCGTCACCATTACTTTCAGCAACGTAAATTCGCGAATTATCGTCTGTTACAACAATAAAATCCGCAGCCCAGGTGAATGCCGGGAAGAGTAAAAGACAGGTCAATACAAGGCATAAGAACATAGAACACCTTGATCGCCACCAGTTAACCGATTGTTTTTCAGAGCCCTTGCCTACTGCCATGCTTCCCCCCCCCCTAAGTAAATTTTTCTTGTTGTGGTATTTCCGTTATTTCGGCAAAATTAATTAAGTTCAATATATATGGGTTCAATTATCTCATCTCTTTCCACTTCTATTTTAATAGTTGTATCTGCTTTATTTACGATGGTTTCCCGAATGATTGATTCTGCTTTGGATGCGTCAGAAGCTGCTTCTCCGTTAATCTGTCGAATGACATCATCAGGTTGTAATCCCAATGTTTCAAGTGCGCTTCCCTGTTCTACCGTGTGAATTTTTACGCCAATCTGGTCTACCGGTGTTTTTATTTTCTGACTTATAGTGCTATTAAGGGCGGTCGTGATGGTATTCGAACTTGAAAAGATTTCTTGAACGGTAATGTTTCTGGATGTCTCAGGTGTCAGCTTTACAAACACACCGTCCCCATAGATCCTTTCAGTGTCTTTGACGTTATCTTCACTGGCCGTTTCTTCCTCTGCAGGCGCTCCCTCTCTTTCAGTCGGAGGGGCTGGTGGTGAATTTAAAGAACCGGCATCGTCATCTGCCGATTTTGAATAAACGATTTCAGCACCTTTTTTTTCAGAAATAATAATAATTTCATTTAAAACCACCTGGGACTTGCCGGATTTATTTTTTTTTTCAGAATAAAGAAATGAAACGGAACTGTTTTTCAGCACCCGTTTCAATGCTTCTTCAAGAGGCATAGAATCCAGTTGCATTGTGATTTTCTGGGTGGGGAGCCCGTAAAAAAGGATGCGGATATCGGTTTGATCTGCTACCCGGCTCAGGATAGTATCAAGCCCAATGTTCTGAACATCCATTGACAGCACGTCATTTTTAACAATAATTTGCTGACGTAATGCAGAGCTTTCGGGCACATTAATTGAATTAGCCGGATTAGCAAAAGACAACACAACAAAAAATGAACAAATTAACGCCAAGGACATAAAAATAATTTTATTTGACCTCATTTATTCTCCCAGAGCAACAGATTGACTTTATAATCGTTTTGAAGAGGTTGCATAAAATATGCCACTAATTGAACAGAATTTGACATGGCTTAAAGAGTACGTAAACAGTCCCAATAAGTGCCCGTTTGAAATGTTTCAACCTAAGTTGAACACATGTTATAGATCAAATTTTTAAATTTTGTACATCATATCATTGTGTGATTTTTTTCTTAATTAAAGACAAAAAATACACAATATAAGAATAAGATTTTATAGAAAAATTATGATGAAATTAATTTCATAGTACTCGACTTTCAATCTGGCTGATTCAAATACTAAGCTATGTGTGGACCTAAATTTTTGTTTCCGCTTTCTGTCTGTAATGTGTTAGATTGCAAAGGGTTGAAAGAACTGGTGTCGATTTCGTTTAGCAGAGAGGTCCGTAAATATAGGATTTTCTAAATGCTAATGGATGCATGGGTGGAACAGCCCGCTTCCTTGGCTACTGCACATTTAAAAGATCTAAAAATTAGGAGAGAAGAAATGAATCAGCTGAAAATGCCAAGTTATCATATTCCAAAAGTATTCCCTATGATTTTTCTAATGTTGATGCTCAGCCTGCCTGCCATCGCATCGGAAAAAAAATTAACGAAAATGGACCTGGATAACACCTTCAAGAAGGGATTTGATTTCCTTGAAAAGTCCCAGAATCCCGACGGGTCCTGGTCAAACCCCGGATTTCCGGCCATAACCGCTTTGGTAACCTATGCGTTTCTAACATCTCCCATGTATGCGAATATTAAAGAAAAGCCCGCCTTTATACAAAAGGCGCTGGACTATATTATCAGCAATGCCCATGAAAACGGTGCTATTTATCAGGAGGGTCTGCCCAATTATAATACCTCCATTTGCGTGATGGCTCTGTTGGCTGCTAACGATACCAAGTATCACCCCTATGTTTTGAAAGCCAGGCGCTACATTGCTACCCTGCAGCTTGACCAGGGTGAGAAGGGAAAAGTGGATGAAAAATTTGACGGGGGAATCGGTTACGGTAGTAAAGACCACTCGGATATGTCCAATACCTATATCGCTCTGGAAGCGTTGAAAGCCAGCGAATTTCTTGAATCCGACGATCAACTGGCAGTGTATAAGGATCTGCAGAATCTTCAGGATAGCAAACTGGACTGGGAAGCGGCACTTAAATTCATTCAGCGCTGCCAGAATCTGCCAGGATCCAATGATCAGACTTGGTCCAGTGCCGATCCCAAAAATAAAGGCGGATTTATCTATTACCCGGGTAGCAGCAAAGCCGGTGAAGAAACACTCAAAAACGGTAAAAAGGCGCTCAGGTCATATGGCTCCATGACCTATGCGGGGTTGCTGAGTTTTATTTTTGCGGACCTGGATAAAAATGACGAACGGGTACAGGCTGCCTACAACTGGCTGAAAGATAATTATACCCTGGAAGAAAACCCGGGCGTCGGGCAGCAGGGACTTTACTACTATTACCATACCATGGCAAAAGCACTGACTGTTTATGGTGATGATGTTATGGTCACCAGCAACGGCAAACGGATTGACTGGAGAAAGGAGCTGGCAACAAAATTGGCGGCAAACCAGCGGGAAGACGGCTCCTGGATTAATCCGACAGCCCGGTGGTGGGAAAATGATCCGGTTTTGGTCAGCGCATATTCATTAATATCGTTGAATCTGGTGGTCGGCAAAATTTAGCCAAGACGTGTCGTGTCTTTTAGATGAGGGGTATTTTGCCGGATTGTTTTGGATCCGGCAAAATACCCCTCAGGAATCTTTTAGCCTTTTTTGCAGTTTCAACGGCATTGTGGCTGTGACGGCTCAGTTCAATGTTTACTTGGCCACTATAATTTATGTCTTTCAGACTCCTGAAAATTTTTTGAAAATCCATCTCGCCTTCGCCAAAGAAAAGGTGATCGTGCTTGTCTTTCTTCATGTCTTCCAAGTGGATATTAACGATATCATTTCTATAATCCCATATTGCTTTTGAAATACTTTTTTCCGTGATCAGGGCATGCCCCAGATCCAGGGTCAGTTTGAACAAATCATGGTTTATTTTCTCTTTGAGTCTGTCATATTGATCAAGATTTTCCACGAACATGCCGGGTTCCGGTTCAAAAGCGATGTAAATGCCAAAATCCTCAGCCTTTTCAGATAGTTTTCGGCATCCTGAGATCAGCCATTCCCAGGCGTTTTGATCACTTACCCCATCTTTTTTTTGTCCGGACCAGATGGAAACCGCATCAGACCCTAAGAATGATGCGACTTCAAGACATTTTTCAATGAATTTGATCCTTGTTTCTCTTTTGTTTTTTCCTGGGGAAATAAGTGTTGGCTCGTGTTTAGTTTGAGGATTTAAAAGAAACCTGGCACCGGTTTCTACCACAGACGCCAGGGCATATTTTTCAAGCTGCGCCTTTACCCGCACCAGCTGGGTTTCGAAATTCTTATTCCAGGGATTTAAGGCATAATGATCAATGGTGACAGCGATACTTTCATAACCAAGACCACCAATGATATCAATGGCAGACAAAAGGGAATGATTGGCAAATCCGTTGGTATTATAACCCAGCTTAAACATGTGTTTCCTGCTCATTTAAATTAAGCGGTATCGTTTGTGTCCATGAGTTGTTTTAAGATTGATGCAATATCAATCGTTTCCATGCAATCCGGCAGGCTGATCTGCCCTGCCTGAGCTCCGCTCACCATAAACGCCGCCATGCCCTGTCCCTCTTTTGGCGGGGCGCCATGGGACCCTTTTAACAGTTTTGTTTCTTGCGGAATCTCCATGGTTTTAATATCCATAAATAATTCAAGGGGGTCGTATCCCGGTTTTCTGTGAATATCAATATGGGTGGCAAAATCCGGAGCTTTTTCATTGCTTTCCCACCAGTAATAAGCAAACCATTGGTCAGGCTCAGAAATGGCAATTAACTCCCCGGCTCTTTCATGATTTATTCCAAATTCTTTTTTTTCATCTTCTGCAAGGACCTGGTCAACGCCAGCAAGGTTTTGTATTAGTGCCTTAACGGGATTGATATCATTTTCATCCCTGGTATAAATATGGGCAATTTGGTGATCAACCATTGCAAAAGCCCGGCTCAGCTCAAAATCAAGGTACTCTCGCTTTTCAATTTCCCTGACATTTAAAAAGCCTGCCTTCCTGAGTTCCCTGTTTAAAAACACGGCACTTGTGACCTGGGTCAATGAATATTCGCTGAAAATACAAAGGGTGGAATTTTCCATGATCCCTAGGTCTTCAAGCGTATTTAAAAAATTTCCAATAAGATTGTCGAGAACCTTTAAATCATCATCAATCTTGGGGTCATCCGGTCCAAGTTTCTGACAGGAATAGTCTAAGTGCGGCAGATAAACACTCATAAAATCCGGAAAATGATTGGTGACAAGGTCAATGGCGGCTTCCATGATCCATTCCGAGGCTTTGGGGGATGCAAAAGGGCCCCAGTAATCCATCAGATTAAACGGTCGCCCAATGTTATCACAGACTGCTTCGTACAAGCCGGCCGGTTTGGAGTAGCACCACTGGACAAGCCCCTCGTCTGTGTGCATGGGTTTTGGCGTAATGATGAAATCAGCATCACAGTAGAGGGTGTTTTGAAAAAAAAGCACGGCTGTTTTTAACTCAGGGTTTTTATGTTTCAGCGTTTCCCAAAGCGGTTCAGCCTGGACAAGTGAGCGGTATTGATCCCAGAAGCTGACTTCAAACCTGTCCCTGTAATAGAACCCGTTTGCAACAATGCCGTGTTCTGCCGGGGGGGTCCCGGTTGAGAAAGAGGCCTGGGCAGGGAGCGTGAGCCCGGGGAAAATAGGATTTAAATCTGTTTTTTGACCATTTTTCATCAGTTTTGAAAAATGAGGCATTTCAACCAGCTTATTCAAAAGCAGCGGTGACAGCCCCACTATGTTAAAACAGAACATATAATTTTTCATATTATCTCCTTTAGGTCACTCGAAAAAGACGTACGAAATAAATCGCCGGTACATACAGCAACAGAATCATTGCCGCATAAATAAAGGGAGTTGACCCTGCGGCAATAATCATATCAAGGGTAATAATGGCCAGTAATAAAATTTTTATTGTTTTCTGAAAATCTTTTGGCGTGTTTTTTTTAAGCAGGTTTAACGTCAACCCGGACAGGAACGCAGCAAAACAAAATATCATTATTACACCCGGAAAATTGGGCAAAATCTTTTCAAGATAAAGAAGGTAGTACAGCAAGGCGGAAAGAATCGGCATCAGGGCGCACAGCCATATATTAGGCAACGCCTTCCCGCCGGCGACCTCTTTCCGGCTTAAAACAGTAACACCAAAAATATAGAGCCCGGTAATTAATGGGATAATGGCCCAGCCCCTGAACGGAGCAACCGACATCCCCAGCAGTAGATTAAAATATCTGCAAGAAGCCATGGCAAGGGGGCCTAAAATCAAGTATTTTTTCAGAAACCCGTCATAGAGCAGTATACATAATGCAAGGCATATCCCCACCAAAAATGAATCGGGTCCTGCCATAAATGCAAAAACAATCCCCACGATCAAAAGTCCGCCTCCAATGAAAAAAGCAGTCTGTCTGCTGATTCGATTCGAAGGAATAGGCCTTCCAGGGTTTTCGATTTGATCAATTTTATGGTCGAAGCTGTCATTTAATGTCATTCCCGCTGAAAGAAAACAAGAAGTAGCCAGAATCAGCAGAAAAAAAACATCAAGTTTTTTTAACTCGGCACCTGACAGCAAAAAACCTGCCCAAATGTCTGCATGGGCGGTAAACATACCCGGTAGTCGAATCAGCTCAAGAACAGTCTTAGTGTTTTTGTTCATGGGGGTTAGTTCTGTTTCAGATATTTTATTGCATCTATAGCCGCCTTTTGGGGATCATTGAGAAAAGGATAAAGCTCTAATGTAATGAAACCATTATATCCCGTTTTTTCAACAGTTTCTATCACACCGGCGATATCGATCCCTCCCTGCCCCGGTATGACATGCTTATGCTCCCGTGTTGTCGGGATATCCTCAAGATGATAATGTCTGGTGTAATCTTTGAGTTTAAAAATAATTTCAACAGGATCTTCTCCAACACAGTAGAAATGACCAATGTCTAGATTAAGTCCTAAATTAGGATGGCTGAACATCTCCATGAATGATAAAAATTCATCTGAAGTCTGGATTAAAAGGTCCGGCTCGGGCTCAACAAGAACCATTATCCCTTTATCCATGGCATGGGGCAGAATCGACGATAGACCGTCTGCAAAAATATCCAGCGCTTTTTGTCTTGGCATGCCTTTGGGTACATCCTTCAGCGGGCCGCCAGGTTCCGTGGAAATTGTTTTTGCGCCAAGCCGGGCTGCCAGATCAATGCAGTTTTTAGTATATTGTATCCTGATTTGCCTATAATCTTCATCTACCTCAATCCAGGATGGATGATGAAAATCCTTTACTGCACACATCATGAAGGCATTCAGGTTAGATATTTCAAGATTGTTTTTCGTCAAAGTCTGTTTAATATTCTCAATATCATTCCGGGATAATTCATCCGGATAGGCATGGGGCGTATCGCACATGATTTCAACGCCTGAATATCCCGCAACTGATATCGCCTTTGCTGCCTCGGCAAAGGAAAATTTCCTGAAAGCATTAGTACTAAAAGCAAATTTCATATTTCACCATTAAATTTTAGAAGAATTATTCAACATCTCGTTTCTTTCTATATGAAAGCGGTTATCATGTTTAAAGAAATTAGGACATAGGAAGTGACCAAGACCGGGTCATTTTCCCACCATCTTGCCGTCTCATTGATCCAGGAGCCGTCCGCTTTCTGATTGTTTATAAATTTCACCACCATTTCCTGGCGCCAGTTAATTCTCTGGCCATCTTCCAGTACAAAATTATCATCACCGCATAGGGTTAGCGCTTTGGCCATTGTATAATAGTAATAGTACAGTCCCTGCTGTCCGAGGCCGGGG
Organism: Desulfobacter curvatus DSM 3379; assembly: GCF_000373985.1. GTDB lineage: Bacteria > Desulfobacterota > Desulfobacteria > Desulfobacterales > Desulfobacteraceae > Desulfobacter > Desulfobacter curvatus. Next base: position 146,347 of record NZ_KB892900.1, read on the forward strand.
TTTTCATCCAATGTGTAATTTTTTTTCAGCCATTCATACGCAGCTTGGACGCGTGGGTCATTTTTTCCAAGGTCAGCGAAAGTAAAGCTCAACAGTCCTGCATAGGTCATGCTGCCATAAGAGCGCAGTGCTTTTGTACCGCTTGGAAATATATCTTCCCCGGCTTTGCTGAAACCGGGGTAAGTAACAAACCCACCCTTATTTTTTTCATCTGCACTTGACCAGGCCTGATCATTGTAGCCGGAGAGATTCTGGCACCGCTCTATAAATTTCAACGCCGCTTCCCAGTTCAGGGTCGTTTTTTTTAGATTTTTCAGGCCCCCGTATACTGATGTCCGGTCGTTGGATTCAAGGAATTGGCTTGATTTTATGGCCTCAAGCGCAATGCAGGTGTTGAATATGTCTGAATGATTTTTGGTTCCATATCCAATGCCACCGTCAAAGGACTTGTCTGATACTCCTTTTTTTCCTTGGTCTATCTGGAGCGTGGCAATATAGTTTCTGGCCTTGATTATATAAGGATGGAATATAGCATCTTTTGTTGCCAGCAGGGCCAATACACAAATCGATGTACTGTAGTTGGAAACCCCCTCTTTGTAAATCGCGCCGTTTTCGTGAGCACTGGAAATGATATAATCAAGGGCTCTGGCGATGAAATCGGGTTTTTTATCTGCATTGATGTATTCAGGGGAAGTTAATAAAGCATAGACGGTAAGCCCTGTCAGGGCGGGGAACTCAGGGTTTGACCATGAGCCGTCAGGGTTTTGTTTTTTTTTTAAAAAAGCATAGGCCATTTGGTAGGTTCGGGTTAATTCATGCTTAAGGGAAATCGTATCATGGTCGGGTTTCAAAATATTTTGAGCAGACCGTGCAGGAGAAAAAAAAATTGTAAGCAGAATCAGAAGTGAAACAGAAGATCTGCCAATGAATCTGAATCTAAGAGCCATAAGCCCCCCCCCAAAAAAAAATAAAAAACACACACTTAATCATGCATTTTTTTTTGTTAATGAATAAAATTAATTAAACTTTTACTACCAAATTTCTTCGGACAATCAAAGAATAATCAAGGCAATTCATACGGCATACACTGAATTTCCTCCTTGTTTTTTTTACAACCAGTTGATAGGGAATTTAACCATGAGACTGATTTTTAAGCTTATCCTGCTGTTTTTACTGTTAACCTTTGCCTTTGTCATTGTATACGAAATCTGTGGGCAGAGTTTTGAATCTCTTTTCAGCCAGGAAAGATGCATTGAATGGTTTTCCAGGATCAAACCCCTTGCCTGGATCATTGGAATAGTACTTTTAATTTCCGATATTCTGCTGCCAGTCCCCGCAACAGGGATTATGGCTGCGTTAGGTGCGGTTTACGGGCCTTGGGGCGGGGGCGCTGCAAGTGCTGCCGGTTCTGTCTGCGCAGGGCTGATAGGATATTTTATTGCAAAGTTTTTCGGCCAAAAGGCCAGTACAAGAATTGCTTCCCAAGAAGAGGTAGAACGATTTAAATTATTTTTTGACAGATGGGGCTCATATGCTGTTATCCTAAGCAGAATTATGCCTATTATCCCAGAGGTAACAGCGATACTGGCGGGTTTTTCTGGAATGAATTTTCGAAGATTTTTATTGGCACTTACGGCGGGTTCTCTTCCTGTTTCTTTTCTTTTTTTCTGGATGGGCTCCTATTCCGGATTTAAACCAGGAATAGGAATACTTCTTGCTGTATTGCTTCCCGCTTTTTTATGGCCTTTTTTCATAAAGTTAACCAAAGTATAGAATGGGTTCAATTCAATTTGGGGCTTTCATGAAAAAACGTTACAGCAACGGCACAAAAAAAGGGGGCAGGCTAATGACGGCGATACAGGACAGGAAACAAAAGAACCCCTAATGCCATGACAAGGCTACCGCAGGGAAAGGCATAGGAAAGGCTGAAAAAGTCCATGGCCAGGCCGGCCATGACAGACCCTGTGAACATGCCAAGGGAGTGGGCAGCCGTCAAAATGGCCATCACTGACCCTTGAGCCTGCCGCTGTTCACCCTTAACCACGGCAAGGGCGGTCAGAGCCGGCATGGCAATCCCCCCGCCCAGGCCGAAAATACTGACCCCTGCAAACAGATCTATAAATGAAGTGGCCCAGAACGGGTAGAAAATACCTGCGGCAGACAACATGCCGCCCACAACCACCATGATTTTTCTGTTCCACCGGTCCGCAGCATAACCCATGGGCAACTGCAAGGCACCCGAAACAAATACGCCGGCGGTCACAAGCAGCCCGATTTTCCCGCCGGCCAGGCCAAAGGTTTTGGCGGCATACAGGGGCATGAAACACCAGACAATGCCGATGCAGGCCGTGTAGGCATACCTGAAAACCACCAGGCCCGCCAGTTCCCGGTCCCGGAGTACTACGGCCATGGAGGCAGGTGTTCGTTTATTGATTCGAATTTGTTCTTGGGACAAAGGCGGCAGAAAGATAAGACCAAGGATTGCGCCCAGGGCAGACAGTGCAGCCATACAGTAAAATGCCGCGTCCAAGGACCAGGTTTGTTGTACCATCCCCCCCATCACCGGTCCAAAAGAGAGGCTTAAAAACATGGACAGGTTGAACAGCCCCATGGCATATCCTTCGGCGCCTTCATGGCAGATTTCCCCCACATAAGCCTGGACTACGGGCATGATCATGGCAGAGCCGGCCCCCTGGATAAAGCGGATGGCGATAAGCCCCTCCACATTGGTCGTCCAGACAAAGGCAAGGGCTACCAGCATATACACCAAAAGTCCTGCCAGGATAAAAGGCTTGCGTCCCTTTTTATCAGAAAGACTGCCGAACCAGGGCAGAAAAAACGCCCGGGAAATGGAAAAGGCCCCGAAAATCATGGCCACGTAAATGCCTGCCGCACCAAGATCATGGGCGTAGATAGGCAGCAGGGGGACCACAATGCCCACACCGGTAACCGTAATAAAAATAATAAAAAAAAGGGTGATGAACACCTTTTTATAGTTCGATGGGATGGCCCGGGATCCACGGTGCAGAATTCGGGCAGCAGCCTGGGATACGGGTTCGCGTATGCCGTAAAACAAATCCATATTAAAAAGTATACGCCTTTGCCCCTAATTCAGGCATTCCCGGACCTGATCAATGAACCGGCTGGGGGTGGCAAAATCGCCTTTGCGGTAATTGACGTGGCTCAGGTACAAAAACCGTTCGGCCCGGGTCATGGCGACATACATGAGTCTGCGTTCCTCGGACAGAGCGGCATCCCCCTCGTCAACGGAACGCCAGTGGGGAAACAGCCCCTCTTCGCACCCGACGATGAACACCACGTCAAATTCCAGCCCCTTGGCCGAATGAATGGTGAGCAGGCCCACCCCGTTTTCATCCTGGTCGTCCTCGTCTTTGTCTTCCCGGATCAAGGCGGCCTCTTCCAGATATTCCAGCATGGTGTCCTTGGTACGGGCCGTGTGGATCAGCTGTTCGATATTCTCTTTTTTTGAAATAAATTCCCCGTCGGTTTTTGCTTTATTTTTCAGGTAGTCTAAATACCCGGTGCGGTCAATGACGGTCTCCATGGCCATGGCCGGTGCCATGTCATGGATGGTATCCAGGATGTCCAGAACCTCGGACATATTTTCATGGACTTTTTTGGTCACAAGCCGGTCCCGGACCATGATCCTTGCAGCGCCTTGCAGAGAACCGCCCTGATCGCGCAAGGCTGCCAGTTTTTTAATCATGGCCGGCCCGATTCCCCGCTTTGGCGTATTGATAACCCGCTCAAAGGAGAGGTCATCATTGGGAAAAAACGAGGCGCTCAAATAGGAGTTGATATCCAGCACCTCCATACGTTCAAAAAAGCCCTGGGAGCCCATCAGCCGGTAAGGAATGCGGAAGGCCCTGAAGGTCTTTTCAAAGGGCAGGGAGCAGAATTTGGTCCGGTAGACAACTGCCATCTTGTCAAGAGGAATGCCCTGTCCTTGTTTGTGAAGGTTCAGGATGCGCCTGGCAGCCCATTCGGCTTCATGGGCATCGGACATGAATTCATAGATTTCCACCACCCCGCCTTTTTTCTGTGAAAAACAGCGTTTATCCATTTTGTCGGGGTTGTAGTCAATCAGATCATTGGCGGTCTGGACAATTTCGTCGGCAGATCTGTAGTTTTCCTCCAGCCTGAAAATTTTTGCATCTTTATATTTTTCTCCAAACCGTAAAAAGTGGTTCACGTTGGAACCGCGGAAACCATATACAGCCTGCCAGTCATCCCCGACGCAGAACAGGTTGCGGTGCGCCCCTAACAAAAGTGAGGTTAACTCCTCCTGCAGGTTGTTGGTGTCCTGGTATTCATCCACCAGGATATAGGAAAAAAGATCCTGGTAAAAAGTGCGGACCTCTTTATTGTCCCGGAGCAGATCCCGGGTTTTAAGCAGGATGTTGTCAAAATCAACACAGTTCATTTCAGACAGGCGTTCTTCAAACTGGGCAAAAATATCGGCCATGCGAATGTTTAAGAATCCTGGCTTGCGGTCAAAATATTTGGCAGGATCACCGTCGTTTTTGGCCCGGGAGATGGATGACAGAATCCGGCGTGCGTATTTTTTATCAATATTATTTTTTACGCATAATTCTTTGATCAGCTTGTCCTGCTGGTATACGGTGAACACCTGTAAAGGCGGCGTGTATCCCATGATCTGACAATGCCGTTTCAAGATCATCAGACAGGCGGAATGATAGGTTCTCACCCATTCAAAGCGCATCTGGGGGAGCCCTGTCATCTCCATCAGTCTAATTTTCATTTCCTGGGCCGCCTTATTGGTGAAGGTGATGGCCAGAATACGCGCCGGGTCATGGCCCGTGTTAATGAGGTGGGAAAACTTAGCGGTCAGGGTCCTGGTTTTACCGGAACCGGCTCCCGCAACCACTAAGGCCGGGGAGCCGGTATGATCAACAGCGTCCTGTTGAGGCTGGGATAGTTGCATAAACTTTAATTATGTGTCCTCAATGATTTTTTTCAAATCGGTTTCAATTTCGGTTTTAATCTCTTCCAGGCGGGATTCGGTCAGGGCCTCAAAGCGAAGCACCAGGGCCGGCTGGGTATTGGAGGCCCGGACAAGGCCCCACCCGTCTTCATAGATGGCCCGCATCCCGTCAATGTCAATGACCTTCTGCCGGGCTTTATACAATGCCACTATCTTTTCCACAACCTTGAACTTGACCGCGTCCGGGCATTCCACCCGGATCTCCGGCGTGGTAAAGGTTTTTGGCAGATCCTTAATCAATTCGTCCACACCAAGGCCGGTGGTGTCCATGATTTCCAGAAGCCGGCAGGAGGCATAAAGGGCATCGTCATATCCGTAGTAGCGGTCCTTGAAAAACATATGCCCGCTCATTTCCCCTGCCAGGGCCGCGTCCTCTTCCTTCATTTTCTTTTTGATCAGAGAATGCCCTGTGCGCCACATGATGGCGTTGCCCCCCATTTTTTCAATCTGGTCATACATGACCATGGAGCATTTGACCTCGGAGATAAAGGTGGCACCGGGATTACGGGACAAAATTTCTCTGGCGTAAATCACCATGAGCTGGTCCCCGTAAATAATATTACCGTATTTATCCACCACACCAATGCGGTCGGCATCCCCGTCATAACCGATGCCGATGTCCAGATTATTCTTTTTCACCAGGGCAATGAGGTCCGTCATATTTTTTTTCTGGGTGGGATCTGCCTCGTGGTTGGGGAAGGTGCCGTCCAGATCGCAGTAAAGATCATAAACCTCGCAGCCCAGCCCCTTCAGCACCGGTAAGGCGGTTATGCCGCCGGTGCCGTTGCCCGCATCAATTCCGACCCGGATGGTATTTTTCAAGGTGATGTTCTCCTGGATCATGGCCATATATGGAGAAATTACATCCGCTTTTGTCAACGTACCCTGGCCCTGGGTATAGGCCTGGGCTTCTATGATTTTGCGTATATCCTGCAGTCCGTGGCTATGGATGGAATCCAGCCCGCTCATCAGCTTGAACCCGTTATATTCCGGAGGGTTGTGGCTGGCCGTAATCATGGCTCCGCCTTCAAGGCCAAGGTGGTGAATGGAGAAATAGAGAACCGGGGTGGGGCAGACACCGATGTCCACGACATCGCATCCAGCGGACAATACCCCGTCAATAAATGCCTTTGAAAAGGCTTCAGAAGTGATGCGGCAGTCCCGGCCAACGGATACTTTTTTGCGGCCCTGTCCCATAAGCAGTGATCCATATGCCTTGCCTACGGCATTGGCGTCTTGTTCAGAAATTTCTTCTCCTGCAATGCCGCGGATGTCATATTCCCTGAATATTCCAGGATGCATAGTTACCTCCTCTATAGAAAATTTGAAAAAAGCGCTAGAATTCCGGCCAGCCAGCAATAGGGTGCAAACAGATGAAATTTCCCTGTATTCACCAGTTTTAATAAGAGTTTTAAGGCTGCCAACCCAACGATGAATGAAGCAATTGTACCACAAATGGTGGCAGGGTCAATGTGGCCTTGGGATTCTATCACGTCTTTTATGCTGATCACCTGGGCGCCTAAAATGGCGGGGATGGATAAAAGAAAAGAGAACCGGGCTGCGGTTGTTCTGTCCAGACCCGTGAACAGTCCGGTGGCAATGGTGGCACCGGATCGGGAAATGCCGGGAATAACGGCAAGTCCCTGGACAATGCCGATGATAACAGCCCTTGAGACGGTTAAAGGCTTACCCTCTCCAACCCTGTAGTAGTGCCTGGACACCCACAGAAGGCCCCCTGTTACTATGAGCATGGTACCCACCAGCAAAGAAGAGGTGAATAGAATGTCTTCAAATTGTTTCAGCACCAATCCGATGATTGCCGTGGGTACTGATCCAATGATAATGGCCGCAGCCAGAGCCAGATTTCTTTCATGTCCTGCAACATCCCGGGTTCCGGCGTAGTACACCAGGCTTTTCAAGATTGCCTGGATATCTTTAAAATATACAATAAAAACCGCGCCCAGGGTTCCCATATGTACGGATGCATCAAAAACAAGTCCACTTTCAGTAATGTTGAAATAGATTTGACCAAGGACCAAATGGCCTGAACTGCTTACCGGCAGGAACTCTGTAAGCCCCTGGAGGACTCCTAGGATGATCCCCTGATAAATTTCCATATTTTTTATCCTGACTTGAGGTTGTAGTAAAAAAAATTATAAGAAAGTCTAAATAAATTGCTGAATTACTTTTTTAACTTTGTTGTGGGCTGAACTGCGGTGAAAACCGGTCCGCCCATGGCTGTTCGTGTGGACGTATATAATTGTTTGTCGAAAAAATAGCAAGGCGCCAAAAGGCGTTGCATTGACCTTTCATATGAATATTTCAATCCGTTGTTAAGTTGCTTTCATGCTTTGGTGTGGGCCGATCCTGGGTGTCGATAATCCAAGCCTTCCCATGGCTGCTATATTGAAAAAGAACAGTTGATTTCATTTATTTTCTTTTGTAGAATATTTCGAATTCTTTGTACGGGTAATCACCAATTTTAATAAGAATTTAACACTAATTCTGAAAAAAGGAGATCTGATGAACAAGAAACGTTTAGTGCAAACCATGTTAACCATCACCGCCTTCCTCTTCCTGTTTGGTTGCGCGGCGAAGGAACCTGTCGGGCTTCCTTCATTTTCCGCTAAACAGTTTGATGCGTCGATGTATCAGTCCAAAGTGGATAACTTTGTTATTATCCTGGATGCCTCCAGCTCCATGGAAGACGACTGTATGGGCAATCCCAAATTTATGGTCGCCAAAGCGATTGTAGAAAATATGAATATGACCATCCCTGAACTTGGGCAGACTGCCGGGTTGAGAACGTTTGGACATGCAGATTCCATCTCTGAAAACGAAACCGAACTGTTTTACGGCATGGAAAATTACAACACAGCTGCCCTGGCTGAAAAACTTGGTATGGTTTCAAAAGCCGGCGGCTACAGTCCCCTTGGTTCAGCCATGACAGCTATGGGTACTGATCTTGAAAGCCTTTCCGGAAAAACTGCGGTTATTATTGTTTCCGACGGCTTGGATATGGAAGCGGACACTGCCCAGGCCAAGGCTGTTAAAGAACAGTATGGCGATGCGATCTGTTTTTATCCCATTCAGGTCGGCGTTGCTGAAGAAGGTACTGCATTCCTTTCTGAGGTTGCAGACATTGGTGGTTGCGCAGGTTTGGTAAACGCCAATGATCTTTTGTCAGCCGATGGCATGGCCGCGTTTGTTGAAAAGGTCTTCCTGCAAAAAGCAGATGCCCCTCCTGCACCGACCCCCATGGACAGCGACGGTGACGGCGTTCTCGATCCCGATGACCAATGCCCCGGAACACCTGCCGGTGCAAAGGTAAATGCAGTTGGTTGCTGGGTTCTTGATAACGTATTGTTTGATTTTGACAAAGACGTGATCAAACCCGGAGCGTTTGCACAGCTTGATGCTATTTATGAAATTTTGGAAAAAAATCCTGCAATGAGTGTTGAACTCCAGGGCCACACCGATAATATCGGTTCTAAGAAATACAACATGGACCTGTCCCAGAGGCGTGCGAATTCCGTTGCAAAATACCTGATGGACAAAGGTATTGCCCGCGACCGTCTGGCCACCACAGGCTTTGGTTTTGACAAACCGGTCGCTTTGAACAGCACAGACTTTGGCCGCTCCCTGAACAGAAGGGTTGAAATTCATCCCTATTAAATCTTAAGGTTCAGCGGTTAACCGCAAGACTATTTAAGTAAACAAAAATCCCTGCCGGGCATTGCTTCGGCAGGGATTCTTTTTTGGGGGGAATCCGATTGAAAAAAAATTTAAGAATATAGTGTTTGTCTTGATACAAACATATTTTTCTGACCGGCTTCAAATTCCTCCAGCGCCTTGATGGACATGGTGGCAAAAGGAATTGCTTCCAGGCGCCGAAGCCCAATCTCATCGCCGGTCAGTTCACAGTATCCGAAACTGCCGTCGTCAATACGCGCCAGCGCACGATCCACCTGCATAATCATATCTGAATAGCGCTCAAAACTTTTCACCTCAAGCTCCAGATCGATATATGAATTGCTTCGGTCAAGGATATCGGCCTGGGCTGCTTCAAGGTTTTTAATTTTTTTTATGGAGTTGGAAATTCTGTTGTACAGCTCATCCTTTCGCTGCATCAGTTTGCCTTTAAAATAAGCGAGTTGACCTTCACTCATATAGGGCTCGTTGTCCAAAGGATAATACCTGTCCGAAGATAATTGCGAAACCTGTGTCATTTTCTGTATTTGCCTCCATGACAAAAGAATTTAGGAAAAATACAGAAAATGATTACCAGGCCAGAGTTATAAATCGATTATAGCCCTGTTAGATTACTGTTTTTTTAGTTGTCCTGCCCAAAGTCCTACGTAGATCGGAACAGTTCTTCTCCAGTCCTTTCCACTCCGTATCCACCTAACGCCAAGACCCGCTGTTTAAATTGCTCGGACCGGATCGCACCAAGAAGAGCCCGGACTTTTGGCAGATTATAATAAACTTCAGGAATAACCAGGTCGTAGGATTCCGTAACAACAGGCAGAAAATCCAGCTTCAGGGCAAGAGCCGCTGCCTTGATGCCAAGTCCGGCTCTGGCCCGGCCCGATAATACTGCCACGGCTACGGACATGTGGGTATATTCCTCATTTTCGTAACCAGGAATATCTGACACAGACAGATCGTTTTCCTTTAGGCTGAAATCAAATAAAATCCGGGTGCCGGAGCCGGGCTGGCGGTTGATAAAGGCAAGTTTTTTTTTAACAATATCTAAAAGGCCTTTTACCTTGTCCGGGTTGCCTTTGGGCAGAATCAGTCCCTGCTGGCGCATCACAAGATTGACCAGGCGCACCGGCACATCAGGCAGGTACTTTTTAATGTATGAGATATTATAGGAGCCGTCATCGGGGTCCAGCAGGTGGCAGCCTGCCATATGGCAGCCCCCCTTTTTAATCGCCATCAGTCCGCCCATACTTCCCACATGGCTGGAAGAGATTCCCATGCCCGGATGTTCTAAGCGAATCTGATCCGCCAGAAGGTCAAGGGTATTATCATGGGATCCTGTGATCACCACTGTATTTTCGATGGATTCCAGGGATCGAAGCAGGTGGGCCTGAACTTTTTCGCCGGCCGCAATACCTTCCACATTCTGGGGAATTCGTATGATGCCGTCGGCTTCGGTCAGGGTGGTAATACTGCCTGATCCCCGGGGCAACTGGGAAGACATGAGCCGGCCGTCCACGGAGCCGATTTTTACCCTCAAAAATTCCTCCTGGCCCAGTTTTGATGCGACTTTTCTGACCGGGGAAACCTCCACGACATCCTGTTTTACAGGGGGCAGATGCTGCATGGCCAGCAGCAGAGGCCCTGCAAACATTTCAAAGGCAACAATGGCCGATACCGGATAGCCGGGTATCCCAAAAACCGGGGTGTTTTTAATCCGGCCGAACATCATCGGCTTACCCGGCATCATGGTCACCCCGTGGACGTATATCTGCCCTAAATTTTCAATTACCGGTTTTGAATAATCTTTGGATCCGGCAGAGGAGCCGCCTATAATCATGACCATGTCATACCCCTGTTCCACACCATTGGACACGGCCGTCTGAATGGTCTCAAGATCATCTTCAAGCATGGTATTTACCGTGGCATCCGCCCCATGGTCAGCGCACAACTCAGTCAATACGGTGGAATTGGATTCCACCACATCTCCGGAGACCATGGTTTCCGGCGTCACATCCTGCCAGCGCTTCAGTTCAGATCCCGTTGGAATAATAAGTACCCTTGGTCGTTTTCTCACCGACACCTTGAATACCCCGCCGGACAGAAGTGCGCCCATGGCATAGGCATTGATTTTGTGGTCCCTGGGAAACAGCAGCTGGGTGGCCACGATGTCCTCTCCCATTTTACGGACATATTGCCAGGGGAAAGCCGGTGCTTCAATTTCAATGGTATTTTCATCCAGAATATTGAGGTTTTCAATCATGATCACGGCATTGGTATCCCCGGGGAGTACATGGCCGGTATTTATCCAGAAAGCCGTTTTTCCAATGATCAAAGACTTTGGGGCATCATCACTCGCCCCAAAGGTGGATTTGGCATCCACTGCCACACCATCCATGGCTGCAGCGTGAAAATTGGGCGAAGATATGGCTGCCACAGCAGGTGCCGCCAAAACCCTGTTGCGGGCCTGGACTACATCCAGGGTCTGTACCCCTGTTTCCAGATGACCAAAATTTTCAAACAGACAATCCTGGGCCTGCCGGATTCCCACCATATTTAAATATACGTTACGTTTTGTTTCCATACTTTCCTTTCTCTATGGACCCAATAATTGCGCCTGAACGACAACCCTGTGTTTGGGCGAAAAGTTGCCCAGATGCAAGGCGCAGAAAAATTTAAAACCGGAGCATACTAATGTATGTGAGGATGTTAGATTTTTTTGCAACGCCGCAGGTGGGTGACTTTTCGTTCAAACACTAATTTAAAAGAATAATATCTACCATGCTGCCTTTTTCAAGGCCTTCCACATGCTCACCAATTTCAAGCAGCCCGTCAGCCTGGACCATGGTCCGTATTAAACCGGACTTCCCAAGAATGGGGCGTGCCACAAGATCCTGACCATCCTCCTCCAGCACCACCCGTACAAAATCACGTCTGCCCTGGGAAGATGCCAGGTTCCGGGACAACCGGGCCGGTGTCTTTATTTGGAGAATTGGCCGGGACAAGCCCCTTAGCCGGTGAAGGAAAGCTGTTACCACCATCTGGAACACCACCATGGCTGATACCACCTGGCCGGGCAGCCCCCACACGGGGATGTGGCCGGATCGCGCCAGGATGGTGGGTTTGCCCGGGCTTACCGAAATACCGTGGACCAGAATCCGGGTGTCCGGCAGGTTTGACAAGACCTCAACCGTATAATCCCTTGTGCCCACAGAGGAACCGCCCGAAAGCAGCACCATGTCGGTGTGGGCCAACGCTTTTTTGCACATTGATTCCAAAGCTTTGGGGTCATCTTTTACGATGCCGTACCGCACGGGCTCTCCGCCGGCCTGGGTCACCAGGGCAGATAAAGAATAGGAATTGATATCGCGTATCCTGCCGGGGGCCGGTGTTTTGTCCACGGGGATCACTTCATCCCCGGTGGAGATGATTCCCACCCTGGGCACCTGATACGCCCGGATCCGGGTGTGTCCCAACCCTGCCGCCAGGCCGATTTCCTGGGGCCGCATCAGGCGGCCTTTTTCAATGACGGTCTGGTCCTTTGCAAAATCCTCGGTCACATCAATGACATGCTGCAGCGGGGCCACGGATTTATATATTTCAATGGACTGTTCGTCCACAGCCTCGGTGTGCTCCACCATGACAACCGCGTCTGCCCCTTCCGGCAGCATACCGCCGGTGGAGATCCGGGCGGCTTCCCCCGGCGCCAGTTCAAAGTCCGGAATATCTCCCATGGCAATGGAACCCTTAAGGGTCAGCCATGCAGGACCGGATTCCGATGCCCCAAAGGTAGACGCGGCGTTTACCGCATATCCATCCATGCAGGAACGCCTGAATCCGGGCAGATCCTCGCCGGCAACCAGATCCTTTGCCAGGACCCTTGAAAAGGCATCATGGATGTGCAATTCCTCAATGCCCACGGGGGAAAAAAGTTGTGTCATCCCCAGAACGTCGTCCAGGGGTTTTACCTTGAAAAAACCGGTCATTTTAAAACATTTTTTAAACGTTCCATGGCCTTGGCGACATTTTCAGGACTGTTAAACGCGGAAATTCTTATGGATTGCGCACCACACCGGCCAAAGCCCTGGCCAGGGGTACAAACCACGCCTGCCTTGTCCAGCAGCAGGTCAAAAAATTCCCAGGAATCCCGGCCATTGCCGTCAATCCAGATGTATGGAGAGTTTTCACCGCCCACATGGTCAAATCCAAGATCGGTCATGGTCTGGCGAACCACTCCGGCATTGGCCAGGTAATAGTCGATGTTCGCTTTAACCTGTGCCTGACCCTCCGGACTGTAAACCGCCTCGGCAGCCTTTTGCACCGGATAGGAGACGCCGTTGAATTTGGTGGATTGCCGGCGGTTCCACATATCGTGCAACGAGACCTTGGCCCCGTCAGCCGTATAGATCATGCATGCCCTGGGCACCACCGTAAATCCGCAGCGGGTGCCTGTGAAACCGGCTGTCTTGGACAAGCTTCTGAATTCCACGGCCACCTCTTTGGCTCCAGGGATTTCATAGATACTTCTGGGAAGCGTTTCATCCCGGATAAAGGCTTCATAGGCGGCATCAAACAGGATCAGGGCTTTATTATCCCGGGCGTAATCCACCCAGGCGGCAAGTTGATCCCGGGTGGCAGTAGACCCTGTGGGATTATTGGGAAAACAAAGATAAATTAAATCCACCGGAGAATCGGGGAAATCCGGCATAAACCCATTTTCTTTCAGGCAATCCATGTAAACGATGCCCTCGTACCGTCCGTCCTTGAATGCACCGGTTCTGCCGGCCATGACATTGGTATCCAGGTACACGGGATACACCGGATCCGGAATGGCAATGGTAATATCATTGGAGAACAGCTCCTGGAAATTGCCTGTATCGCATTTGGCCCCGTCGGATACAAAAATTTCATCCGCCTCAATGTCCGCACCCCTGGACTGGAAATCACCGGCTGCAATGGCTTGCCTTAAAAAAAGATATCCCTGCTCAGGGCCATACCCTCTGAATGTGGCATCATTGGCCATTTCATCCACGCCCTTTTTAAATCCCTGAATAACTGCAGGAGGAAGCGGCAGGGTTACATCGCCGATACCAAGGCGAATTACTTCCTTGTCGGGATTGTTGTCCTGGTAGAGTTGAACCCGCTTGGCTATATCTGCAAATAAATATGAGGCATTCAGTTTGTTGTAATTTTCATTGGCTGTAATCACAGGTAAATTCCTTATTTCATTTCTATTTGTTTCCGGTTACCCGGCGGTCTGCCGGACAGGGTTTGTGTTTGTCAATTTGTGTTACCTAAGACAAAATGTACAATTTTAGTCAAAACAGACACTGATGTCAATTTTCAATAACCGACCGCAAACAGGTTCTTAGACTTTAAATTTGGACATCATATGAGCAAGCGTTTCCGCCAATTTCGACAAGCCGGCTGCTTTATTTTTTACCTGCTGGCTGGCATCCACAATCTGCGAGGCCGCAGTGGTTACTTCGGCCGCATCTTCGGATACCCCTTTTGCCACGACGGATCCTTCGGAAATATTCTCATTTACCTCTGAAATACCGACCGACGCCTGGGAAATATTCTGGGTAATTTCATTGGTGGTTGCGGACTGTTCTTCAACAGCCGCCGCAATGGTTGAAACAATTTCATTGATATCTTCCACCACTTTTGTGATGGAGATGATTTCTGCAGTGGTACCTTCGGTGGATTGTTGGATGCCGGTCACACGTTCTTTAATTTGGCTGGAGGCACCGGCTGTCTGGTTTGCCAGGTCTTTAATCTCATTGGCAACGACGGCAAACCCTTTTCCGGCCTCGCCGGCTCTGGCTGCCTCAATGGTTGCGTTCAGGGCCAGCAGGTTGACCTGGGAAGAGATTTCGGTAATGGTTTCCACCACGGTAAATATTTCTTTGGCTGCCGTGCCGAGATCTTCTACCTGGGTGCTGGCATGTTCTGTCTGCCCCACAGCCTCAGTTGTCATGTCACGGGCTTTTTCGGCATTATGGGCGATTTCCAAAATCGTTGAACTCATCCCCTCGGATGCGGCCGAAACCATGTTGATATTCCCGGCAGCCTGCTCCATGGCTGCAGACATCGAATCCATATTCAAACTCATTTTTTCCGATGCCGATGTAACTGAATCTGCCCGCCCCGAGGTCTCTACGGCTGCTGAATTCAAATGATCGGAAATGCCGGCAAGCTCTGATGAGGCGTCTGTAAGCTCCCCGGTATCTGTCTTTATTTTCGCAATCATGGTTTGGATATTTTTAATGAACCGGTTAAATCCTTCTGCCAGTTCCTGGGTCTCGTCACCGGAGTCATCAATAATCCGCTTGGTCAGATCTCCTTCACCCGAAGCAATGTCTTTAAGCATATTGATCATCTTACGTAAAGGTGCCACAATTCCTTTGGCCACAACAAAATAGGAGACTATCACTGACAGCACCATAATTCCCAGAACAATGGACAGGATTTTTACGGTTGCCGCTTTTACGGTGCGTCTTATTTCCTGCTGCTCGTTGGCAACTGCGGCTTCCACATCATCGGTATAGGTGCCTGTGCCGATGTACCAGTCCCATTCAGGCAATTTCCTTACATAGGAAATTTTTTGGAAATTTTCACTGCCACCTGGTTTGTTATAGAAATATGATAGAAAATCTCCCTCGGTGCGGGCATTGGCCTTTTTAACCAGTTCCCGGACAATATAGAGCCCTTTGCCGTCCTTTAAATCCCATTCATTCGTGCCCACAGCTTCGGGCCGGTTGGGCATGAGGATACAATTGCCCTTGGAGTCATAAATGAAAAAATAGCCAAGGTTGTTTTTTCCATACCGGATGGATCCGATATTTCGGAGGGCATCCTGCTGGGCCTCTTTTTCAGTGGATTCAAGGTAAACGCCGGCACCAATGATCCAATTCCAGGGCGTAAATAGTTTGACATAAGAGATTTTATCCTGGGGTTTATCAAAGCCGGGTTTAGGCCATTTATAATCCACAAATCCCTCGCCGTCTTTTCTTGCAAGGCGCTCCATTTCAACAAAGAGCTTTACGCCATCAGGATCTTTAAAATTTCTAAGGGATTTGCCGTTCAAGTGACTGCTTAGGGGGTGATGAACCATGTATCCGTCCATGTCCTGAATCCAAAAATAGTTCTTACCGTCTACACCCCAGCGCATTTTGTCAATCACTTTGACGGCAGCTGCCTGGCGTTCTTCCAGGGATCTGAAATCGTCGGACATATTGTTAGCTTCGAATACGGAAATGGCCTGATTGACTACCGCTTTGACACTATCTCCATAGGTTTTTCGGATGGCATTTTTATCCCTTGCCACATCAAGGCGGGCTTTGGCAATGGTGTAAGCAGAGGACACCAGATCCTTGACGTGTTCTTTTTTAACCACCATCATATCCGTGCTATATTTCTCAATGGCGATCCGGCCCTCATACTTCAAAGCGGATACCGAAAAAAATAAAGCAGCTCCGCCCACAAGCACCATGGCAGAAATGATAAGAAGGTTTACTTTTGATCCGATTTTCAGCTTCATTATGTTCTCCTCCGCACAAAGATTTTTATGGAAAAAGAATAATTAGGTATTTATGAATTACCTGCGCTATGACCTGATTAACGATTTGTTATTTGTTAGAATTTTTATTTTTTGAAAATAGCATGGGGTATTTTTAATGTAAACGAAAACATTATCTATGGTCTTCCTCTATTAGTCTGTGACGATTTTTCGGTATTGTGATTCTCTGCAAAAAACATTATCTAACATTGTCCTTCATATAACAGCCATGGACTGGCCTGGTCTATCACCACCCAGCCCACAACGAATGTTGAAAGATCTGTCTGGGTTACACAGACTTTCTTATAAAATTAGTGCCGGATGAAATGATAAAGGGAGAAGGGATATGGGAATTGATTTTTCTGGAGAAAAAATTCAAAGGATGAAAAAGAAAGAGGTTTGCGATGGGTATTAATCCTTTCCCATGTCTGTTTAGTACCCTTGGCAAGTGTATTTATGCAGGGATGGGCTGGACTTATGATCCGTTGCCGGCCTACTGGGAACCCAGATGTGTGGTCATAGGTTTCCCCCATACAACCAACATGGACACGGTTCGTGCCCTGACCTATATCAAACTTACCGGGATGAATGCAAAACTGCTGATCAAATCCAAATGGTTCTTTTTTCCCATGTCGATTTTTTTAAAAAGTCTTGGGGGACTTCCGGTAAAGCGGGACAAGTCCAATGGATTTGTGGATGGCGTAATTAAAAAGTTTGAAGAAAATGAAGATCTGGTGGTGGCATTGGTGCCCGAAGGCACCCGCAAGTCGGTGTCCACAATCAAGACCGGATTTTGGTACATTGCCAAAGGCGCGAATGTTCCTATCCTCTGCTGGTATCTGGACAACCATAGCAAAAGAACCAGATGGCTGGGCAAAATACATCCCGGAAAAAGCCTGGAAGATGACCTGGATAAAATACATTCAATTTATAAACGCGCCGGATTTTCAATTCCCACTAAAATTAAGAATAGGTAAATTCGATATTTTTTTATCTAAAGTTTTCCTCAACGGCAGAACTTTTGCATATTTGCATTTTACACAACATGGGCGCGTTATTATGAATAAAATTTAATTATTTGTATATTTATTCGATGTCGTAGGTATCTCCGCATTGCGAGCCCCACCTCGCAAACACTCTTGTTCGGAAAATAAAGATTGACAGTCTTACCAAGTGGCTTTAGTGTTTAAGTTTCGAAATTTTGACCCGCAGTCTTTTGACTGCTTAAAGATAAAGACCATAAGGAGTTAAAAATATGTGTCGTCTGTTTGCAATCACCAGCAAGGACCCTCTGTCTCCGATGCTGGCCATCAAAGCCCTTGACGTGATGAAGGAAGGGCATGACGGTTCCGGCGTGGGGCTTTTGCTCCAGGACCTTGGTGGCACCTTTGAAGAGATGAAAGATGCTCCGATCCTGTCGGGAATCTTTACTGAAGAAGGCATCCGCCGTTTAGATCTTTTTATGATGAAACTTGGTTTCATGACCAAGCATAAAGTCTCTTTAAAACCACCGAAAACCCGGATAGAAGGGATGCCTAGACGACATGTCTATTTGATCAGAGCCTATGAACTGCCCGAAGACTGGGATGACCTGACACAAGAAGAACTGGCCGTAAGACTCTTGGATGTACGGCTTAAGATACGGGAAATGGGTGAAGAAAAAAATGACATGATCGTGTTTTCCTTCTGGCCGGACACCATCATGTTCAAGGAGATCGGGGATCCCATGAAACTGGCCGAATATCTACACCTTGATAGGAAGGAACTTAATGCACGGATTATCATGGCCCAGGGGCGGCAGAATACAAATTACGCCATTAACCTGTATGCCTGCCATCCGTTTTTTATCAAGGGATATTGCACCATGACCAATGGTGAGAATACCGCTTTTATCCCCATCAAAGATTTTTTATCCTCAAGGGACATTCCCGGATACACCGGCTATCAATCTGATTCCGAGGTGTTTGCCCATATCCTCCACTTTTCCATGGAGGAGCTGGGTTTAGGCATTGACGGGTATAAGCATGTGATCACGCCGCTTCAGCGTGCGACCCTTGAAAAACATCCCAATTTTGAATTTTTGGATCATTTGAAAAAGACCTGCCGTCCTTTAATCATTGATGGTCCCAATATGGTGATCGGCACGTTGCCGGATCACTCCATGTTCATGGTTCAGGACCGCAAGAAATTGCGGCCCGGTGTGGTGGGGGGCAAGCCGGGGATGTTTGCTTTTTCATCCGAGATTTGCGGACTGGATGCCGTCATCCCGGACCGGGATAAAACCATGGATTTTCAACCCATGCACCTTGATACAGTTACTGTCAGCCCTGAGCGTCAGGAGGTAAAAATATGTCGTCAAACAGAAGCCTTGAACCTTCCTCTTTAAGTCTGAATGATCTGCCCTGGCAGGTCGAATATAATAATGACCGGTGTACCCTGTGCGGTCAATGTACGGCTGTGTGTCCGGTTAAGGCCATCTCCCTGCATCCGTTCCAGAAACGGATCATAAAAACGTCTGTGGGCAAAAATACCGAGCACAGTAATGATTATGATACCTTTTATGGTATCCGCCAGGATACCCGGGTTGAAAATGCTTGCATCGGCTGTGCCATGTGTACCCTGGTCTGTCCCAATGATGCCATTCGGCCCGTAAAAAATCCCGGCCTGGACAGGATGAAATTTCACATCAATCAGCATGGTATTCCCCGGCGCAGAGGCGGCCGGCGCAACGATTCGGGATCAGTGCTTGACAGAATCAAGTTCACCAGAATTTCCATGCTTACGGACCCGGCCTTGGATGCCGGGCGTCATGAATTTGAGATGCGTACCCTGCTCGGCCGGGTGCTTCCCCCCAGGGAAAACATGAAGCGACTGCGGGAAAAGGGATGGATTCCGCCGGTCCGGGAAATTTATCCTTTGATCATTGGCGGCATGTCCTTTGGGGCACTCTCCCCGACCATGTGGGAAGGTTTGCAGATGGGGGTTGCCTACCTGAACGAAGAGATGGGTATGCCCGTTCGCATCTGTACCGGTGAAGGGGGGTGCCCGCCACGGTTGCTGCGCTCCCGGTTTCTTAAATATGTGATTCTGCAAATTGCTTCCGGCTATTTCGGCTGGGACGAGATTATCCACGCCATTCCGCATATGAAAGAAGATCCCTGCGCCATTGAGATCAAATATGGTCAGGGGGCAAAACCCGGTGATGGTGGCCTTTTGATGTGGCATAAAGTGAATAAACTTATTGCCGCCATCCGGGGTGTGCCTCAGGGCGTCAGCCTGCCCAGCCCCCCGACCCATCAGACCCAGTACTCCATTGAAGAGTCCGTGGCCAAAATGATCCTGTCCATGTCCATGGCATGGGGGTTCCGGGTGCCGGTGTATCCCAAAATTTCCGCCTCATCCACTTCTTTGGCGGTGATGAACAACCTGACGCGTAACGACTATGCGGCAGGGCTTGCCATTGACGGCGAAGACGGTGGTACTGGGGCTGCGTATGCCGTTTCCATGGACCACATGGGTCACCCCATCGCCAGTTGTGTCCGGGATAATTACCTGAACCTGACATCCATTGGTAAACAAAATGAAGTCCCCATCTTTGCCGGAGGCGGTATTGGTAAGAACGGCAACATTGCTGCCAATGCCGCTGCCCTGATCATGCTGGGTGCATCCGGGGTTCAGATCGGAAAATATGCGATGCAGGCCGCAGCCGGCTGCGTGGGTACGGAGGAAGACCGGTGCAACGTGTGCAACCTGGGCATCTGTCCCAAGGGCATCACCTCCCAGGACCCCAGGCTCTACCGCCGCCTTGATCCGGAAGATGTGGCCCAGCGCCTGGTGGATATTTTTATCTCCTTTGACACGCAGCTCAAAAAAATTGTAGCACCCCTGGGACGCTCCACCTCCCTCCCCATCGGCATGTCCGATGCGCTGGGAATTGATGATAAAAACATTGCTGACCGCCTCAGTATTAAGTACGTGGTGTAAAGGAGGACGGGATATGAAAAAAAGCGACTATATTTTTGTAGCAGGTAAAAGAGACGAAAAACGGATTCCCTCACGGGTGCTTGAGGATATTATTCAACAGCATGTCAAGCGGGGCAACAGAAAACTTGAAGTCCAGGCCTTTGGCCAGCACGGCATTGGCGGGCGACTCTGGAATTCAGCCCCTGACACCATGGACATCCGTATCATTGGTCATTCCGGCCAGCGCACAGGCTCCCTGGGTACACCCTATACCAGAATAGAGGTCATGGGCCCTGCCTCGGATGATATCGGCTGGCTCAATGCCGGTGCTGAAATCATCGTGCACGGATCTGCCACCAACGGGGCCATGAACGGCGCAGCCCAGGGTAAGGTGTTTGTAGGCGGCTCCATTGGCGCCCGGGGCATGACCATGACCAAGCGAAATCCCAGATTTGAACCCCCTGAGTTGTGGGTCCTGGGAGCGGCAGGGGATTACTTTGGTGAGTTTATGGCTGGCGGCATTGCCGTTATTTGCGGCTTAAACGCCGCCAACCCGGAACAGGTTCTGGGCTACAGACCCCTGGTGGGCATGGTCGGCGGAAAGGTTTTTGTTCGTGGTGAAGCCAATACTTATTCCGACAAGGATGCCAAGGAAGTGGACCTGGATGATCAGGAATGGGAATGGCTGCTCCAGGGCCTTAAAATTTTTCTTAAGAAAATCGAACAGCCGAAATTACTTGACGAACTGGCTGTGCGAAAAGAATGGCGGCTGTTTGAAGCTAAAAACCCCCAGGAAAAGGCCGATGGTCCGGATAGAAGATCCATGTCGTGGTTCAGGGAACAGATCTGGGATATGGAGCTTGGCCGCGGCGGCTTGATCGGAGATCTCCAGGAAACGGAAAAGGGCACTGTGCCGGTCATTACCAAGGGCGAGTACAGAAGATATATTCCTGTCTGGGAGCAGGGTAAATATATTTCGCCCTGCCAGGCATCCTGCCCCACCGGAATTCCGGTCCAGCAGCGCTGGGCCATGGTCCGGACCGATAACATTGATGAAGCCATCTCCATGGGCCTTGAGTATTCCCCGTTTCCGGCGACTGTGTGCGGTCACCTGTGCCCCAGTCCGTGTATGGCGTCCTGCACCCGAAATTTATCTTATATGACGCCCATTAATGTTCGCCTTCTGGGACAGGCTGCCCAGAATATCAAACCGCCAAAGCCGGCTAAAAAATCCCAGAAGAAAGTAGCTGTTATCGGCGGAGGGCCGGGTGGTATTTCCGCGGCCTGGCAACTGACCATGAAAGGCCATACCGCTACGGTATTTGAAGCCGGGCAGACCATTGGCGGAAAAATTTCAGCTGTGATTCCTGAATCCCGAATCCCTGCCGAAACCCTGGATGCCGAAATAGACCGGATAAAGTCTTATATAAAGGATATAAGACTTGGAGAGGCCATTGATGCGGAAAAATTCGATGAGATAAAAAAGAGCCATGACTATGTTGTGGTGGCAGCCGGTGCAAAAAAACCCAGATCCCTTCCGATTAAAGGTATTGAGCGGGCTGTTTTTGCCAATGATTTTCTTGAGCAGTCCAAGGCAAATAAGATAAAGCCCGGTAAAAAAATCGTGATCATCGGTGCCGGCAATGTGGGCTGTGATGTGGCCACAGAAGCCCACCGGCTGGGTGCGGTTGATATCACCCTCATTGATGTTCAGAAACCGGCTGCATTCGGTAAGGAAAGAGAGGATGCCGAAAAATGCGGTGCCCAATTCCGCTGGCCGCTGTTCACCAAGGAAATTAATGCCAAAGGGGTCGAACTTGAGAGTGGTGAAACGCTGCCGGCCAATACGGTGGTGATCTCCATCGGAGACGTGCCGGACCTGTCCTTTCTTGGTGAAGGAATTGAGATTGAAAGAGGGTTTGTCAAGGTGAACGAAGCCGGCCGCTCCTCGGATGAAAAGGTTTTTGCCATCGGAGATGCCGTGGGCCCGGGGCTTATTACTGATGCCATCGGGGCGGGCAGACGGACGGCCATAGTTATTGATCAGCTTCTTAACGGCCAGGCACCGGATATGGAGGGCCTTGCCCCCATGATCGATACCCAGCGTATAAATTTGACCTATTATAATCCCAGGCAGGATGCTGACAACCTTGAGGAATGCGGCCAGGACTGTGCCTCCTGCGGAAATTGCAGGGATTGCGGCATCTGCGTGGCAGTTTGCCCTGAAGGGGCCATCAGCCGTCAGGAAAAAGATACCGGCTTTGAATATGTGGTGGATGAATCCAAATGCATTGGATGCGGATTCTGCAAGGGGGCCTGTCCCTGCGGCATATGGGAGGTGATACCCAATACACCTCTGATGTGATGTAACAACACGCAGTTAAAATTGTCGGAAAAACAATCAGGGGAAATATAAAAACGGTGCTGTTGCTCAACAGCACCGTTTTTCTTATTTTTTAGTATGAAAGCCCAAATAAGCTATTTTCATGTTTTGTTGTGGGCCGAAGCCTGGGTGTTGTAGATAGGCCAAGGGCGGCCCATGGCCGCTATACCCAAATTCCTTTCTTTGGCGGATTGCCATATGAATCGAAAGAATCTCCATTAGCCTTCAATACCGCTTGCAGTTCTTCCACAGTAAACTTAAAACCATCTTCTTCTGCCATGTTGCAAAATTTCTCCATTGAAAAACAGTTATCATACTTTACACGGAATTTGCGGTCATCTGCACCTTTATCCAAAAAGGCCTGAACGTTTTCTTCTGACATTTTACTTCTCCATTAATTAATTGGTTAAATAATGACAAAAAATAATGCAAGTGGTGTTCCATTTGTGATAAAATTTTATATTAAATTAAAAACCATCCGGTTTTTTTATATGTTCGAAGCGTTACTGTAAAAAATGTTCTTTTTTAGTACCTTTTAAACGGCAATAGTCGCTTGAAAATATAACTTGACATTGTTTTGCCGTCGATGATACCCGTATCTCGAATAAGGACATGGTCTGATCTGAATTATCGATACCCTAGGTCGACCCACAATAATGTATGAAAGTGATGCAATAATCTATTGTAGCTTTCATTTGAAACGGATAAATACAAAAAGGAGACTTTGATATGAAGAAGATACGTGTATTAAACATTTTTGTTATTTTTATGTTGCTGGTGTTCAGTGCCCAGGCTCAGGCAGGACAGGTTCGTGTTTCAGTGGCAAAGAGCATGAGCAACCTGTGCAGCAATTTGATAGTAAAGTTCCAGGAGCAGCATCCGGACGTTAAGATTGTTCCCAATTTTGCGTCATCCGGTGCCTTGGCAAAGCAAATAGAGCAGGGGGCGCCTGCAGATATTTATGTTTCTGCCAATCCCAAGTGGATGACGCATTTGGTTGAAAAGGGTAAGATTAAGACTGATACCAAAAAAATATTTGCCCACAATGCGTTGGTTTTTGTGGGCAAACCAAGTACAGATGCCCATGCCATGGGCGATTTGCAGAAGTTGACGCGTGTTGCATTGGGCAGCCCCACCAGTGTACCGGCCGGTCAGTATGCAAAGCAGGCGATGGATAACGTGGGAATATATGATGAAATGCTCAAGAAAGGGCAATTGGTTATGGCAAAGGATGTCCGCCAGGCGCTGATCTATGCTGATCGGGGGGAGACTGATGGCGCTTTTGTTTATAAAACTGATGCGATGCTCGCCGTCAGTGCTAAAATTCTGTTTGAAGTGCCTCTGGATCTTTATAATCAAGTAACCTATCCGGTTGCAATGACAAAGGAAAGCGACGGGAATGCAGATGCCAAGCTTTTCTATGACTATATTATTTCTGAAGCGGCCCATCCGGAAATGACTCGTCTTGGTTTTACGCTGCCCTGATATTTGATCATGGTAAATGAAATTGCAATATTGTCATTGTCGCCCCAGGATATATCCGCCGTTGTGCTTTCCCTGAAGGTCGCCTGTTCGGCGACCTTGATTTCCACCCCCTTTGGCATTGCTTGTGGTTACTTTCTTGCCTTTGGCAAAACCAGAGGCAAGTCGTTGGTGGAAGGGATTATCAGTCTGCCGCTGGTTCTGCCGCCGGTGGTGGTCGGATATCTGCTGCTGCTCTCCTTCGGGTCCAACGGTATCATTGGTAAGTTTTTGAAACTTTTGGGTGTCCAGGTGGTTTTTTCCCTTACCGGTGCGGTCATTGCCTCGGCGGTTGTCGGGTTCCCCCTGATGGTCCGTTCGATCCGTATTGGTATGGAGGCGATGGATCGATCCTATATTTCAGTATCACGAACCCTTGGGGCGGGATGGTGGGACAGTTTTTTTACCATTGTCCTGCCTTTGAGCGGTCGTGCGATTTTTGCCGGGATGTCATTGATGTTTGCCAGAAACCTTGGTGAGTTCGGGGCAACCGTTATTCTTGCCGGAAATATCCCGGGGGTGACGCAGACGATACCCCTGGCAATCTATGAATATACCTCTGTTCCGGGTGGTGACCGGATGGCGCTGACGCTTTGTCTGGTCTCCATCAGCCTCTCTTTTGCCATCCTTCTCGTCAGTGAGGGAATAAATCGTTGGTTCAGGAGAGGGTAGTATTGCAGTTAGACGTGGAGTTAAAAAAAAGTTTCAAGGATTTTACCCTTGATGTTGCATTTAGCCTGTCCTCATCAAGGACGGGAATTTTCGGTCCGTCAGGGAGCGGGAAATCAACGATTATGAATTTGCTGTCCGGTCTGGAACTACCGGACAGTGGGTTTATCCGATTGGATGATACCGTTCTTTTTGATGCAAAGAAAAAAATTAATTTGAAGCCGGATCAGCGCAATGTTGGTGTTGTGTTTCAGCATGCCCATCTTTTCCCTCATATGAGCGTTAAAAGAAATCTTTTCTATGGCTATAAACGAACCAGGCCGGAATATCGGCAGATTGATCCTGATGGCCTTTTTAAGGTTCTCGGTATCACACGGCTTTTGTCACGAGATGTTTCCACACTGTCAGGCGGAGAACGGCAGCGCATCGCTCTGGCAAGGACGGTTTTGTCAAATCCCCGGCTTATTTTGATGGATGAGCCGCTTTCGGCTTTGGATGAGGGGCATAAATTTCAAATTATTCCGTATTTGAAAAATGTTTTCAACCATTACGGTATTCCCATGATTTTTATCAGCCATTCGGTACTGGAAATGCGGATGATGACCGATGAGGTCCTGGTGATCGAAGAGGGGCGTATTCAGCAGCACAGTGCGGCCGAAGAACTGGTAAAAAAATCATGGGGCAGTGGTCTTGAAAGTTATATCAATCTGATCCATCTTGGTAGCGCATCACCCTATAAAGATTTGTTTCGTTATAAATGGGGCGACACCAGTTTCATTCTTACTGAACCGGCAAAAGGCGAAGAAAATCTTTTTGAACTGGATTCACGGGACATTCTTCTTTTCAAGCGGCATCCGGAGGCAACAAGTGCCAGAAATCTTTTGGAATGTACTGTGACGGATATTTATGGCAGCGGAAATCGCGTGCGTGTGGAGCTTGCTTGTGGTAATGAACATCTGATTGCCCAGATCGTCCCGGAATCAGTACATGAGTTGGGGATCGAAAAAGGGACAATGGTGGTGGCAGCAATAAAAGCATCAGCGTTTAAGAAAATATTCTAGGGAAATTATGGAAATTATCATTAAAGACGCACGTCCTGTTGATATTGATCATATGTTGCCTCTGCTGGCCCGGCAGCTTGCAACACAACAGGAATTTAAATTCAATCCCCAGATCCAGGCCCGAGGGATGCGGCTGTTGCTGGACGGGTGCGGAAAGCACAGGACCGTGAAGGTTGCGTGGATGAATGATGTAATTGTTGGAATGTGCACTGCCCAGGCGCAAATTTCAATGGTTCAGGGTAATGTTAATGCCGTGGTGAATGATCTGATTGTGGATCATGCATGCAGAAAGAAAGACGTTGCAACACTTCTGCTGTCAGCCGTTGAAAGCTGGGCCGTAAATAAAGGGATAAAATCCATTTCCCTGCTTGCAGAAAAAGATGATCGGGACAGTCTCGATTTTTACAGTAAAAAAGCGTGGAACCGAACCTCGTTGATCTGTCTGGTTAAGTCGCTGAATTGATAGATGTTTCCGTGAGAAATGCGAACACATATTCGGTGCAAAATGCTGTGGCATTAATCTTTCCGTACTCCTTAAATAGAAAAATATCCTCACGTATTCGTTCGTAGAAAAATAGGCTCAAAATAAAAAATTACATTTTCGTTCTCGTTAAGTCTGATCTCCGCCAGAAGGCAAGATTTGCTGGTAATCTGTCCATTCTTATTAAAGTTTCATAAAAAAAATTCCACTTTTTCTACGCAATAAAATATCCTTCTGAATAATAATTTATTCAAAAACATTAAATTACATATTTGAATCTAAATATATTTCATTTTTGTGTTATATGTGTCTTTTTTGATTTTGATCAGCACGAGCAAAAAA
>NZ_KB892901.1 GCF_000373985.1 Desulfobacter curvatus DSM 3379
CGCCTGTATGTGCCGTCTCACAATGCCAAGCGTTTTGTGATCGCCATGCAGTATCCTGATGAGAAAAAACCACGTTATTTGTTAGCCTCTGACTTGAGTTGGAGAACATTGGATATTGTTCAAGCATACTTCTTCCGCTGGTTGATAGAGGTTTTCTTTGAGGACTGGAAAGGTCATGAAGGATGGGGCAAGCTGACCAAGCATACAGGCGAAGATGGATCTCGGAGTTCCTTGATCCTGAGTCTGCTGTTAGATCATGCATTGTTCTTCCATCATTACCAGAAAGCCCGCCTGGAAAACAAACTTCCTGCATGGAGTGTGGGAAGCCTATCCCAGCGGATTCATACAGAAGCCTTAGTTCAATTTGTCCAGGATTTCTGTGGAAACGAAATCAATGAACAAAAGCTTGATAAGTTAAAAGAACGCATTGATAATATTATTCCTTTCAATCCTTCTACAAAACATATGAGCAGCCGTATTTTTCCTCAAATGAAGCCATCTCCATCTTTGGAGCGCTTCCAAAAAAAAGTAGCCTGATTCTAATCAAGGATTGTTTGGCAGTCAAATTCAAAAAACTCGAACATCGAGTATCTCCTTATATTTTTCTTGGTCGAAAAAAAATTTGATAGCTATGACCATTTTTCAAAAATTGCAAGTGTTTCATGCTTCGTTNTGTCCGCTAGGACATGGGGGTTATATAAAAAAAAATGGCGAAAAGGCCAGCGTAAATTTATCACTGGTTGTCGATGAAATCATAGAAAATCTCAGGATAAAAGACTTGGTTTTTATAGAAAAAGGAATTGGCTCAAACATTGGATATTGCATTATACCCAAAAAAAATGGGCCAACCTGACGCCATCACACCTATCCCGAATAATTCATAAAAAAAGAGGTAAAATCTTTTAAAATAGTTTATAATTCAGTTGGTTAAACTAATTATAAAGAGAATTTTGCCCTAACAAAATGTACCACGAATCACATAGAATTCACAAGATGTAACGGGCCTAAAATTCAAGCAAATTTTAATAGCGGAGAAATTACTTCTGATGCCGGTGTTCTGCTTTTGAAGCAAGCCGATAGAATGATCGGTTTGACAAAACGCATCTCGATTAATGTTTTTTTGGAAAAACGCGGGCTAATAAGCACAGTAGCTCGATCGACACGAACCCAGGCGGTTCCTCCGATTATTGTGATATTTTGAGCAACCTTAACCATAGATATAATTAACAATTCTGAGGTTTAAATGAAAAAGGTATTAACAGCAGTGTTTACCATTTTCTGTGCAATGATCATTCTCGCCACCGTCCAAACAGCCATTGCAGCCACATTTGAAAATGGGAAAATAGAGGTTTACATCAGCACCCACAAAGACCTGTCCCAAGAGAATTACGTACTTGAAACAGAGATTATCCGTTTTATTGACGAATCGAAGGTATCCCTTAATATTGCCGTTCAGGAACTAAGATCTGGAAAAATATATTCCGGCAACCCGATCAAAGAAGCAGTCCAAAGGGCGGCGGCCAGAGGTGTCAAAGTTAATTTGATCCTTGAAAAGAGTTATTTAAAACCGGACACGGATAATCAAAAGACATTCGATGAATTTCAAGCAGCCGACAATATCCAAGTCAAAGCCGACGGCAATCCGGCTATTTTTCATGACAAATTCATTGTTCGGGACTACGACGAACCCGGCGCCGCTCTTTTAACCGGTTCCACAAACTTTACTGATACCGGAACAAGGCGCAACTATAACCACATCATCATTTTGCATTTTCCAAATACAAATCAAAAAAATTATGGCTTGCTCCGGGCTTATCGGGATGAATTTAACGAATTGTGGAATGGGATTTTTGGCAATAAGAATGATGGTCAGATGGGATCATTTCAGATAGGTAACACCAGGTTTAAAGTTCTTTTTTCACCAGACAATGACCCTGATGATTATTTGTTGGAAACCGTCGTTGGCGCCAAAGAGACTCTTGATATCATGATGTTTACCTTTGGACCCGGATGGATCCAATTCTCCACTGATGGCTGGCGTGGTCAATCGTTTCCAGGCAGTCAAATATGTCAATCGTCGCCAAACGAACGAACCCAAAATAAAAGTTCGGGTGGGAATGGAGCGTTCACAGTGTAGATACTGGTCCGCTTATCAAACATTTAAAAAGTTGGGGATACCCGTTAAGGTCGAAAATACATCTGCAAAACTACATCATAAAGTTGGCATTATTGATAACAAGACGACCATTTTGGGATCATACAACTGGACACTATCGGCTGACATTAAAAATGATGAGAATGTTTTAATCGTTAATAATCCGGAGATCGCTGGATTGTTTACGGATGCATTCAATGAACTATGGGAAATTGTTTTAACGGAATGATGATAATCACATTATTATTTTCATCCTGGCTCTCCTTCCGGTTTGACGGCGATCCATACCACATGCCGGCCGCCCCTGCCCGGGGCAACGGCGCTGACCGAGACAGCCCTTGCCTTGAATCCGCAGTTGGCGAGGCGGCGGGTAAAGACGGGATCGTCCCCGGCGGACCAGATGCCGAGGACACCGCCCGGGGTCAAGGCTCTGAGGGCGGCTTTCAGTCCGTTTTTGGCATAAAGGCGGTTATTGGCGTCCTGGGTCAGCCCTGCAGGACCGTTGTCCACATCCAGGAGAATGGCGTCAAAAGCGTCTGCCTGCCGATGGACTGTCGCCCCGACATCCGAAGTGTCCACCCTCACCCTGGGATCATTCAAGGGCATTCCGGCCAAGTGTCCGAAGACCGACCTGTTCCAAGCGATTACCTCCGGGATCAGTTCAGCCACAAGAATCCTTGCATCCGAAGGCGCCAGCGCCAGGGTTCTGGCCAGGGTATAGCCCATGCCCAGGCCGCCCACCAGGATACGCAATCCCGATCCCTGCCCTACCGTTTTCTGCCCCATATGCTCAAAGGCCAGGTTGGCCAGGGCCTCTTCTGACCCGTGCATCCGGCTGTTCATCAGTTCTGTTCCGCCGGTGCGGATGGAAAACTCCTCGCCCCGCCTCCGGAGAATCAATTCATTTTTCCGGCCCGGCACCGTTGCCCGGTCGATTTCTTCCCAAGGGATCATTCATAGTCCTTTATTGTTTCTGTAAACCGAAGGTACCCCTCCGTTAGCCCGATTTGCCTCCGGCCTTCCTGCCCAATGTTTTTACAGTCAACCGATACGACCAGGTTTGAGCTTATGCCTGGCCCCCGGCTTCCTTGGGGAGTAAAGCGTTTATGGTGCCGGCACCGCCCGAGGATGTTGTAACCGGCTGCAGCCGGTCTCGCTGGACTTTCAGTCCGCGAGGTCAATCACACCGTCTTCAAGACGGTGGTTGTTTAGTTATCTCGGAAAACGTGCCTCTCGTCGCTTTCCCTTTACACGTGAAATTTTCATTGAATCATATGCAGTGGTTTTATGTCGCATCCATGCAATTACAGCTGCTTCAGCTCTTTTATTAATAGGAATACGCTGGGTTCTTGCAACGGTTCCGCTGCCCACAGGAGTTGCGTGGGTGGTTATGATTTTTCCAAGGCGTCGTGCCTCTTTTTCATACCGGGGATGGAAATTCAAAAACTTGATGACCTCATCATTAAATTCCTGTGTATAGGCGGTTTGCTTGGCCTGTCTTCGTGCCAGTTCCCGCTTCCGCTCATTAGCATAGGCCGGTGTTGACCTCTTAGCAGCCACTTCCTGTTTTGCGACCAGGATATTATCTGCGGGAGCCCATATACCTTTTGAAATCATCCGTCTGCGGTATTTTACCTGGACCACCCATACGGGGCTCTTTGATTTTACTCGCCTCGTAACCGCGGCATCCCCTGCGGGCAAAAAAGCCCACCCTTCAGGCGGTGTCAGTTTTTCCCCTGATTCAGAATATAGTGTTCCTTCTGTAGGCCCAGGAGAAACACTTAAATGCTGATGTACCATTCACTGGGCCTTAATAATCATTTAAGTTTATGAGAAGACCGTTTTGAATTGGGATAATCGACCCTCTCCTTCAATTCTTTTCCTGGCTTGAAGAAAGGGAGCCTTTTTCCGGGAACCTTAACTTTTTTCCCAGTCTTGGGATTTCTGCCAGTGTAGCCGTCGTATTCTTTGATGAAAAAAGAACACAGTCCCCGAATCTCAATCCGGTCACCTTTAACCATAGTCTCAGTGAGGCTATCGAAAAACAGCTTCACCATGTCTGTGGATTCCTGTTTGGTCAGCCCTGTTCTATCTTTGATTGCCTGAATTAGTTCAAGCTTGTTCATACTCATTGCTCCCGTCATTATTTTTAGCGGGCCACATGTTTAGCTGGTTCTTTGAATTTTATCAAGTGGCAAAATTCAGCAACCAATTGAAATACAATTATATATAAAATTTGGATTTTATTTTACAAGATTTCGAAGGACATTGGAGAAGGGCCAAGCCCAACAATAGAAACGCCAGTGGCCATGATTTTTTTCGGAACAATAGCGACTGGTCATAGACAAAGGGCTCGCTCATTACCCAAATCAAAAACTCTGAAAAACAAGTAATATCAAAGTGTTGAATGTTAATAATAGTCTTGGTTCTGAATACAACATTGGGGATATGTCGATATTGATGTAGTCCTCAGTAAAAAGGTGCTGTCCTGTACTTATCAAAAGTATTTAAACGTCTCCAATTTTTATAGTGAATTGGTTATCTTAACAAAATTTTACTTGGATCGATGCTGTGTCTAATCCAATGCTAACTTGGTTGGGATATAGAAATCTGGTGCTTATAACACTATTAAAGGATCATATTAAAGTACCGGTGCATATTAACCCTGAAAATGGCGGTTCAACCGTCCGGATTTGTAATGAGTACCCCTATGAGAATTCATGGTACAGGTTTTTCCGTCTGGTGGGCGTTGCTTTAGTTACGGCCCTTTTAACCTTTGCAGCGGCAGGCTGTAAAAAACAGACAAACGATATCACAGCCCAGGATATAGAGGTGATCCGGGTGGAACGCAGACAGGCTACCATTGCCTGGACCACCGTTGACGCCTTTCAAGGAGAGGTATTTTATCGCACAGCTGCCGGCAACAACGCTGTAAAAGCGGTCAAAGAGGCTTTGTCCGGATCATTTCACCACCAGGTTGAGCTTACCAATCTGAAACCGGGAACACGATATACCTACTGGATAGACACCCCCGATAAACGATACCAGTTCCAGACCCGACCGGAAGCCAACACCCCTTTTTCATTTATCCTGGGAGCCAAGGGTGATTCTGAAACGATCCGGGCCATGGTAATGAATGAGGTACCGGACTTCATTATTGACGCAGGCCCTGTCTCTGAAAAGGGCATTGATCCCTTCCACCTGGTCCGGCCCTATGTACCCATATTTGATCATTTCGGTCCTAAACCCAAATTCCAGGGCGGGGGCAAACGGCCCCAGCCTGATTTTTGGTGTCTGGATTGGGGGGAACTGCATCTGTGGATTTCCAATTCCTCTGATTTTGACCGCCGGTCTTTGCCGGAATTTAATAAAGCAGGTCTCCAGGGGCTGGTTCTGGCAAGGGGTATGGCGGGTCTTGATGCGGAGCCGGCACTTGTGCCCCAATCTCTTTTGCACAACACCCTTGTCCGCCACAACCGGCAGCAAACGAGTCGGCCCGTGGTGTTTGTGCTGGTGAAAAGTATCGGAACCTGGCATAAAACCGCGGATGATATCACCTATATCGGTCTTCCCATGGGTACAGAGCAGATGCCCGGTGTCCGTATCGACGTGGGCCGGTACCAGGCGGATGCCGTGCTGTTGGATACACATCAAAAAATTGTGCTCAAAGCCCCTCCCCTGGAAGGCCGGATCTCCTGTGACGACTGTAGAAAATTGGCAGATCAAG
The DNA here is from genome assembly GCF_000373985.1 of Desulfobacter curvatus DSM 3379. Taxonomy (GTDB): domain Bacteria; phylum Desulfobacterota; class Desulfobacteria; order Desulfobacterales; family Desulfobacteraceae; genus Desulfobacter; species Desulfobacter curvatus. The sequence goes on from NZ_KB892901.1 coordinate 5,883, forward strand.
GCGCCTATAATGCGGCCATAAAGGCGTATCAAACCTTTATTCAAAACCACGATGCCGGCCATTTCCAAATTGATGATGCCTATTTCGCCACAGCCAGGCTCTATGATGAAAAGCTGTTTGATTACCCATCCGCCATTCAATGGTATCAAGCCCTGATCCAAAAAGAGCCGAACAGCGGTTTGACGCCTTTGGCCCGGCAGCGGGTTAAATTCTTACAACACCGATCAGATTTTGACTATGAGCCCCTGGCCCGGTTTGAAAAGATCAAAACCACCCAGCCGATCGGCACCGATTCGACAACAAAGACCCTTGTTCAACACCTGGAACAGGCCCGGGCCATCGTGGATCAATACCCCACGGCTGTAGTGGCCCCGGCCGTTTTACACTGGCTGGGCATGGCGTACCGTGAAATTGATATTGACCGTGCCGTGGCAGCATTCGAACGTTTAAGCAAAAATTACCCGCACAGTGAAGAAGCGGACACTGCGGCCCTTGATATCGGTGATACCTATTATGATGCCGAGATCTATGATCCGGCAATCCAGGCCTATGAAAAGGCCCTGACCCGGCACCCAGGGATGCCCGGCATGTCCCAGGCCATTGATGCGAAAATCCAGCGAAGCAAACGCAATATCCGGCGGAAAACTTTCGGCAGGGCAACCCTCGCCTTGGTCTGCCTGATACCGCTGTTCATTGTGCTGATACCCCCCAAAGGGGTCTATTTTGGAGCGGTCCGTCGAGCGGTCTGGGCGCTTCCCATTATTTTTGGGGTCAATTTTTTGGGGGCCTGGGTGATCCATGAACAATTTATCTCCACCCTGCAGATGGTTGAACTGGCGTTTGGATTATCTATAGCGGCGGTATGGGGCGGCGCTGCCGGGGGCGCATTGATGGCCAAGATCGAAACCCCTGGTGTGGGTGCCGCTGTCATACGTACCCTGACCGGCCTTACAGCAGGGCTGACAGTATTTATCAGCGCAAGTTACCTGGCCGTATACATGGTGTATGAGCATTATTTAATTGTTATCAATATGTAAGGAAAAAATAGTTGTGACACGTTGTAAACGGCTCGACCGAAAAAGAATTGATTCAGGCCCGCTGCGTCAAAATAATCCGACCCGGGATACATCTGTCGGCAATGCCCCTGTCCGGGGAAAACTGCTGGCCGTTAAACAGGGGTATAATCCAAACTCCAGTTCTGTGGGCTCCCAGATATCCTTGTTTCTGGCCTTTACCATGGCCTCGGGGGGGATGACTGTGGCGGTTTTAATGCTGCTCAATACATTTGATAAACGTTTACGCAAAACGTTTAAAGAGAAAGACCGATGTGTGAAAGACCAGGGAATGGAATGAACGGCATCTCTATCATGAAGCCCCAGTGGAGTAAAGACAGTACGATGAACAGCGGTAGTTGCTTAAAAGGTGTTGGACCTTGGGGTGTTCTTCCGGTCTGCATTATGTTTTTTCTTTTTTTTACCGGGTGTGCAGGAAATAAACCTTTGGCCCAGGGGGATATCCTGCCCGCTTTTATGCTTCAGACCATTGATCATACCCGATTTTATGCCAACCGGCAAAAGGGGCATGTGACGGTCCTGGTGTTCTGGGCCACCTGGTGCAACTACTGCAAACAGGAGCTGATTGAAATAAAAAAATTACCGGCTCAGTTTGCCCCGGGCCGGGTGATGGTGGCCGGAATCTGTACCGATCCTGAAAACGCAGAGCAAATCAGACAGGTGGTCCAGGGATTCCATATTAATTTTCCCATGCTTCTGGATGAGGGGGCCCGGCTGTTCAAAAGGCTTGGGCTCAACGCCTACCCCACCACGGTGGCCGTTGATCCGGACGGCCGGGTTATCATGATTGCCAAAGGATTTAGCGAGACCGTTTACCATCAGATGATGTCAAAAATCACACTGGCCCTTGAAGCGGACAATAAAGGATAAACCACATTTTGTATCGAACCATTTCCCGATCATTTTCTGCCCGGCAAAACCATCTGCAGTATTTTAGGGCCATGAAGTTGTCTGTGGCCTGTTTACTGTTGACGGCTTTGCTGTTATTCCCGGGCTCTCTTTTGTGCGCTCCCGCCTTGGCAGATGAGCATAAATTATCAGACGAATTTTTGATCTCCCCTTATGTGTTATCCCCGGATATGATTTCGGCGGTGGTGGCCTTTCATCTGAAAACGCCCATGCCTGCCAAGGTGACGCTATTTATCGACGACAGCACCAGGCAATTTATATCAGACCAGGCCCGAAGCGCTCATTTTATCAAAGTGGACGGCCTTCGCCCCGGCGAGGTGTTCAAGTATGCCGTATCCGCGGGCAACGGACAAGTGAAGACGCCGGACAACGCTACCGGATTTACCATAAAAACGGCCGGCAGGCCCGGGGACTCCTTTCATTTTTGTGTGTTCGGCGATCCCCGGCCCGGGGATACGGGCTCAAGCCGTTTTCATCGGGAGGTCGTATCCCAGGTGGGTGAGCTTGAACCCGCCTTCTACCTGCTGCTCGGGGATATGGTGGACCAGGGCCGGGACCTCAAACTGTGGCAAAATTTTTTCAGCATCGAAAAAGAACTGATGGCTAAATCGGCAATATTTCCGGTTCTTGGAGATAATGATGTGGATTCGAACAAAGGGATCGGGGCCCGTTTTTTTCCTGCGCTTAAAAAGGGATGGTACGCATTTCAATGGGCCGGCATCAACTTTTTTGCCCTGAACGCCTGGGACAGCCGGGGGAACCAGGATACGGCTGAACTTGATAAAAACAGCGAACAGATGGTGTGGCTCAAACAGGAACTGGCACGGCCTGAAGTACAAAGCGCGCCGTTCAGGGTGGTCTTTATCCATGATCCCGTCTTCATCAGCCGGGGCCGGTCTGCGGATCTGCTTAAACGGGAATGGGCACCGGTATTTGAACAGGGCAATGTTGATATTGTGTTTTCCTCATGGCACTTATACGAGCGTTCCCATAAAAACGGGGTCACGTATGTGATCTCAGGAGGCGCCGGCGCAGAACTAATCTGGAATCCTCCGGACCCTGCCTATGCCTCCCAGGCCGAAGCCCGCGCCCATCATTTCTGCCGGGTGGATGTCAATCCCCGGTTTATGACACTTAAAGCCATGTCTGTTGACGGCACGGTTCTGGACGAACTGACCCTGACTCCGAAAACAGGGGCGGTCAGGATGGAACCGGAATCAGAACAGACCGCAGGGCAGATGAAACAGGAGATCTTTTTATCCGCAGGGCCCGATTCACCCACCTTGCCCCTGGTTCTGTTCTCCTATGACTGCCCCTTCTGCCGAAGGCTTTTGCAGCGGATTCTGCCTGCGTTGTCCCAATATTACCAGGTGAACATCAACATCTCTTATTTTGATTTAAGCCAGCCCGAAGCCTATGCGTTATTTCTTACGGCTGGCCAGGCATTTGGGCGCCAGGACGCCGATCTGCCCGCCATTTTTGCAGGTGCCCGGGTGATTGGCGGGGAAAACGGCATCAGGGAAAAACTGGCCCGGGAGATCGAAGCGTTTAAAAAGAATCCGGATAAATATAAGGCCGAGGCCATTCATCCTTTTGACAAAAAAATTGATGTCAAAGATGCCAAAACAGATGCGTTTCTCTCCCTGACCCCGGTGCTGACGGCCGTGGCCGGCCTGGTGGACGGGCTGAACCCCTGCGCCTTTGCCACCATCATTCTACTGGTCTCTTATCTCACCTTGTTCGGCCTGGACCAGCGCACCATTATCTGGGCCGGTGCCACCTTTACCCTTGGGGTGTTTCTGGCGTATCTTGCCATTGGCCTGGCCTTTTACCACGGGTTGCGGCAGATTCTGCTCAACAGCACCCTGTCCATGACCGTCAACACGGTGATGCTGACGGTGGTGGTGGTCCTGGCCGTGGTCAGCCTCATTGACGCCGTCCGGGTGATCCGGCAAAAGGAGGATTCAGCCCAGATATTGAAGATGCCCAAACCCTTTTCCTGGTTTATTGAACGCCTGATCCGGGGTGTTGTGAACCGGCCGGTGCTGATATTCGGCACCCCGTTTCTCCTGGGCCTGGTCATCTCAGGCCTGGAATTCACCTGCACCGGCCAGGTCTATGTGCCCATTGTCACCATGCTCACCGACCCTGCATACCGTCTCAAAGCCTTGGGGTATCTGGTGGTTTACAACCTGGCATTTATTATCCCCCTGGTGGTGGTCTTTTTCGGGGCTGCATTTGGGTTAAAGGTCGTTAAAACCGGCCAAAATCCCATGTTTATTTTTGCCTCCAAGCTGGCCCATGCCCTGCTGTTTGTGGTGATGTCCCTGGTGCTGACCTATAATCTTGGATGGATATGAGTATCATGACGCAACAATCCCGAAAGGGAAAAATTTTAAAGGTCAAACACGGGTACAACCCCAACTCCTCTTCCATGGGGTCTTTGATCTATGCGCTGCCGGTATCGGTGATGGTGATGACAGGGGGATTTGCTGTTGTTTCGGCCCTGATTCTCACTGCATTTGCCAAAAAGTGCCAGGGGAAAAATGTGAATTCCGGGCAAGATACAGGCAAAACAAATTCCGGTACGAAAGAGACATCGTCGGATGACTGATCGTAATGCCCTGACAACACCATTTTATTACGGACAGGTCATTGCCGCAAAAATCAACCTTGCCCTGGTGTGGGTGGCTCTGCTGCTGGTTATGCTGCCGACGGTGCCGGTTTTGGGCGATGATACGAATGGAACGGCGGACAGCGTGCTGCAACAATTGGAAATACTTGTCCATGCCAAAGCGTATAAACCCGTTGTCAAACTTTTTAATGAAACGATCAAAGACAACACCCTGCCGGCAGTCGAGCGGGCCCGCCTTTTGCTGGCCCTTTCAAACTTTTACCGGAACCAGGCCGGGGATGCGGCCAAGGCCCGGGTCCAGCTGAAAAAAATCACTTCCGAACCGGATTACAAACGCTTAAAAGCCTTTCACCTGGCCAATATTGAGCTTGTACGCATGGACCAGGCCTTGAATACCAATGCCGATTTTCACAACGTGTATCTGCATGCCAGAACCCTTGTGATGAAGCCCGGAGTCAGTTTTTCCCAACAGGATGCCAAAACCCTTGAAAATGATTTTTCAAAGCTGAAACAAGGCCTTGATCAGGTGTCGGCAGATTATCCGGTTTACAATATCCACTATCTTATGGGGATGATCCATTTGAAGCAAAACCGGCCGTTCAGGGCGGACCTCGCCTTTGGAAAAGCCCTTAAACTGCGTCCGGCCCTGTTTCTAACCGTTCCGGTGACACGGTTGAAACAAAATGCCCGGTACCAGTGGACCCGGCACCTGGGGCATCTTTTTGTCCTGGGCACAGCAGTATGTTTGATTCTGGGTCTGGTTGCAGGATTTTTTTTGACGCATCCCTGGCAATGGGTCCGCGGTGTCCATCTTGTTGCCGGGCTTATTTTGCTGGCTGCCTGGACCGGGTGTTTCTGGGGGACCCTGTACGCCTATGGCGGGGCTGGAAAACCCCGGGAGGTCGTGAACAAAGATGATTTTTTCCCACCTCCGGCCTATGTGGACTTCCGTTACAATGCCCCGGGGGCCATGCCTGTGTGGCTCTTATTTGCCCATGGTACTACTCTTGTGGCCGGCATCTATTTTTTAACTCTTTTTACATCAAAACTGCGAAAGCCCATGGCTGCGGTCAGCGTCAATCTGTTGTGCGCCTGTCTCGGGGCCGTGTCTGTGCTCGGACTTTTTTATCTTCGTCATGTGGACTTTAAAAGCCGGTATTATGCCGGCCAAAATGATCCGGGGTATTTTGCCTTCAGGATCAATGAACCAGAACCTTATTTGCTGACCAACCCGCTGAACTACCCGGTGATCGAACTGGATGCCGTGGAAGACCCCGAGCTGGTGAAATGGTTGGAAAGGTACCAATGAAATACCGGTATGAAAATTTCGGCGGCATTATCGCCAGTGATGATCCGCCGTTTCTGGCCTTTGTGGACCAGGAATATATGAGAGAACTGAAACTGCCTGAATCAAAAATCTGGGAAATCCCGAATCCCGATGTGGGGCTTTTATCCGCCCCCCTTGAAGTCCATATCGCTTTGACCAACCAATGCTCGGGGGACTGTCCCCACTGCTATATGGATTCGGCCGTTGCCGACCCCCAGGAGCTGGATACCCCCACCTTTAAAAAGGCCTTGAAAATTCTGGCCGACATGAAGGTATTCCATGTGGCGTTAGGGGGCGGTGAGGCCCTGGAAAGAGAAGATCTGTTTCAGATTGCCCATTACGCAAGACAGATCGGCCTTGTGCCCAACCTCACGGTGTCAGGCCGGGGCATCACGTCGGACATTGCACAGCAGATGACGGTATTCGGCCAGGTGAACATCTCCATGGATGGTACGGGCGATGCCTATGCCGTCTTCCGGGGCAAAGAGATGTTTGACACGGCGGACCAGGCCATTGACAATCTCATCAAGGCGGGTGTTCCCACCGGCATCAACACGGTGCTGGGCCGTCGTAATTTTGATCAGCTGCCGGACTTATTCACCTATGCCCGAAACAAAGGCCTCAATGAGATCGAAATATTGCGGTACAAACCTGCGGGGAGGGCCGCTAAAACCTACCGCCGGGAAGCCTGTACCCACGAGCAGAATATCGCCCTTGTGCCCCTTTTAGGGGAGTTGTCCCAAACCCATGGAATCCAGGCCAAAATCGACTGTTCGTTTATCCCCATGCTATGTTGGCACAACCCGCCCATGGAGGCCCTGACAGGGCTTGCCACCTATGGATGCGAGGCCGGCAACGTGCTTTTAGGCATCCGCAGCAACGGGGCTGTGGCAGGCTGCTCATTTCTTAAAGATTCGGGCATGAATGTATTTGACTATGGCGACGGTTATGTCCGGAATCCCGCTTTAAATCAGCTCATCACCTGGGAAGAGCGGGCCCCGGAACCGTGCAGATCCTGCCCATATCTTACGGTGTGCAAAGGGGGATGTCATGCCGTGTCCATGGAAGTATCGGGCCACCTCGATACCCCGGACCCGGACTGTCCCCGGGTGGTGGAATGGATGCAGGGAAAAGGGTGTCGGCCGTGACATTGGCCCACCCCAATATGGGTCTAAAGCGCTGGTCTATCAGCGGAGTGATTTTTTCAATTATTTTCTGGGTGACCATTGGGTGGATGACCGTTCAATGGCTGGGTGCAGCCGGAATTCTAAAAAATGAGGAAAACACTGGCCCTACCACGGCCCAGGCCCTTAAAGCTTACGCGTACATCCAGCAGATCAGCAGGGCCCAGGCCCGTTATCCGGACCGAATAAAACAGGTCCTGGGCCAACCGCAGTTTGCCCGGTTCATGGCCCATTTGTGGATCACACCGGACCACCGGGGAAACCAGGTTAAACTGGACCTGATTCCCCAAAAAATTGCCCTGGCCATGGATTACAACCAAACCCTGGACGGCTTTTTCTTTGTGGATATCCACCACAGGTTTAACGGCAGAGGCAAAAAATCCAATATCGACATTCAACAGGAGTGGGCGGTGGCCGCACTGCCGGGCAAGATGCCCAGCTCTGGTTTTCCATGCTTTCTGGCCGATGAGTCCGGCAACGTCTATGTGAAATTTTTTACGGCCCGGCCAATAACCTTTCCTGCAGTCCCGTTAAAACAGGGCTGGCAGAATATCTCATCCCCCAAAAAACTGAAAACACTTCTTAAATCAGGACGCTAAAAACAGTCATGCCCTGTGAAGGTTAACATCACAGGGCATAACTGTTTCAAAACAAAAGGCAACAAACGTTATGCACGCCGCCTTGCAAGCTGAGTCAGACCGAGCAGGCCAAAAGCCAGAAGCGTAAACGCTGAAGGCTCAGGAACTGCACTGGCGCTGGCGACACTGATGTTGAATCCGCGGGCTGTGGTTTCAACGGTATAAGCACTAATCCAATTATTGTTCTGGTCAACCAGGTCGATATATGAGAAATCATCCAGATTAACGGCAGCCAAGGCTCCGCCATCATCACTTGAAAGCGTGAGGGTCGCCAGAACAAAGCTGTCTGCCTGGCTGCTGAAATCTGTAAGCCAGGAAAAAATACTTACATCAAATCCGTCGCCGACAGCGGAAATACCGCTCCAATCCTCAGCATCGCCGGCATCAACAGAACCTAAGGCGTCAGTCACCGTATAACCATCAGTAGTCACTAATGCATTGTCATACTCAACAGTCAAATCAACAGCGGAAAGATCCACGGTACTCAGGCCACTGATGGAAATTTCCACGGTTGTCGTATCGGCAAACGCCGACGACGACATTCCCACAAGTACAATTACTAAAACCGTCAGTACATATTTTCTTACGTTAAACATCACTTGCTTCCTTTCTAAATTTTGTTTAATTAAAATCCCCTTGCCGGGGAACCCTGTCCCCCGGCAAGGGATTTTTTTTAAGGACGGGCACAGCGGCTGAGGGTACACAACCCTGTGGCTTTACGCGCATCCTTGATTGTAATTGTGCCATCGTTGTCAATATCACAGGCAGGACACACCGAGGCATCCTCACGCAGGTGACTGCGGATCACTGTGATGTCATCTTTGTCCACATCGCCATCACCATCAAGATCCCCCTCAACAATGGTGTCGGATATGATGCTCAAATCAATCCAGACCAGACGATGATCCGAACTTGCATCCGAATCCACCAGGTAGTAGACATCGTCTGTGTGGGTGGGCCAAAACACGCCGCCCTGTTTGATCTCAAACCCGTCGGCTGAAGGCAGGACATAGTCGGCTCTCATGGCCCAGGATGCCGTATCATCTTCATCAATACCGTAATCCACGCCACCGGTGCTTACCGGCACATAACTTGAGTTGATATTTTCGTTGTCAAGCAACTGCAAGATTGCGTTCTGGTAGGAATCTCCTTCATCCGGATCGGCATTCTGGTCGCCCAGGATCACAAATCTGGCATCTTCATCAATCCCGCCCATGAGGTTGTCATCATCATAGATGTAGTCGTCATAGCCCGGGGAGACATAGTCGGCCCAGAACCGGATTTCATCATGGTTCCGTTTGCCGTTCCAGTCGTAGAGACTTTCATCCTCATCGGCATCGCCGTCATCAAAGGTGGGCGGGGTGGGGTGAGCGCACAGCAGGTGGACGGTTTCTCCATTCACAGTCACGGGAATATCCCAATGACTCTTGGAGCTTAACCGAAAAATCGCCTGCTCGTCGGTATCATAGTAATTTGTGGGCAGGCTGCTGTCCGTCATATCCTTCCATAAAAATTTCTGGAAGGTCCGAACGTTCTCCTCATCAATGGGATACTTGGACAAGAAAGCCATGCCATACTGTCCATAAAAATCGCCATAGCCGTAGCAGTCGTCACCACCGCTTGTTGTGGACCCGTCGTTATTAAAGTCATATCCTGATTCAACACCGGTGTTGGACTCAGCAATAAAGCTATATGAAAATTCAATAGGGTCTGCACCATTCTGGCTGACGTTCAGATACTTTTGCTTTAACAATTCAAGGGCACTGCCGTCGGCCACGTAATCGAACTCGTTGAGCAGGATCACATCCGGGTTCACCCGCTGGATGATCTCGGCCACTTTCCGGATCTGCTCGTCGGTTCCGGATTCAAGGTCCGTGACAATCCGGCCTTCACTGGTGCGGTTCAGGTAGCAGTTAAATGTGGCGACCCTGAGGTCACCAGCTTTTTCCGGCAGGGCATAGGTGGTACCTTGTTCTACTGTGATCAGATCGGTTTTGCTGCTGCATGCCTGGGTACCATCGGCATCAGTGGCACACAGGGTCACCGAGTAAATACCGGCATTGGTGTAGGTATATACCGGATTGGCGTCCGTAGATGCGTCACCGTTTCCAAATGTCCATGCATAGGTGTAAGGTTCGGTACCGCCGTTCACATAGGCCGTGAACCCGACTTCGGCATCATGGGTGGTCACGGTATCGGGGCCGGCCGTAAAATTCACACTGAACGCGGTGGAAACTTTGCGAACCACCTGGACATTGTCCACACCGATGCGGGCGCCCTCGCCGCTTCCGGTACCTGTGGAGGTGTAGCGAAAGGCCACATATACGATGCCCGAGTAATCGCACAGATCAACGGTGACCGGTTTCCAGTCGTTATAGTAATCTGCGTCAAATTCAATGGTAACCGCATCCCAGGTAAAGGATGTGGGATCACTTTCACCGTCATAGTCGGTAGAGATCATCACCTGCAGTTCTGGGCCGCCGTATTTATAGTAAAAGTCAAATGTCAGTTCCGAACATTCAGACGCCGCCAGCAGCATGGCAGGAGAAATAAGCCAGTCATCACTGGGGCCATCTGCACCGTAACCATTGGCCACCGCGCCCTGTTGCCCGGCCTGCTCTTGGAGTATCCAGTCGGCGTCGCTGGCCACACTGTATACCGTAAAGCTTGAGGCCGAGATCAGGTCCTGGTCAAAATTTTCAGACAGGTAAGAGACCTGGTTGGCGCGGAACTCAAAATTATCCACTTCCCAGACACGGCCGTCGCCACCGCCGGTACCGGTAGATATGTAGTGGAAGGCAACCCTTGCTTTGGTGGGCTGGATGACGACATCATCAACGCCGATGCGGGCGCCATCTCCTGAAGCGGTTCCGGTGGTCGTATACAGGAAGGCCACGTAAACCGTGGCATCAGCGGCAATCTCATGGGTAATACTCACATTTTTCCATGCGCCATAAACATCATCGTGGGCAACGGAATAACTTTCCCAGGTGGCCAGATTCGGATCTCCGCTGCCGGCATAATCCGTGGAAATCATGACCTGAAGCTCTGGCCCGTCGTATTTGCGGTAGAGGTTAAAGGCAATTTCAATCTCAGATCCGGCACCCACAGTGAAGGCCGGTGAAATCAGCCAGTCTTCGCTGGCGTCGTCAGCACCAAACCCATTGGCCACTGCACCTACTTTCCCGGCCTGCTCCTGGATGACCCAGTCGGCATTGCTGGCCACGCTGTAAGGGGTGAAGCTGCCGAAATCAACGTCAAAATCGACTGTAGCCAGGTCAAAGCTCAGCTCTCCTGTGGTCTCAAAGGTATAACTGCCTGTGGTGGGCATTGTGGCGCCCATGAAGACCCAGTGGGCATCGCCCGGGTTGGTGTGGACCTCGGGATCATAATTGTCGGAAACCAGCACCTCGATTTCAGGGCCGGAGTAGTTATATGCCAGATCGGCGGTGACATACTCCCCGTCATAGGCATAGAGGTTCAGCTCAGGTGAAATCAGCCAGTCGTTACTGGCTTCATCGGCCCCATACCCGTTGATACGGGCGAACCAGTCACCGGAGCCGGTGGGATATTCATACGCATGCCAGTCGGCATTATCCCCGGAACTGGCAACACTGACAGTTGTGAACTGGCCAAATGATCCGGTATTAAAATCCTCACCGTAGACAAGGGGCGTAGAGGCCACGGCAGTGGTGACGGCCAGCTCATCGCTGAAAGCTGACAGGCCTGCGGCATTAAAGGCTCTTACTTTATAAGTATAGGTGGTTCCCTCACTGAGCATGGTATCGCCGTAGGTTGCCGTATCGGCGGCCATGGCAGGCTCAAGAATTTCCCAGGCACCGTCTGCTATTTTGCGCCAAAGCTCATACCCCACTTCATCGCCGGCATTGTCCGTCCACGACAGATCAATTGTAGTGGTGGTCACATCAACCGGGACAAGGCCGGTGGGGTCTGCTGGGGCCGTACCGGTTGTATTGGACTCAACCCCGTAAAGAACAAGATCAAAACTGGTATCGGAACTTGTCGCGCCGCTCTGGTGAACCTCCACGGCAACGGTGTTTGATCCTGTAACCAGCAGCGAAGGATCCAGATTGTATTCATAATAGGTGGTTTCGCTGCCGGCATCATTGGCAAGGGTGGTATAGGTGATGTCACCGTCAGGCATGCTGGACCGGGCAGCTTCAGTACCATTAATATATAGTACGGCTCCGTCGTCCCGCAGCATCATCACTTTGAGTTTGATCACCTTAGCCGCATCAGCAACCGTAAAGGTTTTACGGAAATATGCGGTAATATTTTTGTTATCAGCATCATCACCGTAACTGATTACCGTGGTTTCATCACCGTCACCGTATCCCAGCTGGGCATCTCCACTGGCCCATGCGGAATCATCAAAGCTGGTTCCAGCCCAGTCCGTTCCCTGGTCAGACCCGTCATCCAGGTATTTCCAGTTGGCACCGGTGGATATGTATTCAACATTGTTAATCTCTGCGCCACTGAAAAGGTCACCCGTGGCATTCAGGGTAACCACCTTGCCTGCCAAAGGTTTCCACAGGATTTCATCCAGCCCGGCAGGCACGGCAAAGGCGTCGGCATCCTGGGCAGCCTGGGTCAGCTCCGCCACATCATCCATGTCATATCCCAGCGCCGGATTGCCGTCTGTATCATATTGGCCGAATTTCACGGTGCGGATATAGATGTTGGAGGCATTGGCCTGGATCAGCTTAAACTGCCAGAAGGTGTCTGAAGACAGGGTCCAGGGTTTGTCATCATCATTGGCCCGGTGGGGGGCACCCCAAGAGCCTTCACCGATAAACATGGTACCGGCGGCATCATCTCTTACAAAACTTTCGTAAGATCCTGCATCTTCACTGGGCGCCACAGGATAGGTATATTTAACCAGATGGGAATCGCAGTCAATGACCAGGTCCATACCATTGTCATACATGGTCTGGGCCCAGGCGTCGATTCTGCCTGTGCCTTCAGCTTTGTCGCTCTGGTGGGGCCGCATGGGCCGGTGGAACTGACCGATTTTCCAGGTGTAACCGGGATTGGCCGCCATATCAGCGGCCAGCCAGTTGGCCTGGTCATTCCATTTGGTATCGTCCTGGTCCGTGAAGGCACCGTATCCCACACCAGGTTCAAGCTCGGTGTTCAAGGAGTACAAACGCATCATGGTGCCGCCCACGCTTGCCGCATAGTAGGCATCGGCGTTAGGCATATTGAAGATGAGCTGTACAAACTCGGTCATGTCATTTTCGTGGTTGCCGTGGGATGGGATAATGGGATACATGCGGTTGTCCGAAGAGATGGTCAACTGCCAGTCATCAAGCCATTCACGCATCTCATCGTTGGTGCAGTCATCGTGGTAGTCCCCGCCAAAGGCAACAAACAGCGGGCGCAGTTTGGATACCAGGGTGTTGCCCCACTGCCGGGGCTCCTGGTGGGTCCTTGAATCGCCGCCGGATATAAAAGTGATGGCTTTGGGCGTATTGGGTGCGGTTTTAAACCAGTAAATGGTATTGTCGCCCTGGGAATCATAGGTCCTGAAATAGTAGACCGTATCCGGCTGCAGGCCTGTAAGATCGCAGAAGTAGCTGACCAAGGGGGCGCCCTCTGCACTGGAGGTGTTGTCATAGGTCCGGGTTACATCCGGAACCTGGGTGGTGTAGGTGGCCAACGCCGGGTCGGTACCATATTTGACACCGTAGGCTTCACCCGATGTCTGGCACCACCCGATGGTCATGGCGGTGGCCGGATCGGATGTCCAGGACAACCTGTATTTGTCACTGCCGGCAAAGGCGCTCTGGGTGACCCCAAGCACCGCAAGCCCCAGCAGCACGCATAGAGCCAATCTTAACTTCATTTTCTTTTCCCCTTTTTTGTAAATTTGCGTTTTCTTTAAATGCAACAAAACGAACTACTTCTTTTCCAAAAACACAAAATAGCGTGAAAACAATAGAGGGAAATTAGGTAAATATTAGAATTAACCCCCGGATGTTATGAAACAGTTAACATGTTGTTCATTAAATTAAGACGGGCAAAACCCGGGGTCGGTTAGTTTTTTATTTAAACCCATTCTTCTCATCAAACCCGAACATTCCTGTGATCTTCTCAGTCGTCGAACTAAAAATACCGACCTGTAAAATAAACTTAAGATACCCAAGGATTTACCATGCATTGGATCGTCTCCTGCAGCAGGCAAAAGAAAATATACTTAACAGCGCTTTTTCTTTGTGCATTGTCGGCAACATTTTTACCTGAACTCACAGCAGCAGTCCACGAAGCTGAAAGTGTGAGCCAGGTCAAGGCAGAGTTCAAAATAGGGGTGATCGGCATGGCCGGGGGGGCGGTCGAGGCCATGTCCGAGGCTCAGAACCGATTAAGCGTAGATATACAAAAGGTTGAACCCGGCACCTTTGCCGCAGACCCGCTGCCGGAGCTGGCCGGCTTTGATCTGATTTTTGTCTCGTTTGCCGCAGGTGATTACAAAAAAAATTATAAACGCGCCGTTGTGTCCGCTAAAAAGAAAAACCCCGATTTAAAGATCTTTTGTGTGGGCCCGCCCCATCTGTACCAAAACTGGGCGGACTGGATCGGTCCTGAAAACGTCATCCTTGATAAAAAAATGGCCGCCTATTACGGGCTGTCCTGGCAATCCATGGGCGACATGGTGCAGTTTGCCCTGGTTAATTATTTTGGCAGAAAGGCCACGGTGCCCCAACCGGGTCAGGGCGAACTGGTGCGTATTTACCACCCGGAATACGGGCAGTTGGCGTCGGTTAAACAGTTTTTTGACCAGGCCGCCCAGGCCGGCTGGGACATTGAGACCACCCCGCGTGTGGTAATCGGCTCCTGGCGGCACCATGTGCTCTTTCACCAGCCCCAGGTGATCCGAGCATTGATGGATGAGTTGAAAACCCAAGGGATATTATCGGTGTGTCTGGTGGCAGATGATCCCACGTTTCGGCAGCACTTGATCGAATTTAAACCGGATCTGGTGATCATGACCTCCCATACCCGGGAGTCGGTGGATTTCTGGAAAACCCTGAATGTGCCCAGAATTCATGCCCTGTGGTTCACCGAAGAGTCCATTGCCCAATGGGAGACCAACAACCGTCCCGGCATGAGTGTGGGCCGCCAGGTGCACCAGATCACATCTGCGGAACTCAAGGGCGCCACCGAGTGCCTCACTTCCGGGGGTACAAAATCAGGGCATGACAGCGGCGAACAGATTGTTCCCATTCCCGATCGGATTCAACGCATCTGCGGCCGGGCCAAGAACTGGATCGCCCTTGAAAAAAGGCCCAATAACCAAAAAAAAATTGCCCTGGTCACCTATGACCGGGTGGCGGACAAACTCAGCCTGATGAGCGGTCCCCACCACTGCCTCAATGCGCCTAAAAGCATGTTGCGACTCTTAGAACGCCTCAAGGCCGAAGGGTACACCACTGCCAACCTGCCCGCCGATGAAACCGAACTGCTGGACCGGCTCATCGACCATGGCCGCCAGATGGGCACCTGGGAGCCGGCCACCCTGGATGCCCTGGCCAAAAGCGGTAAAGCGGTGCTGATCCCCTTGGAAACCTACCAGAAGTGGTTTGAAACCAAGGTGCCGGAGTGGCGCCGCCAGGAGGTGATCAAGTATTGGGGACCGCCGCCGGGCGACCTTATGATGTGGACGTACAGCGGTCAGAAATACCTGGTCATTCCCCGGCTGGACCTGGGCAACCTGGTACTGCTTACCCAGCCCCCCAAGGGCGAGGCGTTGACCGCCACCACAAAAAAGGAGATGGACGAGACCATTTTACCGCCCACGCACCACTATCTTGCCACCTATTTCTGGCTCCAGGAGGAATTTAAAGCCGATGCCGTGGTCCACTTCGGCTCACACGGCACCGAGTGGCTGTTTGAAGGCAAGCAGGCGTTTATGTCAAAATCAGACTGGAGTGACATCCTGTTGGCAAACATGCCCAACATAAACCCATGGCTCTCCAGCAACATTGCCGAACATACCCCCTGCAAGCGCAGGGCTTACGCCGTTACCCCGGACTTCATGCCCCCGCCCCTGATGGATGCGGACCTGCCCGAAAACCTGTTGAATATGGAATCCACCATCACAAAATATCTGGCCCTGGATGAGGGGGCCTTGAAAGCCAAATTTGCCGACACCATCACCGCACAGGTGAAATCGAGCAACCTGGATGTGGAATGGATCATGTCCTCCGGTGAGAAGGATCTGTCCGTGCGCCTGGAAAAACTGCGTTCCATGGCCGGATTCACCCTCAATGATGCCCAGATCAGACGGATCGGTGTTTACCTGCATGACCTGAAAAATCAGAAGATCCCTTCGGCCATGCACACCCTGGGCAAAGGGCCGGACGATAAACTGCTGATCCCATACATTGTCCAGTGCGCAGGGAAGCGCTTTACCAAAGCGCTGGCAGGGTTGGCTCCGGACAATGCGTCCGCTGCCGGAAATGGGGATGCCCCAGAAGATACAATGCACGGCAAAGCCCTTGAAATCCTGGATTTAATTCTGCACAGCGGTTTTTCCAACCGAGAGGCCGTTAAAGGTGCCGGGTTGACGGTGACAGGCAAAAAACTGCCTGAACCGGTCCGCGAAGGGCTTGAACTTGCCCGGCGGCTGTACAAGGAGATGAGCGATCCCAAAATGGAGATGGACAGCATCATCAATGCCCTGGACGGCCAATTCATTGTCCCTGGCTCTTCGGGCAGTCCCGAACGCAACCCGGGTGTAATTCCCACCGGCAGAAACATGGTGGTGCTCAATCCAGCCGAACTGCCCACCCGGGCATCCTGGGAGCTTGGCACCCAATTGATGAAAACCTATCTGGCCAACGAATTAAAGGCAAAGGGCCGTTACCCTGAAAAAATTGCTTTTTCCCTGGTGCCCTATGCCACCTACAGTGATTACGGGATCACCGAGTGCCAGATTTTGTATCTGATGGGGGTGCGTCCGGTGTGGGATACAAAGAACCGGGTGCGGGATGTGGCGTTGATTCCCGCAAAAGAGTTGGGACGGCCCCGCATTGATGTGTTCTTGTCGGCCCGCAGCGTGTACAGAGAAGAGCTGCCCTCCCTGATGAAATTTATGGATAAGGCCATCCGGCTGGCAGCCTCCCACAAGGAAAAGGACAACTATGTCTACCGCAACAGCCAGGCCATCCAGTCAGCACTGACGGCATCGGGCCGGTCTGAAAAAAGCGCCCACGCCCTTTCTTTGGCACGCATGTTCGGCACGGAAAAGGACGAAATCCAGGACAGCCACAACTGGTTTTTCTACCTGGCCGACCGAACCGGGGAATGGGACTCCCGAAAGGATCTTCTGGATGTATACCTCAAGTATTGCAAGCATGTGTATACCAAAGACCACTGGGGTGAAAGTGCGCCCCAGGCCTTTGACCAGGCCATCCAGGGCACCGAGTCCATCATCAGAAGCTGGTATGACAACCGTGATTTTGCCCTGGGAAATAAATTTTCCTGGTGGGTGGAAGGGATGATGTCTTTGGCCATCAAAGAATCAACCGGTAAAGAACCGGACTATCTGTACATGGATGTGCGCAATCCCGATAACGCACGGGTTGTGCGGGCCGAAGATGCCGTGAAGATGGATCTCAACTCCCGGCTGCTCAATCCCAAGTGGATAAAAGCGTTGATGAAAGAGGGGTATGCCGGGGCCACGGTGCTGGCCAAGGATACCGGTAATCTCATGGGTTGGGAGATCACCCGGGAAAATACCATCACCGACCGGGACTGGCAAAAAGTCACCGATGTCTATGTAAACGACACGTTTGATCTGGGGCTTTTCCAATGGTTTGAAAAAAACAATCCCCATGCGTTCCAGGACATCACGGTGACCCTGCTGGAAACCGTGAGAAAGGGGTATTGGCAGGCCGATGAACAGACCCTGGAGCAGATTGTTCGGGCCTATGCCCAGTCTGTTGTGGATCACGGCACAGGCTCGGGCATTAGGGCAGGCGGCAATGAAAAGCTTGAACAATTTGTAACCCGGCAACTGACAGCCCCTGGGAAGCCCGAACTCAATACCCTGGCCGAACCTTTCAAAAAGAAGGTAGCCCAGATGACACTGCCTCCGGAACAGACCCAGGGTGAGCAGCAGGTGCAGGGAAAGAAGATGGTCCATGAGCAGATGGAACAACCAGATAAAACAAAGGAAGAAAGCAACACCGCCCATAACCACATGATGCTGTATCTCATTGCCTTGGGTATACTGGCCATTATTCTGGCCGGATTTGTTGTGAAAGGGGCAAAGAAAAAATAATGCCCATTTTAATGGAAATACTGTTCCAGATCACCATGGTACTCAAAATACCTGTGGTGGTCTGCCTGTTATTGCTCTTTGCGGTTATCCTGTTTGAAACCGGCATGTTCCTGAACGAATGGGTCAATCGCAGGGCCAAATCCGGTCAATGGGAAACCTTTCAGGATACATTTATCTTAAAACCAATCACCCCGGCCCGGATACTGGAAACCCTGTCCGGGAACCTGCAGATCTGTCCTGAAACCGTGGCTGCTTTTTTGGAAAAAGCAGGTGAACACCCTGAAAATTCGGCCTATCTGGAAAAGGTATTTACAGATGTGGAGATGGAGGCGGCCCGCAGGTGCCGGCTGGTTCAGCTTGGGGTGCGCCTTGGGCCCGTACTGGGGCTGATGGGGACCTTAATCCCCATGGGGCCGGCATTAATGAACATTTCAACAGGCAACCTTGAAACCATGGCCCAAAATCTGATTATGGCATTTTCCACCACCGTGATCGGACTTTTAACCGGCTCGGTCTGCCTGGTAATCCTGGTGGTACGCCAGCACTGGTACAAAATGGATATTGCG
This sequence comes from Desulfobacter curvatus DSM 3379, assembly GCF_000373985.1. Taxonomy (GTDB): domain Bacteria; phylum Desulfobacterota; class Desulfobacteria; order Desulfobacterales; family Desulfobacteraceae; genus Desulfobacter; species Desulfobacter curvatus. The sequence continues at coordinate 24,521 of NZ_KB892901.1, forward strand.
TTTCTCGACAACCTGTTTCAGCAAATCTGTCCCGGGGTATAGCCATGGTAAAACCGCATTCTACAATAAGACGATCACGCAGTAAAAGTGCGTTGTTCCACAGCGATGCCGATGATCCCATGTCCGGTGTGGCCAACCTGTTTGATGTGGCCATGGTGTTTGCCGTGGCGCTGATTTTAGGCATTTTCCATGTACTCAACATTCCCGAACTGCTCATGGGGACCGATGATGTCACCATCATAAAGAATCCAGGGAAAGCCAACATGGAGATCATACAAAAAAATGGCAAAAAAATGGAGAAGTACACCATGAGCCGGGAGGATGCCGGCGGCAACGGGCAGCGGTTAGGGGTGTGCTACAGACTGGAGGGCGGTGAAATGGTCTATGTACCTGAATCCACGAAAAAACCCAAAACCAACAATGCCGATAATTAAGCTAAGGAAGAAAATGATGAGCAGAATATGGAACTTGGTCCTTTTAATTTTTCTCTTGCAATGTTTTAGCCTCAATGCCTGGGGACAAGAAGCGGAAAAAAAAGAAACCACTGAACTTGAGTCCATGACGGTTATCGGGGAGACGGTGGCCCCGGAAGCGGTAGAGGTTTCAAGCCGTTTTTATCTTCCGGAAAGCGTGGAAGCCGTCCAGACCCTGACCCGGGAAGATATTGAGGCCATCCAGCCCCGGGATGTCACAGACCTGATCGAGTATTCGCTGGGCATGAACATGTGGAAACAAGGCGCCCGGATCCATACCTTTTCCTTCAGTCGCGGAGATGCGGTCAGCGTTATTCTGAACGGGGTCTATCTCACATCAAACGAGGCCCGGCGCATGATTTCAGATATCCCCGTAGAGATGATCGATTCCATCAAATTTGTACGTGACGCATCGGTGATCACCATCGGACCTTTGATGTCGTTTGGTACCGCCGAGGAAGGTTCCCCCAACCAGGGATTCATCATCATTGAGACCCGGAAGAAAGGGCCGGACACAAAATACGGCACGCAGATCCGCGCAAGCTACGCCTCCTATGACACGTTCAAAGCCTCGGCGGTTACCGGCCATTCGTGGCAGGACGACCGCTTTACATTCAGCGCTGGATACCAGCGGACCCATAGCCAGGGAAGAGACGATTGGAACAACGGCTATACCGGGGATACCTTGCTGTTTAACGGCGGTTTCAACAATGATGTGCTTCTGGCTAATTTCTCACTTTACTACAACACGGCAGCCAGAGAAATCCAACGCCACGAGAGCATCTACACCGGAGAACTGAATGAAAATGTCTGGGAATACGATCCCATCGATACCCTGCTGATGTCCATCAACCTGACCCGGCCATGGAATGAACATCATACCACCTCACTGACCTATGGCTGGAATAGAACCGAGTGCACGGGATATAGGTACACCATTGATGATAAATCGGCGACCGGTAACTATGCCAAAGACCGTTCCAGTGAGTGGAACCTTACCCATTCCATTGCCACGGATCGCAATACCTTCAAAATCGGCACGCAAATGGTCAGTTGGTTTCAATTTATTGAGCGCGCTCCCTCACCCCGGGAGGAAGAGATTTATGGGGCATATATAACCGATGCCTATAAAATCAAAGAGTGGTGGTTCATAGATGGAGCCTTGCGGGTGGATAAAAAGAAAATTGTTCATGGGGGAGATACATACCTGTCCAACGGCACACAGGTAAAACTGTCTGACGGGGAGTGGACCGATGAGGCCTTTGTGGCTTCCCTGGGCAATGCCTGGCAGATCAATCCCATATGGAAATTGACGGCGCGCTATTCGTTTAATGTGACACCGACGCCGGATGTGCTGACAACCGTTGATGATGCCGAACTGCCTGATGAACAGCGACATCGCTATGAAGTGGGTGTGGCGGCTGATTTCAACAAGGTCATCCAGGTCTCGGCAACACCATTTTACTATAACATTAAAAATGCCAAGGTGTCGGCGGATACCATCAGCACGGATTCCAATGGCGATCCCATCCTTGATCCGGTTAGCGGAGATCCCACGGACATCACGGTATATGATTCCCAGGACAGGGAACTGTACGGTTTTGAATTGAGCATTAAAGGCCGTTTTTACAAGGACATCCTGGGATATGAACTGGGATGGACGCATTTTGTGGACACCGAAGAGGACGGGAACAATGGGACTGAAAATCCGGAAAACAAATTCAGCGGACGCCTTAACTGGCATTATGGTGACTGGCGCAGCGACTTGACGATTCTTCACGTCGGGCCCTATTCAAGTTACGGATACACTGTGGGGGATTTCACAACCGTGAACTTAAGTGTCAGCCGGACGATTTTCAATGGTGTCAAGGTAACCCTCTTTGGTAAAAACATCACGGATGACGAATACGCAACCAACAACAAAGGATATCCAACATTTGCCCAATGGGGTTGCCTGCGTGATGTGGGCGCCACTTACGGCATTGAAGTCAGCTATAGTTTTTAATCCCGGCCGGATGTTGCTTACTTTATTTCATCAGCGGTCTGTTCCCAACGAACTGCCGTGAAGTCTACGGTATTTTATGCGTCCCTGCCGACACAATGCCGGGCAATTGATAGCCATAATGAAATTTATTTTTTACACGATACTGACCGCTCTGACCGCTCTGGTGGCATTCCAGGTTTATGCCTTAGTCCGTCCTGGGGATAAAGTAGGGCAGAAGATAACTGATTCACCGGCTGCACCCGAAACGCCGGAACCCAACGTTTTAAAAAAACAAACGGTAAAATTAAATGATGACCAGCGCACCATCACAGGTCGAAATCTGTTCAATGTCGAGGTGGACAAGCATCAAAACCTTAAGCTTGAAAACATATCACAGCTGGAAAAAACCAACCTTAAAATTACCCTTTTGGGTACGGTGACAACACCAGGCAAAAAGAATAAAGGATGGGCTGTCATAGAGGAGGCCAATAATAAAAAACAGACACTGTACAACGTGGGAGATACAATCCAAAATGGAACAATCAAATCAATTTTAAGAAATAAAATTATATTATCGGTCAATGGGCAAGATCAGATTTTAGAGGTGAACCAGAACCTTACGAAAAATTACAGAAAACGTACAAACCGCCCTCATCCCAGCATAGAACAACAGCATCAACCCGCCGCGTCTAAAAAAAAAGAAATTGATCTTGATGCAGTCAAAGAACTGACAGGCGACATTGAACCGGCCCCCAGACAACCGCTGTTTAAAACCCGTACTTACTATGACAATGGCCGGGAATCCGGCGTGATGATTTACGGCATCAGACGAGGCGCCTCAGCCCAAGCCCTCGGCTTGAAAAACGGAGATGTTGTCCAGGCCGTGGACGATACTGAAATTACAAATCCGCAAGATCTGGAAAGCATGATGGACCGTATGGACAGGGATTCCGATATCACGGTTTCGGTGATCCGGCGCGGAAAGACCAAAGAAATTGTATATAATGAACAGGAAAAGTCTTTCGCTGTCAACGATATTGAATAATGAGGATGATGGCAGATTTCATGTGTCGTTTTGTTGAACGTAACTTCTGCGGTTCCCTTCCTCCGCCGAATCTGCGCCCTAACAAAGCCCTAAAAAAATACTAATAAAAAAACAAAACAATCCAAGCATTGATGCTGTACGGTGTCGCAGATCGCTCACTAAACAGTAAATTGGGAGGAGAAATGAAAAAGGCAACAGCGACCCTGCTCATACTGTGCTTCAGTTTGTTGATAAGCACATCGGTGTGGGCACAGAAAACGATGTACACAACTCAGATAGTACTCGACAATATTGAAGAGTACGTCTCCGACGGCTCCTGGGACTCGGGCAGTTCCGATCTTGAGATCGGTTATGAAAAGCCTGGCGAGGAAGACCAGGAACAGCAGATTGTCGGGGTTAGGTTCCAGAATGTAACCATCCCTGCAACCGATGAAATTGCAAAAGTTTACATCCAGTTTACCCAGGATGAGGATAAAAACCAGTCTCCATTTTCAGCGACCATCTGGGGACAGGCCATCGGCGACGCACCCCAGTTTCAGGAAGAGACTTATGCTGTTTCTTCACGGGAAAAAACAAGCGCTTCCGTAGCCTGGACGGATGTACCCGAGTGGACGGTCACCCACGAACAGGGTAAGGACCAGCAGACGCCTGATCTGACAAATATTCTCAAGGAAATCAAGGCCAGGGGGGATTGGAACGATGGCCAGAGTATCGTATTCATCTTTGAAGCTACTGGTACCCGTACCGCCGAGTCCTATGACGGCGGCGGGGAAACCTATGCCCCGATACTGGTGATCGAAACAGCCACCACCGCATCCTACCAGCCGTTATCCTCTGCCGACGACGCCGAAGAGGGTGATGATGGTGCAGGTGTCATGGATATCGACAGTTCTGATCTTGAAATTGTCATGGATCATGAAGATGATCCCAGCCGGAACCAGACTGTGGGTATCCGCTTCAGAGGCGTTTCCATCCCCCAGGGGGCTGAAATCCAGAGCGCCTTTATCCAGTTCAACGTGGATGAAGAAGATAAAAATGCAGATCCCTTCAATGTGACCATTACAGGTGAAGCCAACGCTTACCCCGAAGCGTTTTCAAATACACTTTATGATATCTCTTCAAGAACAAGAACGTCCGCAAGTGTTGAGTGGAACGACATCCCCATGTGGACTGTCAAACAAGCGGCGGGTGAGGATCAGAGAACCAGCGATCTGACCCCCATTGTTCAGGAAATTGTCAACCGCACCGACTGGTACGGCGGCAACAACATGGTTTTTATCCTTGAAGGCACCGGCCAGCGCACCGCAGAATCCTTTGACGGCGCAGGGGATAACACCGGGCAGCGGCCCACCCTGGTGGTAAAATTTATCGGGGAAGAAGAGAGCCCCTCCATTGGAAAAATCAGAGCAAGCTGGAATGCGGATCCCGCCACCACCATGGTGGTCAGCTGGGACCAGCTGGACGGTGAAAACCCGGTTGTAAAATGGGATACCACCGACCATGGCCGGGATGCAAGTGCCTATCCCAATACCCTGGCACCTTACAAAACCGTCAGCGCCTATGACATGAACACCCAGTTTGCAGCGTTTACGGGCCTTGCACCCAACACCATGGTTTACTTTGTGATCCAGGACAGCCTGAACACCAGCAAACGGTACTGCTTTTTAACCGCCCCGGATTCCCCCGAGCCCTTTGCCTACATTGCCGGCGGTGACACCAAAAGCACCGGCGATGCCTACCTGGCCGGCCAGTATTCAAACCAGATGGTGGCCAAGCTGCGCCCCTTGTTTGTTCTATTCAGCGGGGACTACAACAGCGGGGACGGCACAGATGCAAACGCCTGGGCAGACTGGCTGACCAACTGGTCCGAACAGACCACCACCGAAGACGGCCGGCTTATCCCCATCATTGCCGTTCACGGCAACCATGAAAACGGGGATTACGAGGTGTTGCACAAGTTATTCGACACCCCGGAAACCAACGGTTATATGTATAACTTTTATGCGCTGACCTTCGGCGGTAACCTGCTCAAGGTGTTTGCCCTGAACTCCGAGCTGCAGAACGGCGATACCTATGCAACAGCCTTTGAAAGTATGAACCAATGGCTGGCCGATGAGCTTTATGCAAGTCAGGATGTAACGTTTAAGACGTGTGGATATCACAAACCCCTGCACCCCCATACAGCAGGCAAAGCTGAAAACCCCACCCTGATTAATGCCTGGGCAAATCTGTTTTACACCTACGGGATGGATATATCCTGTGATGCCGACTCCCACATGCACAAACTGACCTTTCCCCTGGCACCCTGTGACGACACGGATGACACGTGCTTTCAGGACTTTAAAATTGACGAGGAAAACGGTACGTTCTACCTGGGTGAAGGCAGCTGGGGTGCAAGCCCCAGAGACCACAACGACGACAAACCCTGGACCCTTGACAGTGATTCCTTTAACCAGTTTAAGTGGATCCATGTCTATCCGGCCACAGGCACCCAAGAGGCGTATTTGTCCATCAGAACCGTTATTACCGGCAAAAAGAACTGCTACTATGACAACTGTGCTGAAGGTGAAACCTCGGGTGACACCGTATCCCAGGTGCCTGATGTGGAAAGCCTGACCGAAGAGAATAAATATACGGCCATCCCTGAAAACATCGTTTTCGCGGACGCCCCTTATTTCGGCACTGAAATCCAGCTTCCCTTCACCCGCAACACCTATTCCGGTGATGTGCCCACAGCCCCCGCCGACTTGTCTGGAGAGGCTGTCTCTTACACTGAGATCGTCCTGACATGGGCAAATACATCCACGGAATCCGTTCAAAAGATTGAACTTGAGCGTAAAATTGGAGATGGTGACTGGGAAATCCTCAGCAGCCAGATTCAGCCGGAACTTGAATCCTATGAGCTGAGCGGACTCCAGGATGGAACAACCTATAAATTCAGAATGCGCGCCAGAAATATCTTTGGGTATTCCAATTATACCGGTGTGTGTAGCGTTGCGACCCTTACTGACCCCCGCCTGAAAGTTGTCTTCCAGACCGGCCGGGACGGTTATGACGGCACCCTTGATATGGAAATTCGGTCAGCATCCCCGGACTCAGCGTTTGACGGCACCGAATCCGTGAGTGTGGATATGGCCGACGGCGGTGTCGTACACGGCATGGTGAAATTTAAAAACCTTATTGCATCCATTCCCGATAACGCTGAAATTGTCAGTGCGGAACTCCAGGTGCTTACCACCAGCAGCTCGGACGGCACCCAATCCTTTTACAGGATGCTGACCGACTGGCCCGAAGCGTGTACCTGGAGCGCACTGGGCGGTGATGGGGTTTCCCCTGACGGCACTGAAGCGACAGCCGAGGCTGAAGCAACGGCCGGCTCACCGTCCTCCGGCGAATTGACATATATTGATGTTACAGAGTCCGTTAAAGCCTGGGCTGCCGGAGTCCCCAACTATGGATGGGGTATCATCAACTCCTCCACCGACGGCTGGGATTTCTACGCCTCAGAGACAGCGACCCAGAGCGACCGGCCTCAATTAACCGTCTACTATACCATAGAAGGTGATTTGGATGAAGACGGTGATGTTGACAAGGATGATATTGCTAGGATCAGATCCCACCTGCGCGCATCTGCTTCCGTATGTGAGGCGTGCGACATTGATGGTGACGGCACAATTACGATAAGAGATGCAAGAATGCTTATGAAAAGCTGTACGCGTGCAAGATGTGCAACTGAATAAATTATTGTAATGCCTGAAAAAGAGCCTGGAGCGATTCTGTCCGGCCGCCCGGCTCTTCTTTCTTTAACGGCACGGACAAATTTTAAAAATTTAATAAGGAAGCGGTGCCTTAAGGTGCTGCTTCCTTAAATTTTATGGAATCCTTATATGAAAGGTTCAATTTTAAGGGTGAAACACGGGTATAATCCCAACTCATCCTCCATGGGGAGCATTATTTTTGTGCTGCCTCTGTCTATGATCGGTGTGGCCTTTGGCACGGCAGCCATATCCAGTCTGATACTGCCTCACTTTGTTAAGGACAAAAGCCCTTTGTCTCACACGGATCCTGTTGATGTGCACGAAAAGATATCCGGTACCGATGACGTCGAAAGCCCACGTGATGTTTAAGTATATTGTTTCCCTGGCTCTAATCCTGCTGATCCTCCCGGGGGGAACCGCCGGAGCTGCCTCTGTCCTGGATGACGCGCAAAAGCAGTTTACAGCCGGACAGTTCCAGGACGGGGTAAATATTTTGCGCAGGGCCGCCGCAGAGAAAACCGCATCAGAGCAGGAACGACTTCAAGCAAGCCTTGCCCTTGCCGGATTTTATGCAGACCAGGTCGGAGATTTTCAACGGGCATCCCAGGTGTTGAAACGCGCCCTGTCACCTTGGAAAAACATGAACTCAGTTAAAGTTTCCCAGGACGCCCAACACCAGCTGGACCAATGGGAAACCCTTAGAAAACAAGAGACAGCCCTGTTTCCGAAAATCCGGGAAATGAAGCAGTTGACCTTCACACGCCGAATCGTGGGCAACCCGTCCCAGGCCCGAAGACTCCGGCAGAATATCAATACACTCAGCAGTATAATCAAATCCCGCCCCGATTATTACGGGCTTCACGAATTGTATTATACACTGGGCCTGACCCACAAGGTTTGTGACCAGCCCTTTGCGGCCTGGAAGGCGTTCAGGCATGCCCTGACCTTGAAGCCCGCCATGGATCTGTATATGCCGGTATCCCGGCTTGAAAAAGAGACCCGGCTGATGTGGCAGATCAAATTTTTAAGGATCGGTGCAGGCACGCTGCTTTGCATTGTCCTGTTGATCCTAACGGTCACCTGGTACGTTCAACGGCCCGGACGCTGGTTTGGATTCAGGCATCTGGCTGCAGGAGCTGTGGTTGCAGGCGTATGGGTACTGATCTTTCATTTTGGGGCTGTTACCCCCCAACACCTTGACAATGCACACCAGCTTGTGAACAGTGACGGCATCTATCCGCTGCCCCTTTATCTGCATCTGAAATCAGGGTCGCCCGGATCCGGGCCTTTAAACTACCTGTTTTACTACGGACTGGCGGCTGTGACCGGCAGTTTTCTTTTCAGTGCCGCCACAGGCCGGTTTAAGCGGCGACTGTTGGCCACAGGTCTAAATTTTGCTTTTGGCTTGGTCCTTTGCACATCATTGGGGACCTTGTTTTATCTAAACCACTGTCAGACAAATGTTGAATTTTACCCCAGGCAGACCAGGGTGGCGGACCTGGCAAAAGGCTGCCTGGCCTATCCCCTAAGCGATCCTGAGCCCTACCTGTTAACCAACCCCTTGTATTACCAGGGTCTGGATCTGACCCAGATTGATGATTTAAAATTGATCGAATGGCTCAAATCCTATGATCAGCTGGCAAAGAATTTTGGTAAAAAAGACGATGATTAACCGACACAAACTACAGAACCGCCGGGAACACGCTTTTGTCAAGCTGCCGGGCATCGTTATCAATACTATTTTTGTGGGATTTATCTGTGCAGGACTTTTTTTGGCTTATACCACTTTTTTTTCAAACGACACCGTCACCCTGTCCCGGATGAGAAAAAATGAAATGGCTGCCTATGACCATCTAAAAGAGATCTTTACGGCACAAAACGCCTATTATGAAAAGAGCCGGGAAATCGTGGGTCGCAAATTGTATGCCGTATTTTTAACCCATTTGTGGAAGGCAGTAGATCGTGGAGGCCGCCCAGTTAACTTAAATCTGATTCCTGAATCTTTGGCCGTTGCCGTGGGGACAACCAAAATCGTGGACGGGTACTATTTCATAGATGTCAGGCAGCGCAGAATCTCCGGGAAGCAGGCGCCTGTTACTATAGATTACACCAAAGCCTGGACTGTGGCGGCCATTCCGCAAAAACCGGGACAGTCTGGCAGTTTCGTACTGATGATCGACCAGACAAGAGCCCTCAGTGCCATTCCGGTCGACAAATATGCGTCCCGGTATCCCGTGCACCCCGAAAAAGGTGGATGGACTCTGCTGACCACTAAAGAGGATCTTGCCGTATTACAGGAAAAAGGACCCATGCCATGATCGAAAATACATTGGTCACGCATCTTGTGCCTGGACTTTTTTCATTCGGCTAGAAAATTCACTGTCAAAATATGGATTGAAAAGAGGTCTATTTTGGCAGGCTAAAAATAACATAGATAGAGCAGACTACCTCAAAAACAGAGTCCATTCTGGGGTGAACGACTACCGCAGACTATCCCTGTACTTCCACACTTTGTAAATCCTCAAACCAGCGAGCAATATTACGTGTATCACGGGGTTTTCGATTCCTCTCAATTCGAAATTTTGACTAGACCACAATGATGGTATTTATTCTCACCCAAGCCTATTTCAAAACAGTATTCAATAGCAAAAGTATTGTGTAGGCGAAGCATTTCAAATTTTCAATGGGGCATTATAGCGCGCAACCGCTCGACAATGCCCACCAGCGCGCCGGTTTTGAAATGAATGGCGTTGGCCGGGCAGACCTCCTGGCAGCAATAACAGCGGATACAGGTCAGATGATCAATGACAGCGTGACGGGGCTCCTCGAACCGAAGGCTTCCCGGTGGACAGACTGCTGCACATTTGCCGCAGTCCCGGCACAGGCCAGGGTCTTGAACCGGCCGGGAGGTCAGGTGCTTGCGCATTGGCCCGGACATAAACCTTGGCACCAGCATGGCCGATTCCAGTACCGGCAATTGAAAATTTTGGGGGATTAATCCATTTGGATCGTCACCAACCATCTGGGTATCAGACCCATCGGATCGGACAAGCCCCCTGCGAACGGCAGCACTATACAAAGGAAAGCTTGCCGGATGCGCACCCAGTAGAGGCGCCAGGGCCAAATCCATGGCCAGGGGATCACAGGAGGCCCCCAGAAAGCCTAAATGGCAGGGTGTGCCGTTATTGGGTCCCCGGCCCTGCATGCCCCAGACACCGTCAAGGATGGTCAGGGCCGGCTTGACCGTGCGGCAGATATCCAGCAAAAGATCGGCAAACATGATTCGGTCTGCCCCGGCATGCATATGCCACTGGCTTTTCCGCGGACCCACCACCATTCCGAAAAGATTTTTAACCCCCATGGTTAAAAGCATCATGCAATGGGTCTTGAGCTTGGGCAAATTGATGACCACATCAGCGGCCAGTGCGGTCTCTTCCAGTTCCAGGGCATGGTATATAGAGCCATCGGGCGTTTTAGCCAAGGAGGGGCGGCAAAACTCAATCAGATCCGCCCCAAGCTCGGCAGCCACATCTTTCATGCCGGTAACCCGGGAAATACGGGATACCTTGTCAATGGCCGGACTGTCTCCGATGACGACCTGTCCCCCTGCCTTCAACACCAATTTTCCCACGGCACGTACTACGGCTGGATCAGTGGTCACCCGCTGCGCCAAAGGCGCGGCACTGAGCATATTGGGTTTGAGCAACACACGCTGTCCCGGACGGACAAACGTTTCCATGCCCCCACACAACGCCACGGCCCGCTCCACAGCAGAAGCCACATTCCCCGCCTCATAATTCGGACAGGCACAAAGTGCCACCTTGGTCATAAAGACGACCCCTTATTATCTTTAAATAAATCTTTGATGTCCTCTAATATCAGGTAAAGACAGGGGACAAGCCCCAAGGTAATCAGCGTGGCAAAAAAAATACCGAACCCCAGGGAGATGGCCATGGGAATCAAAAACTTTGCCTGGCGCGACGTCTCCGTGATAATCGGCGCCAGACCTCCGCAGGTGGTTAAGGTCGTCAAAAGAATGGGCCTGAACCGCTGTATCCCGGCAGCCTTAACCGCGGCCGCCACGGGCATGCCCCCACGCACAAGCCGGTTGGCAAAATCAATGAGCACCAAAGAGTCATTGACCACCACGCCGGCCATGGCCACAAGGCCAAACAGGCTCATAACCGAAAGGGAATACCCCATGATAATATGGCCGGCCACAGCCCCAATCACGCCAAAAGGAATACAAAGCATGATGATCAAAGGCTGAAAATAGCTTTTAAAAGGAATGGCCAGCAGCGCAAACACACAGAATAACGCCAGGGCCAGGCCTTTGACCAGCGCGGTCACACTCTCCTTGATATCCGCCTGTTTACCCTTGAATTCGTATGACAGGCCCGGATACTGCTTCATCAGTGACGGCAGAATCTCCTGCTCCATATCCCGGATAATATTCTCGGACTGCGACTGGGGGGTAACATTGGCCGAGACCTCAATTTCCCGCCGTCCGTTGCTCCGGCTGATTTCGGTATAAGCCCTTCCTTTGATAGTTTCGATGGCATCCCGGAGCATGATCTCCCCGTTTGGGGTATTGAGCACATAATTGTCAAATGCGGTTTCGGAAATGCGCTCATCGTCTGCAATCCGCACCCTGACCGTAACCTCATTTCTTCCCCTTTGGTTTTTCACGGCCTCAATCCCCTGGTAAGCATTTCGAATTTTGCGGGCAATGGTTCCCGGGGTAAGTCCCATACGGTGACCGGCAGGGGTCAGGGTGATGTCAAACTGCCGTTTTCCCTGGGCAGATCCGTCATCAATGTCCGATACGATGGGGTATTCACCCAGTTGCTGGGCAAGGTCTTCCCCGGCCCGGTTCAAAATATCCGCATCCCGGTGGCTCAAGGCAATGGTCAGCCCCTTGCCGGAACCGGGCCCGCCCCGGTTGGATTCAAAGGAGATGGTCTCAACACCGGCAACCCGGCCGGTTTTTTCCCGCCAGATCCGGGTCACCTCGGAGGTTGATATCGGGCGCACCTCGGGAGGCGTCAAATAAATCCTCACCTGGATATTGTTCTCACTGACCTGGGAAAAAATTCCCGTGGACAACTCCTGCTTTCCATTTTCATCCACGGTCTTTTGGGCCGATGCCACCAGGCGGATTTCCATTTGCCGGACCTTGCTTTCAGGCGTGCCATAGGGCAGATAAATTTCACAAAAGGCGTAATCGGATTCAACTTTTGGAAACAAAACCATGCCCATTTTCCCGGATTTTACATATCCAAAGGTAATCAGCAACAGGGCAGCTCCTAAGGCAAGTACCGTATACCGCCAGGAAAGCAGTCCGGACAAAATCCGGCCATATACGGATTTGATAACGGTTTCAAATTTTTCAGAGAATCTTGCCTGCCAGGCTTCAAAGACATTTAAGGGGAAAAACAAAGGACGGCTGCCATGACTTAAATGGGCCGGCAGGATCAACAGGCTCTCAATCAAGGAGACACCAAACACAGCCACCACCACCAGGGGCATGGTTTTAAATATCTTGCCCATGATGCCCGGGATGTACATGATGGGCATAAAGGTGACCATATTGGTGACCACTGAAAAAAATACGGGAACGGCAATGCTTTTTGCCCCCTGGATGGAAGCCTCCAGAAACTTCATGCCCTGACGGCGGCAATGATAGATATTTTCCCCCACTACCACGGCATCGTCCACCACAATACCCAACGTAACGATAAAGGCAAACATGCTGACCATATTGATGGTAAAATCGGTTGCGGACAAAAAAATAAAAGATCCTAAAAATGAAATGGGGATACCCAGACTGACCCAGAAGGCCAGACGGATTTCAAGGAACAAGGCCAGACACAAGAACACCAGGCCAAGTCCCATATAGGCGTTGCGCAGCAATAGATCCGCCCTTTGGGCAAAAATTTCGGACAGATCCCTGACAATGCTTAAATGAATCCCCTCGGGCAGGTCCTCATTAATGATTTTCAGCATCTTTTTGGTGGCCTCAGCCACTCGGGTGGGGGTTTGTTTGCCCACCCGGTAAACCGCAATGGTGACGGCCCGTTCGCCGTTAAATGAAGCCCATTCTTCCGAATCCTCAAAGCCTTCGCTGACCTTGGCAATGTCGGACAACACCAATTGAGATCCGTCCTCCCGGGTGAGGATGGGTAGTTTTTCATATTGCAGGGCATAGTCTTTGCGGGATTTGACGCGCAGCAGGATATCCCCGCCACCGGATTTAATGGCACCACCGCCCAGCTCCACCGAGGCCGTGGAGACGGCATCCGCCACATCGGACAGGGTCATGCCGTAACGCCGCAGGGTATTGGTGGAGATCTCCACCAGGATCTCACGCTCCCTGACGCCTTCAAGCTCCACCTGGGTGATTGCAGGGTCGGACAAAAACCTGTCCCTGATATCGTCGGCAAGATCGCGCATGGTGGTTTCCGGCGCGTTGCCGTGAAGGGCCAGACGCACCACTTCCCGCTGCCGGGAGGTGATGGTGATCACCGGGTCTTCCGCCTCATCGGGAAAGGTGTCAATCCGGTCCACCTCACTTTTGATCTCCTGCCACAACCGGGTGACATCAGCCCCGTCCAGCGCTTCTATGGTGACCGACGCCCGGCCTTCCAAAGCCTGGGATGTTATCTCATCAATGCCTTCAAGGTCCCGCACCGCCTCTTCCACAGCCAGGATAATACCGGACTCCACCTCTTCGGGACTGGCCCCGGGATAGGCCACTGAAATACTCACCGTATCCAGGGAGAATTCGGGGAACACCTCCTGTTTGATATTAACGCCCATAAAAAGGCCGCCCACAAGAAAAACCGCCATGAGCAGATTGGCGGCCACGGTGTTGCCGGCCATCCAGGCGATGGCACCCCTTGGGCCGTGTCCTGAAGGACCGGGAGAACCCGGGTTGTGTTCAGACATTATCGGCTCTCCTGTGACGCAAGGGTCAAGGCCATGCCCGGCACTGGCGCGGAAAGATCAGAAGATACCACAAGGTCCCCCGGGGAAAGTCCGGACTGAACAAACACCCGGTCATTTTCAATCCACACGGGGGCCACCTTGCGGATCTCCAGGCGCCCGTCATTATATATCCATAAACTGGAATCCTCCCGGACCAGGGTCCGGGGCAGGGAAAACACATGGTCAAAGGCCTGGCCTTCAATGATTGCTTCCACGTGATCATCTAACAGCATGGCCGGACGGCCTTTGGCAGGCCCAAGCCCCAAGGGGTCATCCACCTGAATAATCACGCCTGCCATGCGGCTTTGCTCGGTAACGGCGCCGGTGGTCCGCACCACACGCCCTTCCCACTCACGGCCGGCATAAAGGGAGCGGATACGGGCCGGACTGCCTTTGGTTTCATGGACCCGGATCCGATCCAGGCGGTCCAGGGGCACCTGGACTTCCACCTGGTAACAGGCCACGTCCACCAGGGAAGCAAGGGTTCCCTGGACTGCGGCCATGGCCCCTTTATCCACCTCTTTGGACAATACCAGGGCATGGAAGGGGGCTGTTATTCTGGTTCGTTCCAGGTCCAGGCGTGCGGCTTCAAGATCGCTTTGGGCACTTGCCACGGCAGCCCGGGCCTGCTCAAGCTGGGGTTTTCTGAGCACCAGGCTGGTCGCCTGTATCTCATTGGGCGACATTGTGGACATAAGCTTAAGCTCTTCTTTTGCAATCTGCTGCTGGCCCTTTTCAATTTCAAAATCAGCCTGGGCCTGGGCCAATGCGCTTTGCGCCTTGCTCACGGCAAGCGTATAGTCAGCCGGATCAATCCGGACCATGGTCCGCCCCTTGCGAATCAATCCCCCCTGGACAAATTCCGGGGCCACCTGGATGACCGTGCCGGCCACCTGGGATTTAATGACCACTTCCTTGTCCGGCTGGACCGTACCCATGGCCCGGATCTGTGCGATGACCCGATCAGGATCCACCTTCATGACATCCACCACCGGAGCAGTTTTCTCAGCAGGTTTGCGTTGGACTTTCACGGCTTTTGATTTGTAGTACCAAAATCCGGCAATACCGAGGGCAATCAGGCACACAGGCAGAATAATTTTCAAAAGGGTTACACCCAGGGAAGTGTGTGAAGCAGTCTGGTTCATAAATCACTTGGCTCCGGTATTTTCATGAAAATAGAGACAAGATACGAGAAACAAGAGGGCGAAGCGCCTGCGGCGCCCATTTTAGCCCTTCATTGTTGATGCCTTTAATTTCATTGTTTGTTGTAGTTTATTATCTTGTAGCGGGGGTGGCTTTAAAAAACGCACCTCGCCGGCCTGTTACTTTATAAAGTGCAATCCGTTCCTTGACATAGGTTGCCTGCTCGCTGACCAGCTGACGTTCCAGGCTCTCCATGGAAGCCCAGGCCGAAAGATAGTTCAGGTAACTGCTCTGGCCGTTCAGGTACTGAACCCGGGCGTCCTGCAGGGTCACCTTGACAGCCGCAAGCTGCTGCTCTAAAAGTTCAATATAGGCTTTCTGGCGGTCAATGGCCACCAGGGCATCTTCCACCTCGTAAATGGCATTGGCAACGGTTTTAGCATAGGTATTAACCTCTTCACGAACCACGGCCCGGGTGCGTTCAATTTCGGCTTTGCGTTTCCCCCCGTCCAACAGGGGGCCTGCCAGGGCAGCGCCCAGGGAGATCACCCAATTCTGGAACAGCAGGTCCAGGGTTCCGCTGGAAAATGCCGCCGAGGCAGACAGGGTCAGTTCCGGCAACAGATCGGCCTTAGCCGCTTCCACGTCCAGGGCAGCCGCTTCAAGGCGCATCCGGGCGGCCCGGATATCGGCCCTGTTTTCAAGCAGGTCAGTAGGGATGCCGGGCTGGGGTGCCAGAAAGGTTTGGGGAAGATCTGTGGTGGACACCGCCACAGGCGTCCCGGGTGTCTGGCCCAAAGACAGGCCCATGGCATTGACCAGTTGTTTTTCCTCTTTTTCAAGCAAGGGCATGGCAGAACGCACCTGGGCCAGGGCTTGTCGCTGCTGGGACACATCCAGGGCCATGGCCATGCCGTTAAGATAGCGCAATTCCTGCAAGTTCAACGTCATTTGGTTGGCTTCTATCTGCCGGGTAAGCACCTGCATACGGGTCCGTACGGACACAATATCCACCCAGGTATCGGCAATATCGGTGGACAGGGTCAGGGCCCCGTCCTCCAAATCCTGTAGCGTAGCCAGGTATTCCAACGCTCTTGCATTGACATCGGCGCGGTTTTTCCCCCACAGGTCCAGGGTATAGCCGGCATTCAGGGAGGCCGAGTAGCTGTGATTATGGTCCGAAGAAGAACTATACTGATCCCGGGTTTTAGATTGGGAGTAATTTTGTTCACCGCCAAGGGAATAATCAAGGGTGGGGCCCAAATTTGACTTTTCGCGTTTCACATCAGCCAGGGCCTGGTCAGCCCGGGCTTTAAGCACGTTTAAATCATGATTGGCGCCAAGACCTGTCCGGATCAGTTCACTGAGCTCATCAACGTCAAACGCAAGCCACCAACCGCTCTCCGGATTTTCTTCACCGCTTCGGGGCGTTGCGGTATCTGCCTGATAAACATAGGCGTCAGGAATCTCAACGGACATCTCCGCCACAGGCTCAGGGGCTATCAGATTGCAACCTGCAATAAAAAAAACCGACATCAGTACAATGAGGATCAAAGCATAACGCATCATTTCACAACCCACTGTTTATAACTTCAAAATTATTGGCAGGCAAAAATATACCATGGCCTTTAGGCTTTAGCCAGATCATTTCACCGGGCTGACAGGGCTTATAAAATACCCCAATTATGCAGTTACGCATAATCACATTTTCGTTAGTTCGTGTTTGCTCATCAACAATGTTATGATGGCAGACGAAAAAACAAAAAGATTAAAAATCCGATTCTTCCATTGCTTTATGTGTTGATCAGGCGTAGAACTGCGTTTTTAAAATTTTCAAACTGGGTCCGGTTTAAAGGACACTGCAGTAGTGAGGAGAATCGGATTGGGACAGTTAACATACGCAGTGGTATTTGTCGGCGCATTTGTTCTTTTTGGCGCCCTGGTTTTAAAAAATCAAAGGCGCATGGTCAGTGGTTCGGATTTCTCCGTAGCAGGCAGATCCCTTTCTACCACCCAGGTATCCTGGGTAATTATCGGCACGCTGGTCGGTGGCGTCTCAACCATCGGGACAGTTCAATCGGCCTATGACCATGGCATAAGCGCCTGGATTTTTACCCTGGGCAGCGGTATCTCCTGCTTTATCCTGGGATGCTTTTTTGCAACAGCATTAAGACGAGAGCAGGTCACAACCGTTTCCGAACTGCTCGGCAAATACTTTGGCACCCACTTTCAATATTACTGTTCCATGCTCAATTCCTGCGGCATGTTTATCCATATTATTGCCCAGTACCTGGCCGCCATTGCCATCCTGACCTCGGTATTTCACTTTCCGCTGCCTGTCTCTTTATTAATTACCGTGGCCCTCATGGGCTTTTTTGTCATTTCAGGCGGAATTTCCGGTGCCGGCATAGTGGGCAAAATCAAATTTTTCCTGCTGTACGGCATCATGATCGTATGCACGGTTATTGCACTTATCAAAGGCCAGGGCCTTGGCAACATTCTATCTCAACTGCCGAAAGATACTGATTTTCTAAATTTTTTCTCCAATGGTTTTGGCACAACGACCATTGATATCGTCTCCATGGTCACCGGCGTTTTATCCACCCAGATTTACCTGCAGGCCATTTTTTCAGCTAAAACCATAAAAGAGGCCAGAAACGGTGCTTTTCTTACCGCCGTTATCATTCCTCCCATAGGCATTTTAGGTATTATTGTGGGTCTTTTTCTTCGGGCTAACTGTCCGGAACTTGATGGCCAAAGTGCCCAGGCATTACCCTTTTTCTTCCAGTATACCCTGCCCCCGGCAATCGCCGCTTTTTGCTCTGCCGTGTTGTTGCTTGCAGTCCTGGGCACTGGTGCAGGACTTGTCCTTGGGGTTACGACCAATGTTTATATGGATGGAATTCGACACCTGTTCACAAAAGAACCAAAGCACAGCCTGTTCATCGTCCGGTTATGCACACTTGCCGTCCTCATTCTATCCGGTTGTATTGTACAAGCGGGTTTTAGCACAACAATTTTGCGCTGGAGCTATCTTTCCATGGGGTTCAGGGGGGCGTCCGTCTTTGTTGGATTATGTATTGTGGTGTTTACAAGACAAAAAAAATATTCTGCCATGATACGCGGTATTCTATACTTTCTGCCAATCTGTTACTTTATCCTGGCAGTCTTTCTATGAAAACCACAACGCGTTGAATTATAGCCAGATCATTTCCCCGGGTTGGTCCGGGCCGGCAACATGCAGTGCCGTGGACAAAGGGTCAAGATTTTTAGACATCTCTGCGGATGCTTTTTCAGGACAATTATTTTCTTCACTTAAATGGGCAAGCACCACATGGTCAAGATTCTTGTGAGAAACTTGCGCTACCAGATCCCTGGCATCCTGGTTGGAAAGATGGCCGGTTCGCGACTGGATGCGCTGCTTCAGATACCAGGGATAAGGGCCTGTCATTAACATTTCCGGGTCATGGTTGGCTTCAATATAAAGGGCATTGGCATGGCTCAAATGGGTTCGCACAAGATTTGTGACTACCCCGAGATCCGTAGCAATGCCGATCTTTTTTCCCTGGTGTTGCAAGGTAAGGCCTGCAGGATCGCAGGCATCGTGGCTGATGGAGAAGGGATTGACTGCCAGGGAGCCGATGTCGAAGGCAGCTCCGCATTCAAAAAAGTTGAGCTGGTCAATTTTGCCCAAGCCCTTGCAGGCATTAAAGGTATCGGAGGTCACATAGACAGGAATATTGAACCTGCGGCTCAACACCCCTGCCCCCTTAACGTGATCGGTGTGCTCGTGGGTGATGATGATGGCTTTCAGTTCATTCGGCGTCCGGCCTAAAGCGGCCATTCGACGCTGAATCTCTATACCTGAAAGCCCTGCATCAACAAGCACGGCAGTATCCGGTGTGGATACGAATATAGCGTTCCCTTTGCTGCCGCTGGCAAGAGGACACAGGCAGAATGCGCTATTTTCCGGCTTTTTCTGCATCTTTTTTAGCGGCTTTATAGGAAAGCTTGATTTTTCCGTCCCGGGTGATATCCAGCACCTTAACCTTGATCACTTCGCCTTCCTTGACCACATCGGTGACTTTCTTAACCCGGTAGTCTGCCAGTTCCGAAATATGAACCAGACCGTCCGTACCGGACTTGATGTTTACAAAGGCGCCAAAGTCCGTGATCTTAACCACAGCCCCTTCGTAGATGGCACCGATCTCCGGATCCATGGCAATATCCTTGACCATGGCCACAGCCTTGGCGGAATCGTCTTCATTTTCAGCGGCGATTTTCACAATACCGTCATCATCCACTTCTATAGTGGTATTGGTGTCGGCCTGGAGAGCCCGGATCACCTTGCCGCCCGGGCCGATGATATCCCGGATCTTGTCCTTGTTAATCTGAACGGATACGATCTTGGGCGCATGGGGTGAGATCTCCGTCCTTGCTTGATCCAGGGTATCCAGCATTCTCTGCAAAATGTGCAGGCGGCCGCCATTGGCCTGGTTCAAAGCGTCTTCCATAATCTGTTTGGACAATTCTTTGATCTTGATGTCCATCTGCAGGGCGGTAATGCCTTCTTTGGTACCGGCAACCTTGAAGTCCATGTCACCGAAATGGTCCTCGTCCCCAAGGATATCGGAAAGCACAACCGTATTATTTTCATCGGATACCAGACCCATGGCGATGCCGGAGACCGGGGCTTTAATGGGCACACCGCCATCCATCAGCGCCAGGCACCCGGAACATACGGTTCCCATGGATGAGGACCCGTTGGATTCCATGACTTCGCCCACCAGACGGATGGTATACTCGAATTCATCATGGGGTGGAATAACCCGGCTCAATGCCCTGTGGGCCAAGTTTCCATGGCCGATATCCCGGCGAGACGGCCCACCCGGACGTTTCACTTCGCCAACGGAATAGGGAGGAAAGTTGTAATGAAGCATAAATGCCCGGGTCTCATTATTGGATTCCAGGGTCTCCAGACGCTGCTCGTCCAGTCCGGAACCCAGGGTAAGTACGCCCAGAACCTGTGTTTCACCGCGGGTAAACAAAGCCGAACCATGGGGCCGGGGCAGACAGCCCACTTCGCAGGTGATCTGGCGGACCTCATCAAAGGCGCGACCGTCAATGCGTTTGTTTTCCTTGAGCACAATATCCCGGCATACGTTTTTAACGGTTTTACCGAAAAATTCCTTGATATCTTTAATTTGCTCCGGATACTCAGACTCAAACTGGGCAACAGCGTCATCCTTGAGTTCACGCAAGGCGTTCTGACGCTCAATTTTTGTTTTGATCTGAACCTTTTCATGAATCTTGTCCCAGGCCCAATCTTGGACCTTGGCAGCAAGCGCCTCATCCTTTTCCGGTGCAATAAATTCCCGTTTGGTCTTTCCCACGGTGCTTTTCAGCTCTTCCTGCATGGCAATAGCAGGCTGCATGGCTTCATGGCCAAAGAAAATGGCATCCAGCATATCCTTTTCAGATACGATGTCAGCGCCGCCTTCCACCATGACCACACCGGTTTTGGAACCGGCCACGGTCAGATCAATATCACTTTGTTCCATCTGTGCAGGTGTGGGGTTGGCAATAAACTGTCCGTTGACCCGTCCCACCTTAACACCGGCAATGGGGCCATCAAAGGGGATGTCTGAAATTTCAAGGGCAGCAGAGGCCCCGATCATGGCAAGAATGCCCGGTTCGCACAACTTGTCCGTGGACATAACAGTTGCGATCACCTGGGTTTCAAAATTATAGCCATCTTCAAACAAGGGACGGATGGGCCGGTCAATGAGACGTGCATTTAAGGTCTCATGTTCCGAAGGCCTGCCGATTTCCCGTCTGAAATAGTTCCCCGGAATTCTGCCGGCCGCATAAATCTTTTCCTGGTATTCAACGGACAATGGCAGAAAACTGATGTCCTCTTTGGGGTCTTTGGAGGCCACTGCCGTTACAAGCACCACGGTCTCGCCATACTGCACCATCACAGACCCGGAGGCCTGTTTGGCAATTTTTCCTGTACTGATTATTAATTCTTTGCCGCCGATATCGGCTGAAACAACTTTTTCCATAAATTCTCCTGATAAACTAAAAAATAGATCGGGCGGCATAAGGTAGGAAAAGCGCTTACATATAATAAACCCGCATATTTACCATCAAACACCTCATTGCATGCCAAGGTTGATTTGATAGCAAAGATGCGAACTTATATAAAAGCCGTTCCCGTCTTGTACCGCCCTGCTTAAAACAAAAACCGGTTTTTGACCCAAAGCGCATCAAAAACCGGTTTAAAAAGACCATCTTATCTTCTGAGTCCGAGCTTCTCGATCAATGAACGATATCTGTTAATATCTTTTTTCTTGAGATAATCCAGAAGACTTCTGCGCCGACCGACCAGGATTAAAAGCCCACGCCTTGAATGGTGGTCTTTTTTATGGGTCTTCAAATGATCGGTCAGATAGCTGATCCTGTGGGTTAAAATAGCCACCTGAACTTCAGGTGAACCGGTGTCGGACTCATGGAGCTTGAATTTTTCAATCATCTCCTCTTTGTTTTCTGCAAGTAGTACCACTGTAACACTCCTTTATTTGGAATAAATTAAAATTCGATGCCATAAAGAGACAAGCAGTTCACCTAAATTGCCTTTTATCCAATATTCCATTCAGAAAAAAAGGCAACAAACCGCCCGGACATCGAAGAGATAGCCTGATATTTTTATCAGTTAACTATTAAAAACGCAACAATATTTGTATGTTTGCCCGGATTTATCCGGGGTTACGATGGCCAGCAGGTTATCATCGGAATCCAGTACCCGGATATCGGAAATAGTGTTTTGGGATTTGTTTTTATCACCGGCACCCACCAAGGCGTCTGGCATGGGAAATTTCGCCACAGACAAGGGCCGGCCATGTTTAACTTTTCCGGCTGTTTCACTGTCTGCAACGATGCTTGGAAGAAAATCCAGACACCGGGACATGGATATGAACCGGGCATCCATATCCGGGATCGGCATCTTTTCAAAGCGGTCAAGATCCACAGCATCTTCAATTTTAAACTGGCCGGCCCGGGTGCGTTGCAATGCAGACAAATGAGCACCACACCCCAGTGCCGCCCCGATATCATGGGCCAGACTGCGAATATAAGTGCCCCCCGAGCATGTCACCGGCATGTCAAAAACCGGATACCCGTTCGTATCCTTATGAAAATTTTCCATGGCAATGGCCATAATTTCAATGGGCCGGGGCGGCTTCTCAATCATATGTCCCTGGCGGGCCAGTTTATAGAGGGGTTGGCCTTTATGCTTCAGGGCCGAGTAAGCCGGAGGGATTTGTTCTTGGGGCCCCAAAAAACCAGTCACAACATCTTTAACCTGATTTGGACCCAGGGCGGCAAGATGACCGGAAGGCACCGTGTGAATAACCGTGCCGGTGCAATCATAGGTGTCGGTTTCGATGCCAAGAGTAACTTGGGCATAGTACCCTTTAACACCTTTTAGAAAATATTTTGAAATCCGGGTGGCCTGGCCCACGGCAATGGGCAGTACCCCTGTGGCAAAGGGATCCAGGGTGCCTGTATGCCCAATTTTTTTTACCTTGAGCAGACGCTTGAGCCGGTTGACCACTGCTGCCGAGGAGATACCTTTGGGTTTATTAACAACAAGAATGCCGCTTTTCATTCAGCAGGGTCGCCGGAAGGCCCGTCCGGGGCACCGGACGTATCGTCCGATTCCCGGTTCTCCCCCTTAGGGGCCGCATCAATCAGGGCATCCAGGCGGGCAGCCTCATCAAAGGAATCATCATGGATAAAGCGCAGGTCCGGCATCAACCGCAGACCCAATTTCGGGGCAATTTTTTTCTTAATAAACCCCTTTGATTTCTGGAATCCTTCCAGGGCTTCACGAATCCTTTTTTTATCCCCGAACACCGTGACATAAACATAAGCCAGGCTAAGGTCCGGGGACATTTTAACACCGGATATCGTTACCATCTCCATTCTGGGGTCCTGCATCTTTTTGGCCAAAAGCTCTGTTATGGCCTGCTGAATCTGTATGGAGACCCGCTCGGCACGTGTATAGGGTTTCATAAATCAGTCCTGCTATCCCTGATATTTAACTTCTTCAACTTCATAGCATTCAATGGCATCGCCCACCTTGATATCATTATACTTTTCAAGGCCGATACCACATTCATATCCTTGTTCAACTTCCTTGACATCATCCTTGAATCTGCGCAGGGAAGACAGCTCCGTATCACATTTTATAATACCGTCACGCAGCAGGCGCACCTTTTTGCCTCGCACAACCTTGCCTTCCGTGATACCGCACCCGGCAATGGTTCCGATCTTGGGAACCACAAAGGTGTCCCGGACCTCGGCCCGCCCAATGATATTCTCCTGAAAGGTGGAGGGCATCATGCCGTCAAGGGCGGCTTTAATATCATTGATCACATCATAGATGATGTCATAGAAGCGCATGTCCACGTTCTCATCCTTGGCCAGCTTACGGATCTGGGGTGTGGGCCGGACATTAAACCCGATAATAATGGCATCGGAGACAGCCGCCAGGGACACATCCGATTCATTGATGGTGCCCACGCCGGAATGAACAATTTTAACATCCACCTCTTCCTTGGCCAGGTCTTTGAGGGAATCGTTAAGCGCTTCAATGGAGCCCTGGACATCAGCCTTGACAATGAGTTTAAGCTCTTTGATTTCGGCGGTGCCAAGATTTTCAAACATTTTTTGCAGATTGGCCCGGCTCTTTTTGGCCAGTTCCTTGGCCCGCTGTTTCTGCATACGATGGGCAGCGATCTGCTTGGCGTCCTTATCCGACGCCACAGCCACGAACTCGTCACCGGCATCGGGCACGCCGGCCAGGCCCACGATTTCCACAGGCGTGGAAGGCCCAGCCGATTCCACCCGGTTACCGGAATCATCAATCATGGCCCGGATATGGCCTGAATGAAGACCGCATACAATGGGGTCACCATCCTTTAAGGTGCCCTGTTTTACCAGTACGGTGGCCACAGCACCACGGCCGATGTCCAGACGGGATTCCACAACATAGCCAGTGGCATTCCGATCCGCGTTGGCCCGCAATTCCAGAACTTCGGCCTGGAGCAGCACCATTTCAAGCAGTTCATCAATGCCCTTACCGGTTTTTGCGGAAACCTTCACAAAAATGACATTACCGCCCCATTCCTCGGCCAGCAGATCGTGTTCGGAC
Source organism: Desulfobacter curvatus DSM 3379 (assembly GCF_000373985.1). Classification (GTDB taxonomy): domain Bacteria; phylum Desulfobacterota; class Desulfobacteria; order Desulfobacterales; family Desulfobacteraceae; genus Desulfobacter; species Desulfobacter curvatus. The sequence continues at coordinate 49,128 of NZ_KB892901.1, forward strand.
AACTCACGCATGATACGGTCCGGGTCCGCCCCCTCTTTATCCATCTTATTCACGGCAACCACCACAGGTACCCCTGCGGCCTTGGCATGATTGATGGCCTCAACTGTCTGGGGCATGACACCATCGTCGGCGGCCACCACCAAAATAACAATATCCGTAACCTGGGCTCCCCTGGAACGCATGGCAGTAAATGCGGCATGACCCGGCGTATCAAGAAAGGTGATCCGTCCGCCGTTGGGCGTTTCCACATTGTAGGCGCCAATGTGCTGGGTAATGCCGCCGGCCTCGCCGCTTGTGATTTTGGATTCCCGGATCACGTCCAGCAAAGAGGTTTTACCATGGTCAACATGCCCCATGATTGTAACCACAGGAGGACATGTTTCCAACTTCTCTTTATCGTCCTCCTCGGGCACGACATTCAGCAAGGTCTCTTCTTCAAAATTTGCCTTTTCAACTTCAAAGTCAAATTCAGCGGCTACAAGAGAGGCAGTATCAAAATCAATGGTTTGGTTCACCGTGGCCATTACACCCATGCCCATGAGCTTGACAATCATTTCGTTGGCTTTGATGCCCATACGTTTGGCAAGCTCTGCCAGCTCAATCGCCTCATCTATTTTTACACGGCGTTTAATTGCCTTGGGCGTTGTAATCTGGGTTTTTTGAAAGCTGCCTTTTTTACCCTTGGGATCTTTTTTGCCCTTTTTCTTCCGGCCGCCCCTGCCCCGGTAGAGGTCATTACCCTCCACTACGGATTTTTTCTTGCGGCGTTTCTTCCTGGCTCCAGGGCCATCATCGGATTGAGATTCATCACGCATCTTTGCCCGTTTACGGTCATTGGGCGCTGCAGACGGTATAGCAAAGCTTTGCCCTGGGATATCCGCAGGTCCGGTTCCGGTATCCGCCACCGGCTGTTTGCGTGCGGGTCGATCATGATCGTTTCCGGAAGCTGAATGATTTTCGCCGGCTTTCATCCGCTTTATATTTTCCAAAACCATGGGATCCGCCACCCTGACGATCTTGGCAGGAGTTGTTTTCTTTTTCTTCTTTTTACGTTTACCCTGACCATTGTCCTCTTCAGGAGATTCGTCTTCACCGGGCTGATCCGTATTCTGTTTCTGCTCATGAGACGATTTCCGGTCATCGCCCATCAATTCCGATGATGATTTACCCTCCCCGGGATCTGCCGGTTCAGGCGTATCGTCTTTATTCTCATCTTCGGATTCAGTCGTGGATGCCACCGGCGATTCTGCGGTCGCATGTTCCTGCGGCTTTACAGCATTATCATCTTCGGCGGAGACCTGTTCAATCTTTTCTTCAACATCTACAGCCACATCTTCAGGCTCCGGCGGTTCTTCAACCTTGGCAGGCTTGATAATTTTAGCCGGTTCGCTGTTCTTGGACACAACCTTTTTGGCGGGCCGTTTTACATCCGTTGATTTTTTGGATTCCGCCACATCCTCACTACCTTGGGTAACAGAGTCCTCCGGCTGCACCGGTCTAACAGCATCATTTTCCGAATCCTGTGCCTTCTCCTGATGACCAGAGTCTTGCACAATCGGTTCTTCGGGTTCGAATGATTCTTCCATATCCTCATCCTTCTCCAATTCATCAACCTGGGATGTCGTCTTTGTCCTTCGCCTACGGATCACCGAGGGGCGGACTTTAACCTCATTGGAGCGCTTCTTTTTACCCAACAAATTCTGTTTGACAGCCGCGACGTCACTGCTACTCAGAGCACTCATATGGCTTTTAGCATCTATTTCCAGCTCGTTAAGCTTTTCAAGAAGCTGCTTGTTTGTCATGTTCAGATCTTTAGCTAACTCGTATACCCTGACCTTGGCCATTCGTTGCCCCCAGTAATCCTCTATAGTTGATTCTTTTGAAATTCGTTCTCCGCGCTACCGATGCAACAATCCTCATTCTTCTGATTTTTCAACCGGCCCATCTTCAACATCAGCAAACGTTTCTCCATCACCGGCATTGTCGTCCACATACGTGTCGGTATCCTGAGAAGGTGCAGGCTGCAGCAGTTCATCCCGGGCCCTTTCCCGCTCGACTTCCATCAGATGCCCGGCTTCTTCTATCATTGCCTGGGCCTCTTCCACGGAAATATCTAAAAAGGCTGCGATATCCTCGGGCATGGCATCCATAATATCCAGAAACGAAGAATAACCTGCCTTGAACAGCAACTCTGCTGCCGGCAGGCCCACTGTGGACAGTTTCATCAAACTGTCGTACCCCTCTTTAACCTCCCGGCTGTACTCCTCTTCACTGGTGACTTCAAGATGCCAACCGGTGATCTCACAGGCAAGGGACACATTTTGCCCCCCCTTACCTATCGCAATGGAAAGATATTCATCATTGACAATCACCTCCATGGACTGGTTATCTTCATCAATGATGACTCTTGCGATCTCAGCCGGGGACAAGGCATTGCATACAAATCTTGCAACGTCCGGGCTCCACTGAACAATATCTATTTTCTCGCCCCGCAGTTCCTGAACAATATTTTGAACCCGGTTGCCTTTAATACCCACACATGCCCCTACAGGGTCCACATCGGAATCAATGGAGGAGACAGCGATTTTTGCCCTTACGCCGGGCACGCGTGCTGCCCCCCGAATGGAAACAATGCCTTCTGCTACCTCCGGCACCTCGGTTTTAAACAATTCCACCAAAAATTCCGGATGGGTCCGGGATAAAATAATCTGGGCGCCTTTGGATTCTTCCAGCACATCAAGGACATAAGCACGGATCCGGTCCCCCCGTTTATAGCTTTCCTTGGGCATTTGCTCCCTTGGCCGCAGCACCGCCTCTGCCTGCCCTAGATTGATAATGATGGCGCCCCGGTCAAACCGTTGGACAATACCGTTGATTATTTTACCTTTTTTATGAATAAAATTCTCATACACGGCATTACGTTCCGCTTCCCGCATTTTTTGTATGATCACCTGCTTGGCGGACTGGGCTGCAATGCGGCCGAACTCCTCGGTATCCATTCGGATCCCCAAAGAGTCACCGATTTCACATTCAGGATCGAATTCAAGCCCTTCCTCCAGGGTCAGCTCGCTGTCCGAATATTCAACCTCTTCAACAACCTCTTTAAAATGGAAAACTTCAACATCTCCGCTTTTCTCATCATAATGGACTTCAATATCCGCCCGTGGGCCGATCTTTTTTCTTGCGGCAGAAACAATGGCCTCTTTCAAGGTATTAATAAGGATTTCAGCATCAATACCTTTTTCTCGGCTTACCTGATCGATCACCCTTTTTATGTCTGTAATAAACATGCTAAATGCTCTCCATTTTACTGACCTGCGAGAATTGCTCTCATGATATTGGTTCCGGAAACATCAAAGGACTTGCCGTCAACTGCAATCGTTACAGAATCATCATTTGTCTTCTCAAGAATCCCGGTGAATTTTTTTCTTCCCTCCACGGCGTCATGGGTTTCAATTTTAATTCGCTCACCCTGGAATCTGATAAAATCCGCCTTTGTTTTCAAGGGGCGGTTTGGACCGGGAGATGAAACTTCCAGACGGTAAGGACCAATATCCGCGATATGGATATCGATCAGATCTCCAAGCTCCCGGCTGACGGCCACACAGTCATCCAGTCCAACCCCGTCGGGCTTGTCCATATAAATTCGTACAAATTTCTGCCGATTATGGACAACACATTCAATGTGAACCAGTTCCAACCCCAAAGAATCAATCAGGGGTTCGGCCACAGCCTGAATCTGTTGTTCAACGGCTCCGGTTTTTTTAGAATTTATAAATGCCATACCCTGCAGCAATCGTCCTTTTTCCACAAATACAAAAACGGGCAGATGCCCGTTCCAGATACTAAAACACTCAAAAATCCTCACCAAAATATCAGGTTCAGATCATACTTTCCCCCAAACAAGTGGAACAAATCTGCCAGCCCATACCAATCTGATTTGGAGCGGGCAACGAGGCTCGAACTCGCGACATCAAGCTTGGGAAGCTTGCACTCTACCAACTGAGTTATGCCCGCATTTTAGCGGCTAAATATAACAGGGTATATTAAATTTGTCAACACCCTTTATTATGAAACAATTTTGTAGCGCCGGTTATCCCGGTTCAACTGCCAGCCCGCCCACCTTAAGAATTATCCGGGCAGACCCGCATTAAAATCATTGATAAGCTTCTGGGATAACTGATCATGGATCTTCTTAATATTTTTTTCTGTCAGGGTTTTTGACGCAGAGCGGTAGACGATCCTGAATGACAGGGACTTTTTATCTTCACCAATGTTCCGGCCTTCAAATACATCAAAAAGGAAATAATTTTCTATCAAAGCCTGCGTTTGGGCAAAGGTTGAAATGGTATCCATCATGGCTCCGACCTCAACACGCTTTGACACGATAAAGGTCATGTCCCTGGAAATTGAAGGGAATTTGGGCAGTCCAACCGCCTGGACAGCCTGGGGAACCACTTTCTCAAAACGGTCCATGTCCAAATCAAAAAGATAAGCATCCTGCTTCAAACCAAAGGCCGTTCCCACATCTGATGCTATTTTGCCAAGCGTACCAAGCACCAGACCGTCTTTCACCACCCTGGCACCATATCCCGCTTCAAAATAAGGACAGGTTTCGGCATCGGTTCTTTCATACACAACATCGGAAATCTGAAGCGTATCCAACAGCCCCTGCACAACACCCTTTAGATCAAAAAAATCAACAGCTTCCTTTTTGGAATACCAGGTCTGCTCCCAGCGGCATCCGGTGATTAACCCGCCAACCACCTCAGCTTCCTCGGGCTGCTCACCCGGGGCTGTTTCAATAAAGGTCTTTCCGATTTCAAACAACCGAAGCGTGTCCACTTGTTGGGCCGTATTTCTGGCCATGGATTCCAGCAATCCGGGTACAATGGATGTCCTGAGGACTGACATCTGGTCGGAAATGGGATTTAAAATTTCGACCATCCGGGTTCTTTTGTCCGGGGCTTCAATGCCCATACGCTCACAGGCGTCCTTGCGGATAAAATTGTAATTAATGGCCTCACAAAATCCAAATCCGGTCATGGCCTGACGAATTTTGCTTCGCAACACCAGGCGACCGGCAAGGGGCCGCCCTTCGGCTTTAACCAAAGGATAGCTGGTCTCAATTTTATTATATCCCCACAACCGGGCCACTTCCTCGGAAAGATCTTCGGGCCTGGTCACATCAACTCTAAAGGAGGGGACATGAACCCGCAGAAGACTCTCGCCTTCTTTGTCCATCTTTTTTTCTACGTCAAATGCCACAGACGTCAGAATCTGCGCCATCTCATCTGCGGAAAACGTGGTCCCCAACCGGACATTCAACGCATCAGGGCTCATATCAATGGTCACAGGCTGGGCCTTAATTGGATTCTCATCAATAATGTCTTTGGCAATGGTGGCCGAACATAACTGAGCCATTAATACAACAGCTCTCTTCAAGGCAAACATGGTGCCTTCAGGGTCAACACCGCGCTCAAATCGGTGGGAGGCATCCGAAGAGATCCCTGTCCTTTTAGCGGTACGCCGGATGGACACGGGATTAAAATAAGCACTTTCCACCAGCACCCGGGTGGTGGCATCGGTAATTTCAGAATTCTCGCCACCCATAACACCGGCAATACCCACAGGCTTTTCCCCGTCACAGATCATGAGCATTTCAGGGTCAAGTTTGTGGACTTTCGAATCAAGCGTTGTAAACTCTAAGGGCGCATCGCCGGGTTTTCCGGCTGTTCTGACAATAATTTTATTTTTGGCAATGTTGTCATAATCAAAGGCATGCAAGGGCTGCCCGGTTTCCATCATAACAAAATTGGTGACATCCACGACGTTATTTACGGAAAAGAGGCCAACGGCCTCAAGGCGCTGTTTCAACCAAAGCGGAGAAGGCCCGACCGTGACATCAAAAAGCATGCCTGCAGTATATCTGGGACACAATTGAGGATCTTCAATCTCCACAGTAACAAAGTCATGAAGACTCCGGGAATCCATTTGGGCTTCCGGAAACGTCACGTCCGGCAGGGTCACCTTATTTTGAGGGTCCGTAAACGCCCCTATTTCACGGGCGACCCCAATAAGACTCAGGCAGTCCGGCCGGTTAGGGGTCAGATCAATCTCAAAAACGGCATCATCCAGCTTTAAGGCGGACTCAAGCGGAGTTCCTGTAACAAACTCGCCGTCAAGGTCCATGATACCGGATGCATCATCCGCCAGCATCAGTTCAGCAGCCGAACATAGCATACCATGGGACGGTTCGCCCCGCAGTTTGCTTTTCTTTATTTTGAAATCACCGGGCAGCACAGCCCCCGGCAGGGCACAGGCAACATACATACCTTCTCTGACATTGGGCGCACCGCAAACAATGGGAGAAAGCTCCCCTTTTCCAATATCCACAGCACAGCAGGTAAGCTTATCAGCATTGGGATGCTGTCTTGCCTGTACAACCTGAGCCACAATCACATTGTCCAGGTAATCATAAAGACTTTCCACCCCGTCCACTTCAAGACCGGCCATGGTCAGTCTGTCTGATATTTCCTGGGGATCAAGATCAATGGGAATATATTCACGCAACCAGCTTAAACTGACTTTCATAATTAGAACTGCCCTAGAAAACGCATATCGTTTTCGAAATATTTTCTGATATCATCAATTCCGTATTTGAGCATGGCAACCCGTTCCATGCCAAGGCCAAAGGCAAACCCTGTATACTTTTGGGTATCATAACCGACATTTTCAAACACAGCCGGATGGACCATACCGGCACCCAGAATTTCAATCCAGCCGGTCTTCGAACATACCCGGCAGCCTTTGCCTTTGCACATGACACAGCGGATATCCACTTCAGCACTGGGTTCGGTAAAAGGAAAGAAACTGGGCCTGAACCGCAATGACGTATCCTTATCAAAAAACTGCTGAACAAACGTAGTCAGCACCCCTTTAAGATCTCCAAAAGAGATATTTTTATCTACCATCAAGCCTTCCACCTGATGAAACATAGGGGTATGGGTCAAATCCGAGTCACAGCGAAACACCTTACCCGGAGAAATAATGCGCACAGGCGGCTCATTTTTTTCCATTACCCGGGGCTGGGAACCTGACGTATGGGTTCTCAAAACTATATTTTCAGACACATAGAAGGTATCCTGCATATCCCTGGCCGGATGATATGGGGGAATATTCAGGGCCTCAAAGTTATAGTAATCCGTCTCAACTTCCGGACCTTCGGCAATGTCAAACCCCAGGCGCAGAAAAATGCCGCAGATCTCATCTATCACCTGGGTGATAGGGTGCAGGGCACCTTTTTTGACCATACGCCCGGGCAGGGTAATGTCAATACCCTCAGCACCACCGGCCAGGCTGGCTTCCAGGCCGGCCTGGGCTTGCTGTACCGCTTTTTCAAGCTTTACCTTCAGCAGATTACCATTTTTCCCTGCAGCAGGACGTTCATCCACCGGCAGGGATGGAATGTTGCGCAAAAAAGCTGTAAGCAGCCCCTTACGACCCAAAAAATGTGTGGAAACCGACTCAAGGGCGTCCTTTGAGTCTGCTGCGCCGATTTGTTCCAGGGCCTGTTTTTCAATGTCTTGGAGATTAGTTTGCAAAGTCCCCCCGAAATACACTTTAGTTCCTACCCATCCATATTTCTGGATGGATATTAGTTCAGTTTGGCAGATGCCTGGGAAGCCAGCTGGGAGAATCCCGCAGGATCGGATACAGCCAGATCAGCCAGGACTTTTCTGTCCAGTTCACTGCCGGCAAGTTTCAGCCCGTTCATGAACCGGGAATAGGACAATTCATTCATCCGTGCGCCGGCATTGATACGTACAATCCACAATTTTCTGAAATCTCTTTTTCTTGCCCGACGGTCCCTATAGGCGTACATTAATGCCTTATCCACTGCGTCTGCAGCAGTTCTGTAAAGCTTGCTTCGCCCACCCCTGAAACCTTTTGCCAGCTTAAGCACCTTGTTGCGGCGCCGTCTTGCCTTGAATCCTCTTTTTACTCTCATTTTTCTACACTCCTTATACACCATCAGCCAACCACTTTATATTGGTCGGCTTCCATATCAATATTATTTAAAACCGCTGTGTTTGGATAAAAAGTTGCCCAGATGCAAGGCGCAGACAAATTTGCAATCGAACCTCATGGTTGTGAGGATAGCAGCTTTTATATGCAACGTCGCAGGTGGGAGACTTTGTGTTCAAACACTAATTAGCCGTAGGGCAGCATCCGGCGGACTTCCTTCATATCAGAACCCGCAACAATCTGGGGCTGGCGAAGGCTTCTCTTTCGTTTGGTGGTCTTCTTGGTCAGAATATGACTGGCATGGGACTTGCGGAATTTGTATTTACCTGACCCGGTTTTTTCAAACCGTTTGGCAGCCGCACGGCATGTCTTAATTTTTGGCATTACTAAATCTCCTGAAGATTCTCAACTATTATAAAAACTAAAGGCGGTATATACGGAATATACCACCACACACATTACCCCCTTAACACCGGAAAGCCTGCACAAAAACAGGAACAACCAGCCGGTGAACAGAGGCTTAAAAAAAACACCTTTTTGCTTGCCTTTTAACCGTGTTCTTGGTTATGGATTAACCCACACCTTAAATACGAATAAAATCCGGCGCAAAATCCGTAGCGTTTATTTCTCTTCACACCCCTTATTTGGGGCCAAGCAACATGGTAATGACCCGCCCTTCAAACTTGGGGAGCTGTTCCACCTGGGCAAAATCTTTGGTCATTTCCACCACTTTTTCCAGAATGACGCTGGCCTGCTCCTTGAGCATAAACTCGCGCCCCCTGAAAACAAGTGTTATTTTTACCTTATCACCATTGGAAATAAATTTTTCTATGTGCCGAACCTTAGTTGCAAGATCATGATCATCTGTTTTAGGGCGAACCTTGATCTCCTTGATCTGGACACTTTTTTGCTTCCTTTTGGCTTCTTGTTTTTTCTTAGTCAGCTCGTACTTATACTTTCCATGATCCATTATTTTGCAGACAGGAGGTCTCGCATCAGGAGACACTTCAACCAGATCCAAATCTTCGCTTTGGGCAACACGCAACGCCTCAGAAATGGGTAGAATTCCTATCTGTTCACCATCAGAACCGATTACCCGAACCTCAGAGGCTCTGATCCCCTTATTCACTCTTGTCTGATCCTGCTTAACTCGCTTAGATATTTTTACCTCCCGCCGAAGCACAAAATTATAATCATGTCAATACAACAAGCATAACCTTTGAATTATATATAGAAGATACATACAAATCAAGGACTATTTATTTCATTCCTTAAATTACATCCCCATCTATGTCTTGCGACTCACGCCATTGATCTAGCGTATATGACTCCAGAAAGCTGTCTTTCCAATATAAATTAGCATCTTTATTAAAAAAATCATGGAAAAGATCAAGGCTTTTTTTGCGCAGCACATGGGGAACGATCGTGATTTGCGCGTCTCTATATAGGGGGCTCAGATGCGCTCTGTCCAGGCCGGTGCCACCTCCCATCACATCCTCATAGGCAAATACCAGGGTCCGGATACCAGCCAGAATAATTGCAGCAAAGCACATCAAACAAGGTTCCATGGTACAAAACAGCACAGCGCGTTCCGGGATAAACCGGGCATCTGATGATTCAAGGGCTTTAATCGCACGTATTTCTGCATGGTCAATTTCACTGAAAAAAGATAGCTTCCCCGACGTGCCGCTCCTGGCACCCGAGGCAATCACCCGATCATCTTGAACAATGACACACCCAACAGGAAACTGCCCTCTATCGAAAGCGTTACGGGCCTGCCCAAGGGCCTGCTCCATAAAAAACTCGTAGTCCAAAAATACTCCTTTTCTTGATTTTTTTATTAAATGCTGTATTTAATTTTATTTTTATTTTATTTCAATACTGTTTTGATGAATACATTAAACTCCAACATAGAACAAAAACCCAGTATCCGGGAAATCTTCCAGCAACGGGAGCACAATTTCCTGTCAAGATACGGCACCCCCAGCACCAGTGCTGAACGCCGACACCCCGATATTGCCCCCGGCAACATCAGAACCCCTTTTCAGCTGGACCGGGACCGAATCGTATACTCCAATGCCTTCAGGCGGTTGAAATACAAAACCCAAGTTTTCCTATCGCCGTTGGGGGACCATTACCGAACCCGGCTTACCCACACCCTAGAGGTTTCTGAAACAGCAAGAAATATTGCCCGGGCCATGCGCTTGAATGAGGACCTTGCCGAAGCGGTTGCCCTTGGCCACGATTTAGGACATACACCTTTTGGCCATGGCGGAGAGACGGCCCTAATCCAGATACACTCTGCGCATTTTACCCATTCCGATCAGAGCTTAAGGGTGGTGGATGTATTGGAGAATAAAGGAAAAGGCCTGAATCTCACCACCCAGGTCAGAGACGGCATCCTTAAGCATTCCAAAGGATTCGGCAACATCATACCGGCGACACCCGGTGAAACCGCATCCACCATTGAAGGACGGATCGTACGTGTTGCCGATATCATTGCGTACCTGAACCATGACCTTGATGATGCGTTGCGGGGCAAGGTAATATCCTGGGATGAAGTACCCGAAATCTGCATCCGAAAGCTTGGCACAACCCACTCCGCCCGCGCATCTACAATGATGGAGCAGCTGGTTTACAACAGCGGTCCCCAAAATGGAGAATTCATTTTGAGCATGGGTGAGGAGACCATGGAAGCCATGACAATCCTAAGAAAATTCCTCTTTGAAAAGGTGTATCGGTCCCCGGCGGTTCACGGAGAGTTTGTAAAGGCCAAAAAAGTAATCATCGGCCTTTATAAATATTTCATGGAGAATCCCGACGAGATGCAAAAAGAGTTGGAAAAAATGGAGATGGCCCCATGGGATTCAGCAAAAAATAAACTGAAGCGCTCGGTGTGTGATGTCATTGCCTCCATGACAGACCGGTACGCACTTGAATTGTACGCGCGTCTGTTCTTCCCTAACCCACTGGTTTAAAACGCACACGAAAGATGGCTATGATACATATCCCGGAATATTTTTCACCCTTGGTCCGGCTCTACCATGAAATGGATAAACGATGGAATCAGGTTGCACAGGAATATGGATTTCAGTGCAACGGTTGTGAAGACAACTGCTGCCTGTCTCTATTTTTTCATCACACCCATGCAGAAGCATCTTTTTTGCAATATGGATTCCAGACATTGCCCCCTAAAGACCAAAAGCAGATATTAACCCTTAGCCGGGACTATTGCCGTCGAACCTTTTCCAAGAATGCGGAGAACCACAACCCGCCGGTATCCCAAAAAATCCCCTGCCCGTTGCTCAAGATGGACAGGTGCAGCCTTTACGAATTTCGACCAATGATCTGCCGAATGCATGGACTGCCCCACGAGCTTCACAAACCCGGATTTAATGTCATTAAAGGACCCGGCTGTGATGCCGGAAAATTTGACGACCGTACATACATCCCTTTTGACCGGACCCCGTTTTACAAACAGATGGCTGTCATAGAAATGAATTTCAGGCAACTGACAGGCAAAACCGGAAAAATAAAACAAACCATCGCCCAGATTCTTTCAGATTCAACGCCGGGACAAAAAAGAGACACAAAGATACCTTGACAGTGCCAAAACAATCCTATAATTATCGTAAAGTTAATGTCTTGTATTTTCTATAAAATGTTCCGTTCCACCAGAATAACAAACCAGCACTTTTGGAGAAAATTTAATGTCAAGCGGTTTATATATCACCGCCACCCAGGCGGGCGCGGGCAAATCTGCCATTGCGTTGGGCGTAATGGAAATGCTTTTTCGAAAACTGGAGCGTGTGGGCTTTTTCAGACCCATCATCACCAAGGACCCTGAAGATGCCTGGGATCTGGATATAGAACTGATGTCCAGCCAGTACCATCTTGACCGGCCCTATGCCACCATGTACGGCGTCACCCAGAATGAGGCGGACCAGCTTTTAAGCCATGGGAAAAAAGATGAACTGCTTGAAAAAATCATCGAAAAATACAATGATGCCAGGGAAAAGTGCTCCTTCATTCTTTGCGAGGGAACAGATTTCGTATCGTCCACCACGGGTGTGGAATTTGATATCAATGCAACGATTATCCAGAATCTGAACTGCCCTGTACTCCTGGTGGCGGATGCCCACAATAAATCCATGGAAGAGGCAGCCACGCTCACCGGCATGACTCTAGATTCCCTGGAAAGCAAGGGGTGTCATATCCTGGGTACCATTATCAACCGGGTGACGCCCGCCGACCTGTCCGACATTGTTGATTATTTCAAAAAAACCGGATTGTTCCCAAATCAACTGATATATGCCGTGCCCGAGGAGGATGCACTGGCCAACCCAACCATTGCGGAAGTTGCAAGTGCACTGGGTGCAAAAGTACTGATTGGAAGCAACCTGCTCTATCGCCATGCCCGGGGTTTTACCGTTGCAGCCATGCAGTTGACCAACCTGTTGTGCAGAATTGACCACGGCACCCTGATTATCACCCCGGGAGACCGGGCCGATGTAATCGTGGCGTGCATGGCAGCCCAGTCTTCGGATTCCATCGAAAATGTTTCCGGCATCATTTTGACCGGAGGTCTTGTTCCTGAAGGTCCGGTATGGGAACTTATCAAAGGTATTCCCGATGCCGTACCCGTGATCAGCGTCACCGAAAATACATTTCCCACCGCCCTGGCCGTGGAAAAAATCAAAGGTTCGATTTCACCGTATGATGACAGAAAAATCACCCGGGCGCTGGCTTTATTTGAACAGCACGTGGACATTGACCGGATGATGGATAAAGTCATCACCACGGACGCCACCATCATGACACCGAAAATGTTCGAATACGAACTTATCCGTAAAGCCCGGATGTTCAAAAAACGGATCGTTCTTCCCGAAGGAGATGAAGAGCGGATATTGCGTGCCGTGGAAACCATTCTACGGCGTGAAATTGTGGACATTACCCTTCTTGGTGATGAAAAAAAGATCCGTCATAAAATCAGGAAGCTTGGCCTGCGCATGGCAGGATTTGAAATCATCAATCCCGAAAAATCTGAACGGCTCGAGACTTATGCCCAAGTCTATTGCGAGTTAAGAAAACACAAAGGCATGACCATTGAAAATGCCCGGGACCGAGTGACGGACGTCAACTATTTCGGCACCATGATGGTACACATGGGTGATGTGGACGGCATGGTATCGGGCTCTGTCCACAGTACAGCCGCAACCATTATCCCCTCATTTGAAATCATCAAAGCTAAAAACCCCCAGACCCCGGTATCCGGACTTTTTTTCATGTGCCTGCCACACAGGGTCCTGGCCTACGGGGACTGCGCCATCAATCCGGACCCCAATGCGGAACAACTTGCAGAGATCGCCATTACCTCGGCAGAAACGGTGAAAATGTTCGATATCGAACCAAGAATCGCCATGCTATCATACTCCACGGGCACCTCGGGCAAAGGCAAGGATGTTGACAAGGTCAGGGAAGCCACAAGAATCGTCCAGCAAAAATGCCCGAATCTGCTCATTGAAGGTCCCATCCAGTATGATGCCGCCATAGAACCAGCTGTCGCAAAAACCAAAATGCCCAACTCTCCTGTGGCAGGCAGGGCTACGGTTTTTATTTTTCCGGATCTTAACACCGGAAACAATACTTACAAGGCTGTCCAGCGATCCTCGAACGCCGTGGCAATCGGCCCAACCCTGCAGGGCTTGAACAAGCCGGTGAATGACTTAAGCCGGGGGTGTCTTGTAACCGACATTATCAACACAGTGGCTATCACAGCCATCCAGGCCGCAGAACAGGATTGGAAAAGTAAGAGCTAATGGACATGGGCCTGGTTTTCATACACTGCCTTATAACGTTCCTTTGTATAATAAATAAACTCCTGAAGAACGGATGAAAAATATTTATCCTTATGCCAGATCGTATAAAAGGAACGGGAAAATTTAAAATCTTTTATTTTAAGACGAAACAGCTGCCCGGACAAAAGTTCATTCATTACGGAAATTCTAGACAAACAGCTTAGCGCACCCTTGTTTCCAAGTACCGATTTCACAGCTTCCGTATGCCCTACTTCCAGGAAGGGCTTAAACCGTTTTTTATACTTTTCTATATGATACAGGAAGACCTCCCGGGTGCCGGACCCCTCCTCTCGGAAAATCCAGCGCTTCGACAGAAGCTCGTCCATGCAATAATCTTCGTTGCGAACTAGATCCGAATCACCAGTCACCACATAAAGTTCATCAAGACCAAGCACCTCCCGCTCGATCTCGGTACTGTTGTAGTCTGCTTCAACAAACCCGATATCCACATCACCGTCTTCAATAAGCCTGCCGATCTCTATGGTATTGCCGGTTATTTTTTCCACCCGAACCCCTTCATACAACTCGGCAAACTCATAGATAATCTGAGGCAGGATATAGTTGGCAATGGATGAACTGGCACCCACCTTGATATCCCCAACCAAATCCTGATCCCTGAACATGGACTCGCTCTCCCGCAGCCCAAACACAAGGGGCTCCATCATTCTAAAAAAATAGCGCCCGTTTTCATTGACCACCAGCCTTTTGTGGATACGGTCGAACAATAATTTTCCCAAGGTCTCTTCAAGTGATTTTATGGCCATGGATACGGCCGACTGGGTAAGTCCGAAATCCTTAGCCACCTGACTTAAATGGGGTGTCTTCACAAGCGCAAGAAATAGTTCAAGTTGCCTTAATGTCAATCGCATACCTCCATGGACCTGTTTGGCAAAGGCATTACGCGCACGCCCTTAAATGTTGAAACATAAACAAATTGCATTGGTTGTTTGCCATACAGGAACGACTATATCACGCCGGCGGACTCCCCCCAAAGAGGATATTAAAAAAAATTGATTGTTTTATTCAGTTTTTTAAATACACCGCCCAGCCAATCAAACAATACCCCGGGGCATGGGTGGCACAAGCGCCCCACCCAGCGCAAAACCGCCGTCTATACGCAAGGTGGCACCGGTCATATACGGGGCATCCTTGATCATAAAATTAACGGCTTTGACAACATCGGAAACTTGGCCGGTCCGACCGACCAGGGTATGGTCTATCAGGGAACGCTTTTCCGCATCCGTCAACACTTCCCGCCAGCCCCGGGTCCCCTGGGCATGGCGGGTTTCAAATATTCCCAGCATTAATTCGTTCACCCGCACCAAAGGCGCCCCCATCCTGGCCCATGTTTCGGTGAGTACGCCAACCCCCCGGTTGGCGGCTGAGTAGCCCTCGTTGAAGACCAAGGCAGCAGGGCCTGATCTTCCGGTGATGGCGGCAATAGAAGAAATATTAATGACAACAGCGTCATCGGCGGCCTTCAGCAAAGGAAACATCGCTTCAAAAACCCAGCGCTTGGCTTTAAGCGTTGTTTCAATCTCCAAATCCCACTGCGCTTCAACATATGCCCCATGGACCGTAGGCCACCCACCGCGCTCTATATTATTCACAAGGATGTCCAGGCGTCCATACCGGTCTTTTATAAATTCTGCCAAACCGGCTATATCATCGGTTTTACGCAAATCTGCATTAATTATATGGTGTTGGGCACCTGTTTTTTCAAAGTCCGCTTCCATATCACAGAAGGCATCCGGCCAGTCATGGCGGGTGAGGACAAGGCTTGCCCCCTGCCGGGCAAGATCCAGGCCAATGCCCTTGCCAATTCCCTTGACTGCCCCAAGCACCAGCGCCACCTTTCCTTTGATTTCCATAAGTTTCAGCCCTGAATTTCCAAATCTTTGCCAAACAACTGGTATTTTATCCAGGCAATACCGAAATTAAGCAGACTCAAGTCATCGGACATAATCTTTGCCACATATTCCTTGGGCAGCTCCAGTGACGCAAGAAGCCCTTTTTCTTGAATTTGAATTCTAAAATTATCCAGATCATATAAAGCCATATAAAAAATATCTTCTTCAGCACCTTCAAGTTTTCCCGGCCTAATCTGATTTTTAAGGCTGATCAGTTCAAGAAGTTTATCATTTTCCGTGTTGTGGTCGAGCACATCCTGGCCTTTGAGCCACTGGGCTACGGTTCTGTCACCCTGAACGCCAAAGCCTTTGCAATGCGCTTCTTCAATTAAAGCAAAATACTCGACATTCTTCCCGGTTCCCCTGTCCTTTACAATGGCCCGGGCCAAGGGGTACATGCGGCATGATCCCGGGCGGTCATTATATATGGAACATCCTGAATCTGTAACAAAAGGGCAGGCATGGCCGGTGGCAGGATTGGCCTTAAAGGTAAGCACCGGTAAACCGGAACCGGGCCCTGTGTGCCGGGATGTATATTTTTGCAAAAATTGCCCGGACAGCAAACTTACTGCATGTTTCATTCTCAGAATATCATAGGGGGTCAGTGCCTGATTCAGGTCCCGGCAGCACTGATTAAAACAAGGATTATCCGAACTGCAATTAAATTGCATAGGGTCATCCAAGCCCACAGGCAACATTTCATCGTTCATTTTTTTTCCTTTATTATTTTAAAATTATGCTATAGAAAGGGTCATCAATAACCGGCGGATAACCTACCAGGATCCAACTGTTTTTTCCAGATGATTTTAATGTATGCATTCACAAGATATAGTGGCTTACCTGCCCCAAAAACATATATATTGTCAAAGCAATAATCATTCAAAAAAATTGAAGAATTCATTAAATCATTTTTTTTGAATTTTCTTGACACAGACCTTGTCAGGGTGTTATTCCCATATCATTTGTTTGGAGGATGAAGGCTTATTGGATGAAATTTCAAACAGGTCCAAGCCACTACCCTCAAGAGCTAAACGTTTTAAATTACAGGTCTTTCGAAATTTTCGGCAGGCCTTAATCTAGATAGAAATAAATTGTCGCACAACGGTATTTGTGCAATTTTGATTAACCTACATTAATGGAGGTATTTTAAATGCCATCTTTTGTAATCGCAGAAAAATGTGACGGCTGTAAAGGCGGAGATAAAACCGCATGCATGTACATCTGCCCCAATGACCTGATGGTTCTGGATGCAAATGCAATGAAAGCTTACAACCAAGAACCGGATCAGTGCTGGGAATGCTACTCTTGCGTAAAAATCTGCCCCTCCCAAGCCATCGAAGTAAGAGGTTACTCTGACTTCGTGCCCATGGGCGCTGCTGTACAGCCCATGATGGGTACCGAGGACATTATGTGGACCTGTAAGTTCAGAAACGGCGTTGTAAAACGCTTTAAGTTCCCCATCAGAACCACTCCCGAAGGCGAAGCCAACTCCTATGATGATCTGAAGGGTAAAGACCTTTCTTCAGGCCTGCTGTCCACTGAAGAAGCTGACGGTATGACACTGGTTGCTCCTACCGAACTGGCATAGGTTGCTTAAATTTAATTCTGATACTTATAAAATTTTTGGAGGTATATAATGGCATTACCTAACAAACCTGCTGGTGAAATTAAAACCGTTAGAGAGCCAGAGGTAGAAAAAAGAGACGTTGATGTTCTGATCGTCGGCGGTGGTATGGCTGCTTGCGGTACTGCATTTGAGATCAAAAAATGGGCTGACGACGACACAAAAATCCTGCTCGTCGACAAAGCTGCCCTTGAACGGTCCGGCGCTGTTGCTCAAGGTCTGTCCGCCATCAACACTTACATTGGTGACAACAAACCTGAAGATTATGTCCGCATGGTTCGTAACGACCTGATGGGTATTGTTCGCGAAGACTTGATCTTTGACCTTGGCCGTCACGTTGACGACTCCGTACATCTGTTCGAAGAATGGGGACTTCCCATCTGGAAAAAAACCGACGACGGTAAAAACCTCGACGGTAAAAAAGGCCAGAAAGCCGGTACCCTTAAAGCTGGAGCAACTCCGGTTCGTACAGGTAAATGGCAGATCATGATCAACGGTGAATCTTACAAGAGAATCGTTGCTGAAGCCGGCAAAAAAGCCCTTGGCGACGAAAACATCCTTGAAAGAGTTTTCATCGTTGAAATCCTCAACGACAAAGATGATCCCACAAGAGCTGCCGGCGCAGTTGGTTTTTCCGTACGTGAAAACAAAGTTTACATCATCAGCGCAAAGGTTATGATGGTTGCCTGCGGTGGCGCGGTTAACATCTACCAGCCCCGTTCCGTTGCTGAAGGTAAAGGCCGTGCATGGTATCCTGTATGGAATGCCGGTTCCACTTACACCATGGCTCTTAGAGCTGGTGCTGAACTCTCCATGATGGAAAACCGTTTCACCCCGGCCCGTTTTAAAGACGGTTACGGCCCTGTTGGTGCTTGGTTCCTGCTGTTCAAAGCAAAAACCGTTAACGGCCTTGGTGAAAACTATGCCGGTTCCGACGATGCCAAAGCTGAGCTTGAAAAATATGCTCCTTATGGAACTGCTGCCGTAACACCGACCTGTCTGCGTAACCATCTGATGATGAAAGAATACAAAGAAGGCCGTGGTCCCATCATCATGGAAACCACCAAAGCACTCGCTGCTCTTGGCGAAACCATGGACAAAAAAGAGCTGAAACATCTTGAGTCAGAAGCTTGGGAAGATTTCCTTGACATGTCCGTTGGTCAGGCTGGTCTGTGGTGTGCAACCAATACAGAGCCCGAGAAAAAAGACTCTGAGATTATGCCCACCGAACCGTACCTGCTGGGTTCTCATTCCGGTTGCTGCGGCATCTGGTGTTCCGGTCCCGAAGAAGACTGGGTACCCGATTCCTACAAATGGGGTTACAACAGAATGACCACATGTAAAGGTCTGTTCACTGCCGGTGACGGCGTTGGATGCTCCGGTCATAAATTCTCTTCTGGTTCCCATGCTGAAGGCCGTATCATTGCCAAGTCCATGCTTCAGTACCTGAAAGCCGAAGGCGACAAGGTTTCCGGTTTTGCTGAAACTGATCAGGAACTGGTCGACATGATTTACTATCCGGTATACAACTACCTGGATAACTGTGAATACACCACAGCTACAGACGTTAACCCCAACTACTGCAAACCTGCCGGTATGGCAATGCGTCTGATGAAAATGACCAATGAGTATGGTGCTGGTACAGCTACATTCTACATGACCAACGGCAAATCCCTCGAAGTTCTCATGGACCTGTTCGAAATGTTCCGTGAAGACCTTGAGAAAATTGCTGCCGGCGATCTTCATGAACTGCTCAGAGCTTGGGAAATTATCCATCGTCTCTACACAGTTCAGGCTCACACCCGTCACATCCAGTTCCGTGAAGAATCCCGCTTCCCTGGTTTCTACTACAGAGGCGACTTCATGGGCCAGAATGACGAAGAATGGTTCTGCTTTGTTAACTCTTCTTATGACAAGAAGACTAACGAGTGGACTCTGAAAAAAGAACCCTACGTTAAAATTATCTCCGACTAGTGCGGTAAGACGTTTTAACCTAAGGATGTCTTGATATGAACCTCCAGGTGCCGGCTTACCGGTGCCTGGAGGTTTTTCAGATTATGCCTGCACGGCCCTGTCTCCTTCTTTGTAAGCTTGCAAACAAACCGTTTATAGGGTACTACTTTGCAGTCTTACAAATAAGGAGATCAGGATGCCGACCCCGGGCTTAAACCGGACATAATTGGTTTTGCCAGGATCCGGCATACAAAATTTGGAACTCATACACAACACAACTACACAACTCAAATGCACGGAGGGACAGCATGACTACAGAAAATTCAGCCCCGGTAAGTGGAAGCATTATGGTGGTTGGCGGTGGAATCAGTGGCCTGACAACCGCTTTGGAAGCTGCCGAAGTGGGCTACGAAGTCTTCCTTATAGAAAAGGAAGCTTCCCTTGGTGGAAGAGTCACCCAGCTCAAACACTACTTCCCCAAACTCTGCCCGCCTACCTGCGGTCTTGAAATCAATTACAGACGTCTCAAAGACAACAAGAACATCAAGGTGTATACGCTTTCCGAGGTACAGAACGTTGACGGCAAGCCTGGAGATTACACCGTGACCGTTAAAACCGCACCACGGTATGTAAACAGCAACTGCACCTGCTGCGGTGAATGTGAAAAAGTGTGCGAAACTGAAATCAGCAATGAATTCAACTTCGGCATGGATCGCCGTAAAGCGGCATACCTGCCCCACAACATGGCCTTTCCCCAAAGATATGTCATGGATTCGGCCATGGGCAAAGAAGACCGGGATAAGGTTAAAGAAGCCTGCAAATATGACGCCATTGATTTTACCATGGAAGAAAGCACATTTGACCTGAAAGTCGGTGCTGTTGTATTTACCACCGGCTGGCAGCCCTATGATGCTACCCGCATTGACAATCTTGGGTTTGGCCGGTACCAGAACATTATTACCAACATGATGCTGGAACGTTTGGCCTCTTCCAACGGCCCCACCGAAGGTAAAATCATCCGTCCGTCCGACGACAAGGCACCGGAAACCATCGCCTTTGCCCAGTGTGCAGGCTCCAGGGATGAAAATCATCTGCCCTACTGCTCTTATATATGCTGCCTGGCATCCTTAAAACATGCCACATACATCAGAGCCCAGTATCCTGATGCAAAAATCTACATCTATTATATTGATCTTCGGACCCCAGGCAGAAAATACGAAAACTTCTATGCCAAACTCAAAGAAGATGAAAACGTATTTTTCGTAAAAGGCAAGGTCGCTGAAGTCAGTGAAGAGAGCGGCACCGGCAACATTAACCTTGTGGCGGAAGATACCATCTCCGGAGAAAAAATCAGACAGACCGTTGATATGCTGGTGCTGGCTACCGGCATGCAGCCCACCTGCGCCATTGATAAGCCTGCAGCGGATCTGACCTTTGATGACGAAGGCTTTATTATCAATGACTTTTCCAAAGGCGGCCTGTTTGCAGCAGGGTGTGCCAATAAACCGGCCGATGTTGTGACATCCAACCAGAATGCAACCGGCATGGCCCTTAAAGCCATTCAGACTCTGAGGAGGTAACGAACCATGGATAAAAAATACGGCGTATATATCTGCACAGGCTGTGGTATCGGTGACACACTTGACATAGAATCGCTGAAAAGCATCCCCGATGACGAGGGTGTCAACTGCACCACCCATCCCTTCCTGTGCTCTAAGGCAGGTGTTGAACTCATTCAAAAAGACATTGACGAGGGCAAAGTAAACGCCATGGTTATCGGCGCTTGCTCCCGCCGGGTGAACTTTGATGTATTTAATTTCCCCGGATGCATCATTGAACGGTCCAATTTAAGAGAAGGTGTTGTATGGCCCCATTCCAGGGAAACCTATCCTGCCCTGACCGAAGAACAGAAGGATGACGGAGAGAGCTTTGACCGGATCCAGATGAAGGCCCAGGATTATATCAAAATGGGTATGATCCGGTTGGAAAAGGTCAACCTGCCCGAACCCTACCAGACACAGTCTTTTTCCAAAAAGGTACTTGTTCTCGGTGGCGGTGTAACCGGTATGTCTGCAGCCCTTGATGCTGCCAAAGCCGGTTATGAGGTTACCATCGTAGAAAAAGAGGCTGCCCTTGGCGGTTATGCAGCCAAGCTGCGCAGCCAGATGCCTGTTCAATCTCCCTTTGAGACGCTTCAGGCACCTGTGGTTGACGCACTGATTCAGGAAGTTGAAGGCAACACCAACATAGATGTTCGGACCAGCACCATTGTGGCACGTATTGCCGGCCAGCCGGGTGAATTCACCGTAACCATGAAAAAACCCGGTGAAAAAATCCCCTTTGACGTACCCTATCCGCTGCCTCCCGAAGAGCTGCTGGATGAAAACGGCAAAGAACTGGATGCGGACGCTGCCCATGAAAAATACCTGAAATACAATGAAGGCAGAGAAGATATCCTTTCTCTTGACCCGAACGGCGAGCTTTACGGTGCTGTTGTTCTGGCTGCCGGCTGGCGGCCTGACGTCCTTGAAGGCGAAGCATACGCTCACCTTTCTATAGATAATCCCGATGTGGTCACCAATGACGAATTTGAAATGATTGCAGCCAAGGGAAAAATCCTTCGTCCCTCCAATGGCAAGGAAGCCAAAAACGTTGTATTTATCCAGTCCGCCGGCAAAGATGAAGACGACAGCGATTTTGAATACACCGGCTCCGTAACTTCTATGGTCGCACTGAAACAAGCCCGTTATGTCAGGGAAGACTATGCTGACGGCAAAGCCTATGTGATTTATCAGCACATGAGGACCCCTGGCCTGCAGGAATATTTCTACAAAGCCATGCAGCAGGATGACGGTATTTTCCTGACCAAGGGAGCGGTGACCGATGTTACGGCTACAAGCAGTGAAGTGATGGTGACTGCCCAAAACACACTGCTGGGTGAAAACCTGGTGATCAAAGCTGACATGGTTGTTGTGGCAAGCGGCATGGTTCCAGCCACCAAAGATAATCCGGTCATCAATTTGGCCTATCGCCAGGGTCCCGGCTTCAGGGATAATGATATTTTTGGCCAGTATGCGGATTCAAACTATATCTGCTTCCCCTATGAGACCCAGAGAACCGGTATTTACGCAGCCGGTACCATCCGCCGGGCAATGACCATAGAAGAGTCCATGGAAGACGCAGCAGGCGCCGCACTGAAAGCGATTCAGTGTATTGAAAGTGCCAACCGCGGCATGGCCGTTCACCCCCGTTCCGGTGACATGACTTACCCGGACTTCTTCTTCCAGAGATGCACCCAGTGCAAACGCTGCACGGTTGAATGCCCCTTCGGCGCTCTGGATGATGATGCCAGAGGAACCCCAAAAGCCAATCCTACCCGATGCCGCCGCTGCGGTACCTGCATGGGTGCCTGTCCGGAACGTATTATCTCCTTTGCCGACTACACCATTGACAGTATCGGTTCCCAGGTCAAGGCCATCAGCGTTCCGTCCGAGGATGATTATAGTGAACCGCCCCTGCGTTTTCTGGCCCTGGTATGTGAAAACGATGCATTACCTGCATTGGATATGGTTGGCATGAACCGTGTGGACTACTCTCCGGATGTTCGCGTGATTCCGGTTCGCTGCCTAGGTTCCGTCAACACCATCTGGATCAAGGACGCACTTGCCCAGGGTATCGACGGTGTTATTCTCATCGGCTGCAAGCATGGGGATGATTACCAGTGCCATTTTGTCAAGGGTTCCGAACTTGCTGAGATCCGCGTGAAAAAGATTGGTGATGCCCTTGCTTCACTGGCCCTTGAAAATGAGCGCGTAGCGTTTGAGGAAGTCGCCATTGATGAATATGACAAACTGCCCAAGATCATCAACGACTTTGTTGAAGAAGTGGACGCACTTGGCCCGAACCCGTTCAAAGGATTCTAACGACGGCATACAAACTTAATGGAGGTATCTACTACTATGAGTGCCAATTATATTGCCCAACCAGATCTGGGATTTATTGCCGAGATTAGAGGTCTTGGCGGAGAAACCCTGAAAAAATGTTACCAATGCGCCACTTGTTCCGTGGCCTGCCCCATTGCACCTGAAGACAGCCCCTTTCCCAGAAAGGAGATGATCGCTGCCTCATGGGGCCTTAAAGACAAACTGATCAGCAATGGTGATATCTGGCTATGCCACCAGTGCGGTGACTGCACGGATATGTGTCCCCGTGGCGCTGCCCCTGGTGATGTGCTGGCAGCGATCCGTTCTGCTGCCATCACTGAGTATGCAACCCCAAAACCCCTTGCCAAGGCAGTAAACGATCCATCCAAACTGCCGCTTCTGATCGGAATCCCGGCGGCCTGGTTTGCCCTGCTTGCCATTATCACCATGGGCTTTGGGGGTATCATGGAAAAAATTTTCCATACCCTGTTCGGCGATGCCCTTGGCGGACGCCTTCACTGGTCACATGCCCACCCAGGTGCTGAGCACGTTATTGCTCATTCTAACTTTGTATCCACCTGGTTTGTGGACATGACCTTTGTACCCACGGCTATTTTTGCCACAGCTGTTTTCTTTCTTGCACTGAAACGCTTCATTGTAGACATTCATGATAATGCGGTTCTTGAAGGCAAAACAGACAAAACCAGCCTTGATTACAAAGCCCTTTTAATGTCTATTAAAGATATTATCCCCATGGTGTTGAAACATGATAAGTTCAATCAATGCGGATCCAATAAAGATCGTGCCACCCCACATATGATGGTGCTTTTTGCCTTTATCGGTCTTTTCATTGTAACTGCAGTATGCGGCATTATGCTTTACGTGGGCGGTTATGCCGGTCCTTATCCCCAGCTTAACCCCATTAAATGGCTGGCCAATATCGCAGGTGTCTCTTTGGTCATTGGTTCAGGAATAATGATCAAAAACAGACTGACCAACAAAGACCAGGTCACAGCCTATAAAGACTGGTTCATTCTTGGTGTTGTCTTCACCCTAGGCCTTTCCGGTATGCTCACGGAAATGGCCCGCCTGGCTGAAATTGCATGGCTTTCTTACTTCTTTTACTGGATTCATCTGATTGCCATCTTCAACTTGTTTGCATTCCTGCCATTTTCAAAAATGGCCCACATTGTATACCGTACGGTTGCCATGGGCTATGCACAATATGCCAATAGAAAATAGATAGCTTTTAAGCTATATCATTAAAAGAGGGCTGGTTTTTGACCAGCCCTCTTTTTTATTTGCGACACTGGAACACTTGTTTTTTCAATGCTGAAAATAAAAAAAGAAAACATCTTAAACTTTGAAAGTTCTGTCCGACAGGTGTATATTATTAAAGTCTATCTCTATTCATATTAAAAACTAAATATTTAATGATGTTTTTCCAATTTTAAGTATTATTATTTTTTATGAGATAAAAAATGTTACGGAGGAAATAAAATGAAAAAATTGATTGTGACAGGCGTTGTTATTGTTTTATCGGCCACTCTTTTTTCATGCGCAACCATGCAGACGAGTCAGGGAAAGGGAACGGCTGTGGGAGCCGGTACAGGCGCAGCCGTCGGAGCCATTCTAGGCCAGGTCATCGGCAGAGACACGGAATCAACGCTTATTGGAGCAGGCATCGGGGCCGCCCTCGGTGGACTTGCCGGTAATCAGGTAGGCAAATATATGGATCTGCAGGAGCAGGAGTTGAGAAATGCAATGGCAGCGTCCGAATCGGCAAGTATACAACGTGAGCAGGATATTTTGAAGGCAACCTTTAAATCAGAAGCTTATTTTGATTATGACTCAAGCAATTTGAAACCAGGGGCATATCCAGAGTTGAGAAGAATTTCGGATATTTTAATCAAGTACCCCCATTCCCGGATTGAAGTGGCCGGACATACAGACACCAAAGGCTCGGAAGAATATAACCAAAAACTGTCAGAACGAAGAGCTGAAGTTGTCGCAAATCAATTAATTTACAATGGGGTTTCTGCCCAAAGGGTCACAGCAGTGGGCTATGGGGAGTCTCAGCCAATCTCTTCCAATGACGCAATGAATCGCCGTGTAGAAATTTTTATTAAGCCGATAATGGAAAGCTCATATTAGCTTCAAACAATAATATTTCTGGTGCAAGACGATTATAGAAGGCATAAAGAGGCATTAAAGAATGAATTCCATAGCACCTTCAGACAGGATGGCAAATGTCCACTCAGATATACGCGGTCCTGTTTTTGAAAAGGCCATGAAAATGGTTTCATCCGGCATTGATGTATTGAGACTCAATACGGGAAATCCAGATACGTTTGGGTTCACGATGCCTGATAGTGTACGCACGGCTTTAATTAATAATGTAGACAAGGCCGTGGGATATTGTGACTTAAAAGGCATGCCGGAAGCGAGAAACGCAATATGTGACTATCACGTTGTTAAAGGTATTTTGGACCTTACCCCGGATGATATATTCATTGGCAATGGTGTCAGTGAGCTTGTTAATATGGCGATGACCTCATTTTTGAATCCCGGTGATGAGATTCTTATTCCATCTCCAAGTTATTCACTTTGGACGAATATGGCGTATATCGTAGGCGCAACACCAGTGCTTTATCGCTGTGATGAGGCTTCCGGTTGGTATCCTGATGTGGCTGATATTCTTAAGAAGATCACACCAAAAACACGCGCCATACTCATTATTAACCCCAACAATCCGACGGGTTCATTATATTCAAAAGAAATTTTAGAACAGATCATTCAAATCGCAAGAGAACACAAGTTGCTTATCTGTTCGGATGAAATTTATGACCGGTTGGTGATGGATGGGTTAGAACATGTTTCGACAGCGGCACTTGCGCCTGATATACCGGTCTTCACCTTCAACGGATTATCCAAATCGCACATCGTATGTGGGTTTCGTTGTGGATGGCTCGCAATTAGCGGGCCGCGCCGGCAAATTGGTGATTTAATCGCGTCCATTACAAAACTGGCTGCCATGCGCTTGTGTGGCAATGCATTAACGCAACTTGTGATTCCGGCGGCAATGGGGGATGCGCAAAGCACAAAAACGTTGATTTCTCCCGGTGGAAGAATTTATGAGCAAAGAGAAGCGACGATCAATGCGTTAGATCAAATTGATGGAATTACATACGTTAAAAACTCAGCAGCATTTTATCTTTTCCCCAAAATTGATGTCAAAAAATTTAATATTACAAATGACAAAAAATTTGTACTGGATTTACTGGAAAGCAAGCATATCTTGCTTGTTGCGGGAAGTGGATTTGACTGGCCGGAGCCGGATCATTTCAGGATAGTCATGTTACCGGAACCAAAAATTCTGTCAAACGCAATGCAGCAGATAGGTGATTTCCTCAGCACGTACCGCCAAGAATAAAGGCTGCGTAAAAAGCCTATCGCCTGCTGCGTTATGGCGCCTGGCCAAACGCTTGACATACTTAGTGGCCGGCCGAAAAACGTAAATTTGGCCGGCCACCATACCTTGCAGACGAATATTTTTACTTATCCATCGATTGGATTTTTTACGGGTTCATTAACTTTTTTAAATTTGATGACAGAGATTTTGGCTTTGCTGAAAATTTTTTGACCGGCGGATCAGCCTCAAAGCTGCGATTTGAATTTTTATTTCCGGTTACCAGTACCACAAGATCATCAACAAAGTTTTTGAGTTGTTCTGCCTGTGCACTCAATTCCTCTGCAGCGGATGCGGATTCTTCTGCATTGGCTGCATTCTTCTGAACCACGCAATCCATTTCAGCAATGGCCGTGTTTACTTGGGAGATCCCCCTGGACTGCTCTTTTGAGGCCTCAGAGATCTCAGCCACCAGGCGGGCCACTTTTTGGGAACTTTCTGTTACATGGTTGAACGCCTCGTTGGTGGCGACAGCAATGCTTGACCCCTCATTGACTTTTTTCACTGTACCTCCAATCAGCTCCGCCGTGTCCTTAGCCGCATCAGCCGCCCGCATGGCAAGATTTCTGACCTCATCGGCCACAACGGCGAATCCGGCACCGGCCTCTCCGGCCCGGGCGGCCTCCACTGCGGCGTTCAGGGCAAGCAGGTTGGTCTGGAAAGCGATCTCGTCAATGGTTTTGATGATCTTGGATGTCTCCTCACTGGCTTTGGAGATATCTTCCATGGACTGGGTCAACTGCGCCATGGATTTATTGGCGCCGGCCACAACGCCATTGGACTCTTTCATTAAAGTATCCGCATGGGTGGCGTTTTCCGCATTTCTTTTTGTCATGGAAGCCATCTCCTCCATGGAAGATGAAGTCTCCTCAATGGAAGCGGCCTGCTGGGAAGAACCTTCAGCCATGGACTGACTGGAAGAAGAAACCTCGGAGGCTGCCGCGGCTACCTGATCCGCGCCTTCACCCAACCCGTTGCTGATTCGGGTCAAAACGCTGATAATCCCCCTGGCAATGACAAAGGCCAGTAAAACACCGGCAACAATGGCAACCACCGCTATAATAGCTACATTTCTCTTGGTAGCTGTGGCAGCATCCAGCATGGCCTTGTCCGTAAGCATATTTTTCTTTACCTCTTGTCTGAGTTCCCCTAAAAGATGTTGGACTTTTTTCAAATTGGGCGCGGTCTGGTTGCCATAAATGGCAAAAGCCTTGTACTGCCCTTCCAGAAGGGTCTGGGCCTGATTTTGAAATTTGTTCAGCAATTCTTTGGTTTCATTCAAAGCCGGAAGTGACTCGGTCTGAAATATTTCAATGGCTTTCTCCCTGCCTTTCATCAACTTTTCTTCGTAACCAATGGCCTGTTCAAAAAAATCAGAAACGGCCTTAAGACAACCCTGTGTTTCCGAATTAAAGACAGACGCGGCAGCCTGTATATTTCCTGAGTTTATCAAATTCTTGATTGTGAGGGCACTCTCATGCAATTTTTTGTGGGGCTGCTTTACCTGATTGAAGATATCTTTTAATCGCTCATCTTCAGCATTAATACGAGCGGTTCCGTTAGATGTCAGCCATTTTCCAAAATTGCATTTTTCAGGATTGAGTTCTACATGAAAGGGAGTCTGGGTTATTATGCCTTTGCTGACCTCTGCAGCCCACCTCCTGTGGTCGTCCAGCCTCAGGCGAAGGGTGTTGCGCAGCCCCGTGTGAACCTGGCGGTAGAATTTAATGATTTTTTTTGCCGAATCGTGGAGTTGTTTATGGGAGGCCTTGATCTGTTCCATGAGATCTTCCAGGGTCACATCCGATGCAGCTGTTTTGGCTGCCGCATCACTGTAAAGCCATTTGCCGAATGCACACAGGGTGTGGTCAGTCTGCACCTCAATAGCCGAAGCATTTTCCAGGAGGGCCTCCTGGATTTTTGCAGTCCATTCCAGATGATCAATCAGTTTATTTGCGATAAAGCCCGGAAGGGCCGGATCTGCTGCGGTAAACGCCTTGTCAATATCAATGGCTGATTCATGAAGCAGACGATGTGGTTCTTCTATCTCCTTGAACAGGGGAGCCAGGGAAGGCACCTGGGCTTCAGCTTCTTTCCTGCCTTTACCATAAAGCCATTTACCAAACCCGCATTGTGTATGATCGGTCTGTATGGTCAGTTTTGTAACGTTCTCATCGGTTAAGAGTTTGTTGACCTCCCCGATCCAGTTCAGGTGATCCACCTCTTTCTGGGCCAGTTCCCCGTCCAGGGCTTTGCCGTCAATGACCTCGGATGCATTTTTGACAATTCCGCCGACACCGGTGAAACTCAATCCCCCCAGTACGACCAGAAGAATAATGACAATTCCAAAACCAATGGATATCTTTTTTCCTATGGTCAATTGCTTCCAGTTCATACTTCCTCCTTTGACTAATCACGCTTTAGCTATTTAATATTGTTGATATTCTAATATTTTTTCCATTGCCGTGACTCTCTGTCCAGATAAGCCTGGTTAATGTTAAATAAAATTTTAACCTCAAATCCGCGACGGGAAGAAATTCATCACGAAGGTTGATTACAAGTTGTGTTTCGTATTTTTGATTATAATTTTACCCAACACCAGAGAGATGTCAGCGTAATGGTCTTAAATGCAACTGATATATAGCGGATAAGTATTATAGATATATACACAAATCACCTTGGAAGTGCAAGAATCCCTTAAAAATGAATGATTATAGGTTCACTGTTGTAATTTCGCTGATAAAATGTCAAAAAATAATATGAGATATGAAGGCCCCATATATCGTCCACCCAGTGAAGCAGATTCCCTTTTAATTCAAGCCACGGTCGGATGCCCTCACAATAAATGCACGTTTTGTACGATTTATAAAAATGGTACACGTTTCAGGATCAGACCGGTTAAAGATATTATGGAGGACATGGATTCTGCATCCAAAATTTATGGATCGAATGTCAAAACGCTGTTTTTCCCGGCAGGAAATACCATTGCAATGAAAACGGATGACTTGGCTGAAATCTGTATCTATGCCCGCAAAGTTTTTCCTGATTTGGAACGGATAACGGTCTACGGCTCGTCCCAATATATCCATAAAAAAGGGCAAAGTGGTCTAAAACAATTGGCAGATGCCGGGTTAAATCGTATCCATGTGGGTCTTGAATCCGGCAATGATGATGTGCTGCGCCATGTGAAAAAAGGTGTGGATGCCAAACGTCAGATTGAAGCAGGTCAATGGGTCGTTGCTGCTGGACTAGAGTTAAGTCTCTATGTTGTATTGGGGTTAGGCGGCGTGGGGTTGACAGAGCCCCATGCAGACGCAACGGCAAATGCGCTCAACCGAATTAATCCTGACTTCATCAGGCTTAGAACCTTTGTACCGAAAATCAACACACCAATCTTGGATGAAGTTGAGTCCGGAAAATTTAAAATGCTGGGGCCACATGGTATTTTAAAAGAAACCGAACGATTGATCAGACAATTAAATGTAACGTCGTATTTAGCCAGTGATCATTACACAAATTATATTGATGTTCACGGCAAACTGCCTGAATCACAAAAGCCAATTATAGAGCAGATTAAAGCAGCACGTCAGTTACCCGAATCTCAATTCCGGCCTTTTTTCATTGGAGAGCAATAAAAGCAAAAGGCCCTGGGCAAAATGCCGAGGGCCTTTATTTTTAAATGGCGTCCCCAAGGGGATTCGAACCCCTGTCGCAGGCGTGAAAGGCCTGTGTCCTGGACCGGGCTAGACGATGGGGACGTACTTTAAGTAAATGCAATGTAAATGGTGCCCAGGAACAGAATTGAACTGCTGACACGGGGATTTTCAGTCCCCTGCTCTACCGACTGAGCTACCTGGGCCCATGAGCAGATGAAACTAATCGAATTTTGAGTTACTGTCAATAGTTTTTTAAAATTGTTTAATAGCAAAAGCCCCGGATAAAACTATCCGGGGCTTTTGCATATTCGGGACGCGGACCTGAGACGATATTATGGTCTCACCGTGACCCTATTTCCTATTCAATTTCAAAACCGCGTTCGCCGTGGATGGCATTATCAAGACCGGATCGTTCCTCGTCCGGATTCACCCTAATTCCGCCGGTAAGTGCTTTGGTAACATAAATGATGATCAGTGTGGCAATGGCGGCAAAGGCGGCGGTGCCGATGACGGAAAGAAACTGAATACCCAATTGTTTTGTATTGCCGTAAAAAAGACCAACCGCCCCTTCCGTCACTGTGGGTGTGGCAAAAAGACCCGTGGCCAAGGCACCCCAGATGCCGCAAAGTCCATGGATACCAAAGGCGTCGAGGGAGTCGTCGTATCCCAACTTATGCTTAATTACGGCAACGCCCAGATACCCTAAAACACCGGCAACTGCGCCAATGGCAAAGGCACCTGCAAGGGAAACAAAACCTGCTGCCGGGGTGATACCCACCAAACCGGCAACCGCGCCGGAGGCAAGTCCGAGAACCGTGGGCTTTCCTGAAATTTTCCACTCAACGAACAACCAGGCAAGTCCTGCAATGGAAGCGGCCGTG
Organism: Desulfobacter curvatus DSM 3379; assembly: GCF_000373985.1. Classification (GTDB taxonomy): domain Bacteria; phylum Desulfobacterota; class Desulfobacteria; order Desulfobacterales; family Desulfobacteraceae; genus Desulfobacter; species Desulfobacter curvatus. The sequence goes on from NZ_KB892901.1 coordinate 80,430, forward strand.
TTGGTTACCATGAATGCAGATGCGGCCACGCCGTCGGCTGCCAGCTCACTGCCTGCATTGAAGCCGAACCAGCCAAACCACAGAAGCCCTGCACCCAGGGCGGTAAACGCAACAGAGGACGGGATCATAGCCTCTTTTCCGTAGCCGTTGCGTTTGCCTAACACCAAAGCCAGTACCAGGCCTGATACACCGGCATTGATGTGGACAACGTTGCCGCCGGCAAAATCCAGGGCACCGAGGTGATGCATCCATCCCCCGCCCCATGCCCAGTTGCATACAGGTGCATAAACAAATGTAACCCACAGGATGGTGAATAATATCCAGGAGGAAAACTTCATTCTATCCACAACAGAGCCCAAAACAATGGCAACGGAAATACAGGCAAAGGTCAGCTGGAATAGAACAAAAATTAAGGTCGGAATGGAGCCGGATACCGAATGAATGTCAATGCCGGACAAAAACAGATGATTCAGATTGCCGATGAAAAGAGAGTTGCTTTCTCCAAAGGCGAGTGAATATCCCCAAGCCACCCAGACCACCGATGCCAGACAATAGGCCACAAGCGTCATGGCAATGGTGTTCAGCAAATTTTTGTATCGGGACAAACCACCATAGAACAGGGCCAGGCCGGCCGGCGTCATCATCATGACAAGGGCCGTGGACATGGTTACCCATGCAGTGTCTCCGGTATCAATGGTGCCTTCTCCGGCCAGGGCCGGACATACATTTAACAGGATCAAGCCAACGACAAGTGCAAAGTGTTTTAGCATCATATCTTCCTCTTCTCAGGTTAATGCGGTTAACCTGCAAAAAAAAATTAAAATTATTGCAAGCACAAATTAATTAACAAATTTGTGCTTGCATTTTAGCAAATGTTATACCAAAGGCACCCTATTTCCGAATAATACAAGCACAACACATTTAAATTACACAACAAAAGCAACCTAAAACCCCAGCAATAGATTATCTCGAAAAATAGAATATTTTTTTTAATCTACAAAAACGTAAAACCAACCCCCCAAATAGAATACAAAAATGTCTCTTTCCATTGACATGCCTTAAATATCACTATAGATCTTGGATTTCAAGTCAAATAAAGGAATGATTTTAAGTGTAAAGGTAGGTTGGCTTGATATGAAATTACACAATTGAAATTTTATATCAGAGGCGGCACACCTGACTGACGGTCAATGTGATAGCGCCCCATTCATTTTCCACCTGGCCGGAGAGTAAATATGGATACCCATGATCAAGGATACAGAAGAATCTGGTGTATGTTTTGGGAAACAAAACGGTCTCCACCAATCCGGTATCATCTTCAAAGGTAAGAAATTTCATGGGGTCACCCTGTCTGGTCCGCACAAGCTTGCCTGTAATCAGCCAGCCTGCAAAACAGACTTTCCGGCCAACCCTGTTGGGCAGATCTACAGCCTTAATCGCATTGAGATCTTGATATCTTTCCCTTATCAGCGTCATGGGGTGACAGGCCGGTAAAAAACCCAGCATGGCAAATTCCCGGCGAAGCCGTTGAAGGGGAGGGTCCGGAGGCAAATTCGGAATTTCATGCATGCCGGGTCCAAACAGATCTATCCGGTCCGCCACGGCCCTTTGACCTGCCTGCCAGACACAATATGCCCAGGCTAAAGCCGCACGGCTTGTGCCCGGCAAAAAAGAGTCAAGGCTGCCGCTGTCCGTGAGCGCCCGGGCCTCATCCTCCCTGGGAGCGATACGGTTAAAAAAATCAAAGCAGCCGGAAAACATAGCCTTTTCCCGTTCCAGAACAATTCTGTTCATGGTTGCCCGGCTTAAGGATTTGATGGCCATGAGCCCGACTCGGATCTCATTTTTAAATCCGGCCCAGCACACCCGGCTGTGCCGGACATCCGGCCCTAGAATCGTTACCCCCATACGCCGGGCTTCGGACACATAGGCAAATGTGGAATAAAAGCCGCCCTGGTTGGATATTACGGCTGCCATGAATTGCGCCGGGTAATGGGTTTTAAGATACGCGACCTGGAATGAGACCCGGGCATAGGACGCCGAATGGGGCTTGCAAAAGGAGTAGCCTGAAAACGAGAGGATCATATGCCAGATCCGCTCCACAGCATCCAAAGAAACGCCTTTGCTGCGGGCACCATCAAAAAACTCGGTCCGGAACACCTCAAGTTTTTTGTGTCTGTCCTTCTTGGACATGACCTTGCGCAGTTCATCCGCCCGGGCATGGGTAAAGCCGGCCAACCGGACTGCAGCCTTGGATACATCCTCCTGAAACACCATAATACCGAAGGTTTCGCTCAAAAGCCCTTCCATTAAAGGGTGAAGGGGCTCCCATACCCCTGAATGCAGGCGTTTGAGGTACGCGTTTATAAATTCATTGGCAGCAGGCCGGATAATGCTGGAATGAATGACCAGGTGCCGGAAATCACCCTGGCCGGATTTTTTCTGGAGCAGGCGCATGGCAGGACTTTCAATGTAAAAACAGCCCATGGTCCGGCCCTGGGCCACCTGCTGCTGGGTGGCCGGATCATCTTCCGGATCAATGTTTTGGAAATCCGTAAATCCCCCCTGGGTATCCCGGATTGAGGCAATACAGTCCCTGATGACACCCAGGCTGCGGTTGCCTAAAAGATCAATTTTGACAAGGCCTGCCGCCTCTGTGCCCTCTTTTTCCCATTGGATGACAGGAACCCCCTTGGCAGCATCTTCCACAGGGACATAGGTGTCAATGGGGGCTGGGGTGATGACAACGCCCCCGGGATGAACCGACAGATGCCTGGGGGTTTCGATAAGTCTGTTTGCAAGAGAGATGATCCTTGGCCAGGGATCAGCCCACCGGGATGTTTTCCCGGGATGTTCAGAATTCAATGCATTGGCGCCCCTTAAAAATGGCGCATCCCGGCACAGCCGGGAAATCCCCCGCTTTATTTCAGCTTCGGGCAGACCAAATACCCGGGCGGTTTCCCGTACCGCCATCCGGGGCTGGAACAGGATGTGACTTGACACCATGGCAGACCGGCCTTTAAACCGGTTCAACACATGGCTAAGGACGATGTCCCGTTCATCCCATGCAAAATCCACATCAATATCCGGGGGATCCCGGCGTTCCGGGTTGAGAAACCGTTCAAAATAAAGGTTATGCTTGATGGGGCAGACATTGGTGATGCCCAGACAGTATGCCACGATGGACGCGGCACCCGAGCCCCTGCCGCAGGTGCGCGAAGCTTGCGCTACAATATCGGCCACCACCAGGAAATAGGCGGAAAAACGTGTCTGCTCAATAATGGCCAATTCATGGTCAATGCGTTTGAGCACCCGTCCCGAAAGGTTAGGCCCATAGCGTTTTATGGCGCCGGCCATGGTTTTTTCCCGGAGCAGCCCCGTGCATGTTTGCCCCAAAGGCGGGGTGTACGGGGGCATGACAATACCAAAGTCAGGACCGGTAAATTCAAGACGTTCTGCCAGGACTTGGGTGGACGTCAGTGCTTCGGGCATGGCGGCAAATTTTTGCAAATAGTAATCAGGGCTGCCTAAAAAAGCGCCCGCCGGTGCCATCTGTTCAGGAGAGAGTTGAGACAGGCTGGTCTTGGTCTCAATGGCCCGCAACAGGGCATGGAGGCCGTGATCGCCGGGGGATAGAAAATAACTGTCCGGGGCAGCCACCAAGGGGAGTTTTGCTGCCCGGGCCGCCCGGCACAGGGGGCGGCTGCGGGAAACCGGTGTGCGTCCGATAAAGGCTGCGATATCCAGATTCATGCCCTGGCGGGAAAGCCTATGCCAGTAGGTCAGGCACTGGACAGACGGGGTCAAAAAAATCAGGCCCTTTCCAAGGGGCGGTACGGCTTGCGCCAGATTAAAATCCGGGGCCCTGTGACGTCGAGTAAGAAGCCTGCACAAATTGGCGTAGCCCGTACTGTTTTTTACCAGGGCCACCACTTTTGTACCTGTATTCGGGTCAGTGATTTCAGCACCCACCAAGGGTCGTAAATCAAACTCGGCACAGGCATCAAGAAACGGCCACAGACCGTAAAAATTATTGGTGTCTGTCAGGGCCAGGGCCTTATATCCCAGCGCCTTTGCCCGGGCGCACAGATCCCGGATACCTGGGACACCCCGCATCAACGAATAGTGGGAGTGAACTGCCAGTGGAATCATGGCACAGCAGATTCACCCGGCATTCTTAAAGCGGCCCCAAGGGTGATTGCCCCAGGGCCGAACCGTTCACTGACCTGGACGGCTGCCCGTTGAACCATACGCATCTTATCTTTTTTGGGGTCCCTGTCCGACGCCCGGAACAGATCAGCTTGAATGGGTAAAAAGGATTGATTCGTCCGGACAGGAACTGTGCTGCAGGCAAGGCCGATATGCCGGATGCGGATTCTGCGCTTCCAGGTGCGGGCAAACAGTCCCCATATCTGGCGGAACATGAAAAGAGTGTCGCCTCGTATCCGGGTGCATCTCCCATGGTGCCGGATTCCGTCGGCGTAGGACAGGCAGATACTTAAGTCCCTGGGGTATGCCCGGCTGCGCGCAAGATCCCGGCTGATTTGACCGCTTAACAGGGCAATGCAGGCTTTCAATTCGTCTTGATCGTTGGTATCTGTGGCAAATTCATGATCAACCATCAGATCTGATGTCCGATTCGGGGCAGGACCCGGCCTGACAGGATTGGTGTCTATACCCTGGATGATCCGGTGAATAACATACGCCCTGTCCGCAAAGGGAATGGCCAGCTGGGCCGGGGTCAGCCGGCGCAGATGACACACGGTTTCAAGATTGAAACGGGCGGCGGTCTGCGCTTCATGGCGGCTTATGCCGGGCAGCAGTTTAAGGGGAAAGGCTGTAAGGAAATCAGCTTCCTCGCCAGGTCCCACAATATACTCCCCCAGGGGTTTAACCAGCCGGGTAGCGGCCTTGGCCACCAGTTTATTGGTGGCAAGGGACCAGACAGGGTCTAGGCCCATCTGTTTTTTGATTGATTTTTTCAGCCGGAAGGCCACATCCGGGCCCGGGCCGTAAAGTCTTGCCGTACCGGTGATATCCAGGAACAGATGGCCGTCTCCCATGCCGGACTCCACTGCCGGGGTAAATGCCAGACCCTGCTTGGTAATCTCTTTCATGGCCTGGACATACCGGTTGAAATGGGGCGGCAAAACCCGGATGCGCCGGTGCCGGGACAAGACAAGCGACAGGGGCATGCGTTTTCGGATACCCTCCCGGAACGCCGGTTCATTCATATCATACACCACAGCCCTGGGGGCGCCTAAGGGCGCAATAACCACAGGGCTGTCTTTTAACGCAGCCGACGTCATGGTTTCCAGACAGGCGGCAAAATCCGCAATATTCAGATGGATGATGGAGCGGGGCCTCATGGGTGGGCATTGAGCATGTTCATCAGCCGCCGGCAGTTATTGGGCGCCTGCCCCCTGACGTGGTTGTTAAAAAATACAGCACCTGTATCTGCAGCCGGGCCAAGGGTATTGGAAATAGTTTCGGCAAGGGCTTTGAGTTCGGTTTCGCTGTAATTGTAGTCAAATTGTTTCTGCATGTTGCCGGAGCGCCATCCCTGGCTGTTTCTGCCGTGCAGCCGCAGATAGAAAAGCTGTGGATTGGTAACAATGTCCAGTCTTGGGAACAGGCTGGGCAGATCCGGGGCATCCACGGTCACCAGGGTGACTGCCCGCCGTTCGAATTCATAAAAGACTTTGTCATGGACCCAGGAAGGATGCCGGAATTCAACGGCCACGGGCAGGCCTGAAAGCTCATCCAGCAAGGCTGCCAGGTAGAATCTGCGTTCCGGGGTGCGCGTGAAATAAGGCGGCAACTGTATCAGTATGCACAAAAGGCAGCCGGTGGTTTCCAGGGGCGAAATGCCCTGGCGGAACATCAGCACCTCCCGGATCCATTCTGCTTTGTCCACTTCATGGGTCATGGTGCGGGTGAGCTTAACACTGAACTTGAATCCTTCGGGCACCTGGGTTGCCATCCGTTCCAGGGACCGGGCCTTGGGCATCTGGTACCAGGTATAGTTAAGCTCCGTGGCCTTAAACATTCGGGCATAGGCCGGCAGCATACCGGCCGCATGGGTGCCGGGCGGGTAAACCCCTGCGTCCACCCACTCCGCATATGAATAGCCGCTTGTGCCTGCGCACAACATGTCCACCGGCTTATTCCCCTTCCATAACCTGGGCGGAGCGGATAATGCCGATCACCTTGCCCTGGATCATGATATCGTCAAACCCGTAGGTCTGGGCACTGAAAGCAGAATTTTCCGGACGTAATTCAATGTGGTCGGCATGGAGAAAAAAACGCTTGATCGTGGCTTCCTCTCCGTTGATCAGGGCCACCACAATTTCCCGGTCCTGGGCGTATTGCCGGGGTCTGCAGATGGCGATGTCCCGGTCAAGGATCCCCGCGTTTTTCATAGACTGGCCCTGGACCTTCAGGGCAAACAGGTTATCGCCGGGATACAGGGTGTCGTCCACCACCACACTGCCGTCCCACTCCTGGCCGGCATAGATGGGAAGTCCGGCGGTGATCCGCCCCACAATGGGGACAACCTTTTTGCGATGATCCGCGTCCGTGGCGCCGGTTTCATCCAGGATAACGATATTTCTGCTGTACCGGCCCAGCCTGCGGATATACCCCTTGGTTTCAAGCAGCTTCAAGGTCTGTGCCACGGCTGCATGGCTAATGGCAAGGCTTTTGGCCATCTCTCTAAGACTTGGGGTCTCTCCGGATCGTCCAAGTTTGGACTTCAGAAAGAGCATGACTTTTTTTTGCTTTTCTGTGAGTTTTGGTCTCATTTTTCCTGTGATTCTTGCCCGTTGATTTTTAATCAATATGTCAGACGCCGCACTTAATGTCAATGCAAATGTAAGCCTTATTGTAAATGCTTGCGAGCTAAAGTTAAACACTATTTAGGAGAATAGATTTTAAAATAAAACAGCCCAAGAAATGAAGGCTCATCCCTTGGGCTGTTTTTGTTTGTATGTTTACGCAGACAAAAATTTATCTAAAAAGATTGACGTCAAATTTCTGCCCACCAATGGCTGCTTCATACATCAGGCCGCCTTTGGCATGGATAAATACAGCCATACCCTTGTAATATCCAGTTGGCGCCTGTATTCCCGTGGCCGGCCCGGCACTGGCTCCGGCGGTTCCGCCGTCACTGCCGGCCTTGGCCTGGATCCCGGCAGTAACCACTACGGCTGAAATCGAGGCATCAAATTCATAGGACCCTGCGGTAAATTCATCATAGGCCCGCTTGTCCTGGAAAAAAATGATTTCGGAGAACGCCTGTCCGCCCAACTGAAACCCAACGGTGATTTTGGTAATGGTGGCAGTACCGGTGATCAGACCGGCCTGATAAACCCGGCCCTGGCCATAGGCACCTCCAACAACGAAGCCGCCCTTGCCCACAATGGGAAATACGGCATATCCATAGCAATCTTCAAAAAAAGGCCGGACCGCCTCGGCCCTCTTAAACACATTAATCGCACTGGTGCATGAATCCGCAAACGCCGGAACTGTACAAAAAAGAGCGAAAAGAACTGTCAGCATAATAATAGAAAATTTTGAGGATTTCATTAGTAACTCTCCTTTAAAGGATGGGGTGGTATATCCGGCAATCCCATCAGGAGTGACAGGCACTGCAACTGGTAGGTCCGGATTTTTCCCCGGCTCTCCTTTTTGCTCTATGACAGGCAAGACAGGTTTTATTCATCACCTGTTTTGCTTTAAGCACACCAGTCTTCTTTGCTTCATCCAAAGCGCCCGGTTTTTTTTCAAAATCTTTATGACAAACGGCGCAATCCTCAACAACGGTCTGGTGAAGTTGATGTTTAAAGAAGACCGGGCCTTTGCTGCCGCCGTTAAGGGTCAGTTCAGGTCGGCCGGGATCCTGGGCCATTATGCCGGAAACCGGGATTAACGACAATCCTACAACGATACTGCAGGCGGCAAAACAGATTGTGATCACTTTTTTGTTCATTTTTTTATCCTTTTTTTAATGTTACCGAATAAGGGACTCGGAAAAATCTGACCAAATTATTACCATAGATGCTTGGGAAAAAACAAGAAAAGGGAACTTCGTGAACACTCTAAGCATTTCTCAATACTTGACTTCACCGTGTGTTTTAAATAGATTAGCGCAAACTCAATCATAAAATTTCAAGGAGTGGGCATGAGAAACACGGGAATTGTAACGCTGGCAATCGTGATCCTGCTGTCCTGGACATCTTTGGGGGCGGCAGGCCCTAAAACCATAAAACTTGCACTGGTCACCAAACCTGAATCAGCCCAGTATATTGCTGCCGAAAAATTTAAAGAATTGATTGAAGAGAAGGCCGGGGATGCCTGGGCGGTAAAAATGTATCACTCCGCATCCGTGGGCAATGAAACCGAAATCCTTCAGCAGATCCAGATGGGTACCATCCAGATGGGCGTTATAACGGGCGGTCCCTTTGATACCTTTGACCCCATCGTCAGGGTGATCAACTATCCTTTTATATTTAAAGATCATGCCCAGGCAGATGAAATTCTGGACGGCCCTTTGGGTCAACAAATATTAAAAAGTCTTGAAACTTCCGGATTTAAAGGGATCTGCTTTTCCGAAAACGGCTTCAGGAATCTGACCAACAATAAAAGACCCGTCAATACCCCCGAAGATATCAAGGGGCTGAAAATCAGGGTCATGTCCTCTGCCCTGCACAAGGCGGTTTGGCAGGCCCTTGGTGCCAACCCGACCCCCATGCCCTGGCCCATATATACGGAACTGGAACAGGGCGTCATTGACGGACAGGAAAATCCATTATGGGTCATGGAAGTCTATAAATTTTATGAAATTCAGAAATATATGACCCTGACCCGCCATGTCTACTCTCCCCATATTGATGTGGCCAGCCTTGCCTGGTTTAACAGCCTTTCCGCCGATGACCAGGGGCTGATAACCTCATCCATGATCGAAGCGGCCAGATTCCAGCGCGCGGATAACCGCAACAAAAACGCGGCCCGTCTGGCACTGCTCAGGGAAAAGGGTATGCAGATCAATGAACATCCGGATATTGATGGGTTCAGGCATAAGGTTGCGGCGTTAAAGGATATGGATCTGTACGCTGACAAGCGGGTCCAGGCGTTGTTGAATAAAATGCTTGATGCCGTTAAATAGTGTTTGAACAAAACGTCACCCATTTTGCTACACCTGGTAGGGGTAGGTCAAATTACTTCGAACTCATTTTTTGAGCACTAACTAACGGCCTGTGGCCGTTTATAAGAAAGTTCCAATAAGTTGTTGAATTACTTTCTTACTTTGTTGTGGGCTGCACCTCTGTGCTGATATGTCAGATCAGCCCGTGGCTGTTATAAAAAAAACGTCTGATAAAAGAATGATATGAAAGCTCTGATTTTTTTAAGCCGACGTCTGAACGATTATATTCAGTTTCTGGTCAGCATCATGGGCATTATCATGACCATCGTTGTGGTCTCCCAAGTGTTTTCCAGGTATGCGTTGAATCACTCTTTGTTCTGGTCCGAGGAACTGGCCCGGATCATTTTGGTCTGGCTGACATTTTTCGGTTCTACCGTGGCCTATTACCATAAGCTTCATCCAGGCGTTGACACCGTTTTCAAGCGCCTGCCGGAAAACCTTAAACAGGCAATGGCGCTGATGTCCTACCTGGCGGGTATGGTGCTTTTTACCGTGATGGTAATCTGGGGTGCAAAGTTTGCCTGGTTTGTCAAGCTCCAGATCACCCCGGCCCTGAATCTTCCCAAATGGATTGTCATGGCCGTGGTACCGGTGTGCGGCATTATTTTTTTAATTCATGCCCTGGCAGGTTTTTGCAAAGCGTGTAACACCTATGATCACTGAAATCCTGATCCTGTCTCTATTTTTTCTGTTCGTGATCAACACCCCCATTGCCATTGCCATCGGCACCGCCTCCCTGGCTGCCATTGCAATACAGGGAGATTTTTCCCTGATGGTGGTGATCCAGCGCATGGTGGCAGGTACCGACTCCTTTCATCTCATGGCTGTGCCGCTGTTCATGTATGCCGGAACCATCATGGAAAAAGGCGGGATGTCCCAGCGGCTCATTGACTTTGCCAATGCACTCACCGGCTGGCTGCCCGGCGGACTGGCCGCGGTTTCCATTGTTTCCGCCATGTTTTTTGCCGGAATTTCAGGCTCGGCTGCGGCCGATGCGGCTGCCGTGGGTGCGATCTTGATTCCGGCCATGAAACGTTCGGGGTATCCTTCGGATTTCTCCGCAGCGGTCCAGGCCGCCGGTGGATCGCTTGGCGTAGTGATTCCGCCGTCCATTCCCATGATTATTTTCGGGTTTCTCACCGGTGCGTCCATTTCCCGGCTCTTTGCCGCAGGCATCCTGCCCGGCCTGCTCATCGCAATCTCCCTGATATCCGTTGCCACATTTATCTCCTGGAAAAACGGATTTGCTCCGGAGAACCGATTTTCCCGGCAACGCCTGGGACGTACAGCCAAAGATGCACTGCTTGCCCTGGGTGCCCCGGTTATTATCCTAGGCGGTATCCTTTCCGGTGTGTTCACGGCAACAGAGTCTGCGGCCGTGGCGGTTGTTTATGCCCTGTTCGTCTCCATGGCCGTATACAGGCAGATCCGCTTCAAAGATATTTTTTTGATATTCGGCCAAGCCGGCATTACCTCTGCCATTGTCATGTTCATTATTTCCACGGCCTATGTGTTTTCCTGGATTGCCGCCATTGAGAATATTCCCGATGCCCTGGCAGGCGGACTTTTAAGCATAACGGACAATCCCGTATACCTGCTGCTGCTGATCAACCTTGTGCTCCTGGTCACCGGTGTTTTCGTGGAAACCACGGCATCCTTGATCCTGTTGGTACCCATGATCACCGCCATGGTTCCCAACCTGGGCATTGATCCGGTTCAACTGGGTGTGATTGTGGTGGCCAATCTTGCCATCGGCATGCTCACCCCGCCCATGGGCATCTGTCTGATTGTTTCCGCCTCCATTTCCGGGCAAAGTATCGGGGCGGTAAGTCGTCGTATTGTGCCGTTCTTACTGGTGCTCATTGCGGATCTTATCCTGATAACGTTCTATCCGCCTTTGACCATGTGGTTAGCGAGGATTCTTGGCCCCTGACGGTTGTACACCTAATCCCGGCCTAAACGAAAACCCGTGTTTGGACAAAAAAATACCCATATGCAATGCCGCAGATGGGTGACTTTTTGTTCAAACACTAATTTCCCATGCGAATGTGGGATACAAAAAAATCCCTAAATTCATCTTCCCTATGGCTGACGTATAAAATGGTACTTAATTTTTCCGTTGCCACCTGACCTAAAAAATCCAGAACGGCATTGCGGTTGGCCCGGTCCAGGCCATGGGTGGGTTCGTCCAGGACCAGAAGGTCAGGCAGTTTTATCAGGGCCCTGGCAATAAGCGCCAGCCGCTGGTCTGCATAGGAAAGGCTGCGAAAAGGAGCGTCGGCCTTATCTGCCAGGCTGATGCGCGTCAGCCAGGCCATGGCTTTTTTTTCGTCTTCAGGTGCTGGGCGCTGATACAGGCCAATGGTGTCATAAAGACCGGACATCACGCAGTCCAGGACACCGCCGGCCACCCGATAGTTGCGGTGAAAATCCGTGCTGACAATGCCCATCCCTTTTTTCAACTCCCAGATAGACTCCCCGGTGCCCCGTCGGGTGCCGAATATCCACAACCGGTTCCGGTAACAGGCCGGATGGTCACCGGTAATCACCTGCAGCAGGGTCGATTTACCGCAGCCGTTGGGACCTGATACCAAGGTGTGGTCGCCCGGATGTATGCACAGATTAAGATGGGAAAAAACCGGCTTGCCCGAATATCCCGCATGTCCGTCTTCAAGCCTGACCAGCTCCTCTGAATGCGGCGTCTCATCGGATTCCACGCCCGGGGAAACAGCACTTTCCGCTGACTTTAAATCAGCCACGTCCGCTGAAAAACTTGCGTGCCCCTGCAATTCAGCCAATCTGGGTAAAATGTCCTGCCGAGACCCTTTAAGGGACATGCGCCCATTTTCAATCACCGCGATATGGGTGGCACTTGAGGGGATGTCCACTGGATCATAAACAAACGCCAGAATCCCCATCCCGCAACCCCGGCAATGATCCAGTGCCAGGTCAAGCTGCCCACACCCTGCTTTGTCCAGGCCGTCAAAGGGGCTCTGTATCAACAGCCATTGACTGCCAGAAGAGATCCTGGACAGCAGCAGTAGTTTTCTGGTCTGACCCGTGGACAACTGCCGATAGCCCTGGTCCAGGACCTGATCCATACCAAAGGCGCGGATCATTTCTGTGTATTGATCCGGATTATGGATAAAGGCCCGGGCCAATGTGCCGGGATCCAGACGATCCATAAAATCGGTATCGTCATTTTTGATTTCCTGCTCAAAAACCGCCTGCTGCCCGGCAAAGGAAAAGATGCCCATATCTTTGGGCAAGCAGATTTCGGCACCTGGAATTTTTGGGTGGTCTGGGGACAACAGACTGAAAAAAGAATCAATTCCAGACCGGTTTTGGCCTAGAATGCACCAAAACTGATCAGGCGACGCTTCAAACAAAGGGATATTTAAATCAGATGTTTTGATATTTTCAATTTTCATGGCTGTATTCAACCAGTTTTACGGCATTTCGGCAAGCCCGAATTTTCTATTGAAAGAAGGGGCCAGTGCTGCTTTGTCTGTATTTAAACAATTGGTTTTGCAAAACGCCTGATATTCTGATAAAAGCCTTGAGTGAAAAATAATACCGCGTTGAACGCGCAACAGAAGAGGGCAGACAAGTGACCGGTTTTCAAGCCAAAACAATATATGTCGATGTGGATGATGTCGTGACCAGAACCACAGAAACTTATCCGGATGTTGTGGCCCAGGAGTTCGGAAAGACTGTATCGTTTGAAGACCTGACCGGTTTTGATTTGAAACGTTGTTTTCAGTTGACGGATAATGAGTTTCAATATTTTTTTGACCTGGTTCATCAGTCTGATTTCCTTTTGGGGTTTGATCCGGTGGAAGGGGCGGTTGAGACCCTGAAGGCCTGGGCTGATATGGGACACATCATTGATATTGTAACGGGACGTCCGACCTCGGCCCAGGATGCGACCCTGGCCTGGCTTAAAAGTAATGGTGTGCCTTTCAGGGGATTTATCATGGTGGATAAATACAACCGTCCCGGCAATGATATGTCTCTGGCCATTTCAAAAAAGGAGTTATCCATGATGGATTACGATCTGGCAGTGGAAGATTCCCCAGAAATGGCTTTGTTCCTGGCCCGGGCCATGGGGGTACCCACGGCATTGATCCACCGGCCCTGGAACCGGAAGTGCACCATACATGACAACCTGGTTCGGTGTACATCCTGGGATGAAATTCACCGCATGATCAAGGAACCGGCACTTGAAGAAAACAAGTAAATTATTTAGTGCTGGAGCCAAAAACGAATAGTTGTTGGGCCTTACGAAACAAATTGACAAGCAACCAGCTAAAAGTATATTTTGCTTATAGTACGGAAGCACGCGGCTCACTGGTGGGGCCCTCGGACTTCAAATCCGATGTGCGGGGCTAATACCCTCGCGGGTGGGTTCGATTCCCATGTGCTTCCGCCAATTTTATCCTTTAATTTCAAATAACTACTAAGAAATCACCCTCTACTTTCACCACACTTTCACCAGTACACTTAGGTGAAAATAAAGGGATTCTCACAAGCAACTACCTGAAATCATAGCCGTAATACTCCCGAATTTCTCCCATGTCCTGTTCTAAACCGTCAACGTACTGACCGTAAACTTCATAAACCATTTTTTTGGAGCCATGCCCCATCAATTTCACAAGTCTATTGGGATGAACATCAAGGACTAAGGACCAGGCTGCAAAACTATGCCTCAAAGTATACGGAACCCGATATTTAACTTTGGCTTTTTTAAGGGCTTGTGGCCAAGTATACCTTCCAAAGTTTTCGGTGCTGAACCGCAAGCCTGTTATTGAGGAAAAAACATATTCAGAATCCGTCTGAGCCATTGCCTGGTTGAGAGCCTTTTTTAAGTGTTGGGTTAAGGGAAGTTCCCTTTTCCTGTAATTAGTTTTCAACTGGGCTTTCTCATGACCTTTCACAATAGAATTTTCCACAAGGATGCGGTCGCTTTTAACGGCAGTTTTTTTAAGGCCAGCTATCTCAGATCCGATCATACCTGTCATTATCATTGTTTCAGCCGCTGGCTTGTAATGAGGGTCCATATGATCAAGAATCTCAAGCCACTCTGAAAACAAGAGCACTTCCGGTTCTGCCTTTTGTGGCCGCTTCTTCAACTCTTCTTTGAGGAACCGCTTGCAGAACGAGAAAGGATCTGATTTCTCCCACTGGTGCTCTTCAACAGCATCGTACCAGATTGCTCTCAAAACAATCAGCAGATTATTCACCCTTGATTTGGACAAGGGTTGGCCCTTCTTCCTACCTTGCCTGTGGTTAAGTGTCTTGATAAAATCTTTAACAGTGACTCCGGTAATCTGGCCAAACGATTTATCGGCAAAGAAGGGTTTAATCCAAGGATAGATAGCATTTTCATAATCCCTTCGCTTGCCTGGGGTGAACGCAGCCAAATTTTTATCGACCCAGACATCGCAATAGTCTCCAAAAAGCACTTTGCTGCTGTCGAGCTTGTAGGCTCTCCCCTCTAATGAGGCATGTTTGGCTTTTTCTTTTTCAGGCGCATTGGGGAAAGCTTTGCCAAATTCAAACGTCCCAGCCTTAATTCGGGCTTGCTGTCTGTTGACCCAGTCACGTAACTTTTCTCTATTTTCCGTGGTATCATCCAATCCAGATGACCTCTGCACTCTTATTCCGTTCGGTCTAAGGTCAACATACAACTTATTTGACCCGGGTTTCTTAATGATTCCCGTTTCTTTTTTCGGTTTTTCCTTTCGGTAGTAATCAAGCTTTAAAATCGCTGTCACGACGACCTCCCTTTCACCTCCTTTCACTCTGGTGGTCCGTCATTGGACAATACTAAAAGTGAAAGGCATTTTCAATATTCGAAGTTTATCGCAGGGTTGTGGGGCTTAGCTTTCGACCTTGATTTGGCAGACAAGCAGTTTTTTTGATCTCCAGATGAATCAATAGTCTCGCCATCTCCAGATATCGTATCCTTTTTGTTGATGTCGAGAATAAGGTCTCGTGCCCAAATAAACCGGAGGACTTTCCCGACCTGCAAATAGTGCCTGCCAGAGATGAGAATTCCATTGCTTTTCCAGTCATATATTGTTGACTTTCCGACCTTCAGCCTTTTGGCGTATTCGTCAAGAAGCAGGACTTCAAATACTTGTTTATTTTCAGGTGTTACTGTCATTTAGTTTTCCATTAATCAAGCTTTTGACCTCTTGTTAGTGCCTGGGCTCCGAGCAAAAAAATCAGAGTCTTCCAAATAGCCTGGCTTGACTATGGGGATTTTATAAGAATTCTGGAATTGAACTTTATTATTGGAGTACGTGGTATTGAAAATAAAAATATTTGTGATATAATAAACGTTTTTAGATCATTTTTTTTTGCGTCTCGGGATCTTATTTTTTTCTATAGCTTTAACTATTTGAATTTAATGACAATTCGCACAGATCTTAATCTCTCGAAGGCCCAAGTGAATTTAGTATGATTTCATATAGTTATAGCCAAATTGAGCATATATTAATCCGGCAACTATCTACAGGACCTATCATAAATAGAAAGATCCTTAAATCATGAGAAATATGACCACGATTACAATCAGCTATTTAATTGCCGGACCAATACAACCCTTAAACACAACAAGAGCCATATTTTTATCTTAAAAACTAAAAAGGCAGGACATGGGGATACGTGGATAGGGGATTAGAATTGGTAAGCATCATTCTTTTTTCATTATAAATGAGAATTTTGGGGGCCTGGAATAGACAACTTTTTTCTCGTGCTCTCTCTCTCTTTTTTCTCGTTGTAATCTACAATAATCATTATCTTCAATTGCGTGTTTTGCTACTCTATAATAACGCGTCAAACTATCATAGGGTATTTCATCTTCTTGATACGGATACTTATCATTATACCAATCGGTAAAACAATTTATTGCAGCGTCTCGGGACAATGCATGCTCCACCTTCAAATCCCAAATTTTGAGCCCAACAAATCGTCCAAACAAATCATTCGCACTTAATTTATCAGGGAGCCTCCAATACGTTTCTATAAAACGATTAGTTGCAGGAGTCCCTATTTCAGCTGCCATTCGTTTAAGAAGGTCAGAGCCTTGAGATTGATATGCTTTTATGGTTCGAAGTGTTCGATATATAAATGAGTCTATATTAAATTCAGAATCACATGGATTAATTTTCAAAACAAGGTCTTTAGTTGTGTCCAGATTACGATTATCATACTCAAACTCGAATTCTCTTGCCATGAACAAATGATAACATTTAGGGAATAATGAACTCCCATCCTCACGTATCAAGCTTGTCTCATTACTGCTTTTAAGCTCAAGAAGTTCATCGATATAAAAATCGATATCTTCAAACGTTGTTAATGAGTAAGCGTCAAATTCCCCATACGCTAACGAGATTTTTTGAATTAAGTTCAGCTCATCTTTATGTTCACTAAATATCAGGTCTTTTATACCCTCAATCATATCATGGCGTGGTGTGTATTTTTCGAAAAAGTCTTTACTATCAGTGCCATAAATAGATATTGAAAATATTAATCTTTTAAAAAAATCAAATGACTCATCTGAATCATGAAATCGTAATTTAATGTCATCTTGAGCAGTTTTGAAATATTCATCTATAATTCGGTAAATATCTTCTATTGCTTTTGTAACTTTTTTGAGACTCGCCACATTATCATTACGAAGCATCCTTTGCTGATAGCAGACGCTTAAAAAATACCAAGATCTTAATCGGTCATAAAATTCATCTTTTTTATCCATCCGAAACAAATCCTTTTTGAAATTCAAAAATTGTATCAATAATATATCGAACTTCTCCTAAATTCCAAGCTTAAATGGAATTAAGAATACACCACCCAGCAATTCTCCAATTGCTAATCCCCCAAGGATCAAGACGATCATTCGGTGTAAATCCATCATTCACCCATAATCTGCCTTTGAAATACTCGGGGTGATTCTCTCGGTCAGATTCAATAAACAGGTTATTACCCTTTGCTGTTTCTTTTATCATCGAAGGGAACTTCCCGGATCTCAGTTCTTCCCCAAATTGGGATGGTTCATAGGTTTGATTGATATCCATAATGTTCTCCTAAAACAACAAAAGCCTCCTTGTATTACACAAGGAGACCCTGTTTTTGTAATTCTGTTTTAACGCAACAATTTTTAATTTTATTCTATGATCTCATTGTGTTCTTCTTGCTCTGCGTCTTTTTCTTCTTCAAGCTCATCTAACTCGTCAATGTTGTTTTTAGCTCCGTCGTCATCAAGTGCTTGAATCCCTGCCGCAGCAAGGATGCCAGCAGCAGCAACACCACCAACAAACGTCAAAATAGTTTTTACTGTACTCATAAAGTCCTCCTAAAATGTTTAGAGCCCGGTTGAACAATCAAACGAAGCCCATGTAAATATTACCCTGGTGAGCTATTATATTTCGAACTCAGTGCCGCATTTATTGCAGCGATATTTACGGATCACATGACGGTCGATATGCTCACCAACCTTGTTCCCCACCGCTGCACCGGTAAAGAAACCAGCCAAAGCACCTGCAACTCCACCAGCAAGCGCCCCTAAACCAGTTCCCACCACAGGAACAACGGAACCTATGGCTCCTCCGGCTATGGCACCTGACTCAGTGCCTATGTACCCGGAGGCTGCTCCTGCTACACCACCTACCGCAGTGCCTGCTTTTTTGGCTGTGCTTACTAGCACGACATGATTTGCATTTTTACATTCCGGACAGACCGGAGTTTCAACTTCAGACATAATTTTCTCCTCATTATTTATTTTTGCTAAATACAGTTTTCATAATTCTAAACATGGCCGGTGCCAGTTCAGATAAATTGTTAATACTGCGGCTACTATTGGGTAGAATGCTTTCAATGCTTCTGGCATCAATACCGATCCCATAAAATTCAAACCCAAGTTTTTTGCCTTGGTTAATGGCTTCAACCGTATTGGAAAGGTAATCTGGGGAGCCATCACTCAGGATTAGTATGATCTTTCGGGATTCAGTCAGCGGAACCATTTGTTGAAGAACCCACCAGATAGCTTCCCCCATGGGTGTGCATCCAGACGCTCTGGTATGAAATCTTGAATGGATACGTGCACCGTGCTTGATGACAGGGCATACAGCCGGAATTTCAAAATTTCTGCAACCATGTATCTTGGGCGGATCTGCGGGAAAGGCGGTAACCCCGACATTAACGTCTTTGATAGAACCAAGAGCCTTTGCCAGGGCGTAACAGGACTGTGTGGTCAAAGCCATTCGTCTTCGCATGCTACTGGAACAATCAATCAGTATATGAACTGCGGTATTGAATCCTTGCCTTTCTTCCGGTTTGATGAACATCCGTGGATCAGAGATCGCAACTTTATGCAACTGCCTGTTGTCAAGCCTGCCTTTACGGGAAATATGGCTTCGTTTTAATAGGATTGACTGCAACGTGCTTTGAAGTCGCGTTTTTAGTGCTGTTGTCGATTTACTAAGTTCATGGGAATTACCGGTATCAAGGATGTTGAAATCTCGTTTACCAACGACAGCAACACTGACTTTATCCTGAGCACCAGTCGGTGACTCTTTCGCTAAATGTTCCTGGAGTATCTCTCCCATCGCTTTGGGCAACTGATCGGCCTTAGCATGGATCAATTTTTCTAACTGAGTTTTAGGCTCATCACTCTGATTTTGATCGCTCGTGGGTATAGGGCCAGGGGAGGCTTTAAAACTGTTTTTCGGCTTGCCAAAAGTCTTACTGCGAGGGCTTTGGGAACGATTATTTTCATTTACTTCAGATTTAAGCAACGCAACGATCTTTTTGGCGTAGAGGATACTTTCACTGGTTGTTACGCAGTTAGACCGTACTTCCTGAAGGACCGAATTTATCTTTCCTGGTAAACCGGGATAACGACTTTCAATGATGGTCTCCTCCTGATTCCGTGGACCAGACAGATCCGGTACATTCCAGGACCTGACAGATAAAAGAATCCAATCCGGGATAAGCTTTACCGGAGGGCTGCCATCATCAACTTTAGATCTGCAGAAGATATGCTTGATCAACCAATGAAAATTTCCACGGCATCCAGGAAAGATAACCGCCAGCTTTTCTTCTACCCGCCAGTCCTCAATAGAATTCCATATGTTCATCTCAAGCGGAGTGAGATTGGCTTTTTGAAGCGCATCAAAGTCTGTGTCCCTTATGTGGGCGGATTCATGATCTATATACCCCCTGGCAAGGCCGATAAACTTTTGATCGCAATCCATTGGCAAGGCAGGCAAGTTGATGGTATTTCCATCCGTAAAAGCTTCGGTCCCACCGATGTTTACTTTAACGCCGTATTTATTGCCAAGCACAGCCGCCACCAAAGGCAGCGACTGCATGATCAACTTATTGTTCATGGAATTTTCCTTTACCAAAGCCCGAAGCTGTCAATGGGCTGTGTGGATTGCTGTTGGTTGAAATTGTTAACGGGAATCGGTTCTGACAGGTCTATGGAATCCACTGAAACGGGACAGGCAGTATCGTCTTTTTGGACAAGGTTTTTCAGGATAGCTTCGGGTGTTCTACCCTTGATTATCTTCTTGCCATGTTCAACAATTGTTTTGGGATCACGCAGAAGCGCCAACACACCCTGAAGCATTAACAGGTCGGCTCCCTGGATGAATCCCCTTTTCGGTATCTGCTCAAATGCTGTTTTCAAAAGACTGGCAATAGGCGCTGCACACGGCTCCACAAAACTCAGACCGTTAAGTTTTTCATACATGGATCTCAACGGAGATATGGCTTTATGGGATACCTTGTCTTTACCTGAATAACACTTGTTCCAAGCATCTTCGGCAGCCTTGGCTATTTCATCGTAAAGAGTATTGCCTAGCTTGGAGACCTCGTCCTTCAAACCATCATGGATGAACTTTTGTTTGGGCGGTACAAGCTGGAATAATTGCCACTTGAAGCCAATCCTGCTGCTGACATATCCTGCATCAACGGTTGAATTTTTGATGATACTTTCCCACTCAGGATGCTGGTTGATCCAGGTCAGAACGCTTTGATCATAAGTTGACAGAAAATTTTGTTTAGCATCCATGAACTCGTCATGTATGACCTTTAGCTCTTTGATAACTGAATCCGCAGAACTTTCAGGTATGCCCCATCCAGCAAGGAACCTGACACCGATACGATCCAGCATGTTGACTGCACGGGATTTGAGTGTGCCGAAAATACGCAGATCTTCAGGGTTACAGATCTTTTTGCTGCCAAGTGAAGCCAAATCTTCTGGAGGCAGTTTGGCTCCTCCAAAATCGGAAGGATTTAATTTTTTCCTGGCAGACCAGATACTGACATCAAGGTTCAGTACCATCAGGTGTTTGAATAGTTTTGCATCTGTCGTTGAGTCCATATTTTCTCCTTTCCCAAAATACAAAACGGGATAGAAGCCTTCATGCTTCTTCCCGTCAAATTCTGTTTTTAAATTTATGTGACTGCGTCTCAGCAGAGCTGAGAGTTTCGGAATTTAAGTGTCTGTTACAGGAAATATACGCTGGGCCAGTTCATTCAGAAACGACCGAGTTTCCCTGGTTGCACGATATCCAAGGGCTCGATCCAGAGCATATGTAATCGGCTGAACACCTTGGTTAGCTAAAGGCTGAAACCGAACGGTCAAATCAGCCCACCGGATAAGGGTTCGGGTTGAAAATGTCACTTCGATAGTATCGTTGAAGTCGGTGCTTTCACCCATGAATAGTTTACGAACCTCATTGGCGAATTCCACCATCTTTTTTCGTAACTCTTCAGGTAGATTCTTTGCCTTGAAAGCCAAAAGATTTTCTTCAGCTTCTGCGGTTGGATAATTGATTTCACAGAGCCAGAACCGGTCCATAAATGCAAGGTTCTGCCTGAGAGTTCCTTGATATAAACCAGTTTCATCTGATCCACCATTAGTATTCGCGGTCGCTGCAAACCTGAATAAAGGATGTGGTGTAATGATTTCACTGCCATTTTCAGGGATACATAAAGGTTCACCGTCCAGCATACCGTTAAGACCTGCTGCTGTTGCCGGGTCAAGTAGATCAATCTCATCAAGCAAAAATACACCACCATATTTCATGGCAAGTGCCAGGGGGCCATGCTGGAAAATCATGTTGCCATTTTGTACCGTCAGGTGGCCGACCATATCAGGGAATTCTAACCGGCTATGACCTGTAACAGAAAAGACTGGATAATTGAGTTTGGCGGCAAGCTGCTTGATCAGGCTGGTCTTACCGCTGCCCGCTGGCCCGAATAAATAAAAAGGGTCAGCGCTGTTCATAAACCAGACGATCACATCCCGGCTGGATTCATGGTAAAGATAATCCGAGTTTATTGATGGTGTGAAAGAACAAGGTGATTCAAAACCTTTGATCTTTTTACCCGAAGATGTTCCGCTGAAGATGAGCCCAGCGTCCAGGTCTTTGGGCATCAACGTTTCAAGTTCAGTGATTGTGTCTGCCATTGGTATTCTCCTTAAAATAGAAAGCCCACCCTCCGGTTAAGGAGGGTAGGCTCAGTTAAATTGATGAAATGACTTTTTATGCTGCTGAAGTCAGCTTTTTGTTGATTTTGCTTACATACAATCGTTCATATGGTGAGCTTGTTTTCTGGCATTGCTCTATCATGTCATCAACAGATTGCCCGTCATGGATTTGTTCAGACATCTTTTGATGCAACGTCTCTCGGTCAAGGGATTTACGACCAGGCATCTGTGATACCTTGAACCGATATCCGGATGTATTAAGCCAGCCAGTGTTTTCACCATTGATCCGGTGATATGTATTTTTAATCCGCTGTTCGATATCCTTCTTTTTCTTCTGGATGGCTGATTCCTGAACTTTCAAATCCGCCAGCTTTTCAAGTTCAACATCAAAAATGGGGTCATGCTCCAGGACCTCCTGATCTTGAAATTTAGGGCAGTCTTCATTAACATTGCAGTAGTCACACAAAGGATGAAAACCGGAACAGTATTGGACATCGTTCAAAGTGATATTGCCGGAAAGGATCTCTTTTTTCTCATTCCAAATGCGTTCTGCAACCTGAAGACAGGCGTTGAGCATGTCTTTGTCCGGTACATACGGACCAAACGGCTTCACCTGGGTCATGGAAATCGACAGTACCCACGCCTCGATGTCAATTTGATCCGGTGTGTCCGGCATGTTGATTCCAAACAAACGATAAACAGCTTCAGGAAAATTTACGCCACTAAAACCAGTTGTGGCGTTTTCTGAAAATAATCCAAAACAAGGTTTGTTCCAGCATTCTTTCAATAGACTTACCTGGCCGTATACCTGGGCTTCGTAAGATGCATACAGGTTGTCCGGAATCAGTTCGTTACTTTTCAGTTCTATAATTCGTACAGCAGGTTTCTGACCTCCCCATACAAGCGTAAAATCAAGATGAGCTTTAATAGGTATGCCGTTGTACTCGATACTGATTTCAAATTGTGGAATCATTTTTACGCCGGTTGCCATAATCGCATTTTGGATGCCGTATTCCTGCCAATGACCACGCTGAAGGACGATCTGTTTTTCAAGCACTGCGATTAAATCTTTTTGATTCAACCCCAGAACGTCGTTATAATGAAGATGTTGGATCAACCCGGCTTTTTCGGCGACGGCTGATCTGAGGCATTCCATACCCTTGCCAATGTCAGATAAGCCTATGTACCGGCTTCTGTCTCCAAGTTGGCTGGCCGTGTCTTCATGGGTATGTTTCAAAATTCCCATGGTTAAGAACTGGAGAAGGCCATCTTTTTTATTTTCATGCTGCATTGTCGTACCTCCACCAGACTTTCTTTTCACCGTCCCAACGGAACCCGGCACTTTTCAGGAATTCTTTTTTAGAATGGGTATTCCCGGTTGCCAGTATACAAAGCTTGCCATTCTGGGCCTTTTGTTTTCTGTATTTGACGCCATCCAATTGGGGTAAAGAATTAGGTACTGTATCACTATACTGGGGTGGTCTATTTGAGGGTTTTTGCTGATTGTTACCCCCGCTATTAGCGGGTTTGATTTCATGGTTTTTCGTTTGCTGTCTTTGCATGGCAGATTCGGCATCATCGTCTTCAGTTATGATTCCGAGCAGAGCTGACAGGCCGTAGCGCCTTGCGTAAGTTATGGCTGAGCCATAGCCTTGTGGATCGTTTTTAGACAGAGGCATCTCTATTAAAGAGCATTGCCATTGGCCGGTAGCCACATGAACAACTTTGGTGACCAGACCAAGGTGTCCTTTTTCGACTGACACCGGATATTGGGTCATCCAAATGCCATGCTCTAATAATGCCGCCCAGCAGACATCCATTACGGATTTTAAAGACGCATAACTGCTATTGGTGTAATCGTTGATACTGTCTTTTAATGCGGGGGTCAGGGCCTGTTGCACCTGGATCATGGTTTTTGCCAAATCGGTAATTTTGTCTGAACAAAGGGTGATTTCCATATTATCCTCCTTTCAAAATAACACAGCCCTTGTCCTGCTCGATGGCAGGACAAGGGCTGTAACATTGTTGTTTTTAACGATTAATTATCTTGTTTCAAAAGGATAATATATACTTGAATATTTTCGAAAATCACGTTAAGAATTCGCTATCTCAATTTAGACTTTTGTATTTGGTTGAGCGGAAGCAGGAATCCAGAATAGAGCCTTGGCTTAACCAGCCAGCACCTATGTATCAGAGCTTATAACGATCCGAAATAAAAGGGGTAAAATCCACCCTTGCCATTAAGGTGGCAATCAGGATATCCTTCAATTAAATTGTTCTTTTCTATATTTCCCTTCTTGCCATGAAAACCCAAACATAGAACTGGAATTTGAATGAAAGACTTAGATGATCATAAAAAAATCGCCGTATTGATTGACGCAGATAATGCTCAGCATACAAAAATGAAAGCAATCCTTGATGAAATATCTGCTCATGGTCATGTTTTAATTAAGAGAGCTTACGGTGATTGGTCTACTGAGCACTTAAAAAATTGGAAACGCTCTCTAAATGAGTTAGCAATTCAACCAGTTCAGCAATTTGCCTATACAACAGGTAAGAATTCGACCGATGCGTCAATGATAATAGATGCAATGGATTTGTTATACTCTAAAAAATTTGATGCGTTTGCTTTAGTTTCGAGTGACAGTGACTTCACTAAGCTTGCATCCAGGCTCAGAGAATCTGAAATATTTGTCTTTGGTGTTGGTGAAATGAAAACTCCAATATCTTTTAGGAATGCCTGCGACGATTTTATCTTTACAGAGAACCTTGAATTAGAAGAAATAGATGATAGCACTAAGGATAATATCAAAAAATCTAAACATGATTCGTCACAAAAAAACAAAGAAAATCCAACCAAACTTATCCCATTGTTGAAAAAAGCATGGGAGCAGTATCAAGATGATAATGGGTGGGCGAATGTATCCTCAGCCGGATCTTTAATTAAAAGGTCCAACCCAGATTTTGACCCAAGGACCTATGGTGCCACCAAATTACCGGAGATTATTGAAAATAGCCTGAAAAATTATTTCAAGACAACGAAATTTAAAGGTAAAGGCACTGTTAATATTGTCGCCTATAAACCAAACGATGCTTAGTAGGCGACTACACAAGATGCCTATCTCCCTCGTTACACTCAAGATCCTGATAATTTTTCTGATTAGAATCACAGGGAGAGTCCGGGGTGGGCATCCGTTCCGAAAATCGAGGTGCCCTTGGACGTAGTCCTCGCTATAAATATAAAATTATTTTTAATGTGGCTAATCAAAATCAAGACTAAAATTGAGCATTAAATTAAAATGCGCCTGGTGTTATATATTTGTCTATTTATCGCTAATATCTCCAAAGTTCATGCCTTACAGGAAGCCGATTTAATTCGTCTTTATATAATCTCCACTTAGGTAAGAACAAATCCATTAAGTTTGTAAAACGATTGTTATGACTGGCTTCGAGCAGATGAAGCATTTCATGGACTACAATATATTCAAGACATTCTGGAGGTTTTTTGGCTAACTCAAGATTTACCCAGATTCGTCTGGCTTCTGGATTGCAGGTCCCCCATTTGGTTTTCATCCGCTTCACACCGAATTCTGCCACGTCAACATCCATCAATTTTTCGTATTGATCTATCAATTTGGGAATTTGCTGCTTCAGTTGTTCTCTGTACCACTGATTTAAAATGTCCTGACGTTTTTGCAGATCACTTTCAGGGCGGACATACAAAGTTAAATATTTGTGATTCAGCTCGACACGAGATTTGTTCTGGTTTTCGATCACTTTGAGCTGATATCGTTTGCCCTGATAATAATGACTTTCTCTTTCGATATAGTCTCTCGGGGCTTCCCGTTTTTGGTTCTTTAACTTTTTTTGTTGTTTTTTTATCCAAGATAACTTGGAAATAACAAACACACGGATCGTCTCCAATTCCATGTGCAGCGGTGCAGATACTTTTACCTTACCACTGGGTGGATATACACTTAAATGAACATTCTTTATATTTTTATGAACCACCTCAACTGGTAGATCACCTAATTGGAAAGTTGCCATACTTAATAACTTTGCTGCTGTTTTACGATATTAAAAACTCTTATTGCTTCATCCACTCTGTTGGACTCATCGACGTCATCTAAAACTTTATAAATTGCCTGTTTTATCAAATTTTCTTTTGCAGGATTACCCCGCCAACCATCACTCCTGCTAACCAAGACAGCAGCATCAACTTGATTCGCAAGAGTCTCATTTCTATTAAGATTATTCCATAGAGCACGTTTTGCCGGAGTATCTAAGCTATCCGGAGTATTCTCCTCCTTGCCTTCGGCCACCTTTTGGGCCAATGCTGCGACTTTTTTAAGATATACTTCATAATCAATGGCATTTTGTTTGCGCTGTTTGATAATTTCATCCAGCAATTTTGACATTGCATCGAAATAAGCAGGGTCAAGCAGATGGTCTTTAATGATTTTGCTTCGAACGTTATTCTCAATTGTCTCTGCCACAGCGTCTCGATTTTTCTTTATACCGCCAGGCAGACTATTAATCGCCTCACTAATTCCGCTTTTAACAATAACATCAATCAGCGACATATCGCCAAATGGTGAAATTACCTTCGAATCGTCAGCCTGAATATAATTGTCGATCAGGTGTCGCATATCCGCTTCATATGCTTTTAAATCAATGGTTTCGCCACTGGCATTTTTAATGATATCACGCAACTTAAGGAAATGATCCATGCGTTTTTTGATATGTTCAATACTCGACTCGCTATATCCTGCTTCTGCCATTTCATCTGCAATATTGGCATAGGCTCTGACAAATGCTATCGTCATTTTGTACAGGGTATTTCTGACAATTTCCCTGACCTTAATCTCTTCAGGAACCTCCGTATTACCGCAAAAATAATGAATATGCTCCAAATCACCTTTTGGTGGTTCAACCGGTTCACACAACAACTCCAATTCCTCAAGCGCGGTATCAAGTTTTTCCCGGCCTGCTTCCAAGCGATCCTTTAAAAGGACATCACAATCTTCAGCATTAAACTCATCATAATCAAGCTCGCTTGTGTAGACAGCCACTGCATTTTCGACCTTCTTAAACAAATCCATATAATCAATAATATAGCCGAACTCTTTATCATCTCCATCCAAACGGTTGACACGACAAATTGCCTGAAACAAACCATGATCCTGCATGGATTTGTCAATATACAGGTATGTGCAACTTGGAGCATCAAAACCGGTTAGCAGCTTATCCACAACTATCAACAACTTCATATTAGCCGGTTCATCGGTAAACTTCTGTTTGACCTTTTCTTCATAAGTCTCTGTTTTGCTCATACCAGGTCTCGGACTAATATCTGACAATAAATCATTATATATTTTATAAATATATTCCTTGTCGGTTTCTGTATTGGCTCCTGTATCTTCGGTTGTGATATCTTTTGTTTGAGGATTATATGATGTTACAACGGCACATTTCCCTTTGAACTCGGTATCTTGAAAAATTTCAAAGTACCGGCAGGCTTCATATATACTGGATGCAACCAGAATAGCATTACCGGATTGGGAATTTAACCGAGGTTTGACACTGAAATCAAAGATAATGTCGGCTGCAACATTGTTCATTCTGGAACGCGAGCTTAACACACGTTGCATTGTCCCCCATTTTTTCTTCAATTCTGCCTGCTGGAATTCATTCAACCCCTTTGTTTTTGCTTCAAACCACTCATCAATTTTTGTCTGGGAACTAAGACGTTGATCAATATCTCTGGCCTCGTAGACCAGATCCAGAACAACACCATCATTCACGGCTTCATTAAACTTATATGTATGGATATACTTTCCAAATACCTCCAGACTGGTTGCTTTATCCCTTTTAAGCAGTGGAGTCCCGGTAAAACCGATGAACAACGCCCCGGGAAGTATTGCTTTCATCACTTTGTGTAGTTTGCCGCTCTGGGTTCTGTGACATTCATCAACAAATACAAACAATTCACCGACTGCATGACTGGGGGAATTTTCAAGCTGTCTGATGAACGCTTCAAACTGTTTTTTGCTTTTTAGGCCGGTATCTTTGGGGCCAAATTTGTGAACAAGAGAACACAATAGCCGGGGTTTGGCTTCCCCCAACTGGGTCATTAGATCCCGTCCACTTCTGGTCCTGTAAATAGACTCTCCCGATTCCTTGAAAACCCTTTCTATCTGTTTATCCAGCTCATCTCGATCTGTTATCACCAGCACTCTGGCATTAGGGTTGTTTTCAAGAATCCATTTAGCCAATATGACCATGGTGATACTTTTTCCACTGCCCTGGGTGTGCCAGATAATACCACCCTCTCTTTTTTGGATATGCCTTTGTGCGGCCTTAACACCGAAGTACTGGTGGACACGGGGGAGTTTCTTGATTCCACCGTCAAACACAACAAAATCAAACATCAACTCGATCAAACGTTCTTTGCAACACATCTTAATTAGATACTTGTCAAGTTTGTACCCTTCATTGTCCGCTTCATCTTCTTTCCAACTCAAATAATACTTTTCACCGGTTTTGATAGTACCGTATCGAAGCCCCTGAGTATCGTTTCCTGCGAATATAAATTGTATGGTTGTAAAAAATTGTTCAATAAATGTTTCCTGCTGATTTGTAATATTCTGACGAATGCCTTCAGACAAATCCTTACGGCTGTTTTTGAGTTCCAATACAGCTACTGCAATACCGTTTACATAGAGGACGATATCGGGACGTTTCTCTTTTTCTCCATGAATAGTAACTTCTTCCGCAATATAAAAATCGTTTTTTAGAGGTTCCTGCCAGTTAATTATCTGAATGGTTTCTGTTGGCACTCCTGCCTCGACTTTAACCGGCACTCCAAAGCGTAAAAACTCGTAAACCGTCTTATTGTTCTGATAAAGGCTCTGCCCGTGATTATTTGCAGCATTGGTCAATTCATAGACAACTCTATTAATCTGTTCAGTACTGAAAGACTGGTCCATTAAGAACTTTCTGAGCAACCCTTCTTCAATATTACTGTTGCCATCTTGATCCTTATAGTTACCCAGATATTTGTAATCCAGCGTATTCTGAAATAATTTAATCACCCGATCTTGGGTGGCACGTTCTGGTTTATTGATGGCTCCGCTCATTTCTCAATTTCCTCTATAAATCTTGATTTTTGCTGAAACCTCAAATCCCCCCATGGCATCATTCTTTGTTTTGGGTAAGATATATAAAGCCACCTTTTTGCCCTTGTCACAGCTACAAAAGCATTATTTCGCTCCTCACTGATTTTTTTCTTAGAATTAGCTCTGTAATCAGGGAACACTCCTTCACACATACCCATTAAAAAAACGATATCTTTTTCCAATCCTTTCATGGTGTGAACTGTACTCAGGGTTAATCCATTTTCAACAGATTGTTCCGTTAGCTGTCCTAAGGCCATTGCGTTTCTGAACGTCGATAGGGACTCCCCCAGCCCTTTTCGTTTAAATTTGGTCCAGCAAGTGGAAAATTCATTAAGTTCATCTAAGCTGAGTTTGATTTCTTCTAAAAATTCATCATTATTTACACCATCAGCTAAAGAACCGCTCGCTAAATCATTAAGCTTTTTCTTAAAATCTCGGACAAGCTTAGGCATATTGGGGTTTGACAATTCCAACTGATCAATATGCTTTAAAAGGTCTGAAAATAAAAAGGCGTTCGGTAATGCCCCCCCCTTGACCTTTTCTGCCCATACAGTCAGTAAATCGTCATTTCCCCATGACAGAGGTGCATCGATTTTAAGCAAAGAACAGAGCTTTTTCCCATCTACCCAATCTTTTGGGTTCAGTCTTAACCTAATCCCATAATCAAGGATTTTACCAAAAAAAGAATTTGGTTCTGCCTGTCGCTCGCCTTTTCTGATAGTGTATGGAATCCCTGCCGATTCAAGTTCTTTTTCAAGGGAAGAAAACACGAAGCGAGTTCTGGCGATAACCACCATTTTTACCAGGGAAATTTCATTTTCAATATCATCGTGATTTTTCAGTTTAAGAAGATCATTTATGGTTGAAACGATCCAGTTAGCTTCCGACTGTTCATTATCAAAGGACTCTATTTTAATAAATCCTTCTAAAGCATATTCATGCTCTTTTTGTGAATGTGGTTTCAGTTTGTTGGCAGTACGGATAACGGCTTTCGTACTTCTATAATTTTCTTTCAGTGAAAACTGAATAGGAGAAAAGTCTGAAAGAAAATCATTACAAAGATATTGCGTAGAGGAACCATTAAATCCATAAATCATCTGATTGGGATCTCCAACCATCAGAACACTTTTAATGGCATCACCGCAAAGAACCCTAATAAACTCATATTGTGCTTTATTTAAATCTTGGGCTTCATCAACACATACATGTTTATACTGTGCACGATATATTTTTGCTATCCAATCATGTGTCAATAAAATCTTATGAGCGTAAACCAAAATGTCGTCATAATCAATTCCACCGCTATTAATCAATGCCTGCTGATAATCCTCATAGATTTTCCACAGGCCTTCGTTGTCCGGGAACTTTTCTTCTATACCATCAGATGTTAATAGCTCTCGTTTAATCAGTGAAAAACCATCCATATAATTTTGGAGATTTCGTTCTCTATTTTTTTGCTCCCTTTGATTTTTTATATTGAGATACTCGTCTATATCGACACCATCTTCTCGAAGAGATTGAAGAAACACCTCCATCCTGTCCTGATCTCTGTCATAAATATGCAACTCGGAGGGAAGTCCGATAGTATGTCCGTACTTTTCAAGAATTCGCTGCGCTACTGAGTGTATCGTGGCAATCCAGGCACGGTCTTCGACTTCATCGGAGTCTTCTAACCTTGTTTGCATTTCTTCTGCAGCCTTATTTGTAAAGGTTAGAGCAATAATCCCATTTTTTTTTGTTGAACTGAGAATATATCGAACCCGTTCAGTTAAAACTCTTGTTTTACCGGACCCTGCTGAGGCCAATACCTGAATAGCCTTATCAATTGGTGACCGAACTATATCTTCCTGGGCTTTGGACAATCTCATATCAGACTCCCGCTATTATTTTTTTAATAAATTCAATGATTTTTGGAGGCAGTTTCTCTTTATCAAGTTTAACAAATTTATCAGTCAGTGCTTTTGCATACATCGGTTTCTGTGAGTCTAAGATCTCAGAAATTGCTCTTTTCCTACCTTCATCTCCGCTGTAATCTCTCAATTCAGATTCAAATATAGGCTGGTTACAGGTCTCACAAGGCGGTTTGTCAGTCTTTTTTGACTTCAAAGGTGTGCCGTCTTTCTTTGATATCTGAGAATCAATATATCCTGCACCATTTATTTCATCTATTGTCTGCTCAATAATGTCTTTATATCCATTGGCTAAAAGGTAGCCTTCAAAATCGGTCCCATCCAGAATGGTAACTTGCTCTGATGAATGTATATCTGTTTCACCGAAAACCTTCTCGTAATTCTTTTTAAGCTGTTCGACTATTTTTTCTTCTCCATCGCTGAATATAAACACGGGGATATTTAAATCCTTTCCAAATATCAGGAAGGGACGATATTTTGCGCCTGACCCATTCACACCTACAAAATTAACTCCTATGGAGAAAGGGGAACAGCCAGTGAATGCCTGAAACAACGCTGGAAGTGCCTGCTCTTCAGTTTCACCTTCAGAAAGAACAATCGCCTTTGCAAACAAAAGTTCTCCCCTGGAATGTACAACCTCTCTTTGAATTTTGCGCAAATCATCATTTTCAAATGTTTCCCTCAACCTGTTTGCCTGAACCTCATTTCCTGCTTTACTGAGCACACTGATTTCATGAATTTCAGCCAGTCCAGCCAAGTAAGGTGAATGGGTGCTGATAATTATTTGGCCGGATGAATCTATCAGCTGTCTGTATAATGTCCGCTGGGCATTAGGATGTAAATGCGCTTCCGGTTCTTCAGCAGCCATAATCGGGAAAAACGGTTGAGCTTCTTCTTCATGGTTTTTAGCCATTAATTCAGTGAATGCTTTTACAGTAAGCATTGAGGCCCAACTTCGTGTACCCATTCCATGATATTCCATTGAAAATGAGCTTTTCTCTGATTCTCCAAAATTTACACTAAATCGCTTAGACAGATCCCGTATTTTTTTGGGGAAGGGAGTTAGTTCTGTTTGTCCGGAGCCTTCAAAGGATTGGTTGAGATAGTCTAAATGCTGTTTGAGTTTCTTTAACGGCTCACTTTTATCGATGGCTTCCTTATTAACATCGGCCACCATTTTTTCCAGTACGGTTACATCTTTCTCATCGTATTCAACGCTTGATAATACCCTGCCAATAAAAGACGATTTTTCTTTCAACTCATTATGTATATCCCGTTGAGCATCTATAGAAATAAAGGGGACCGATTCAATTCGGCCCTTCAGCTTGTTTTTCTTCTTCGGGCTTTCATTTTGCCAGTTATTAAATTCAGGCCAGTAATCCAGAGAAAACCTTTCAAGAAGATATCCTCCCTTTATTTTATCTGGGGTCGCCATTGCCCTCAACGCAACAAATTGATACCCATCCGCTTCCTGCTGAATCTTGTCACCGAATTCCTGTTGCCACTCTTCAGAAAATTCCTGCTCCCGTATACCTTGGTCATCAATAGAAATAAATCGCAGATCCACAAGAATTTTATTCTGCCGTTTTTCATCACTGTTAATGTGGAAATCCTCATCAGATAAGAAACGGCCATAATCACCAAGGGCCAGTTGAAGTGCCTTAATCACTGATGTCTTGCCGGAATTGTTTTGACCTATCAACAGCGTCACTCTCGGCAGAACCAGTTCTATATTTGATATGCCTCTAAAATTTGCGATACGAACTTGATCTATCTGAATGCTCATGGCTTCGACCTTTGTTTTTCAACTAAACGAATTTTTCCGGTTAGGAGAGACTGCATCATACCTTGTTTAAGTTGTTTGATTTTGGAAAGTTTGATTGTTAAGTGATCAATATCTTTATCCATATCAGAAAATATTTTTGCCAGTTCTTTTTGAACCTGGTTATCTGAAGGCACATAATACTTAAAATGAACAAAGTCTTTTTGATATAGGTGGTTAATGGTTGATCCTGCACTCAATTGAGCCAAAAACTCTGAAAATATATTTGACTTGAGCACGTAAAAGAAAAATTCAGGGTCAAAAGCATCATCAATGGGCCTTATAACGAAAACACCACTATTCAACGTTGCAAGTTTTGGCACATCACGAATAAACGCTACTTTCCCAATTGTTCCATCTTTTGTTACCAGCACATCGAACTGTTTAACCTGGATATTTCTATCCTGTTTGTATCTCTCGTATTCCACAAAAAAACATTTGTCCCAATCAATAAACCCATCCTTAAATTCAGTACCGGTGATCAGACAATAATCCCCTGATGTTTTATATTCGGCTGTGGTTAAACCCTGCCAGCCGATTCTTGCTTTTAGAACAGCAGTATCGCCCAAACGTTTTTCAACCCATCCGTTTTTCAGTTTTTCATTTTCATCAAAAGGATCGAGTAGCTTTTGCATTGCCCCTTGTTTGATAAGACGTTTTTTTATGATGAGTTTTTCAAGTTGGGATATCAGCGCATCGGCATCGCTTAAGGCCTTTGCGATTGTGGATTGTTCCTTTTTAGATGGTCTAGCTATTTTTAAACCACTACAAGCCTGCTTATTTAATTTTGGTTGAGCTGTACCAGAGTTTAGCAAAGTATAATCCCGACTTTCTAAAAACTCTGTCAAATATTTGATATCAAAATTAGTATTTGGCCTTAATACATGTGCGTGATTGTTTACCCAAATTTTACCACTCACTTTAAACGCTAAAGGAAGAGTGCGGCTTAAAATATTTTCTCCATCTTCACCAAGTAAAATTAATTCCTCATCGAAAATATAGCTGTTAACAAAATCAACAATTCCAGATGCTCCATAATAGGGGTATTCTCCCTTCATTTTTGCTCGCTCTGAAGATTTTATAGGCCGACGCTGACTATCTAAAAATTCGACAGCGTCCTGTAATTCACATACATCCCAATCATCGGGAATCACACCCACCTCAGTCTGTTTGTAACCATCTATTAGCTCCATAGGAACCCCATCTTTTTCAAATGAACTGCTACAGCATCTTCCAGCATGCTAACTCTTTGAGTCTGTTCAGGCAATGGCATCTCATAACGTTCTGCCAGGTCTTTAATCCTGGATGTCAGTCGCTGACTAATTCGATCGAGTTCAGAATGAATATCTTTTTCAATGGTTCCCAACCACTTATCGTCCACCACCAATTGTTTGATTTGCTCTTCAGTGAGTGTTGGGTAAAAAGCTAACAGGGTTTCATCCAGCTCAGCCTCTTTTTCTTTGATCTGTTTTTTGAGAGCAGCAATATCTTCAAATAGGCTCAGGTACTGTTTGAGTACTCTTATTTCAGCCAGGAATTCACCGTCGCTGTGTTTAGTGAGTGCTTTATCAATTTGCTCCAATGCTTTCTGCTGTAGCTTTATTATTTTTTTCTTACTGTCTTTAATGGCTTTATCGCATTCAAGATAGTTGTTTAAAAGAGGCTTTTCTTCGTCAAAGGCCTTTTTCAACCGGTTTTTTACAGCTGTTAATGTGACATTTCCTTTGGCATTTTTCAGGGATGAAATACCGTCCTTTTCTGCCAGGTCGGCCAGATGTTCTATTTCCCGAATCAAGCTTTTGTTAAGGGTTTTATATGCTGATGAACTTGTAGGATCTAACGCTTCCCAGGCCAAATCAATATATTCTTGTAAGGACATCGTTGCTTCTGACTTGTTGCCCACACCATTCAAAGGGCCGTCTTCACTACTGTGTTCCTCTTCCAGTTCGGTCAATTTACCTTGAAAATTTTCGAGTTCATCTTTAAGCTCATCTATTACCTGCTGTTCTTGAGCAAAATAGCGGTTGATAACCAAATATTTGGGGATAAGATCGCAGGTCCAGCCTTTATCAACTTCATTACCCTTATTATTTTTCACCAGTATTCGGTACGTTGAGGCCTGCCACCCGCCACCGAAGTCAATGGGAGCAGCAATCAAGTAGCAATCATCCTGCATAATGTTGAACCAGTAGTTCATCAAATACTGATATACATCGTACTTGTCTATTAGGGGGTGTGCACAGTAGGCAGACAGCAGGTTTTCTGATATGGTATGAATCAATTTCTTGGGATTGAAGCCATGTGTTAGCTCTTTTAACGTAGCTTGAGTTTTGATCCGCCACCCTTCAAAGACCTCATTTATCAATTCAGTGTAGCGGATGAATTCATCATGCTCAAATATCGTTTGTTTTATAAGGTTTTGCTCCACTTGCAGGGTCAGATATTTATTTGATCGCTTCGCCTGGGTGAAAAGAGCATTTTTTAATTGAGGGAAAACTACCCAATAATTTTTTAAAGCATCAATATCTGTTTTTGGGATATCACCCAATAAATGGGCTTCTATATCCTGAATATCTTCAGATTTGGAACTGTCAATATAGCGGGGGATATTGAGATTGAACTCATTCTTTTCGATTTCCGCAAAGCTCACCATTTTACTGTAGCCATGATGCTGGGCCTGATGGTTGAACACATCGACAATTCTGTGAAGATCCATTTCCCGTAATCGGTTTTTATTACCATCCTTGATAAAGCCTTTGCTGGCATCAACCATAAAAATGCCTTTTCGAGAACCGGCGGCTTCTTTGTCTACTAAAATAATACAGGCAGGGATACCAGTCCCATAAAAAAGGTTAGCAGGAAGACCTATGATTCCTTTAATATACCCTTTTTTGACCAGAGACTCTCGTATAACTGCTTCAGCATTCCCCCTGAATAATACGCCATGAGGCAGGATACACGCACCTTTGCCCTGGCTCTTCAAACTTCGGATAATGTGTAACAGGTAAGCATAGTCACCATTTTTACTGGGTGGCACACCAAATCCATCAAAGCGGTTATAAGGATCTTTTTCTGTATCAACTCCATTTCCCCAGCGTTTATCACTGAAAGGAGGATTGGCAACGACAAAATCAAACTGTTTCATTACACCTTCATCTTCTGGAAAACGAGGGTTTGAAAGTGTGTTGCCTTGTTTAATTTCTGCTGTTGGATTGTTGTGCAAGATCATATTCATATGGGCCAGGGCACTTGTGGCATTATCTTTCTCCTGGCCGTAAAGGGTTACTGACGTTTTCGCTTCATCAGCGACTTTCAGCAAAAGAGATCCTGAACCGCAAGTAGGGTCATAAACGGTTGTAGTACCTGATGTGTCAGCTTTATCGATCCCGATAATTTTAGCCATAACACGACTGACTTCTGACGGGGTATAGAACTGACCTTTGCTTTTCCCAGACTCTGTTGCAAAATGGCGCATCAGATATTCGTAAGCGTCGCCCAGGATATCATCATTTTCAGCACGATTTTTGCTGAAGTCTAATGCCTTATTTTCGAAAATTGCCACCAGATTAGTGAGCCGTTCGACCTTTTCCTTAGCACTGCCCAATTTTTCTGAATCATCGAAATCAGGAAGTGCCGTCCGGGACAATTTATTGGCATTAGCCAGAGGGGCCACTATCCTTTTATTAATATCATCGCCTATGGTGGGTTTACCTTTCAATGCCACCATATCCGCAAAACTTGCCCCATAAGGAATCGTAATGGGTGCAAACGGCTGACCTGCATACTTATCACTGATATATTTTACAAACAGCATGAACAGGACGTAATCTTTATACTGGCTGGCATCCATTCCTCCACGGAGTTCATCACAACTTGCCCAAAGCGAGCTATATAATTCAGATTTCTTTATTGCCATTCAAATTTTTCCTTCATCAACAAAACATTATTACCATCACCTCATTATCGTTTAACAACAATGAAATCAACTAAATATAGTCAATTCAGAAGAATTTCAGTTATTTCTGATTCAACTCTGATTTATTATCTGAAATCCCCTCTGCACAAGCCTGCTCATCAGAACGAACAATATAACACATAAAATATTTTAGATGGCCTTTTACCTTTAACAAACCGAAAGAATACATAGATGAGACAGAAGGTTCACGGCGTATGGTATATAATACGGCAGCAGTACCCCTGATTGCTTAAACGGAGAGCATGACAGCGCACCCTGGCAAAACACTTCAAATCTTTCACTAAAGACTATGCCAAAAACGAAATCGTCAAATGAAGGGTTTCAAACCCCGGACTATTATTAAAAATCTTGGATCTAAATTTCATATCGACACCTGATTAATGATTTAGAATATTTTATATTTTGGCGCTACATGGATTTTTGATGAAAATCATAGACCCAAAAGACATTGATCGCAACGACTTATCCTTCATTAACACCGTAGCGCAGACACAGTTCAATCCCACTATACAGGATTTAGCATTTTAACAATTTTTGCGATAATCAGATCCTTGTATCTTGGGCCTATATCGGAGTTATCCAAAAATAACAAATGATTTCGCGTTCCTTGGAAGCATGGTATACTGATACAGTCCGACAAAATGATTTTAGCGAGAGAGAATGCAAAATTCAAATACACCAGACCCAATCATTCCACCGTTGGAAAGTGCTCCTGACCTGAGAGAATACCGGTGCCCTCACTGTGGAAAATTTTTGTTTAAAGGTAATGTTACCCGCCTGAATATGGTCTGTCACCACTGCCAACAACTGATATCTGTTGATGAAAAAGACCTGCTAAATTAGGAAGAATTGCCCGGATAAAATCTGTTTTGTTAAATTGTGTCCAATTGTGTCCATATTTTTTTAAAGAAAATCCTCCCCGGATGTTGGTCCGGGGAGGAATGAACTTATAATGTCATCTTGATTGTTGTTGGATCAGTAGTTTTTTTAATCAGGATCTATTATGAAAAATATAGTTGGTAACAAATTGGTAGGAACCAGTAATTTCAGCACCCATCCCACAGTTGCCACAATCATTTCCATCTATTATCAAGGAGTTGTCCGATGTCTTTACTGTTAAATCAGGGCAATTCTCCAAAACGACAGTGTTTTTCTCAAGGTTATTAATCAAATAACTGGCAATCGTACAGGTGGAAAACCGGGATGTGTTTGTAGAAGAAGCTACCAGGAATATTTTGGAATTTTTATCATTCGGATCTGGGTATACAAAACCTGCGGTTCCTTCTACCCCTTCGTCATTCATTATAAATATGGAAATTTTCAATTCACTGCGGTTAAGGTCCCCAAGTTCATCGCTGAATGATCTCAGCCATGCACCATAGTCAGCATCCTTTTGGGTGGCTTCCTTTTTAGCTTTGTCTTCAGCTATCAATTCGTCATAAGCATTGGATAGTTTTTCATCATCGGCAGGTTTTTCGTTAGGCTTTTCATTGAAAAAAGTAGTTAACCCTTGATAGATTATAGCTCTTTTCATTGCTATCTCATATCTTTTCCTTAGTTTTTCAATTTTTGCTTCTGCTCTGAACCGACCTATCTCACTAACTTGTTGATCAAATTCTTGCTCAACCACTGCAGGTGAAGGAGGAATGGATTTATAAAAACAAAAACAAAAAAACAGTATAAAAAGAATTAAATATAAATATTCTATAATTTTGTTCTTTCTTATCACCAAAAAGATCGTACTGGCTATTAATAAAGCCGATAAAGTCCATCCAATTTGCCAATAGTTAAGGAGTCCCCAAAAGGAAACAACCTCACTTATCAAAGGCAAAGGCGCTAGAAAAATTCCCCCGCCCCAACGCAAAAGGAAACCGACTTCCTCAAAATCAAGATAACTTTTTATTAAAATAACACGAACTATGTAATAGACCACTAAGCACGCAACGTTATTAGATATTGGAAAAGAATTCTTGTCGTTTTGATTCGCTGAAGTCATGAACAACTCCTTTGTAACCATCTATCGTTTTTTGTTTTAATTCATTCTATAACTATAATCAAAATGGCTATGGTAAGATGAT
Source organism: Desulfobacter curvatus DSM 3379 (assembly GCF_000373985.1). Classification (GTDB taxonomy): domain Bacteria; phylum Desulfobacterota; class Desulfobacteria; order Desulfobacterales; family Desulfobacteraceae; genus Desulfobacter; species Desulfobacter curvatus. The sequence goes on from NZ_KB892901.1 coordinate 119,107, forward strand.
ACGATACATATTCAATTTTCAATCTGGATTCTGATCACTCATTTATCCCCTCTTCCATACTGCAATCATTTTCTTGTAAATCAAATTTAAAGCCTCTTTTGCTTTATTAATTGTTGTAACGAGTTTCTCTATCTCGATAGTCTTGAGGTGGTTTAGGCTCCCACTCTGAAGCTTTCTCTTTGGCCTTTTCGATCTCTTCATCAGTCATATTTGATTCAGCTTCTTCAAGAATCTGTAACGCCTCTTCATCGTCCGGTCGGTTTTTTAGATAAATAGCGGTAAAGACATAGGCCATATAATAACTTTGCTTCTGTTTAGGAATAAAATTACCGTAAGCATAGGTATTTGCGATCCACAGTTGTGAATCTGTGTGGCCTTGCATAGCTGCTCTACTTATCCATCTCCAGCCAATTTGGTCATTTTGTTCAACATGTGCACCAGACATATACAGGCGTCCAAGATCGTACAACGCTTCAGTATAACCTCTTTCTGCAGCATATCTCAGCCATTCAACAGCCTTCTCTGCGTTATACCATTCTTTATCATCAAGAAGATGCAACTGACTAAGGATATAACACGCTTTGACGTTTTCCGGATCAGGGTTGTCTTTAAGTGCATCAAGAGCTAAATCATAATTTTCCTCATTGAAAAACCTATCAGCCTTTTCTACCTCTTCATTGGTAACATGTATCTGGCTGTTATCTCCCTTAGTTTTGGCTTCAGGGCCTTCTCCATCGCCTGTATTGATCTCACCACATTTAGGGCATTTCCATGACATAGTATTTTTTACCGCCAAAAAGAACCAAACCACACACCAGGTCATAGCGGTTGACAAAGCCATTATACCGTGCAACCAATAATTCGTTTTATTATTGATGGGCACAACATCCGATTTACAAAACTCGCAACGGCATAAGGTTTCACTCTTTTGTTCGATAGCTTCCTTTTTGAATTTTCTCCACATATTCATAATTTTTCGGAAACACAAGAACACAACAAAATATATAACCCAAAATAAAACCAAACGAAAAATAGATCCTTGGTATTTTGTAGTAGTAAAAACTATGTAGCATATTACAATGGAGCCAATTATCGATAGAAATGAAAATACAGAAGATATGAAATATTCTATCTTCCTTAACTTACCATAGCCTTTGTGTCTTGAGTAATGAGTGAAAGCATCTATGGACATTGCTGCATATACTGATGGTATGACTGCCAACATAAAAAACGTCATAAGAGTTATTCTCCCAACTTTTATTCAATTCCAAACAGAGAGAAGAAAGCCTGAAAACATCATATGCTTCACTTCACTTTTAAAAATGCGATTACCAACAGAACGAAAAAGATCATTACGGCTATGACATCTCCTCCAAATAACAAAACCGCATAGCCGAACAGCCCAATTAAGATAGCAATTGCGCATCCACATCCTGCTTTGCTTCCTGTACCGGTATCAGACATCGTATTGAAACCTGTTTTTATAATTTAAAAAGAATTCTAACGACTGTTGTTACTCAAAGAACTCCACCAAAATCTTTTCAATGGAATGATTCGAACGCAAAATTTCTCCATACAATTCTATTTTCACAAAAACCTACGCCATCTTTACCTGATCCCAATAGAGTTGTATCTACAAAAGCCAATAATTCTCCAGGATCAGAAATATTGCAATTTTTACAAAAGTTCGTTTTTTGTTTTGGTTTCATTTCTTCAGAAAGCAATATTTTATTAGAACCGTGAGCTTTCTGAATTTCTTTGATTTTCTCTATGATTTGAAGACTGCGACTGGAGGCCTTGTTATTCGCATTTCCCATATATCACCTCAGATGTGTAGAAACGTTACGATTTCAAGATCAGATAGATTATGGGATCTACATATATCACCTATTAGTGTCATATTAAAGAAAAAATTACCCCATATCGTGGGTTTCTATAAATCAGCCATCATCCTAAATATAAAATATTAAGGAGATGGCCGGATGACAGAGGTTTTAGAAAATATTGGAAAACACATCAGAGACTTGAGAGGCGAAAAGAAGCTTAGCCAACAGGCGTTAGCCGAGCTGGCTGGTATTAGCTATAAATATCTTGGGGAGATAGAGCGCGGCCAGGTCAATTTATCCGTTGAGATCCTGATCAAAATAGCAGAATCACTTCAAGTGCCCCCTGGAGAGCTTCTGAATGATGTCATTAATGATGAAACCAAAATCGTTTCAAGAATCAAATCTATATTCTCAGAACTATCAAAAAAAGATTCAGACGCTGCACTTGAAATCCTAAACGTATTCTACAAGCACATGAAATCTTAGTGAGAAACAGTGCGGTCGATCCAATTGCGGTTCTGAGTTTATCTATTTTCCACATTAGCCGTTGAATCCTGTTCCCTTTTCTGATAGTCCATTATCTGGACAGTCGATTTCCAACAATCACCGTTTCAAAAGGAAGACGAAAAATGGCTGAGATGGAATGCTATTCATGCGGGGCGTTTTTTGAAGAAAGCGATGGCGAGAACATAGATGGTTATTGGTATTGCGATGATTGCACCACGCCAATAGATTGTAAAAAATGCGAATGCGAATTTACCATCAGCGAATTTGCACATATTGATGATGAATATGATGAGTATGCCCAGCTTTGCCCGGCATGTAGTGCTGGACGGTAATTTCAACCCCATCAATACCACTATACACTGCCTGCCATTTTCCCATTCATTCCCATCTTCATCCCCTTCTATGACGGGATTTTAAAATAGATATCCATAAAGCATTGTTCCAATCCATATTTCTGCCGCAAATAGAAAAGCCGAAACGGTCTCCACTACCTGCTGGATACCTATGCCATCCTTGACAATAACCTGCCTCACCATTATGGTTAACATTTAGATAACAAGTTAACTGAGATAACTTACTATAAACACTTGTATACGATTAACAAAATCGGGGCGGATGTTATGGCAAAATCCACGTTAGGCCTGAAGCTGGAACCGGAAATCGAAGCGGAGTTCAAAAAACTACAGGCCGAGGCTGGCAGCAGGAACGCTCAGGAGTTCGTTGAAACCCTTCTTTCCAATTATGTTGAGCGCAAGGAAGAAACCAATACGGATTCGCCGGTACATAAAGAGCAGGTGAAGGTCCGTCAGGCACTGAGTCAGATAGACCGTGTGGTAAGTGCGTATCTGGAACTTGCTGCAAATGATAAAATCACAGCGGAAACCAAGGCTCAGGAGGTCATCTCAAAATTTGAAAATGCTATGGCCACACTCAAATCTGAAAACCAGGAACTGAAAGCTAAGTTTGATGCTATCCAGGCAGAGCGGGATGAGTTGAAAAAACAAAACGATGCCCTCCATGAGAAAGAAATCAATGTCCAGGATCTGAGAAATGCATGGATGGAGAAAGAAAAAAATCTCACAGATCGTATCTCTGGTTTAGAAGTTGAAGTCTATCAGACCCGCGCCCTCAAAGATCAAGTTATGGATTTAGAAAACCAGATCAAAGAAAAGGTTTCCGTGTTGGCCCTGGCAGATCAGCAGGCTAAAAATGATCAATCTGTAATTCAGGATCTGAAGCAACGGTTAGAAGGGTTCCAGGATAAGGTTGGTTCATTGGAAAAAGATTTAGCCACGGCCAGAGACGAACTTATGGCCGAAAAACTGGAATCTTTGAACCGCATCAAAGAGGTAACCAGTCAGGCCGCCGAAGAAAAAGGGATACTTACCGGGGAACTGAACACCCTCCGCCAGGAACTCGCCCGGCAGAAGGATGTATGACTATTTTTGTTTTTGAAAGATACTGAGCATTGGCAAAAGTATCGAGCGCCCTGTGAATAGTGGTTTTTCAGCTACATTCATAGACATAATCCGGGGTCGGTCTTTCCTCAAAACCAGATACTTTTTGGAAAAATTGTCATGAATACGACGAATACCATTTCCACTACCCCGCAATAGTTTTACTTTTGAAAATTATGTGCAATGTTGAATTTTAATCCTGATCCAGCACCTCCCGAATCTTGATTGCCAGATCCTGCTTCGAGAACGGTTTCTGTATGAAGTTCACGCCTTCATCCAAAATACCGTGGTGGGCAATGACGTTGGCGGTGTAGCCGGACATGAACAGGCGTTTGAGATTGGGGTGTAAGGACAGGATTTTTTTTGCCAGGTCCCGCCCGTTCATCTCGGGCATAACCACGTCAGTCATGAGTAGGTGAATTTTGTCAGTGTGTTCACGGGCAATCGAGACCGCTTCTCCCGGCGTGCTGGCCGCAAGAATTTTGTAACCGCTTCGTTCCAGCATCATGCGGGTCATTCGTAGGATGGAAGGTTCATCCTCCACCAACAAAATGGTTTCATTTCCGTCCATGTCTATTTTGTCTGCTGTTTTTTTCTCCGGCGTTTTAGTGTCAGCCCGATACTGGGGCAGATAAATTCGGAAGGTGGTACCCTGGTCCGGCTCGCTGTAAACGTTTATGAAACCTTCATTTTGTTTAACGATGCCGTACACCGTGGCCAGACCCAAACCAGTTCCTTTGCCCACTCCCTTTGTAGTATAGAAAGGTTCAAACATATTTTTCATGGTGTCTTTGTCCATGCCGCAACCATCATCGCTGACCGCCAGCAGGACAAAGTCACCAGTGTTAAAGCCCTGATGTGTCTCACAATAGGCGGAATCAAAGGTTGTGTTGCCAGTTTCTATAGTGATCTTTCCTACGTCCGCAATGGCATCGCGCGCGTTGACGCATAGATTGGCCAGAATCTGATCGATTTGTGACGGGTCCATCCTGACTTGCCGGATATTTGCGCCGGGTCTCCACACCAAGTCGATATCCTCGCCGATCAGGCGCCGAAGCATCCTGAACATGCTCTCGATGGTATCGTTGAGATTAAGGACCTTGGGTGCGATGGTCTGTTTCCTGGAAAAGGCCAGGAGTTGCCGGGTGATGTCAGCAGATCGCTTGGCCGCAGATAAAATCTCTCCAAGATTTCCGTGCACCGGATCGTCCGGGGCTATGTCCTCAATTGCCATTTCCGTATTGCCGAGGATTATGTTGAGCATATTGTTAAAGTCGTGAGCTACTCCTCCGGCCAGACGGCCTACCGATTCCATCTTATGGGCCTGGAGAAGTTGAGATTCCATTTTTTTTAGATCAGTGATATCTGTGGCGATCTGCATCCGGACTACGCGGCCGTCCGTCCATTCAATAGCCCGATCGTAATTGATATAATACCTTCCGGTGACAGGGTTCTTATCATCCCAGACACGGACTCCAGTAGGATTACCATCTTCGTCAACAAGCTGCTTATTTGTACAACATTCGCATGGTTCTGAGTTGTTCCTGAAGGCACTGTAGCAAATATCACCGGTTTTATCCCCGCCGAAATCGTTTATCATCCTTTTGTTCATGAATAGGATTTCAGAGGTGTCCATATCTGCCACATAAACGGTTGCGTCAATACTTTCCAGAATGGTCAGAATTTTTTCGTGGGCATGGTTCAACTCTTTTTCAGCCTGTTTTCGATCGGTTATGTCCAGGGAGGTAAAAGTGACCCCTTTTGACTGGTCCTGTAGGTCCACAGGTGTAGAACTGAGAAGGACATCCATGATGGTGCCATCTTTTTTCCGCCAACGGGTTTCCACAGTTCCTGTGCCATGGTCAGCTATCTGGGCATATTTTTCTTGACCCACGAATTCAAAGTCTTTATCGCTGGGATAAAGCTTCCGGGCACTTTGGCCAATCAGTTCGCTTTCACTATATCCGGTCATTTCACACAGGCGGTCGTTGACTTTGTTCAGCACCCGGTTGACAACCGAACCAATGCCGACGGGAGCACTCCTGAAAATACTGCTGATCTGGTTTTCATTTTCCCGCAGAGCCTCCATGGCCTGGGTACTCTCAACCATTGAACCGATAAGTTTGGCTGTGGTTTTGAGGCGTTTTTTGGCCATTTCAATAATATAAGGTGGACGGGAATCATATGTCTTGGCTCCACGGAAAAGATCATCGTATTTGAGATGGTAGAGATCAGCCAGTATATTGAGTTTCTGAGGATCTTTCGGCGGATCTCCGTATCCGAAGTTGATCGATCCAATTACATTTTTTCCAGCAAAAATGGGCACGGCGTACAATCGAATGCCACCATTGCAAGCGATGTCCACCGGCTCACGCTTTTCAATGGCCTTTTGGGAACAGTCCGTCCAACAAGATTCATGGCACAGCCAGCGGCCGGATTTAAGTGCTTTAACATTATCACCGGTGTCACAAAGTTTACGCGAAGCTCTGTCCATCATTTGGCACCAGCCCGAAGCAAAAATACCAAAGGCATAGTCGCCGTTAAGCTCGTAGATCGCGGAAGAAGTCCCTATCAACTCCAGGTAGTCATCGGCAAAACCCTTCAGTCGTTCACGCCCTATGGATTTCAGGATAATGCCATCACGATTCAATTCGGTCAGATCGTCATATCCCGAATTGTATTTTTCTATTTTTGACCCGAATTCAGAAAAAGGCTTTCTGGACAGCATCCATTCAATTCGTTTCAATTTATCTTCGGCTTGTTTTTGTGCCGTGATATCATGAAAAATGCAATGGGTCTGCTGAAAGTTACCTATTTTATCCCTGCTTATCTTTCCGGTAAAAGAAACCAGAATTAGATCTCCGTTTTTTTTGACCATTTCAAACTCAACGCCCAGAACTTCTCCGATTGACTTAAACCGGGGAAAATTCTCTTTGAAATGATCCCGCCAATCAGGGTGCAGGAAATCTGAAAAAGATTTGCCAATCACATCTTCGTTTGTATATCCGAGAGTATCCAGCCAAGTTTGGTTGACAACAATAAAATGGCCATTTTCATCAAGTGATTGGTAACCCAATGGCGCTTTTTCATATAATCGTCTAAACAAACTTTCTTTTTCCTGTAACGCTTCTCTGAAATGTTTGTTCTCCGACTCAATGTTTTCTAATTCCTGACTCCGTTTTTCTAATTCTTTATATGTGGGTTTTTCTATCATGACTCGGACCTAAGTGACGGCTGTGGAAAGCTTCACCAGCCTAAACAATCATAAAGAGTTTTAAAGCTCAAGCATCCTTGCATAATGGGCAGGTCTACCAACGCTAAACCATTTGCTTGTTATCATTAAACGTGTATGAAATTTATGTAACACAAATCGACATCATTAAGCAATCATTCCAAGCAAATGAAGTAATTCAAAACCCCGGACTAATGGTATAAAGGCTTTCCAACCCTGCTCCCCAAATACGCGAGACTACCGGGAGTAATGTTATCTCTTGGCCCATTTAAACCATGTTGGATTTCAATTCTTTCTCTCTCTTCTTTTTTGATTTTCGTTCCAGGTATCCCAATCATATGTGAACTGATGAACTTCGGGCAATGGATATCCGAATATAACACCCCATAAATCTGCCGGGATCTCATATTCATATTTTTGTATGAACTGGATTATTTTTGGAAACCTTGAAATGAACACATAAGCGTTACGCACACCTCGGTCTGGCAGACTCCAAAGATCAAATCCTTTTTTGGTTCTTATGGTAAACGCATATGGATACCCTGAAAGAAATTCATATACTTCGAGGATCTTTTTCTTGGTTCCCGTAAAAATAAAGTCCAAAACTGGTTTTTCCAACTGGTCGATCAGTTCAAACCGTTCGAGGTGCTCAAACCCTGTATGAAGGATGCCTTCATATTTTTGTAAAATAAGATCCCCAAGGTGGGGCCTTTTTGTCACAGGTTCCCCTGGTTTACCTATTCCGATTGCATTTTTCATTGTTCCTGTAGCATGTGTCATGTTGTTATAAGACCTGGTTAAATCTGTATCTGTTATCCGATGAGGTGCTTGAGATTTTTAAGTTCCAAAAAACGATCTACAAGCTCTTCGCCATTTGATAAGGACAATAACTCTGGAAACCAATCTTGAATATTTTGCACTTCAGCATTTGGAAATTCAACATTCTGTGAAATTGTTTTGTGGAGCCCAATGTCCTCATCTATCCAGACCACTTTTAAAAAAGGGGCCTGATGTCCGTACCGGAATAACTTTTGATAAGCTGTATTTTCAGACAAAGTAACTTCCAGCCAAGATCCATCCGGCAACAAATAATCCGGATTATAAAAGTGATGAGTTCTCAGTTTCAAATCTTCATGCTTAGATGAAAGATCAACATACCATGGATCGGGCTCTATATGTTCAAATACTGGTTCTGGTTTATAATTTATTCCAAGGAGGTCAAGTGCATTTTTAACTAATACCTCAAAAATCCTTCCTCTCGTGCCGGTTCTGTATATTTTTTTCAGTTCATCAAGACGATTTTCCATGAAGGCATTAATAATTTTGTCCCATTTGTTTTTATTCTTTCGGGAAAGTGGTTCTGAAAATCGAATATGCTCTTTTTTTTTGCAACCCTGATCCTGGCATCCGGAAAAGACCATTACTCTTCCTCCCGGATTACTTTATCCCCAACTGTCTTAATGAATTGATCCAGGATCTTGGCATCCTGCTCATCTGTTGGTCTCCAAGAGTTTCGGAGAACGCGGTTCCCTTCGGCATCAAAACTTATATCCGATATCACCACTTCTGTATATTTCAACCTGGGATCTCCTTTGTGGTACGGCCAGACTTCAAAAACACGTAGGTTGTCTATTTTCAATTGGAATTTATCACAAATCCTGGGGACGATATATTCAACGCAGTTGGTGGTCGGCACTCCCGTGTCATCTCCCTGGTCTACTAAAAGCATCCAGGCAGATTCGGTTGTTGCTTCATGAGCAATAATCAGGTGACAAAACGAATCCATAAGGCTGGGATCGTTCTGCTCTTTTTCGGTCCCTGTGCCTTTCCAGTTGTAAATGGCTGAATATGTGACTTTAAAATACATGATGGATCTTAATTTTAACCGTGTATAACCTTAACCCTACCAACAAGGCCATTTTTCAATCTAACTTTTATGCCATGGGGATGGAAAGGTGATTTTGTTAAAATAGTTTTTACAACACCTTGCGTCAGAGCGCCTGTTCTTTGGTCTTTTTTTAAAAAAATCGAAACTGTTTGCCCTGATTTTATTTGCGCTCTGTTTTGTCCATCTGTCATTATGGTTTTTACCCTTTCGCTATGGAATAAAATGAAATCAATCATAACAATGAATTCATCATTAATAAAACTAAACTTAAGGCTCATAGTACCGCTTATTGATAATTCCAGGCATTTGTATCCCACAAAATGATTAAGTGTATTACATCAACTATGTTTTTTAACCTAAAGCAGCAAAATTATTATCTGGCTGGATGTCAAGTCCAAGAATCATGTGTTAAACTATAAGGCTTATTTATAAATTGAACTGAATAAGCGAGTTCCGGTTGATTCCAGCATCGAATCCTTTTATATTTAGATACATTATTCTATCCAGAATTGAATCTAAAAAGGAATGCCCCATGGATAAACAAACGACCGAAGTGTTAGAAACAAACTGACATTGCCTTGGTTGATCAAGCATATGAGGATTTGTCACAAATTTTCTCTAACCATCTTGAAAATGCTATGCAGGATGCTGGTAAATATCTGATCAAAACATTCTATGAGGATGATATCGAGTTGGCACGTAAAAAGGAATCTCCCAAAAATGAGTCATTAAATCAGCTAATTAAACGTCTCCAAAACAGATCCGCAAGCAGCCCTTCAAAATCGTGGATATATCAATCAATAGGTCTTGTTATTCAGGAGCATGACATGGAAGGAGAAAAGTATGTTTTCCAGACGTTTGGAAGACTTTCTTTAAGCCATAAATTGAGTCTTATTTCCGTCACAAACACCGATTCTAAAAAAGCATTAATCACTGCGGTTGTAGAGGAAAAATTGTCAGTTAGAGAACTTGAAAAACGAAAAAAAGAACTTCAGGGTTCCAGTGAAAGAACGGTTGGCTTTTTAAGCATCTTAAATGATCCTGATAAATTTTTAAGTGATGATGCAAAAGGCCTTGTCGGATTGCCTGCTTTGAAGAAGGAACCGTTGAATAAGCTTAATAAATATAAAAAAAGGGCCACTTTAAAATATAATGAATGTAAAACCCGTATTGAAGAATTGCAGGAAGAGATAGAAAAACAAAAATCATACGCTAAAGGATATCAGAAGCTAATTCCAACTATCGATAATGCGTTAAATATGAAAAAGTCTGCTAAGAAGAGTAGTTCTGATAAAAAAGGTGATAATAACCAGGAAACGATAGAGACTGATGATTAAAAAATAGAGCAATAGCGTTGCTATACCTATTTTCTGATATAAAAACTATCTAAGAAAAGACACTATATTATGAGAAATAACAAATATCTCCTGTGATAAATAGTGCCAACATCTATCAATATTAACTTGGCGGATGTTTATCTTAGAGATACATGTTATTATGGGGTCCTGCTTTTTAGGCAGGACCTCATGAGGCTATTGCCGTTTTTGGGACGACATAAGCCATATAATCTGCAACTTAATTTTTGGCCAAAATACTTACCGAAATATACCACCCAAGGGCTCTATACACGACGGGCTTTTTTACCATTATTTACAGACATCAAACCTATCCACATCGGCTGTTAAAAATAGATATTTCATCAACTGGATAATGATCCTCATTTCAGATAAAAACAAAATTTGCAAAATATCCAAAATCAGTTAAGCAAAAAATAAATCCGTTATCAAGATGCTAACATATCCTTCAACCCGGTTTGTCTAAACTCCTTACTTGTAAATTTTCCGACATAACCTACTAATACTACAAGTTGTTTGGCTCTTGTTAGAGCCGTGTAAAGTAAGTTTCTGGAAACCTTACGATCCTGTTCTGATACATAAATAATCACAGCATCGAATTCACTGCCTTGGGATTTATGGATAGTTATGGCATAAGCAAGATCCAATTCTTTTATGTCATCATGATTGTAGCCTACTAAGCGCTCCCCTGGATAAGCAACGGTACATATTGAATGATGATCAGATCGATTGACACCAATGTTTACGATGGTGCCAATGTCGCCGTTAAATACTCCTAAATCATAATTGTTTTTACAGTGGATGACCCGGTCTCCAACCCTAAAAAGTTTATTCTCAATCTTCAGCTGTGGTTTGCTTTTGTCATATGGGTTGATGATATCCTGCACCTTTTGGTTGATCTGTGATGCACTATGGTTCATTGGTGTGAGGACCTGAATCTCAGATGCATCCTTTTCTGACTTTAACGTTTTATACAACTGGCAGATAAATTCAGAAGCACTATAACCCGGTTTAATTACATTTGGAGCCTGGTCCCTTTTCATAAGATCAGGTTTTTCCCACATATAAGATCTCCTTGTCTTCACATGGTTAATGGCCGTATCATTTAATTCTTGACAACCAGCCTCTTTCGTAAAGAAAAAATAACAATCACAAAATTGTTCAGACATCTTAATTCCATTGATCTCCGACAGAATATACTTGGCTGAGAAACCTGATCTGATCTGATATGCATGGTGTAATATGAGAGAATTTTCAGTTTGACGAAACACCTTGGTTAACTGATATACATTAACTGCTTTGGAATCAATGAGGTCTCTTAAAATATTACCTGGGCCAATTGATGGAAGCTGATAATGATCGCCGACAAATAGGACCTGGGTGCTATCAGGTATCGCATGTAATAATGCTGCCAGGAGCCGGATATCCAGCATGGAAGATTCATCAATGATAACGAAATCTGTTTTGATACGGTTATTTTCATTGTACTGATAAAATTTTTCAGATTTACATCCAAGTAGGCGATGGATGGTTTGTACGTTCTCACCAGTTATTTCTGATAACCGCTGAGCAGCCCGCCCTGTTGGCGCTACCAAGTGGAATGTTAACGCCAGCGTCTTTAAAATATATACGATAAGTTTTAACGTTGCAGATTTACCAGTACCTGCGCCGCCACTGATGACAGAATATTTTGAGCAGACAGCACCAATAGCCGCATCTTTTTGTTCTTCACTTAATTGAAATTCTTGTACTTGATAGCGTTTGACCAAGTCCTTGATCCAGTCAAGGTCAACTTCTGGTGGGATGTTGTTCCTTGATATCTTTTGAGCCACATACTGCTCTTCTTCATAAATGGACGATTCATAATAACATGGCTGTGGAAGCTTATTGGGTGGAGCCAATAAATGCGATTTAACAAACTGTTGTTGTTCCATATCGGTGAGGATATTGTTCAGATTTTCAGAAACATCTATACCCCATACTTTTTTTAAATACCTACTGATCTGGAGTACTGTCAGGTAACAATGGCCTAAGTTTTGACAATTCGTGAGGAGGTATGAGATGGCAGCTTGTATCCGGTCCTCGTTGTCAGGTGCGATACCGATGCTTAATGCAAATGGGTCTACATCGGGAAATCTGATATCGTCCAGGTCTTCAAGCAACCGGTATGGGTTCTCTTGCATCTTGCCTTGGGTGAACCCGCCATAGATAGCGTATGCCTTAACTGCATGGGAACAGGTCAACCCATGACGTTGAAGAAAGAGCATGATGTCGGTTGTGATGTTATGTTGATACCATGAGTCCAAGAGTAACGATATCTTTTTTGTTGATAGTCCCGGTACCTCGGTTAATGCGGTCATGGCGTTGGGATCGTTTAACACGTCTATGGTCCGTTTTTGAAAATGGTTGACGATCTTTTTTACTGTACTGTGACCAACACCGTTGATGATACCTGAGTTAAGATACTTTTTGATGGCAGTTGGTGTTTTCGGTAGTTGTTCATATGCGTACTCTGCATAAAATATAGGTGTACCTTCAAATCGCCAATCCCCTCGAAAGGACATACTGACGCCGATATGACATGCCGGTAAGTGGGTGATGATGGATATGGTTCTACGCTTGGGAGCAGGTTCCTTGATCTGTAAAAGAGTATATCCCGTGTTCGTGTTATGAGATACGATCTTTGTAACTGTGCCATGGATTCGATAATGGGGTTGTTTATGTTGGTTCATAAGTATGATCCTTGTGGGGAAAAATGTTGTAACTGTGTCGTATGATCATGTGGTTGATATATGCCTCTGGGTAATGATGTTGAGGGCGTGTTGGTGGGTGTTTACCGATGAATAAAACCCGCTATACAAAGGGCTGTAAAACAGTTTAAATCAAACTAAAATCAGAAGACCATCTGAGACAAGATGTTGAAAAATATGATGAATGATCAATCGAAGTAAGATCTGATAAGAAAATCATATAGTGAAATATTAAACGCGATATATACGGCTCAAATGAGAGAGCAAAATGGTTTTTATAAAACCTGCATATATCGAGGAAGATATGAAGATTTTAAAGTCTAAATATCGATATATCTTCCATCGTTCTTAATACAGAAAATGCTATAAATAAAATATCAACTAAATAACAGATAACAGATAACAGATAACGTATGCTATTTAGGTAATCTTGAACAACCATATTCTCTTGTACGATATGGAGCATAACCTTTAGTTCTGTCTTTAGATAAATATGATAAATGCCTGAAACAATCATCAAAAGACTGTTTAAAATCTTCAGAGTTCCTTCGTATTTTGTGGCTACATGGTAAAGGATTGCCTTGCTCATCTTTACTGGAATATGTAACCAGGCCTTCGTTGTCAGAACCTATAGTTCGTTGCCAATGCTCCGTTGCTAATTTGTTAATCTTGTAAGGAGATTGAATCTTATTACCATCGCATATAACGGCGACATGATAATGATGACGATCGTTCGATGTGCGCTCTCTTACCCATATTGAATGAGGATCTAATTTCTGTCTTTTAAGGTTTTTGTTAAAAGATGACATAAATTTTGAAATATGCTGGTTGCCTTGAGGAGGTTGGTACCCTAAAGGATATTTTAAATCAAATTTTGTGCAAAAAACTTTGTTGTGTTTGGATATGGCATTTTCAAGCATCGTATGCGTTTTGTTTAATATGTGGGTATGACATCCCTGTTGTTTTTGTTCGTTGGTTAAAATGGGTGAATCTTTGTAGGTTGAATCATACGTGATAGACATAATAATAGTCTCCTTTAATTTGTGTTTTTGTAATTCATATTTGGATGCTTTATTGTGTATGAAATAATTATTCGCAATATTTTTTAATTCGTTGAAGGACAATTCTATGTAGATAGATGAATAATTATTTTGGATGGTTAGGATACGTCCTGAAGATGAATCAAAATTAAAACAATAATTAAGATAGATCATGGGGTAATCAAAAAGGATAAATGAGGAGAGAATAGAAGGAATAAACGACCACCGTCTTAAAGATTGGTTAAAGGCTGTTTAATAATGACAATAATAAAGAGAGAATAGAGATATTATAATAAAGAGATAATAGGTATTATCAATAACCTATTAAAAATAATCTCTGATGAAAGTGAATTTAGGTAGAATTGCAAGACTTAACTTAATTGATTTACTATAATATAGTGTGACTGAATTAATGCAAAAACGATTTTCAATATCGATACAGTTAAAAAATTGCAAACCGGAGAGAAGCAATATGAAATTTTCAAAGTTAAGCTTAGGGCAAAAGTATATGGCATTTATAGCAATCTTGTTTTATCTAATCCCCGTGATTTCATTTGCTGGCGGCAACACCACTAACGATTCATTTTCCAAAGCTAAAAAGATGCTTCTCAAACAAGTGTACTTTGATCACCGGGAAACGTTTTATTGTGGATGTCCGTTCACACCAGATAAATCCATCATCAAATCAGACAAATTCAGCCCGGATACCAAGCATTTCAAGCGTTCTCAAAGAATAGAGTGGGAACATGTAGTGCCAGCCCAAAGTTTTGGTCAGTCCTTTAAGGAATGGAGAGAAGGTGATCCGGGCTGTGTGGACAGAAAAGGGAAATCATTTAAGGGCAGGAAGTGTGCTGAAAAGGTCAACATGGAATACAGATACATGCAAAGTGACATGTACAATTTGGTCCCTGCAACCGGACAGGTCAACGCTTTACGGTCCAACTATTCTTATGCCATGATCCCTGGCGAACCCCGGCGCTTTGGCAACTGTGACATGGAAATAGAAGACCGGAAAGCAGAGCCCCGGCCTGAGATCAGAGGTGACATAGCGCGGATATATTTTTATATGGACGATGCTTACCCCGGTCATGGCGTTATCAGCAAAAAGAACCGTAAATTATTTGAGGCCTGGGATAAATCAGATCCGGTTGATGACTGGGAACGTGAAAGAGCCCGGCGAATGGAGAAACTCCAGGGCAATAAAAATAAATTTATTCAGTAGAGGCAATTATTTGGAGATAGGGAAATAACCAAATGATCCAAAAAATCATATCCGGCGCACAGACTGGTGCTGACAGGGCGGGAATAGATGCGGCCATAGAATCCGGTGTTGAATATGGCGGTTGGATACCGAAGGGAAGAAAAGCTGAAGATGGAACCGTACCGGAAAAGTATACAGAACTGACTGAAGTGCCCAGAGGCGGCTATCCTAAAAGAACTGAACAAAACGTCATTGATTTTGATGGCACCATTATTTTCACTTATGGAAAATTAACGACCGGTTCCGCATTGACTAAAAAATTTGCAGTTCAGCATAAAAAACCATTTCTTCATATAGACCTGGACACTGCATTAAAGCCTTCCTCCACCATAAAAGCATGGATTCAGGAGAATAATATCCAGGTACTCAATGTTGCAGGCCGGAGTGCAAGCAAATCCCCAGGTATCTATGAGCATGTAAAAGGCATCATCTGTGAGATTTTATGAAAGATAGAACCAACAACTGGTCACAGGACTCGTATATAGCTGCATACCGGTTTGCCGCTGAAAAGCATATCGGTCAAAAAGTTCCCGATACCGAATGGTCATATTTGGCACACCTCAGCATGGTATCCATGGAAGTCATGGCCGCCCTTAATTACGAAAACAATATGGATGGAGATCTGGCCGTTCAAGCAGCCATCTTGCATGATACCATCGAAGACACAGATACTACCTATGATGAAATATTATCAGAATTCGGTAAAAGTGTTGCTGACGGGGTGCTTGCTCTCACCAAGGACAAAACTATGGAGAAGCAGGAACAGATGCAGGACAGCCTGAAAAGGATCAAACTGCAACCGAAAGAGATCTGGTTGGTCAAGATGGCTGATCGGATCACGAATCTTCAGCCACCTCCCTCATACTGGAATCAGGACAAAAAGAAAAAATATATGAAAGAAGCTCAATTGATTTTGGATGAACTCAGATCCGGCAGTGAATTTTTAGCCAACCGCCTGGAAGAAAAGGTCCTGAATTATCAGGTCCATATCTGAATGAAAATAGAAGGCTGGTGGGACGCTCCCACCAGCCTTACTTTTGTTATTGCTCGGTTTTTTCTTAATGGGTTGGGAAATGAATCATACCATCATTGCTCGTTTTCGTTTTTCTTAATGGTTTTATTTCAACCATTTCATGCTCTTTTCTTTGGATAAAAATATGGAAATTGTGCTATACTTAATAAAATTCGAATTGGCATTGGTGTTAGTGCCAAAATGAATAAAATCCGACGGGTTCAAACTGTGCATTTCCAAGTCTCATGTTTCACGCATATTGGGGAATTAACCTTCAAGAATGATGGTGAACATAGTTTTAAATGATTATTTTCACGAAGAAGATGCAACAGTTTCACTCCGATGATTTTATTCTATGACATATTCAGATCATCGCTGACAGGCATTGGAGAAAAACTATGAAAATTTTGATTGTTGATGATACTAAATTATCACGAGCTATGATTATAAAACGCATCCCTGACAATGTGAAAAACAGTTCAAAAATTTTCCTGGGAACGAACGGTCGGGAAGCTGTGGAATTGTACAAGGAGATCAAACCCGATATTACTTTTCTAGATTTGACCATGCCAGAAATGGATGGTTTTAAAGCCCTTGAAATTATCCGCGCCTATGATCCGGATGCTCAAGTCTATGTTGTCACAGCCGATATCCAGGCTAAAGCCAGGGAGCGGATTATAGCTCTAGGCGCAAAGGGCATTGAAAAAAAACCCATAGATGAAAGCCGTATAGTACAAATCCTTGCTACTATTCAATGAAGGATTTCTGAAAATGATTGACAGCGAAATTAAAGAAGCATTGGCAGAATTGATCAATATTTCATATGGTTCCGCCACGGCGGCAATTGCAGATCTATTTGACAGCTTTGCCCGATTGAAGGTTCCCGGAATTCAGATCGTTTCTGTTGGAGATGTCGAATATGTAGTCCTCGGTAAAATCGATAATGAAGCAAACCTATACATTACCACACAGATGTTTAAGGGCGCTTTTGAAGGAGAAATCCTTTTTGTCATAGACCAGCAAAGTGCTTATAATATGCAAAACATAATTTGTCTGCTGGAAGGAGTATGCACAGACCAGAAAGAAGATGATACAGAAACCCGGCAGAGTATCATGGAAATTGCCAATATACTGGGAGTTTCTTGTATTGGTAAACTGGCCGAGCTTTTAGATTCGGTCGTCTCGTTTTTACCGCCCAGCATCGAATTAAATAACCGGCTACTTATAGCCCAGGAAAAAGTTGGCTATAGTAAGGTGCTTATTATTTCCACCCTCCTGGAGTTCGAGAAGGAGCAGATCACCGGTCATCTGTTCATTCTGTTCGATGATGAAATGTTTATCTGGCTAAAGAAAAGCCTATATGCGTTCATAGAGGAGAATACGTGACCTTTGTAAAAACTGACATTCTTGATGCTCTGGAAAATGGGGTTATCATTACAGATCAGGATTTGAAGTTACTGTTCTGGAATAGATGGCTGTCCGTTCGTACAGGAATCAGTCAAAAAAAAGCACAAGGAAAGCGCTTGCCAGAATTGTTTCCAGATACTTCATTTTCCATCCTAAAACGTAAAATCCGTATCGCGTTCACTCTAAAATCCCCATCTTTCATGAACGCATCCGTGGAAAAATACGTTATTCCAATCAAACTGAAAAAAATTACGAAATCTATTTTTCGTTTCATGCGCCAGGATTGCGTTATCAATACTCTGGATGACACCCAAGTTGCCATTCTGATATATGATGCCACTCCATTACTGGAAGCAAATGCAATTATTGAGACTCAACTCAAGATAGAGGAAAAACAGGCGCGCACGGACGGTCTTACCCAATGCTACAACAAAACAATGTTTAATAAGCTTCTCTCTATAGAAATAAAAAAAGGAAACTGTCATGGCTACACCTTTTCCATAATTATTTTAGACATTGATAATTTTAAGTCAGTGAATGATACTTTTGGACATTTGGTAGGGGATTCTGTTCTTAAACAGGTAGCAACCATTTGCTCTAAGAACATCAGGAAAGGAGATGTATTTGCCAGATGGGGTGGAGAAGAGTTTTGTATTCTACTTTCTCAAACCACGTTAAAAAATGCGATTGCCGTAGCAGACAAGCTCAGGCGGATTGTGGACGCCCACGATTTTGGAGAAGCAGGTCGTCAGCAATGCAGTTTTGGTGTGGCTGAATATCCCAAGAATAACCAGCAAGCGACTCTGGTTCGCCAAGCTGATGAAGCTTTATACCATGCCAAACACAATGGAAAAAATCGGGTGGCTGCATATCTGGACAACCGAAATTTTACCCTAACGCCTTGATCGCTAATCAAAATATAAATTTAGGTTTATAAGGAGGACACAAGATACGATAAGATAAAGCTAATTTCTGGGATTTTTTTTAAGTAAAAGCAAACCCAACAATTTGTCTATGATTGTGGCTGATAAGCCTTTATCCATGTGGCGTTCGATACTTTTGTTAAAGCTCAGTGAAATTTTTCCGTATACCGGCACCCTGTTCTCCCAAAGTTGGAGCAGCCAAGAAACCGACCATATTTACCATTTCGTTCAGTTAAAACCCCATCAGAACAATTTTTGCATGCTTTAGCTGTATAATCACATTCCGGATTTATACAGTGATAATACGATCCCTCTTTAACCATGGGCGCTTTATTACAGACGTTACATGTAAGGGCTTTATAGGCACAGAAAGGATAATTACCACAACCAAAGAAGAAGCTGCCATCACGCATAACACGCATGGTAATTTTACCTGCTTTACAAACAGGGCAAGTACCATAGTCTGGTGGTGCGGTCTCCGCTCCTTTGGTCATAAATGCATCAAAATGATATTTACCTTTGTTCCCAATAATTTCTTTTATGAAAGCAGACCGGGCATCAACGTCATATAAAACGAATGTATGCTTTTTTGTTCTGGTTAATGCTACATAAAAAAGCCGTCTTTCTTCAGCAAAACGGTAAGGTTCTTCGGACGGCAAAACCAAATCCAGCAACGAATCATCATTTATTTTTGACGGGAATCCATATTTGGCATTATTAACATCCACCACAATAACAAAATCAGCCTCCTTTCCCTTACTCCCATGGACTGTCTCAAATAAGATGCTATATTCTGGATACTGGTTTTTAAAATTCTCAAAATGTTCTGGTTTGGTAAATCCATATCGGCCAAGGATATACACTGTCGCAGGATCGGGATGTATCTCCCTTATTTGCTCCAGACATTGTAGCACGGCGTTGCCTTTATCCTGATAATAACCCACAAGGGTAATTCCATTTCCGGATATAGTGCTATGTGCCGTGATCGCCTTTTCAAGTTGTGCCGGGTTCTCCATTATAAACGTTTTCGAGAAGGCGTTGACTTTATCGTTGTATCTGAAAGTTTTATCCAACAGGACCTTTTCTGTATGACCAAAATACTGGTCAAACTTCCCTGTATAACTGATGTCTGATCCGCTGAACCTGTAGATACTCTGCCAGTCATCCCCTACGCAGGTTAAAATCGTATCCTCCCCTTTATTTACAAGGGCTTTAACCAGATCTGCCCGGATAGCCGATATATCCTGAAACTCATCCACCAAGATGTATTTAAACCTGGGTTTATATTGTCCAGACTGAACACAATCCGTTGCCTTCCTGATCATATCGCTGAAATCAACACTATTGGTTCTGTTCAATTCTTTGGTATATGCAGAAAGTATCGGCTCAAAGATATCCAAAAAGGCATGACACCGAGTTTTTTCCCGATTCTGATTGGCCTTTTTCCTTACTAACTCGAAAGAAAGCCCAGACTGTTTGAATAAATCTAAAAAGTTAACAATGAGCCTGGTGAGTTCAGTGGCTTTTTTCTCTTCTTTTATTTCATGCAATAATGACAAAAGTTGTTCAAATGACATGGGGGAAAACCGAACCCCCAACACCTCAAGCTTTGAGAATAAGTCGTCTGTAAGTGTTCCTTCCTGCATCTGGTAGCTGAATGTTTCTACAAGGATGGTACCACGCTCTCTATGCAGGCGTCTTTTCCACTCCATGTCAACTTCGTATGTAAATTGGTCAACGAATGGCGCGGTATTACCATTCCGATCCACTCCGAAATGTTCAATGTAAATGTCGTATTCCGGTAGATAAAAATCAGGATGATATTGGGTTTTAACAGAAGTCGCAGTATCATATTTATAAGGAGCTTCGTATTGATATTCGATTCCGTTGACGAATAGGAAGTCGGCAATGACAACCTCTTCAAAACTTTTGAGTTGCTCTTGTTTTAAAGATGTCATCCCATTTCTTTTTTGTGCCCATTGAAGTCGGGATTTAAGGGATCTAACGTCTCCATCCTTCATGGCGGCAAAGTACTCACCCTGTTCTCCATAATCGAATTCATTTTTATACGGAATCAAGTGAGTAACGAAATAATCAATCACCCGCTGGTTGTAGGTGGAATCTTTCTGAGTCAGTTCTGTAACGATCCGGTTGATTAACGCATAGAATTCAGCAGAATCTTCTTGGAATTTACTAACCGATGGCTTTTTACCGGTTGCCGAGCCAATGATATCCAGCCCCAGTTTGTGAAAGGTGCTGGCTTTAACCCCTTCGATGTCCGGCAGTTTTTCTTTGATCCGTTCGTCTGTTTCTTTGCTGGCTTTCCGCCCATATGCCAGGATCAATATTTCATGTGGTTTTGCAAAACCAGATTTAATAAGATAGCCTGTTTTCGCGATGATAACGGAAGTTTTTCCTGAGCCCGCGCCAGCTAATACCAGATTATTATCTTCATTGACAACACATGCTTTCCGCTGGCTTTCCGTTAATGGATTGTTTTCAACTGAATCAAAAAAATCACCGTATTTCTGTAGTTCACTGGTTATGAACTTTTGATTTTCATCCTCTCGAAGGGTATGGGATTGCGATGCCAATAAAATGAATTCTCGGGCTTGTTTGCCCTCGCTCTCTGGGAGGTTCTCAAGCGCAAAATCATTATCCAAGTTCTGATAGATCTTTTCGCTTTTCTGTTTCCATTTTTCTATGGCACTGTGCCTGACATAGCTTCCGTTGAAAAGATTTTTAAAAGCCTGATAACTTTGGGATATCTGATCGCAGTATGGAGACAGTACCTGTTGGTGGTAAGCTTGGATGCCGTAAATAATTGAATCAAAAAAATTCGGTGCATCTTTTTTTCTGACACCAGAAATTTTAAAGGGTCCATTTGTAGAAGAAGGAAATATAATATCTGCCCAGAAAAAACCTTTATCCAATTCCGGCCTGGCCTTGATCTGGCCATATTCTAATCTCTCTGAACCTGAGATAACAGCATTGTCGGCAATTTTAGATTTATGATCCCATCGGAATGTGAAGAGGCGATAGAAAAAGCTTAGAGGGATGTCAGTCATATTTTATTTATCTTTATCCCAAACGATTTTGGGTGCCGGGTATTCCTGCAACCGTTCCCAAAGAGCCTTAATAATGATCCCGGCTGCATCATCAACATGGAGGATAGGATTTTCAGCGATTTTTTTACAGTCTTCCAGAAGTTTTGAATCCTTTTCCCACAAACCGAATTCATTCCGGATGCCTGCACCAAGTCCTAAGTGGAAATTGATCAATCCATCTTCGCTGGTATTCTGGACCTGACGTTTGGTTTCAAGGGACAGATCCGATAAAAGCCTGTTCACAGCTTCTGATACTGTGGCAGGGGATTTTTTGTCTTCTATCATTTTGGGGCCACACTATCTATATTCGAATTTATCCGATCCTTCAATTTGCCAGCAACTTTAAACGTAACAACTCGCCTTCCTTTCAGCATCATGGATTCACCGGTAGCAGGATTTCGTCCTTTCCTTTGTGCTTTCTCTGTAACCTGAAATTTACCGAATCCGCTGATCATGACATCTTCACCAGAGGCCAGAGTCGATTTTAAAATTTCCAAGAGGTCTTCAACGGTATCTTTGGTATGGGACGGGGATAGCTCAAGATCATTTGCAATTTTTTCAATAATGGTTTGTTTAGTCAGGGACATGGGGCTCCAATGTTCTGATATGAATATTTGATCTAATGGAATTAGATATGGTCTGGGATACTTTTTGTCAAGAACCTTAGAAAGACTTTGAATAATAAGAATAACCAAGATGCAAGACTATCAATCTGATAGGGCCGCACCCCTATTATATACAGGGAAGGGGCTCTTTAGAGAGAGATCTCCTGAGAATAACATCGTTGACAAAAAATATTCGAAGAAACGGATATAGCCTGTCGTCAATAAAATTATTTGCAACTATATAATATAACAAAATATTTTATATTTTAGTGTTTAAAAAAGGCCGTATTACGGCCCCAATTCATGCGTTAAAGGCCAAAACGCAGACAAAAATATGCCATAAACAACATGATTCGGTCCATATGTTTTGAGAAAAGGTCATATATATGGATTGTGGTGGGGCTGAGCAACAGCAGTAACGAGGATGTGATAAGCAGGGAATACTTTAAAGCAAATACCCCCATTAGACCTTAAACGATCCAATGAGGGGATTTTAATTATGCCTATGGCAAGGATTTGGGGCCAGGATAGACGTAATACTTCGCCCCTTTGCCTGTACCATACATTTTAAGAATCTTCTCATCGCGCAATATTTTGAAATGATCCCTAATATTTGTGTCGGATCTTCCAGGAAAACGGTAATCAATATCTTTCTTCTGAATAAACCTATCTTCAGGTTCAAGATCGGTGTTCTCCTCTGCTTCCCGAGCAGCCTTGATCATCGCCACTTGAATTGGGTGCCGCTGGGCTTCTTCCTTGGAAAGAAGATCATCGGATTGACTCTCACTGGCCCCTCCTCCGTGAGGTTCAATTCGGTATTTTATTAGGCCATTTTCGTGGTAGAATTCCAATTTGAGCGGCTTGCGTTGACTGCCGTATATGTTTCTTCCCTTTTGGGTATAAATATCCATAATAGTTTCTTCATCCGTACAGTAATCAGATTTTACAAGGGATAGCACAACATCTACATCATCGGTTATCTTACCGCTTCCCCTGTGGACGCCATTTTTATTTTCATGATGGATCAGAACAACAGAACGACCTTCAAGTGCAAGATCTTTAAAAAAATTTGTAAACACCTTCTTCCAAAGCTCTTGATTATTGACCGCCCTTGAAGAAACAAGTAGATCAAGGTTATCGAATACAACAAATTCAGCATCCCCGATCATTTCTCGAACCCACGCTTGATCTTCAGGGTTTGAAAGGTCAATATTTTGTTTTTTCTCTAATGCTTTCAGGCAATTGTATCGAAAATTGTTTGTAATAGCCTCTTTGTCCAGAAAGTTACCAAACATTTTCTTAAAACGACGCTTAAAGTCCTTTTCAGCCATCTCTGCGTCCAAAATGTATGTCTTGCATTGCTTTATAGCTGATATCATCTGACCGATTGAGCGACCGGTTGAAAGCATTAATGCGATAAGCATTGAAAACAAAGACTTGCCAACATTCGCCTTGGCTGTTACGAGAGAGACTTCACCTTTTATGAAATAAGGTGAGCCAATGAAATCAGGCTCGTCATCAATGGTATGTAATTCATCAAAATTTATGGAGCAAGGTGCGTCTTCTTCATCCACTTCAGGTTTGAGATCAAGCCCATGGAGTTCTTTCGCCTTGTTGCGGAACTCTGCCTCAGCAATGGAGCTCATACGGCTCTTCAGCAAATCTAATGCTGAATCGACAACAACAGGGGGGATATCCCCCCCAAAGCTTTGGTTAGTTATAGCCATCGTTTGTCTCCTCGCTTTATTTATAATATTCGTATAATTGCAATTCTGTTCCCATCTCCTGGAAGATCTGAAGCAGATAGGCCCCAATCCTGAAAGAATCCTGGTTTTGTGGATTGAAAAGATACTTAACAACTCGGCCCTTCAGAAAAGTCCATGTCAATTTGAAGGCAAATGACGGGTCTCCCGCCCAGGTCCCTACTGTCTGGTAAGTATTTGAATCGTCAGCGTTCCGGATATCATCGTGGATATGGATTTCTTTTCCGTCATATGCCTTGATAAGGTGTTTATTGTAAATTCTATAAATAGAGGGCGGAGCGATGAATTCCCATCTATTTCCCCCATGATGATGATGATCATCCTGCTGCAGAGTTAAAAACAGACGTAAAGGTCCCCCAGCCATCTCCCATTCCAGCAGAAAAAGCGATGGGCAGCCGTTTGCATTATGGAAACAATATCTTCTATTCGCAGTCCCCAACATGCTTATAACGATGGATGGACGACCTCCATTTGGATATGCATGTGGATATCTGATAAAGCTGTACCCCTCCCATTTTTCCACCTGAGAAGTATTCCTTGTTGTAAAATCGATACCAATAACTCCGGCAACGGACTCAAGTGCATCAAGGTCAGATCCTCCCCTGATAACTCTCACCAGAGAAAGTAAGTCTGACCCAACAATTCCATTGTTAGCAGTTTTCCAAGAGCCTTTGCTATATGGAGGATACGATGTATCTGTGAGGTTGAACAAATAATGTGAGTCCCAACAAGACCATTCATTGCTTTGACAGTTGGTTAAAGTGTTTTTTAACACCTTTGCGGTATTTGCCTTTGACTGGAAAAAAAAATTCATTAGAGATTTAAAAATATCTGACGAGGGTACGTCAGGGTGTTTGTGAATCAGATACTGCAAACACTCAGCATAATTGCACGGGGGTATCAGAGCTGATACCTGAAAATTGTAGAAAGGCAAACAACAATTTGTTTGAGTGTCTATGACCAAGCAATTCTGGATTCTTGCTGCGTCATCATTGTTGTTAAAAAAAGACATGTTTTTTCCCTCTTTTTACAAAAATTAATAACGTATTGGCTTACCAATCCAATACCGAATTCAAATGACACATCATTTGAAAATAAAAAGACTTCTGAGACCTTACTATTTCGTTGGGGACCACGCCAACGCACGGAACAAATTTGATAGGTGATATTGAAAATATATTCTTATAGAGCTATAATTATAATTTATTTTAAATAAATAAAATCATATCTGAAGAGTTTTCCCGATGCCGATAAAGAATATTTGCTAAATAAGTAGCTTTTATAAATTTTAAGCTTAATACAATTGAGAGATCTTTGTAACCAAACTAATTTAAATTCATAATCAATCGGGACAATAGCCAAAATGACCTAAACAGCTCAGGTAGAAGAGGGGTTATTGTCGGAGAGGGCAGAATTGGATTTAATTTTCACAGGACTTTCACCAAACTTTCACCATATAATTCAAACTTGGATGGATTATGGTGGACTTTCACGGACTTTCACCAGAGTGAAAAACAAGGTTTATGTTTAAAATTATTATTAATTACGGCAAGTTGCAGAATGGTTATTTAAAACAGCCTGTGGGTTCGATTCCCATGTGCTTCCGCCAATTTTGTCTAAGAAAACAATCGGTTACACATTCTATTTCCTGCCTAAAACTACCTAACTTTTTTAAAATCATTCCAAATTCGATGAATTTAATCTGACAATATAATTTTTGATATAGTGGCTAATATTTTTAACTATTCACACAGATGAAAAATCGTGCAGAATGCCATATATTTGGCGTTTTCATTTTGAAAAAAGTCAAAAAATTATAAAAATTTCACCCAGGAGACAAAACGTTTAAATACCATGAAATTTGACGATTTTATTTGAAAAAATTTGAAAAATTCATTTAATATTTATCCAGATGAAGAATTGTTCAAGAGGCTATGTATCTGGCGTTTTTATTTTCAAAAAAGTTGAAAAATTACAAAATTTTCTTCCAGGGCAACAAACACCGATTATCGAATCCGCTTCGTTCATGGGCCTTGGCCGCGAGTTAGATTATGATGTCGAGGGCCGTATTAGATTGAGCGTGAAGAACGGTGTGCTTTGAGCCGGGTATGACTCCCCAGCGTAATGCAACGTTACAGAATCCGGCTGTCAACTACCCCGTTCATGTGTTGGAAAGATGGTGGTCCCGCCTGGGTGTTCAAGTGTTGATCAGACCCTGGGCCGACCTGCTTAGATTGTCGAAGCTAAAAGAGAACCAGCGTTTCTTTCCCTTCCTTAAGCCTATTTCGCCTCTTTAAATACTGCTTTTAAAAAAACTGAGCTTCCATAACTAAATTCCTCGCTTTGTCCGTTAGGACCCTCGTTCAATTCGGGTTGTTTTTCCAGTCCCTTGCCATTGCCATGCCTGATTAATTTCAGCTGTTTTCCGATTAATTTCTTTAATATATTGACATGGTGTATATACAATATATAATTGAAATATAAGGATAATAAAAAATGGATCTTGAATTTGAGTGGGACGAGGGAAAGCGGTTAGAAAATATCAAAAAGCATAAGATTGATTTTGAAGAAGCTATAGAAATATTTTTTGGTCCTACAGTTACCAAGCTTGATACACGGCAAGATTATGGTGAGGACCGATATATTTCTATGGGGCAAATTGATGGCTTTGTTGTATTGGTCGTTGTTTATGTCGATAAAAAGACAAACATAAGACGTATAATATCAGCCAGGAGGGCAACAAAAAATGAGCAAAAAGTCTATTACAAAAGAATATTTAGAGGCTGATATCCCGGATGAGGATATCGATTTGTCAGATATCCCAGAAACTGACGAAGCTTTTTGGGCCGATGCCGTTGTGGAATGGCCCGATAAAAAGCAATTAATATCCATCCGCATAGACTCTGATATATTGGCTTACTTTAGAAGCAAGGGAAAAGGCTATCAATCCAGGATTAATGCTGTCTTACGCACATATGTTGATCGTAAAAAACAGACTGAACAAGTATAGTTCTCCTTGTCCCTAACCATGAATCAATTTCTTACCTCTGACATCCTGCTCCCAAAGCCGTTGTTATTGCTGTAAAAGCCCCTAAAAGCCTTTGTTTCAAGATGTCTATCCCTATATTCTTTCTTTTTTTGTCTGCTTTTGGATAAAACCTGCAACCAAAACCGCAACCATTTTAAACCTGCATTTTTCATTTCACCGATATTTACGAGGAAGCCTTGGCCAGGGCAGACACAAGATATGGGCCTGAATAATTTTATGAAAATAAGTTCAATCATACCATTATGTTGCGAGCTGGCCTAACCAACTGAATTTAAAAGCTTTTTCTATCAGGTGCCTTGCA
Organism: Desulfobacter curvatus DSM 3379; assembly: GCF_000373985.1. Taxonomy (GTDB): domain Bacteria; phylum Desulfobacterota; class Desulfobacteria; order Desulfobacterales; family Desulfobacteraceae; genus Desulfobacter; species Desulfobacter curvatus. Next base: position 146,590 of record NZ_KB892901.1, read on the forward strand.
AATCAATATTGTATTGAAATTCAACACGTTAAAAACAATTTTGAAAATTTTAAAAATCAGTGGCAACATAATTTTTTGTTTTACTACACACCCCTCCAAGGCTAGCAAAAGCTGCTTCAGTGGTTTATAAACTGTCAAGCCAGGCAAGGATTTCAGCACTATTTTCCCAGTCGATCAACTCATCAATTTTTTTGTCATGAGTTATTTTCGATTGCAT
>NZ_KB892902.1 GCF_000373985.1 Desulfobacter curvatus DSM 3379
ATCAGGGCATTGATTTGGTCTTCGAATGTCATCTTTAAAGGTCGATCTCCTCGAGATTGTAGTTCAGGTGCTTGTGAAAGCGACCTTACCAGAGGGCGCTGGAACTTGTCAAAATTCAGGGACTGTATTCGCTTTTTGAGGACTGAAATGTGCGTCATTTTGGCTCCTTGAGTAAAATTTTTCAAGGCGCGCAAAAATTTTTACGCACATTTGTCAACAAAAAAATGACTGTTTTTTCAATAAATTTAGCTGTTTTTTACATGCAAAAAACTAACCGGACACTACTGATCATGGCCAGTACGTTAAAATCTTTTCCTAAATTAAGAAAAAGAATAATTGATAATTTGCCAGATGATATAAACGTCCAAAAGGACAAATTATTGCTCCTTCTGAATTTTGATGAGAAAGATTTTGATGAAGCATATGAAATTTTAACCACTCTGGATTTATCCACATTAGGCTATTTTGAATGTCAGCCAATTTTTCAAATCGTAAAAAAAAAACAAGCGTGGGATTTTCAAATTATAATTATAGAGAAACTTCTTGAAATAGAATCCGATCCAAAACAAATAATAAACCTTAAGCTTGAACTATTTAATGCTTTGTTAAATTTAAAAAAGTATCGAGAGCTAATTGATATAGGGGTGGGTTTGCTTAAGGAGTATTTTATCGAAGGGAAACTGCGGCAAAATAATGAATATGTTCTTAGTAATACAATTTTTGCTTGTTTCGAAAGAGGTAAAGTTGATCATACTGCATTCGAAAAAGCTATAAAAATACTCCAAGAATATCAATTAAACAGCCCCTCATTTAATTTTAAAGTCGGTGTTGAAACTGAAGCTTACCTTTACGTTAATCAAGCCGAAAAAGCCCTTGAATCTTTTATTGATGGGATAAAAATTAAGAAAGTTCTTTCGTCCATAGAGTATGCAAAGTTGTATTTCTTATTATGCATTAAAATTTGTGGCCAAATAGAGTTGAAACTTGAATCGTTGCCAGCGATTACCGCAAATTCATATGTTAAATTAAAAGATAAGGATAACTGGTATTTTATTGGCGAACGTGATGAGCTGGATGCAGTACTCGTCAACAGTGTTAATACTAAATACCAACTTTTTTTAGGTAAGAAAGTTGGAGAACAAATTGCCCTTGAAGATCGATATAGCTTTGGAGATGAAAAACGGGCTAAAGTTATTGAATATATCTTTCCTATAGAAATATATGTCTTGTGGAAAGTAATTGATAATTTTAATAAATTGTCTCGAGATGGTGACCTTGATGGTGTTCAGATGATAAAAATTCCCCAACAAGATGAGACTATTGATCCACAATATTTGCTAAAATTTTTAGGTGATTTACATTCCAACTCAGAGCCCTTTTTCAAGCTGTATTGTCAAGATAATAATATACCACTTGCCATGTTAGCTGCGAGCGAAGGGGGACTTGCAAATGCTATTGGGAAAATTCAGAGAGAACAGAAAGGATTTATTAATTTTAGCAATGGTTCCGCAGAGGATTTTGAAAATCAGAAAAAAGTTGCGGTAAAAATTATTGACGAGGAAGCTTCATTTTATATTGATGCAACTTCCGCTTTGTTTTTGTGCGAAATAGGTTTACTTCCCAAAATAATTGTTCATATACCAGGATTAAAAATCCCTCAATCTGTAATAAATGCGATAGCTGATATTTCGGAGAAATTTAGATATACAGAAAACAAAATGGGGAGTATGGGGTACATTGGGGGTGAAATTTCTATTTCATTGCTCGAAAAAGACAAGAGCGATTTGATTAGATCTAATTTTCTCAATGGTATTAAGATGCTTGAATCAAATCCAGACAATGTTTGCGTGATCTCTGAGGTAAATAGAATAGATTGCTTTCCCGAAATGAAGATCCCGGCTGAATTATGCGACGCTTGCTCATTCGCAATAAGACATGGTACTCCTGTATTAACAGAAGATCCTCTTTATTTAAAAATGGTAGGGCTACAAACAAAAAAAATACTTCCAGAATATTTCAGCTCTTTGGCTTTAGTAAGAGTTCTTGCTGAAAAGAATAAGCTTAGTTATGACGAGTATTTGAAATTCTTTGGCTATTTATCTTCATATCGATGCCGGTTTTTGTCCCTAAATTCCAATGAACTTGAAAAAGCTGTTTTGGGAGATAATCGAGTAAATGTTATCAGCGTTGACAATATTCTTCAATTTAATTTTCCTTTAACCTTATCAGAAGATTACGGAGTGCAGTTTCAGATAGCTTTTCGAGTTGTCTTTGAATTTTTCATTAAAATATTATCAGACAATACCATTATTTTTGACATTAAAGAGAAAATTCTTTTTAGAATAGTCGACTCATTTCCGACAGATTTGAACAAAAAAAATTTTCTACATCTGTTATTGAGCTTTTGTGTCAAAGTCGTTGAACATATGGAAACAAACATTGTTTTATCGGTTAGCGCCCAGAGAATGCGCCGTGAAATTGATAAGCTTTTTCAGGTTGCGGAAATTTATGGTTCTAAAATAGAATTATGGGAACTACAAACTACAGATAATTAACGGCCAAAATTAAGTCTAATTTAACCCGTGTGATCAAAAAAAATCAACGACGTTTGCTTGTTGAACAAACCACAGATGTTCAATGTTAAAATACGAATTATTTGTTACGAACCATATTGGAGTTGACACTTGGTTCAATGGGAGATGAGCTTTGATAACCATCATAACTTTTCCTTTTAAAAAAAAACTCTGGTTCGAATGACGGGCTTTCCAAAGCGGAAGGAAAAATTATTGGGAGGACGATACTGTCAATTATTGTAATTGCTTCACTGAGACTGGAGTCAAGCCATCTTGAAAATTACCGTCTCGTCAAGAGATAAATTATTTATGAAGCCGGATTTTTTTGCTAATTATTTTTGAAAATAGCAAACTAATTTGATTAATTTTTTCATGACTACTGATAATTCAAGCTTCAGATCCCGCTTGTTGATCAAGTAGCGTCTCCAGAAATTGTTGACCATATTGTTGACCAAGAGGCTGTTTGGAAATAACAAAGGCTTTCAACTGAAACGCTGAAAGCCTTGTCAATTCTTTGGTACCGGAGGCGAGACTTGAACTCGCAAGGCCTTGCGGCCGGAGGATTTTGAGTCCTCTGCGTCTACCAATTCCACCACTCCGGCTTAGAGCCCTTTTTCTAATGGAATTGAGCTTGCTTGTCAATCCAAAAATCATTTTCATATATTTAATATGTTTTTCCGATGTCGAAAAAAGGGTGATTGGGATGAGCAGGCACGGTATATGCTGAAGTATACGCCGTTGTGCATTCAGTTTATGTGCACCGTTTGCCGGGATAGGCAAAAAACATTTAACCTAAAGGAGGTAAAATATGCCGGAATTACCTGAAGAAACCAGTAAAGCCTGGGACAGCCGCAAAGGCCCTGTTATATTATCCACTGTGAACAAGGAGGGGGCCCCCAATGCCATTTATGCGACCTGTGTGAGCAAATATGATGAGCAGACCCTAGTTGTGGCCAATAACTATTTTTCCAAAACCATGGAAAATATCAAAACCGGATCCAAGGCCAGTCTTTTATTCATTACTCCGGATAACACATCCTATCAGGTCAAAGGAACCCTTGAGTATCATACCCAGGGACCTGTGTTTGACGATATGAAAAAGTGGAATCCTGAAAAACACCCGGGCCACGGTGCCGCCGCACTAAAGGTCGAAGAGGTGTATAAAGGCGCTGAAAAATTATTATAGTAAGTTAATGGTGTCCGGGCAGCCGGACACCGTCAACAAAACAGAACATCGTTTCAGCGTCTGTGCGCTGAAATCGCATTTGTTCGGCCCTGTTTTTGCCTTTTACGCTATTAATAACAGCCATGTGGTCTATCAGCACCCAGGCTCAACATACAACAAAACATGAAAGTAATTTAACAGCTTATTGATACTTTCATATAAAAAAAATATCGCAAGTCTAAGTTCTTTTTTTAAACAGTGAAAAAATAGTTACGACAGTTTTTTGAAAAAATATGAAATTAATTTCATTAAATCGCCATTTAAAAATTGCATTTTAAAAATAACAACTGTAAATATATATAACAAATCACTTTTGACCTAAAATTTGCGCGGAGAATTCATGAAAAATCTTATAAAGATTGTTCTAATTTTTATGGTTGGGTGTTGTGCAACTGCATTCGCTCAAGAAGGGAAAGTTGCATTTTTTAAAAAAGTTTCCGGCGATGTCTTAATTAAACGGGGCGAAACGATCGTTGCGACGGCTGAAGGGGACCCGATTTTTAAATCAGATGTATTAATTACAAAAGCGGACGGTTCAGCCGGCATTATATTTACGGACGGTACGACTATTGCCGTAGGCCGGAATACGGAATGTAATATTAAAGACTATATATTTGAACCTGAAGCAAATACATATGCCTTTGAACTTTATCTTAAAAAGGGAAAGGCGATATATAATTCAGGCAGAATTGGAAAACTTGCGCCGGATAAATTTTCTTTAGAGACACCAAATGCAATTGTCGGTACTCGGGGAACGCATTTTATTATTCAGGTAGATTAAGAAAGGAACATGAAATGATTCGCTACATTCTTTTTATTGCGGGAACTTTTTTTCTTTTTTCCTGCGGCGCGAAAACGACTGTAATCCTTTTGCCGGAGCAGGATGATAAAGCAGGTGTTGTCTTGGTAGCAAACGAAACGTCCTCCATAACACTGGAAAAACCGTATAGTTGCGCAACGGTCGGCAAAGCAGAATCAAGAATTGATACAAAAACAGTTGAAAAGGCTAAAGTCGAGGATGAATACAAAACGCTTTTTCAGGCGGAACCCTTAAAGCCGGTCTCTATCCTTCTTTATTTTGAATTTGGCTCGGATCGTTTGCAACCTGAGTCTGCTGCATTAATTGATGATGTACTTAAATTAGCCAAAGAACGGGAACCATCTGAGGTAAGCATCATTGGCCACTCTGATTCCAAAGGCAACTCGGATTACAACTATCAGCTGGCCCTGGACCGGGCCAAGGTCGTCGAAAAAATTCTGAAAGATGCAAATATCAATTTGAAAAATATATCTGTTACCTCCCACGGTGAAAATGATCCGCTATTGATTACAGGTGACAATGTATCAGAAGAAAAAAATAGAAGAGTTGAGATAATGGTCAAGTAGACGCATAGACACGGAGTTTTCTTTGAAAGCGGATTTTGAAAACGCTTTTCGGAACAGTACGTCAAGATGGTGGCAATTTACGGGTGTTTTTTTCATAACACTGGTTTTGTGTATAGGTGCATATACCCAAAGCACCGTATTTAAAAAAGCCGATAATTTTTTTTATGATTTTTTGTTTCAAACCACCGCAACGGGAAACGTATCAAGCCGGGTCACCATTATCGATATTGATGAAACCAGCTTATCAGCAGTCGGACAGTGGCCGTGGCCAAGATATCTGCTGGCTAAGCTTGTCAAAGAATTGTCCGGCAATCATCCTGTCGCTATGGGGCTTGATATACTGTTTTCTGAACCGGATCGGAACTCACTGAAAAACATTCAGCTGCAATTTCAAAAAGATTTCGCTCTTGATCTTGGATTTACAGGGGTCCCGCCTGCATTGCAGGATAACGATTTATACCTGGCGCATATTTTCAGGCAGACTGACATTGTGGGCGCCAGGTATTTTTATTTTGATCATTTTAACAAAAAATCGCCCCCTTTGCGTGTCCCTTTCGATGTTGTTGATCAATCAGGGCGTTTAAATGTGAATCAGGCTGAAGGGATTCTGACCAATACGCCTGAAATTGAAAAGGCACTCAAATATACCGGATTCCTAAATAATCAATCAGATATGGATGGTTTGTTAAGATCTACGCCTCTCTTGATCGCATTGAAAGATCAAACGTTTACGAATTTATCTCTTTCGACTTTTTTAAAAGCCCACAATATCAAAAAATTGGAAGTATTGGAAAATTTTTTCGGTCTTTATATAAAGGCAGATAAATACAAGATTCCAATAACACAGGATGGATATATAAACATAAGATTCACCGGTCCGGGCCGGGCCCATAAGTTTATCAGTGCCTATGATGTTCTAAATCAAAAATATTCCCCGGCTGACATTCAGGGTAAAATTCTTTTTATCGGGTCTTCAGCAATGGGATTAAATGATATCCATCATACTGTTTTTGACCCAAGCTACCCGGGGGTAGAGACCCATGCAGCTATATTAAGCAGTATTTTTGAGAATCATCAGGTGATTAAACCCATCTGGTCCAACGTTTTTATTTCCGGGGTCTGTCTGTTCTCCGGCATTCTCATGATGCTTCTGCTTTTTTTTTCATTCTCTCCCATGGTCCTTTTGACAGGAACCTTTGTCTGGTGCAGCATTTTGCTGATATCAAGTTTGCTTTGTTTTATTAAAATGTCCGTGTTTGTTTCTCCTGTACTGCCCTTGATTTTAACGGTTTTTACATTTGGATTCATCTCTTTTGTGCGTTATATAACTGCCAGGAAAGCATCTTTTACCTGGTTTAAAAAGCTGTCCCAAGCCCAGCAAATTACCATAAAAAACATTGTCAGCCTTGTTGAAACGCGAGATCCGGAAACCGGGCAGCATATTGTGCGCACCCAAAATTATGCAAAAGCTCTGGCCGTTCATTTAAAAGAGTCCGGATTATTCCCTGATATTTTGACGAATGATTATATTAAGACGCTTTACCATGCTTCTCCGCTTCATGATATCGGCAAAGTCGGTATCCCGGACAGAATTTTGTTAAAGCCCGGTAAATTGACCGATGAAGAATTTGAAATTATGAAAACCCATTCCCATATTGGAAGAGATACGCTTCAAAGATCCGGAAGGAATGACCGGGATAATTATTTTTTGAAAATGGGAGCCCAGATTGCCGGTTCGCATCATGAAAGGTGGGATGGTAAGGGGTACCCGGATGGTCTTTGTGGCGAAACAATTCCTCTTTGTGGCAGAATCATGGCCATTTGTGATGTTTATGATGCGCTGATTAGTGAAAGATGCTATAAGCCGGCCTTCTCCCATGAAGAGGCAATGAGCATCATCCTTGCGGGGAGAGAAACCATATTTGATCCCCAATTTGTAGATGGATTTTTTGCTGTAGAAAATACGATTAAATTAATCTCAGCCAAGTATAAAGATTTAAAATAACGGCCATGGGTTGACCTGGTCTATCAGCAACCAGGCTCAGCCCACAACCAAACAAGAAAGTAATTTAACAACTAATTGAGGCTTTTTTATAAAAAGTCGATGGCATCTTAAACAATTTCAACCTGAAAGGCAGGCCCTTTGCAAAATCTGAACTGTGTTGATATAATTCCAGCCCATGAATATTGAACCTTGTGAAAATTTTTCTTTTTTAAAGGGTTCTGCCCTGGTGCGGTTTTTTGCTCCGATACTGGCTGTCATTCTGTTGGCAACGGCCCAGGGCCAGGCTGCACAGACCTATTCCTGTTCGGAACTTGTCCGTTTCCAGAATCGTATTATAGATTATCGTTCCCGGATCAACCCGCGATTTAAAAAAAGGGTGCGTCCCAAAACCCGGCTGATCATTGTGCATACTTCCGAGCTGGGACTGAAAAGTACTTTAAGGGTGGTTTCCAAAGGAAAACGATTTAAAAACGGCCGTAGCACACCCGGAGGACATGCCAACTATGTTGTTGCCAGGAACGGAACGGTTTACCGGATTCTAGATAAAAAATACAGGGCCGACCATGCCGGCCTGTCCATGTGGAACGGGGTGTCTGATATCAGCGATATTTCGGTGGGCATTGAATTTGTCGGCTACCACTATGCCCCCCTGACCACCAGTCAGTACACGTCTGCAGGAATGCTGTTGTCTATCCTTAAACGGGTATATGGCCTCCAGGACAAAGACATTCTGACCCACAGTCAGATTGCATACGGCAAACCCAATAGATGGTTTTCTAAAAATCACAGAGGGCGTAAACGCTGTGCGAAAAATTTTGACAGAATGCGGGCTGGGCTCGGGCTAGGCTGGCCGTTTGATCCTGATGTCAGGGCGGGACTCCTAACACCGGATTCCATGCTGGCCCAGGTTTTTTATCCTGATCCCGGTGCTGTTGTTTATACCGGGAAACAGGCACCCCAAGACTTGGCGCCTGATGTCATTTCAAAGCAGAATTCTGCCTGGGCCATCGCCGGTGAAGATTATGATGCTCCCGACACGGTATACGTTCTGCCCGGCGGAAAAACTTTGGCCGGTGACAGGGTCGCTTCCAATTGGGGGTGGAACCGTTTGCCTGCGGGCACAAAGGTGTTGCTCAATCAGGAGACAGAACAAGTCCGGGAGCAGGCTAAGAGCATTATAAAAACCATTTCCGGGCAAATGACGGCCTGGTCCCATGCGGGCGGGGCGTTCCATGCTGCCTCCACTATTTATTTTCTTCCCTCTGGACGAATTTTAAGCGGGCGTGTGATTTCGGACTGGGATGATTTGCCGTCAGGCACCCGGCTGGTGGTGGGGTATAAGGGGCCCTTTAACCTTACAAAATATAAAACGGCCTATGGGATAGCCGGTGCAAAGTTCAAAGATCCCGGAACCATTTACCATATTCCGGGCCGGGGTCCGGTGCCGGGTAACAGGGTTCCGGATTTCAGTAATTTGCCGAAAGGGACAGGCATTTACCTGCCGATTGCCGGCTAATGGCAAAAAATTGAAAACACCTTTTCTTCTATCCCTTTAATCTTGGGGGGTACGTAATGCCATGAAACGATTTTTGATATATGCGAAAAGCCGCGTCCAGTCCTGGATGCATAAGGCCAAAAATGCCCCCACAGTACCGGCAGATGCCATACCCACCGGGCACCCCTGTTGCCCACAGAAAGGACAGACCGAAAACGCTGCATAGAGGCCGGTAAACCCGAACCATGAGGCAAAAATTCGGAACAGACGGCCAAACGGCGACAGGTTTGGTTTTCTGTCGTTATTATCAAGGGGTTGAATTTGAAATCTATTGTTTTTCATGATAGCGGGCCGTTAAATCCTTATTTCATCAATCTGATTTTGGGGTACATATTATGTACTCCATTTGGAATAGATATCATATCCTAAGACCGATTGATATGGGGAAAACTCAAATTTTGCTACGGCAAGCCGTTGAGTCAACACTAAAACGCAAAATATTTCAACTGCCTGGAATCCCGGCATAGGTTATGTTATAACCTGTGCGTTTGTGCTATGTCTGTTTTAATGATGGATTCATGGCAACAAGTTGTATTTTTAAAGAATTTGATGTGGGCCGACCGGTTATGGCCGTGTCGGCCGGTGTTCATACGTATTATTCCAGGAAAGTATTATTTAGCGTGGAAAATCATAATTACAGCTTAGATAAAAATCTTTTGTATTTGAAAACCGAATGCGGAGAATATAAATTTCAGATAAGTGGGGAGACCGGGCAGGCTGATGCCGAACGTATTGCAAAGACCATGACCGGTGAAATGGAAAAAGCGGGCAATGCACTTGGCCGACAAAAAAAGCCCAATCCATACGTCAAGCTGCTGCTGGCCAATCTGAACCTGGCAGACAGGTATGTCAAACTTCAAAACAGATATGATGAACTGCTTAAGGCCCATGAAAATCTCAAAATACGTCCCGTTAAACCTGTCGACAGGCCCCAGTCTCCGGAATCACCACCCTTAGAATCCCATGAAAAAAAGCCGCCCGTCTGTCAAGATGATGATGGCCCCGGCTTGACCCTTGAATTTGAATCCAGCACACTTTCTTTGTCCGCTGCTGAACCAGCTGAACCAAGCGATCTTCCCTTGGAGGAAGGCGACCACGAGAAATCCGATGAAAACACAGCGCAGGTAAAAGCAGCCCCCGGGCCTTTGGTGACACAGGTCCTTGATACTTTGAAAAAAGCCAGAACGGTTGAGCCAAAATCTTCAGAGACACCGGAAAACAGGGTGAAAATTACAGATGCCGTCCGGTCGGATTCAACCGAGCCCGCAGACAAATCCTTATCCCGGGTAAATGTTGAGAACAATGATGATGGAACGAACCACCTGCCGTCCCTGGATTTTCTTGAAAAGGGTGGTCAGGAGACCGTGGTGGACCATGAGGCCATCAGGCGGGATGCTGAACTGCTGGAGCAGAAACTGGGGTATTTCGGCATCAAGGGCGAAGTCATGGAAGTGCTGCCGGGTCCTGTAATCACCACCTTTGAATATAAACCCGCCCCGGGGATCAAGATCAGCAAGATTGTGAACCTGGCCGATGACCTGGCCCTGGCCTTAAGTGCCTTGAGCATCCGCATTGTGGCCCCCATTCCGGGCAAGGATGTCATTGGCATTGAGATCCCTAATCCCGCCATGTGCATTGTGCCGTTCAGGGATGTCGTGGGTGCTTCCGCCTTTGCTGAAATCAAATCCCCTGCGCCCATCTGCCTGGGCAAGGATATCATCGGAAAACCTGTGGTGGTGGGACTTGAAAGGATGCCCCACCTGCTCATTGCCGGCGCCACAGGAACCGGCAAAAGCGTGGCGCTTAACGCCATGATCTGCAGCATTCTGTATAAATCTACCCCTGACCAGGTCAAGTTCATTATGATCGACCCCAAGCGCATTGAACTTTCATTATTCAACGACATTCCGCACCTGATTACGCCTGTGATCACAGACATGAAAAAGGCTAATATTGCCCTTCAATGGGTGGTCAGGGAAATGGAGCAGCGGTACGAGAAACTGGCCCAGCTGAGTGTGCGAAATATTGAGCAGTACAACAAAAAAATCCGCACCACGGACCTGTCGCATATGGACGATGATTTTCAACCTTTCCCCTATATTGTCGTGATTATCGACGAGTTGGCAGATCTGATGATGACCGCCAGCAAGGATATTGAATTTTCTTTGACCCGCATTGCCCAGATGGCCAGGGCTGCCGGCATCCACATGATTCTGGCCACCCAGCGGCCTTCCGTGGATGTGCTCACAGGTATTATCAAGGCCAATTTCCCCACCCGGATTTCCTTTCAGGTCTCTTCCAAGACCGACTCCAGGACCATCATTGATGCCAATGGCGCCGAAACCCTCCTGGGCCGGGGAGATATGCTGTTTGTCCCCCCGGGCACAGCCCGGCTCAAGCGCGTCCACGGCACCTATCTGTCCGAGCGGGAATTAGGCGCCATCACAGAATTTGTCAAGGCCCAGGGAAAGCCCGAATACATTTCGGATGTGACCACAGAGAAAGAAGAATCCCTGCAAGCAGTAGCGTTTGACGATGATGAGTATGATGAAAAGTACCAGCAGGCCCTGGATTTTGTTATGTCCACACGCCAGGCCTCCATATCCGGGGTGCAACGGGCATTAAGGATCGGTTACAACCGGGCAGCCAGGATCATTGATCTTATGGAAAAGCAGGGGATTGTTGCCCCTTCCGACGGTGTCAGGCCCCGCCAGGTGATAGGAAGTATCGACTGATAAAGATGACACTACATCGGCTCCCGGCGTTGCTTCCCCTTGTTGTTGTCCGGTCCTTTTTTTTAATACTGCTGTTTTTATCACTCATATACGGTTCATCGGTACAGGCGGCAAATAAAAAAGAATCAAGAAATAGATTACCTTTTTTTCAAGGAGAACAGCTTGTATATCAAATTCGCTGGGAAGAGGTTGAAGCCGGCATTGCGACCTTTGATGTCCTTCCCGTGACAAAGGTCGATAAATTACCTTGCTGGCATTTTTCATTGAAGGTACAAACCTCTCCATTGGTAGATGTCTTCTATCAAATGCGTGATAAATTTGATTCTTATACGGACCTTGCCCTTGACCGTTCAATGCGTTACGCAAGAAAAGAGACAGGGAGTGAACAACGGGATATCCAGGTGCAGTTTAACTGGGAAAAACGTACCGCCGGATATTCAAATTTTAATGCCGCCAAAAAGCCGATACCGATTCCCCCAGGCACATTTGATCCGCTTGCAGCATTTTATAAACTGCGTTGTATGGACTTAGACAATAAAAAAGAGATCAGATTTCCCATCACTGACGGGAAAAAATGTTTCATGGGCCGGGCAAAGGTTTTGGGGCAAGAGACCATAACATGTTTTAACACCACTTATGATACCTATGTGATTGAGCCTGAGCTTGTCTATTTTGGCGGGGTGTTTGAAAAAAGCGACAAGCCCACGTTGCGTTTATGGATTACCACGGATGACAGGCGTCTTCCGGTTCGTATCCAGTCAAAAGTGATTGTCGGTTCAATAGTGGGCGAGCTTGTTTCTATACGCAAATAGCAGATGGCGATGTGATAACACGCCATACGTTAAGAACCTGGATTTTTTCAGGAGTAGATAATTCAATGCAGCAAAATCGAGAACAGACATCAAATGATAAAGATTTTCAGACTGCCCGGTACTGGGCGGTTGTTGGGTTTGTGGGAAACCTGGGATTAGCGGTTATGAAGGGCTGGGCAGGCATTGTGTCAAACTCCAGTGCCATGATTGCCGATGCCGTGCATTCCGCCTCGGACATTTTTGCATCCGTGTTTGTTTATATCAGCCTGAAAATCGCCCAGAAACCCGCGGACAAAGAACATCCTTACGGACACGGCAGGGCGGAGGTGATCTCCACCCTGGTGGTGGTGGGCATGCTGGTCGCCGCCGGTGTCGAAATTATTAGAACCGCCATCACAACAATCCGGCATGGATCTCTTCATGCCCCGGGAACTTGGGCCTTATATGCGGCGATTTTGTCAGTTCTCGTCAACGAACTGATGTACCAGTTCACATACAGGGCCGGGGTGAAAACCAACAGCCCCTCAACCATTGCCAATGCCATGGATAACAGGTCCGACGCCTTTTCTTCCATTGCCGCGCTGATCGGTATTCTTGGTGCCAGGTTAAAATATCCTGTTCTTGATCCTGTGGCCGGTATTGTGGTGGCCCTGTTTATATTCAAGATGAGTTATGACATTGCCATGGACGCGGTGGGACAAATCATGGATGAATCCGTGGGTGAGACAAAAATCCAAGAAGTGACGGCGCTTGCGCTCGCCGTCAACGGGGTGAAAAACGTGCATGGCATACGGATACGCCGAAGCGGCGCTGCCTTTCTTGTGGATCTGGACATTGTGGTGGACCCAAAGATTACTGTGGCAATGGCCCATGACATCGGGGAGTCGGTCCGGGAGATGATCCGGGTGCAGATGGATAAAGTCAGTGATGTCCGGGTGCATATTGACCCTTCAGATTTGCATTGACACAATTTACCCCGGCGTTGCCCACACTTTACCCCGGCGATCCGTTGACCAGCCGGAGTACGGTGATCTCCGGTGGCGCACCCACCCGTAGGGGCGGGCCCCAGTAGCCGGTTCCCCGGCTCACATATACCTGGGTGGCATTGTGCCGGTGGAGTCCGTGTACATAGGGCTGGTCTATGGACACCAGAAAGTTCCAGGGCACATACTGGCCGCCATGGGTATGGCCGCAGATCATCAGATCCACACCCAACGGATCTGTTTTAAAGATGCTTTTGGGCTGGTGGGCAAGCATGATTCTCGGCATGGATAAAGGTGCGCCTTTAAGGGCCTTTCCAGGATCAGACGCATGGCTGGGCAATATCCTGCCCGCCCGGTAATCGGTTATTCCGGCCAGCACAATTTTGGCGCTGTTCTTTTCAATGATACGGTGTTCATTGATCAGGGGTGTAAAGCCCAAACGTTCAATTCTGTTCAGCCATGAAAGGACGCCCGAATAATAGTCATGGTTCCCTGTTACAAAGTATTTTCCAAATGGGGCATTCAAAACTGACAGAGGGCTTGCATCTTTGCCCATATCTTTTTCACGACCGTCGGCCAGGTCTCCGGTAAAGACAATCATATCGACCGGTTCCCGGACCGCTTGGTCCACGACTTTTTGGACATATTCTTGTTTCAGGGTCATGCTGATGTGCAGATCTGAGATCTGAAGAATGGTAAAACCCCTGAACGGATCCGGCAGGCCTTTGACGGGCACATCTAACTTTACCACGTCCGGTTCCCTGGTTACCCGGTTGATGCCGCATCCGGTTAAAACAAGCGCCGTACCCATCAGCGCCGCATTTGCGGAATTGGTCAAAAAATTTCTCCGGGACGGGTTTATTTCCCTTGACCTCCTGGGAGCTTTGTTTTGGTTTCTTTTTGGGAACAATAGCTTGCGGACAAGATAATAGACCCCGATGCAGGTGTCTTTGAACACAATGCCCGGGAATATAATGGTCATAAAACCAAAGCAGGTAAATGCAAACCAGGAAAGAGATGGGTTGAGCCAATGGTTGGGTTGCCCGTGCCGGGTTATCATCGCTAAGATAAACGCAGCAAAGCAGAAAATCAGCATTACCCACATCCCGGTCTTCCATTTGGTATTTATGGGTAGGGGCTTGATGATTCGAAATCCGAAAAAAACGTAAATAGAACCTATGACCAAGACTGCTGTAATTAAAAACAAAACCATATTTCCTGTGAATTTTTACAAATTTGAAGCAACAACCCTGTCCCGGCCTTGTTCTTTTGCCAGGTACAGTGCCTGATCAGCCTTTTGGAGCAATTGGGTGCATGCCGTTCCCGATTCATACTGCATGGACTTGCATCCTAAGCTGACGGTGATGTGATCAGTTACTTTAGAAAAGATATGAGGGATCTTCAGGTCTTTGATTTTTAATCGAATTTTTTCCGCCATTTCCAATGCCCCTTCCAGATCGCATTCCGGGAGGAGAACAACGAACTCTTCTCCACCGTAACGTCCAACGAAATCACCAGGGCGGCGCATCAAGGACTCAATGGCACCGGCAACCAATCGCAGGCACTCATCTCCCGCACCATGGCCGTAATTGTCATTGTACGCCTTGAATTCATCAATATCGATCATGATCAGGCTCAGATGGGTATTAGTACGCTGGGCTCTGCGCCATTCCTGTTCTATGGTCTGATCAAAGCTCCGTCGATTTGCTATGCCTGTCAGGCCGTCTATCATTGCCAGGGATTCTAATTTGTCCGTACGTCGTTTCAACTGCAGATGCGCACGTACCCGGGCTTTGACAACAGGTATGCTGAAGGGTTTTGAAATATAATCCACAGCGCCCAGATTAAGTCCGAAGGCCTCATCTTCACTGCTCCCCCGGGTTGTAACAAAGATGATGGGGATTTGCATGGTCCCGGGATTCCGCTTTAAGCGGCGGCAGACTTCATAGCCGTCAACTTCAGGCATTCTGACATCAAGGAGTATGATGTCGGGCGGATCGTCGGATTCGGCAATCGCCAATGCTTTAAGACCGCCATTTGCCACCCGGACCCGATAGGTGCTTTTCAAAGCACTGACCAGCATTCGGATATTAACCGGTGAATCATCCACAATGAGGATTGATCCGGCTTTCATCAATTGGTTCATACACCTTTTTCCTTGGAGGATTGATTATCCATCCATGCATAGATTATTCTGACGGCTTCACTTGCCCCTTGATAATCAAAGTCCTTCAGGCTGTTCTTAAGCCTGGTCAGCGCATTTGGGTCAACGCCTCCACCAAGGGCACGCTCCAGGCCGAGAATAAGATCCTCCTCTACAACATCGCTGCTGGTGATAAGCGCTTTGATTTTATCAATATACTGATAGGCGGCATCCAAGTCAATATTCCCGGTTTCATCTATGGGCTCAGTTTCCCCAAAGGGATTGACAGCGTCTATAAACATCTGAAGCGCCTTTTTAAGTTCATTGACCAGGGTTGCCGGAGTTTCGCCTTGTTGGGCTGCCTGTTCCAGAGTCGCTGCTGCATCTTTTACCTTAAACGCACGCAAATTGCCCGCTGCTCCTGCAAGCTTATGGGCCAGACCTGAGACGTCGGCCAGTATGTTATCCCCGGCACGATTCCGGAGTGCGCCAAGCGCGTTTTCAGCGTCTTCCCTAAAGGCCAGTAAGTATGCTTTGTATGAGCTAAAATCCAGGTCCAGGGCTTTGAGTGCCTCCTGAACGGCAATTCCAGGAAGTTCCGGGATATCATTTTCCGTCATTGATGTCTTTATCTGAGCAGCAGGCGAGGGGGCCGTAAAAGCGGGCAGCCACCGTTTCAACACATCGCGCAACGCTTCTTGATCAATGGGTTTGGATACGTAATCGTTCATTCCGCTTGACAGGCATTTTTCCCTGTCGCCCTGCATGGCATGGGCAGTCATGGCGATGATAGGAACATTATTGTTAAGAACGCCTGTTTCAGGATCACGAATACGGCCGGTTGCCTGGTATCCGTCCATGCCTGGCATCTGAATGTCCATGAATACAAGGTGATATGGGGTGCTCGTAAGGGCCTTGATCGCTTCAATACCGTTAGTTACCGCATCTGCATGCAGGCCCAGCTTCGTTAATGAACCCACGGCCACTTGCCGGTTAATACTGTTATCTTCGACAACTAGTACACGTACGTTCGGGTTAAAAAGATGCCGCTTTTCACGGGCTGAGTGGCGAGTTACCAAACCTTGGGGTTTGGTGGCTGGCCCTCCGGATATCACCTTGATTAAAATAGGAAGAAGATCCCTGTGGCGGATGGGTTTGTTGGCATAGGCATCGAAGCCGGCCTCTTCTAATCGCCTGGCGTCGCCGCGTCTGCCCATGGACGTGAGCATAATTATGTGTATTGGCCCAAGCTTTGGATCGTTTTTGATCGCTCGCCCAAGTGTCTCCCCATCCATTTCAGGCATCTGCATGTCGATAATAGCAAGCTTGTAGGGATCTTTCGCATTAGAAGCGTTTTTCAGTTCGATCAGAGCCTGGGGGCCATTGGGCGATTGCTCAGGGCGCATGCCCCAGGCCGTAAGTTGGGTGGAGATAATTTCACGATTGGTTGCATTATCATCAACAACCAGAATGCGGATACCGTGCAGGTCCACCGGTACAAGCTGTTGCTTGGACTCGGCGACGCTACGTTTCTCAAACCTTACACTGAACCAGAACTCGGAACCGTGCCCCTCGCGGCTGGAAACGCCGATTTCACCCCCCATGAGTTCAACCAGTTGTTTGGAGATCGCCAGGCCCAGTCCTGTTCCAGCGTATCTGCGTGTGGTGGATGCATCGACCTGGCTGAATTTATCAAAAAGCAGCGCAAGTTTCTCCTCGGGGATGCCGATGCCGGTGTCGCTGACAACAAAACGGATCAAGCACTCCTTTTCGTTGTCTTTGATCACGGATACATTGATCAGGATCTCGCCTGTTTCAGTAAATTTGACGGCATTGCCGGTCAAATTGTTAAGTATCTGGCGTAACCGTCCCGGGTCCCCTCTCAGGGCGGTTGGCGTCCCTTGGGCTATGGCGCAAAGTAATTCCAGATTTTTTTCATGGGCCCTAACGGCCATGCCGTCCAAAAAATCATCCAATAGGGTGAAAAGATCAAAGTCAATGGTCTCCATCTTCAATTTGCCTGCTTCAATTTTGGAAAAGTCAAGAATGTCGTTGATCAATCCGAGAAGCAGTTTCCCACTGGAGCGAATTGCATTGGCGTAATGCAGTTGTTCCGTTGAAAGCGGCGTCTGTATAAGCAAATCGGTCATGCCGATGACGCCGTTCATGGGAGTGCGGATTTCATGGCTCATGTTGGCCAGGAATTCGGATTTTAATTTGCTTGCCTGTTCCGCTTCGGCCTTGGCTGCATGTAGTTCCCGTTCCCTGGCCTTGGCTTCGCTGATATCCTCAAAGACCCAGATGCTTCCGGATTCCGGGGCATTGACATCAATGGCCGTACCGGAAATTTTTACCCATACAGGCGATCCGTCTTTGCGGGTGAGCTGATTTTCCGTCGTGTAGACTCCGCCGTCAAAGATAATCGGATCGAGTTTCCGGATGATTTCTTCGTATTGTTTCTGGGAGTAATAAAACATGCGTGTGCTTTTATTAACCAACTCCTCCAATTCATAGCCGAATATTTCGGCCATCTTTTTATTGCACTTCACTTGAATACGGTCTTTAACCTGGATGATGCCGACGTTAGCGTTTTCCAGGATGGCGCTTTGCTCCAGCATCGACTGTTTAAGTTGATTTTCGGCCCGCTTACGTGCCGTGATGTCGCGGCTGGAAGCATACAGCAACGGCTGTCCGTCTAGAATAATCCCCCTTGCGTTGATCTCAACGTCCAGCATTTCTCCGTTCTTGCGGCGGTGCCGGGTCTCAATGGTTGTCGGGTTATTCATACTCGTTTGGATCCAAGAGGGGAGCTGCTCAAGGGGAGCGTACATATCCCAGTCGCTTATGTTCAGTTGAGCCGTCTCTTCGGCAGTGTAGCCGAGCATGTGTGAGAAGGATTTACTGAATTCGACGATGTATCCCTGTTCGTCCAGGACGTGCATGCCGTCACTGGTATAGGCGAGAATCGTCTGCAACCGTTCGGAAATGTGCCTGATTAACGTCACATCAAAGAGAATGCCCAGGCGCATTTTTCCTGCCGTCCCGCCCAATGTCGCCAAGGATGCGGAAACCGTACGGAACGATCCATCTTTGCAGCAGATACGAACCTCCATCGGGGGTAGGGGTGACTGGTCCTGTTCAGCCTTTTCAAGCTGCTTTAACGCGTTGCTCTTAACTTCTTCCCTGTAGGCTGGGTCTGGATATACCGTAGGCCACCAGTCGTCTAAACGGGGAATGTCATCCAGGGTATAGCCGAAGGTGTCAGTGAAGGCGGGATTCATGTAGATGAACTTGCCCGAATCGTCTTCCAGAATAAAAGGCACGGGCGAAGCATCAATAATGGTGTGAAATCGCAGCTCGCTTTCCTTAAATTCTTTTTCATGCCGTTTACGTTCCGTGATATCGGTTTGCGTTCCTGCCAACCTGAAGATTATACCGGCATCGTCTTTCACGCCGGTTCCCCTGGATAGGATCCAACGCAACGAGCCGTCTCTATGACGCATACGAAATTCATGTTCTTCATGCTCCGTTTCACCGTCAATGAGCTTTTTTAACATAGCCTTAGCCGGTTCCAGGTCTTTCGGATACACGTTTTCTATCCAGGATTCCCGGACATCCGGAAATTCCGCATCCGTGTATCCCAGGATCTCCTTGTAACGCGGGGAGTAGTACACGGCGCCGGTTTTCAGATCCCAATCCCAATAGCCGTCGTTTGCACCAGCCAAGGCCAGTTCCAGTCGCTCCTGGTTCTTTCTAAAAGATTGTTCAATGAAAAAGCTTTGTTCCTGTTTTTTTAACATAAGGCCGATCAGGAACACCCCCAAGTAAGTTGCTGTGCCGAACGGCAATGCTACGGCCTTTAATAATTCCCAACCGGTTTGAAGGTCTTTAACAAAAAGGAACCCCGTGAATAGCGCCAAAGTTGCAAATAAGGAACTTCCGGCAGTTTTTCTTATGGATTCGAAATTTTTTTTAGATCTGTATAGAATTGTGCCCACTATTGCAGACAGCGTGGCATTGACAACGCCTCCTAAAACTCCGGTTCCGCCAAGATACAGTCGAAACGCTCCGGTTATAACGGCACTGATGATTGCTGATACCGGTCCCCCAAAAGCGCCGCTCAGGATAATGATGGTATTTCTCTGATCAACGACTACGCCTTCTAATATAGGAACCCGGGAATACATGCAGCCGATGGCGAACAAACCGAACGAGACGCCTGTCAATAATTGACGGTGTATCCAGAATAGTTTGTAACATTTCCGCACCAGATAGTTGTAAAAGGTAACCAAGGCTATGAAGATCGCCAGGTTGTTGAATAACGTCAAGAATAATTCGATGCCGCGGGTCATATAGAGTCCCTGATAAAAAACTATATTTGAGATACTACATATGTACCCCAAATAGGGAAAAATGAACAGGATTACCACTAAATACAAAAACAGCATCCTTGGCAAACGCCCCGCTTTATGGAATTCCAGGCAAGTTACTTCATCACGACGAAGCAAGCTTCACTGATTGATCTTCAAATTTCGGTATTTCGAAGCGAGCTTCGCTGATGAACATGCAACCCGCCAATAATTGGAAACTACGCAGACGAAAAAGAGATCTAATTCTGGAATATTTCGATTCGTTCCTAATATTTCACCGTTCTCCTCTTCCAGAAAAAGTCCGGAAGCTTTACATTGTTCGATGACTTCAGTCAGGCAGGGATGAAACTATACGGACAAAACCGTCCCTTTGCTGTGGGATTCCGACCCGAAAGCCGGTACCTTAAATGCAACTTGTTGGTTTATAGTTCGACCGAATAATTTTAATGATTCGCATAAGGTTAGTCTGGTGAGAACGGATTAAGCCCCAATCTAACCTTATGCGTTAAGCTTTCGCCTAAAAAATCAATAATGGCATTCTTTGTTGCCACTAACGATAAGTTCAGACTGCTTCACATGATTATGTGGAATAAACTCTACACCGGTAGGAACTTTAACACTCCCGGTACACATCTTAAGGAGGTTATCCCACGTAGGACAGGGATACTGAAAGGTTTGAGTAGAATAGGTTATTCGTGACGTCGGCGGATAGACCGCCAGGTAGAAAGGTATGGTTGCCTCATATGCATTCTTTGCAGCGTCCTCAGCTGTTTGTCCCGCAAGCCAATTGTGAATAAAAAAAGTAGTCATGGGCTCAGGCATGTAATCGTTTTGCCTTGAGCTGACAGAAACTTCTGCGCCAATAGCAATCCAATCTTCATTAAGGGTTGATCCATAACAATTGCACATATAAACCATTCGAAGATTGATTTTTTTGTATTCTCTTTGCCTAGCAGGTATCACAAGAGGTGATCCTATAACAAGTTTCCCTATACGTTTTTCCTTCAAAGTAATTTCTTCTGAACTCTTAGTGTTCAATATCTCCATCGCATCAGAAAGAAGTGTACGAATGTTACCCGAATCTCCGCCGGTTAGAATTTCGGAACCATGTAGACACAGCGTATCCACATTCCCGTGCCCAAGGACGATTAAATCAATCGTACGACCTTTTATCGTTTCAGTAACTAACGCATTTAAGAGTTTCGTGCGAGTGCAGTTTGTATCAGTAAGCAGATGTACTACATCGTATTTCCCCATTGACTGAAGTGACGTCTTAATGTCTTCGAATGTTTCGGCAATTTGATCAATAATTGCAGTGATTGCAGAAGCTAAGGACGGATCAATGTCCTCTGGTAAATCAATCTTCCCCGAGTTCTCTTGTAGGACTATCAGTGCTTTGTTTGTCGCCATTGACATTCTCCTATTAATATTTGGTTATTTTGAAATGTGCAGGCACAAGAATTACATGCCTAAGCTTAAGTCAGAATAATCATAATGATCTTACAAATCGCTTACAGATAGTTTGTTTTTATGGGATGGATTTGGAGAGTTCCGTACCTTGGCGATTTCAGGCGATTCTCAGCAGCCGGGCTGTGTTGATACGTTTCGGCAGTGGTTTTATGTATGGGCTGATCATACATGAGCAGCACTTTAGTCTTTGCCTGCACATCTAAAATAAAGATCGTGAATTGGTTAAAGAGGCGTCGACGTTTCGTCTATCATCAAAATTTTATGGCGTATTTTTTTAACCTTTTTTAATTGTCCGGTTTCACACATCAGTTTTTCAAAACTATTGACCGTATTCCTCCATAACGATCTAAGGTGGTCAGAATAACCAACGATCCAGGGATTGTAATCATCGGTATCAATAAAATGGCCATTGTAGATTTCAAGAGCCTTAAACAACAGTGCTGTCCGGGTTGCTTGAGCTGTTTCTTTTTCGGCCTGTTCAGCGATGGATTTGAACTGCCAGGCATCCACCCAGAAAATATCCGGGTTCAAAGATAGATATCCCTGGTCGAGCAAAATTGCCTGGTCATCCCCCAACAGCTTTCGTAAACGATGCAGGGTGGTGTTGATGTTCTGAATGGCCCGGTCTCCGTCCGCGTCCGGCCATAACTGATCGGCGATCGTCTCACGACTGCTTTTATAGTGGCTGCGGCAGATCAAGAGTTTAAGAAGCTCCAGGGGCTTTCTGGGTGTTTTTGTTGTAAATTCTATTGGTTGGTTGTTGCGAAGAACCTCAAAACATCCAAGCGTGCGGCATTTCAGCGGCCAAGGCCATTTTTCATCTGTGAGCGCACCTTGGGGGGGAGGTAACCGCATACAGGAGATCAATTGTGTTACGATAGGGATATGGATGTCCACTTTCAGGGCCTCCAAACAGAGCGACGCCAGTCTTGAACGTAATAGCCCTGCCGGCATCTGAAGTCCGTTTTTCGCTGCAAAAGAGAATGCAGCCCTCAGATGAGTCTGCATTACCGCTATTTGTTGTTGCACCCATGCACAATCGGCAAGAACTAACTCTCGCAGGAAATAGATAAATCCGTTGTGCTGGGGGACATTCATCGCCTCGATGCGGTCAAGCGCTTCTTGGGCCGGGGCCAGCCTTCCTCGTTCCAGTAAATAGTGGGCTTGCTGAATGGTTGAAAATGCCTGGGGAAACGGGGTTCCGCTCTTTTCGGCCAATGTGCAACTGGTATTAATATGAACCTCTGCCTCATCCCAGTCTTTAGCCAACAACGCAATTGCTGCCAGCTGAAAGTGATAATGAGCCAAGTCCCAAAGCGCATGGGGCATGAGCACTTTTTCAACCCGACGTAAATATGAACGGGCTTCGTCCAGATCTCCGATCAGGATTGCGTTGTATACCCCCTGGGTGAAGATCACAAAGTCATAAACATGTATGCCACTCTGCCTGGCCAAAGACGCTACTTCATCAATCTCACGCCGACATTTTTCTGCCTGGCCTTTTGCTCCGTACATCGAGGCCATTACCATTCGAAGACCGCATTGTGCCAGAGGCGACCCTGACTCATAGGACTTTGTAGACTGCAGACGTTTGATCAAGGTCCTGGCCTTATGAACTTGACCCATCCAGTGATATGACCAGATAAGTTTAAATCCTAAGCCGGCGAGCGCTTCCTGATTGTCTATCCGGGAAAGAATCTCTTCACACCGCTCTTGCCAAATAGGGAATTTAGGGTGTGCAAGGTTCCGCAGCATCAAGGCAACTAACATACTTTCCATAAATCGAGCAGTGGTATTTCCATCAAGCTCCGGCGAAAGCAGCTCTCCAAGACGCTCTCCTTCCGTGATCCAGCGATCCAGGTCTGTGAAAATCCCCCGCATAATAAGAAAGGACTCTACGATGCTTGACCAACTTATGATCTGGCCCATGAGATCCCCGGTTTTCTTAAAGCCTTCGAAGGACGCGATACAGAGCGCCTGTCCTTGTGGAGGCAAATTCAACATGACGGTCATTGATTGCCAATACAGTAGCCATGGATTTTGAGAGACTATTTCTTCAGGCAGAAAGGCGATCCAATCGGCAAGCGTTAGAAAACGCCCTTGGGCGAACAGTTGTGGTGCCTGGGCCAGAATCAAACCACTCAGGGACTCATAGGCCAGGGCCTCGTTGTAAAGCGCTACAGCCTCTTCCGTTAGTCCGTTCCGGGCCATTATAGCAGCCCCACGACGCTGGAAATCATAGACTTCTTTTGTTTCCAATTCCCGGTATACAAGGTTTTTTAGAAAATTATGAAACAAAGGGTGGTACTGATAGATAAGCGTTGGTGTTTGCCGTTTTTCTATAAAAAAATTGCGGCGATGGAGTTCATCAAAGATCTTCCCTGCCGCCATTTGGGTCAACTGTTCAACTGACTCCACCGTCATGCAGGGAAGCAAAGCCGTTTGCAACAGAAATCGACGGGTTTGGTCATCGATTTGAGCAAGGACTTCGCCGGCAAAATAGTCGAAAACAGAATCAGGTATCGTCGTTTCTGCCAGTTGCCTTGTTTCCGGGACGAGTTTAAGACGCATAAGCCACAGGATTAAACCGGCGCACCAGCCACCGGTAAGCCCATGGAGTTTATTCACTTCATCGCAAGATAGTTCGGTATCAAGCAATTCAGACAGCATTTGGCATTCGTTCAAGGAAAAGATAAGCTTGTCGGCACCAATATGATATAATATTCTGTTCGCCTTCAACCTGGCCATCTCTACCGGCGGGTTATTACGGGAGATGATTACTGTAACAACATTCGAAGGGAGCACTTCAATGGCTTTGCTCAATATCATCAATAGCGGCGAAGTGGCTGAAAGTTCCTGGAAATTGTCAAAAACCAGCCACATTGGAAGCGGAAGATGGGGGCAGAGCTTCTCGAAGAAATTGAGACCAAACGATTCTATGTTCGATAGATATTCGGGCCCAAATAAAGGAAGCGATTGGTTTGAAAAATTCATGAAAGGTGAAGCAGCCAGGCGCAGGTAGTAGAAAAAAGTTGCCGGATCATTATCACGGGGGTCAATTTGATACCAGAGGGAAGGAATTTTATGGTCTTCAAGGTAGCCGGCAATTAAAGAAGTTTTGCCTGATCCACCGGGGCCTGACAACCATACGGCCGAACTTTTCCGGCTTTTGTCCAATAATTGGTACAGGCGTTTACGATAAATCAATCGGTGCAGTCTGGGCGGGGTGATTTTGTTGATTTGGGCAGAGCATGCAGACATTGCTTTTTCCCTCTTATTGTACTAAGCAATTAACAACCAACATTTACAGGTATCCTGCTACCGCTTATTATTTTACAATACTCAA
The DNA here is from genome assembly GCF_000373985.1 of Desulfobacter curvatus DSM 3379. Classification (GTDB taxonomy): domain Bacteria; phylum Desulfobacterota; class Desulfobacteria; order Desulfobacterales; family Desulfobacteraceae; genus Desulfobacter; species Desulfobacter curvatus. Next base: position 24,604 of record NZ_KB892902.1, read on the forward strand.
TTTAATGGGAACGGGAAAGAGCAAAGCAAGGAAACACCTCCCCTGAAAAATAAATTTTAACCATAAAGCATGGAGTTTAATATGTTACTGAATTTTTCATTCTACAATCCGACAAAAATCTATTTCGGGAAAAATTCTATAGACAAACTTAAAGCAGAACTGACCAATTATGGTGATACCGTTCTTTTGACCTATGGCCAAAATGCTGTCAAGTCCATTGGCCTTTACGATCAGGTGACCGCCATTTTGAAAGATGCCGGGAAAAAGGTGGTTGAATTGTCCGGTGTCATGCCCAATCCCACCTATGCCAAATTGATGGAAGGCGTTAAGCTTGTAAAGGACAATAACGTTGATTTGATTTTGGCTGTGGGTGGCGGATCCGTCATTGACTGCGCCAAGGGCATTTCCGTATCCGCATACTGCGAGGAAGATCCCTTTGAAAAATACTGGTTGCGATCTAAAGGCCTGACCAATAAGATCGTTCCCGTGGCCTCTATTCTGACAATGGTGGGCACGGGATCGGAGATGAACGGCGGCTCGGTCATCACCCATGAAGAGATGAAAATCAAGGCTGGCAGGGTGTTCTCTGCGGAAGTCTACCCTAAATTTTCTATCCTGAACCCGGAATACACTTTTTCAGTATCCCGGTATCAGATGGTCAGCGGGGTGTTTGACACCATGTCCCATCTCATGGAGCAGTACTTCAGCGGTAATGACAACAACACAACTGACTATATTATTGAAAGTTTATTGAAATCATCCATTGATAATGTGCGTGCGGCCCTGAAAAATCCAGAAGATTACGAGTCTCGCAGTAACCTGATGTGGAATGCCACCCTTGCCTTGAATACCCTCACAGGACTTTCAAAGAAGCAGGACTGGCAGGTTCACATGATCGAACATCAGCTCGGGGCCTATACGGACTGTGCCCACGGCATGGGGCTTGCGGCAATTTCACTGCCCTACTACCGCCATATTTACCCCAACGGGCTGGATAAATTTGTCCGGTTTGCCAAAGAAATTTGGGGTGTTACCACTGAAGGAAAAACCAAGGAAACCATTGCAGAAGAAGGCCTCAATGCCATGGAGAATTTTTTGCATGAATGCGGCATCGTAACCAGCCTTAAAGAACTGGGCGCCACAAAAGAGATGCTTCCCAAAATCGCCGAATCTACGGTTATAGTTGGGCGTGGTTATAAAAAATTGACCCGTGATGAGATCCTGAGCATTCTGGAAGAATGTTTTTAGAGATTGTTTGGTAATTAGTGATTAAACGAAAAGTCACCCACCTGCGGCGTTGCATAAAAATATGAAATCCTCACAACCATGAGGTTGCTCCGGTTTCAAATTTTTATGCGTCTTGCATCTGGGCAACTTTTCGTCCAATCACGGGTTTTCGTTCAGGCACTAATTAGGGGTTCGAAAAAAATAAATGAAGAATACGGCACATGTGGCTTTTTATGGCATTGTTATGACAGTTGGAACTTTTTTACCATTACGTTCAGGTTTTCAGCTATCTTGGATAATTCGCCGGCACTGATATAGATCTGTTTGCTGCCTTGGCTCATCTCTTCGGTTGCATTGCTGACCTGGGTGATATCCTTTGTCACTTCAGCGGCCACAGCAGACGTCTGATTTACATTTTCATTGGCCTCCTGGACCCCCTGTGACGCCTGGGTTACGTTATTGGCTATTTCCTGGGTCGTGGCAGCCTGCTCTTCAATTGCAGCGGCAACCGCTGTAACGATGTCGTTAACCTCATTGATGATTCCCACAATCATTTCAATGGCGGCGACAGACTCATTGGTTGTTGTTTGGACCCCTTCAATTTTTTCGCTGATTTCCTTTGTTGCATCCGCTGTCTGCTGGGCAAGGGCCTTGATTTCACCTGCGACAACGGCAAAGCCCTTCCCTGCGTCGCCGGCCCTTGCCGCCTCAATGGTTGCATTCAGGGCAAGAAGGTTGGTCTGCTCGGATATATCGGCAATGGTTTCTGTTACTTTGCTGATCTCGGATGCCGCTCTTCCAAGCGCATCTACCTTTAAGGATACCTGTTTGGCCGTGTCCACAGCCCTGGATGTTGTTTCGCTGCCTTTGGCCGTGTTGCCTGAAATTTCATTTATGGTGGCCGACATCTCTTCTGCGGCCGCAACAATCATCTGTATGCTTGCGGCGGTCTGCTCTGTGGCCGCTGCAACAGAGTTCATGTTGGTTGCCATCTCCTCGGCAGAAGCTGAAACATTATTGGAGCGCTCTGCTGTCTGTTCCGAATTGGTCGTTATCTGTTCCGAAATTGCAGATAATTCTGTTGAAGAGGCTGTCAGTGTTTGTACGTCTTCTATGATTTCTCTCAGCATATGGGATAAATTTTCAGCCATATGCTTCATATCTTTATACACCCCTTTATTTTTTGTCAGATCAAATTTAAGAGCCAGATTCCCGTTTGCAATATTGTTGGTCATATCGGCGATATCTGCAGGGTCACTTCCAAGTTGGGAAAGAACACTTTGCTTAATAAACAAAGCTGTTCCTATCCCCAGGAACACAGCCAGAAGCGAGACCCCGATAATCAGCCTTTTAGAGCTGACAGTTTGCCGGTCCGTTTTCTGCTGTTGGTCAGCCTGGGAGATCTTGACAATATCCTGGACTTTACGTGCGCATGCTAACATCGTATCGTTAATTTCGTTTTGTGACTCTTTCAGTGTTTTAACCTTGGAAAAGGTCTGGCGGTATTCATTTGCGGCTTGTATGATTGATTTGTTGCCCTTTCCCATGTCAGCGATTTCATCAATTATGCTGTTGACCTTGATGAAATAGGATTCTTCTTTGCGGGCCAGGAAGTTTTTTTCATGGCGACGGCATTGCAGCACCAATTGAATCAGAGCTTGGGCGTTCTCGGCGCTCTTCATAACACTTGTAAGCTGCTTGATGTCTGCATCCTGGGCTATAAGACGGTTGAACTCAGCACGGTCTGCATCAAGAACGACCTGGGCAGCTGCTTCCACCTGCCTTGCAGATGTTTCCATTGCCACGTCTGCCTCTTTAACGCTGTTTTCCAGGGTTACATAGGTATTAAATGCCTGCCGGTATTTGTCGACCATCTGAATCATCTCATCCAACTGCCGGAGGGTTTTGGGATCAGTTGAACGGGTTTTGATTGCCTCGATTTCTTTTTTGAGTAGATCCGATTTTGTGAGGACAGCCTCTATATAAGACGTGTCACCTCTGATAATGAAATTTTTTTCCTGCTGGCGGGATTCATACATTGTCCTAATCAGATTCTCTTTGGCAGTGTTATCGGTCATATCCTTGATAAGTCTTGAGAGTCCGTTAAAACCTACTGCTGCAGCTACTATCAGCAATACCAGGACAATGCCGAATCCAATACTGATTTTTGTTCCAAGTTTAATATATCTTGACATGTTTTTTTGATTCTCCTGTTTTAATTTTTTCTCTATTTCCCACAGGGTAAACAGATTCCTTTTAAATGTTGCATTAACAATATTTGTGCCATAATGGGGGAAAGTGATTTTTATCTTTTATTTCAATATATTATATATATATCTTAAATAAGAATTGTGAGAAAAAGATGACCATATTGCGCGGGACAGGTTGGATTATGGATGGGATATCGTAGATTGCCGGTCAGATACAGGCATTGAAGGGATCAGTGATAAAAATCTTACAGTGAGATTTTTATCACTGATTGGGTTTTAGGCTTTTATACTGTCTTAACAGGGAATACAGATGCCCCTTTGAAAGACCGGACAGTTCACAGGCGGTTTTTACATCTCCGTCCACAAAGGACATCAACTGTGTAATATATTTTTTTTTCTGTGCTGTCAGAAACATTTTCAAACTCATTTCCTGAAAAGGGATACTGCCCTGGGAAAGGGATAAAAGTGCCGGTTCTTTTTTCTGCTTCAGCTTTATATTGATGTTAAACTGACGGATGTGATCGGGCAGATGTCTGGCGTACAGTTTGCCGCCTCCGTAGCAGTCTGCGCAGGCGTAATTCACTGCGCTGATCAGTTCCCTGACGTTTCCAGGCCAATTATAAACCAACAGGGCCTTCATAAACTCCGGGGTTTCCTCATATTTCAATCCGGTTTCCGGGTTGCAGTTCCGCTGGATGAAATGCCTTGCCAGAATAGGAAGATCCGATTTTCTTTTTTTCAGGGGAGGAATATCTATTTTTATGGCATTAATTCGAAAATAAAGATCTTCCCTGAAGTCTTTGTTCTTCACCATATCTTTCAAGTTCCGGTGAGTTGCAGAAACCAGTCTGAAATTGCATGAAACCTCTTCTTTCAGGCCAATGGGACGGAACCGTTTTTCCTGAAGCACCCGTAAAAATTTTTTTTGGAGGGGCAGGGAGAGCTCACCGACCTCATCCAGGAACAATGTCCCTTTATCCGCAAGCTGAATCAGACCATGTTTATCCGAATTTGCACTGGTAAAGGAGCCCTTTGTATGGCCGAACAGAATACTTTCAGCCAGATTCTCAGGCAATGCCGCACAATCCACTATAATAAAATTTTTTTCTTTGCCTGGACTGTTCTGATGAATTGCTTTTGCGAAAAGTTCCTTGCCGGTTCCTGTTTCTCCGCTGATGAGCACGGGCACATCTGTTCGGGATGCTTTAAAAATTTTTTCCAGACATTCTTTTACCTGCTGATTCTCTCCAATGATATGAGGCACCTCCAGCTTTTTGATCTGATTCGCTTTTTTTTTCTGGTGACGATATTCTATTGCATTGTCAAGGGAACGCTCAAAATCCTTATAAGATCCTCCTTTAGGGAGATAATCCCAGACCCCTGACTTAATGGCAAGGTCTGCGCCACCCTGATCACCGTAACCGGTGATAACGATTACCTCCGGCCTGGATGGATGGGTGTTTATCTCTTGAATGGCTTCCAGGCCATTTCCGTCCGGGAGCTTTACATCTAGAAAAATAACATCAACCTCATTTGAAAATAAATGATTAAGCCCCTGGGCAAGAGTCTGGTAGGCGTTGACCTCAAATTCCTTCTTGGAAAAAGTGTCTGAAAGCATATTGCAAAGGTCTGTGTTGTCGTCAATGATCAATATCTTGTACATTGGCCTTAATTTGTCCTTTCCCTATTTTTTTATTTAAATTCAAATAATTTGTTGAATTTATGTTTTGTTGTTCAATACCTGCCTTATCTTTGATAAGAAATCATCTGAGTCAAATGGTTTTTGAATATATTTTACATCATGACCCAGAATACAGTGGTGCTCAATTGCACTGTCCGGATAGCCGGACATGTAAAGTACTTTGATATTCGAATCCAGACTGTGGAGTGATTCAAACAGCTCTCTGCCATTCATCTCAGGCATGATGACATCGGTCACAAGCAAATCAAAGGATTCGTCTGAACAGGCCCATATCTCAAGTGCCTTGTTGCCGTTTTCAGCACAAAACACCGTATAGCCGCTTCGGTTCAAAATGTCTGCAACAAAATTACGCACCTCCTCATTATCCTCTGCCAGAAGAATCGTTTCGCTGCCCCTCCATTTATTAACGGCCTCTTTTTTTATTACGGAGTCAACCCGCTTTCCCGAAACATAGGGCAAATAGACTTTGAACACCGAGCCTTTGCCGACTTCACTGTTAACCCAGATATTACCTTTATGCTGTTTGACAACGCCATAGACCGTTGCAAGCCCCAGACCGGTTCCCTGCTCTCCTTTGGTTGAATAAAACGGTTCAAAAATTTTATCGCAGGTTTCTTTATCCATGCCCTGGCCGGTATCTGTAAAGCGCATCACTACATATTGGCCCGGCAGAACTCCCGGGCATTTTGACGCATAGGCCTCATCCAGTCGGGTGATACCCGTTTCAATGGTGAATTCGCCTCCGTCAGGCATGGCGTCGGCCGCATTGACCGACAGGTTCATTATAATCTGTTCCAGTTGGGTTTGGTCCGCCATGATGGTCTTTCTCCCTGGTGACCTTACGATATTGAGCCGAATATCTTCACGGATGGTACGACGGAGAAGTTTTTTAAAATCTGTAAGAATTCTATCCACATCAACCAATCGAAATTCCAGTGTCTGTTTCCGGCTGAACGCCAGCAGTTGGTTAATTAAACTTCTGGCTCCGTGCCCAGCCTTGATAATGGATTTTAATTTGGCCTGATAAGAGGCATTGTCTTTTGTATCTTCCAACAAAATTTCACTGTACCCAAGAATCGGCAATAGCAAATTATTCAAGTCATGCGCCACACCACCGGCCAGACGCCCGATGGATTCCAGTTTTCGGACCAGGTATAATTGGGTATGAAGTGCCGCTTTTTCTTTTTCCGCTTTTCTGAATTCAGTAATATCACGAATAAACATAACGAGAGTCCCACCTTCCCTTGACACGTATTTTGCATTGATTTCCACGTTATATAAACTGCCGTCTTTTCGCCGATGTCTTGTCTCAATATGTTCATATCCAATTTTTTTAACCTGAAGGATTTTAGATGCGATCTCATCAGAGGTCATACGGCCGTCCAGGTCTGGAATGCTCATTAAAAGCAGTTCCTTTTCCCCGTATCCGCTCATCTGGCAGTAGGCTTCGTTAACTTCCAGAATCCGTCCCTCCATATCGCTCAGCAAATATCCGTCCACAGCAGTTTGAAGGATTGTTTTGTATTTTATCTCTTGATCTCGCCGGGTTTCTTCCTGTTTCTTAGAAGCGGTAAGATCCCTGATGATTACAAGCATCAGGTCTCCATCTTCAAAAGAAATTCTTCGCAGGGTTACTTCACCCCAAAAAAGACTGCCGTTTTTTTTCCTGCACCTCCATTCAAATAAAAGAGGGGCTCCTCCGGCCGCCTCTTCTATCCTTGCTTTAACCTCGGTCCTGCTGTATGGAGGATTGCCTTCGCTAAGGGACAGAGTATCCTGCCTAAGCATTTCGTCCTTTGTATAGCCGAACATCTCCAGTGCGATGTGATTCGCCTCTCTGATGCGCCAATCTTGTATGTCGTGGACAAAAGCAGCGTCGCTTGCATAATTAAAAAGTGTCAGATAGGTGCCGGCGTTTCTTTTGTATTCCGATAGGGTTTGTTTCATGGGGTTAAGCCGGTGTAAATTTATTGGGTACAACAACTCTTGCAAGTTGCGTTATCCCAGAATACGGATTTCTATATTTTCTGAGATTGAAATTGGTTATTCAAAGTAATACCCGATGAAAATGGATAATGCAAAAAAAATCGACCTATGTCGGTGTGCTTCAGAATCGGTTGACCTTCGGAAAGGTTTTGGGTGCATTATGAATGTATCAGTGGTAGTATTTTTCATTTACGGTGTTCTTAAAGACAGCGCCTTTAACTTTCGGCAAAACTGGTAAAAATCAAAACCGGAGTACTATAAAACCGTTCAGGGGAGCGAAAATGAGAATCAGATACAATTCACCTGTGGTACTGACCTATGTCCTTCTGGCACTGATCTGTCTTGCTCTGCCGGTCTCAAAATTTCTGGGAATGAGCCTGGCATCACCTTCACAGCCGGCGTTTTCAGATCCTGTGTTTTATGCTCGGCTTTTTACATATGTCCTGGCCCATGCCGGATGGGTTCATTTCAAAGGCAATCTGATCATGATTCTTTTGTTGGGACCACTTCTGGAAGAAAAATACGGTTCATGGCTGATTTTTGAAATGATGATGATAACCGCTGCGGCAACCGGATTGATCGGTGCGATGATTTTTCATACCTCCCTTGTGGGGGGAAGCGGTTTGGTGTTTATGATGATTTTACTCAGCTCTTTTTCAAATTTCAGGAACAGGGAAATTCCTTTGTCCTTTATTCTGGTGGCCGTGATTTATATTGGCTCTGAATTGACGCAAGCCTTCAATGATGATCATATTTCCCACTTTGGCCATCTGGCAGGCGGCCTTTTTGGGGCAGGGTTTGGATTTTTAAGAGGGCGAAATCGGTAACGCCCGTTCTTTCAGGCAGGCATAAATGTCTGTGGTAGGGACCGCTCCTTGGCGAAGAATTTGGGGAGGTGTGCAGGTTACATCAACAACCGTTGAACCGGCACCGCCTTGAACCGGACCTGCGTCCAGAACCAGGTTGGCTTGTTCAACAATTTCATCAGCCAGCATATCTGCTCGGGTGGACCCTGCGTGGCCGGACAGATTGGCACTGGTGCCGGTGACGGGAAAATCAACGCTGTTGACCAGCGCTTTGGCCACAGGATGCCGGGGTAAACGGATGCCAAGTTTTTGGCGTCCTGCCGTAAGTTGGGAGTTAACACAATCCGCCACATCGAAGACCAGGGTCAGACCGCCGGGCCAGAATTTGTTCATGAGTATCCTGGCCGTATCCGGAATGGTTGTAACAAGGCCGTCAAGCTGGTTCGTGTTTTTTATCAGGACCAGAATAGGGTTGTGACGGGGGCGCTGTTTGAGCCGGAATACTTTTTCAACGGCATCGGCGGACAAAGCGTTGGCCGCCACCCCGTAGAGGCAGGCCGCCGGAAAAATTACCAGGCCGCCGGTGTTAAGTATACCGGCGGCCTGTTTTATGATGTGGGGATCCGGGTGGTCTTTGTCCACCCGGATGATTTTATTTAGGACCATTTTTGATTTTTTAATTCAGGATAGAATCAGGCTTAAATCGCAAGGCAACGGCATCAGGCAAAAGATGCGGCTTTTTGTTCCACCTTGTCTGCCATCTCCTTTTTAAATGCAGCCAGTTTCTCCGCCACGACCGGATTAGATACCCCGATGATTTGGGCTGCCGTGATGCCGGCATTCTGGGCCCCGGATTTGCCGATGGCCATGGTGGAAACCGGAATGCCGGGGGGCATCTGTACTGTTGCCAGAAGTGCATCCATGCCTTGAAGGGCACTGGAGTCAATGGGGACGCCTATAACGGGCAGGGTGGTGTGGGCGGCAATGACACCGGCCAGATGTGCCGCATGTCCCGCCCCGCAAATAAGTACCTTGACCCCCTGTTCCCGGGCCTGGGTTGCCAGTTGCACCGCCTTTTCAGGGGTTCTGTGGGCTGATGCCACAGTGACATAATAGGGGATGTCAAATTTTTTGAGCATAATGAGCGCTTTTTGCATCACCGAAAAATCCGATTCGGATCCCATGATTACACCCACCTGGGGCGGGATGGCCATGCGTTTCAAGGCCTTGGCACCAATATCCTTTCTTTTGAAGCAGTCCTTGAAATCAATTTTAGCACAGGCGTCATAGGCCGTATTGATGGCGTCTCCAACCGTATCACCCAGGGATGTCACCCCAAGCACCCGGCCGCCGGATGCCACAACTTTGCCGTTGTCCATCGCTGTGCCGGCATGAAATACTACGGTATCCTTGACCCCATTGGCTTGATCCAGTCCTGTGATCTCATGCCCCTTTTCATAAGATCCCGGATATCCGCCTGCAGCAATGACCACACACATGGCAGCCCTTGGATCAATTTGGATTTTATGGTTATGCAGGGTGCCGTTACAGCAGGCCTCCATTAAAGGCACTATATCATTTTTCAGGCGCATGAGAATGGGTTGGGTTTCAGGGTCACCAAGACGGGTGTTGAATTCCAGCACCTTAATGCTGTCCTTGTCCACCATTAATCCGGCGTAGAGCACCCCTTTAAAGGGTGTGCCTTCCTTGGCCATGCCTTTCACCGCCGGGATCATCACCTCTTCCATGGCCTTGGTGCGCAGCAGGTAATCTAAAACAGGTGCGGGCGAATATGCGCCCATGCCGCCGGTATTAGGACCTTTATCATCATCAAATATCCGTTTGTGGTCCTGGGATTCGGGCAGGGCAAGCACGGTGTTACCGTCTGTGAAGACAATAAAGGAGGCTTCTTCGCCCTTAAGACATTCCTCCACCACCACCACGGCTCCGGCATCGCCAAATTTGTTGCCTTCCAGCATGTCGTCAATGGCGGTGTTTGCCTCTTCAAGGGTGGTGCAGACAATGACACCCTTGCCGGCGGCAAGTCCGTCCGCCTTGACCACGCATGGTGCTCCCAGGGCTTTTGCATAAAGCTTGGCCCGCTCAGGATCGGTAAAGGCTTTGCCCTCCGCACAGGGGATGCCGTATTTGAGCATATGATTTTTGGAAAATACCTTGGACCCTTCAAGCTGGGCTGCAGCACCGGACGGACCGAATACGGCAAGTCCTTTTTCTTGAAAAACATCTGCAATGCCTGCCACCAGAGGTCCTTCGGGACCCACAACAGTCAAATCTATTTGGTTTTCTTCGGCAAATGCTGCCAGGGCATCAATATCTTCAGCACCGATATTCACATTTTCAGCCAGGGTTGCGGTGCCTGCATTACCCGGGGCACAGTATATTTTATCTGCAAGTGGGCTTTTGGCAATTTTCCAGACCAGGGTATGTTCCCGGCCGCCGCTGCCGACTACAAGAATTTTCATTGGGCTCTCCTTAAATTTGTTCTTTTATTCTCTTCTATGGCAAGTTCAATGAGTTTGTCCATGAGGACGCCAAATCCATAGCCCGCCTTGGCTGCGGACTGGGGGTAGAGACTGGTGGCTGTCATACCTGGGATGGTGTTGGTTTCAAGGACATGCAGTTCACCGTCCGAAAGCAGCATGTCTGTTCTGGAATAGCCTTTAAGAAACAGAGCGTTGTGGGCTTCAACAGCTAATTTTTGTACCTGCCGTGTGGTCTGTTCATCAATGCGGGCCGGGCAGATTTCATTGGTTTCTCCAGCCACGTACTTGGCCTGGTAATCAAAATATTCATGGCCGTCGCCGGGAACTATTTCAATAACAGGCAGGGCCTCAAGCTCCTGATTGCCCAAAACGCCGCAGGTCAGTTCCGTGCCCTTGATATATTGTTCAAGGATCAACGTGTCATCATTTTGAAACCCTGTTTCAATGGCTTGTGACAGGTCTTTTTCATCAGATACGATGCTCATGCCCACCGAAGAACCGGCGCAGACCGGTTTGACCACAATGGGAAGTCCAAGCGACTTTAACTTTTCAGGATCAGGAACCGGCGCGTGGGTACAAATAGATAAATAGTCAGGCGTCGGAATGCCTGCCTGGCGGTAAAGCCTTTTGGCGATCAGTTTGTTCATGGCAACGGCAGATCCCAAAACACCTGCGCCCTGATAGGGGATGTTTAAAAGATCCAGAAGCCCCTGAATCGTACCATCTTCCCCAAAGGGCCCATGCAGAATAATCAGGGCCGCATCAATATCCGGTGCATCTGTGACAAGTTTTGCCAGATCAAATTTGGGATCATATCGTTTGATGTCGTATTTTTCTTTATCAAGGGCCTCAAACACCTGATTTCCACTGTTTAGAGATACTTCCCGCTCTGTGGACACCCCGCCTGATAACAGGGCCAGCCTGATTTTTTTCATACATCTCCCTTTTGGTCTTGTGGATGTTCCGCTATTTACATTCAGATAGGTATGATCAGCCCTGGATGATGCTTTGACGCGCTTTGTCGAACTCTTCTTTGGAGATCAGATCTTTTTCATAAAGCCCGTTAAGTTCCAGCAATCTACGTTCGGCTCTGTCACTTGCGCTTTCAATAAGCCGGTCATCGGAGTAGGGGGAAAGGCCGGTGTGGTTCGGCAGCAAGGCCGGCTCTTTGGCCTTAATTTCAAAGGAAGCAAGCCCGCCAAGCAGTCGTATCTCAACAGCCCTGTCCTGGAATTGTGGGGTGCCCAGCACTTCGCTTAGAGAAGATGAGGTTGCTCTCATTCTGGCGTAAATGAACCAGACAATGGAAAGTACCAGGATGGCGATGCCGGCCATGATCCATGGAAGATAGTGATAAATGCCCCTGAACAGCAGGGCGGTAAGACCGATGCCGGCTAGAAGAAATACGTGGAGCAGCAGTATAAAATAGGCAACAAAAATGTTTCTAAATAATCCGTCTTTGTCTTTTTTGCGTATATTCATTTTATTTTTCTCAATAATGAAGTTCTGTACTGGTCCCGGGCCAAGGCGCTGCCGGGTCCGGTTGAACGGACTGCATCAAGCTTGGCCATCAGGTAATTTAGTTTTTTGTGCAGCTTTGCCTGATCCTCGGATGTCCGCCCCTGGTCCATGATTTCACGTACATGGGCCATCTGTTTTCTGATTTCAACTTCGGGGGGCAGAAACCCTGAATTTTTTAAAATCTTATGGGCCATGCGAAGATCATTGGGCACATGGCTTTCCTCAAACAATAATGGTTTGCCCTTGCCTTCAAGATTGTCAAACCGACCCTGTTTTTGGGCGGTTTTGATACGCTCTTCAACTATGGCTTCAAATCCAGGAATCATAAAGATGAACCACAATAAATTATGGACGCCTCCGGTGGATTGGTTGCTGCGTAAGCAGACCTTATACCGATCTGCATTAAGGACATAAATTCTATTAAACCGGGCCGTGTTTTGCAAGCTATTTTCTTGACACCTAAATGGCAATACTGTATCACCACTATGCTGATTACTAAGCTTTTACTAATTATAGATACGATACCTATGAGCAAGCAAAAAAATATATCAAAGATTAGAAATATCGGGATCATGGCCCACATTGACGCGGGCAAGACCACGGTGACGGAGCGCATTCTTTATTACACGGGAAGGTCCCATAAGATAGGCGAAGTTCATGACGGCGAGGCCACCATGGACTGGATGCAGGATGAGCAGGACCGGGGGATTACCATTACCTCGGCCGTGACCTACTGCCAGTGGAAAGGGGCCACTATTCAGATCATCGACACTCCGGGCCATGTGGATTTCACCGTGGAGGTGGAACGGGCTTTGCGGGTCCTGGACGGGGCAATCGGCGTGTTTTGCGCCGTGGGCGGGGTTGAACCCCAGTCCGAAACGGTCTGGCGCCAGGCCGACCGGTACAAGGTCCCGAGAATGGCCTTCATCAATAAGATGGACCGCACCGGTGCCGATTTTTTTGCTGCCTGTGATTCCATCAAAGAAAAGCTGTCTGCCAATCCTGTGATGATCCAGGTGCCCATCGGGGCCGAGGACCGATTCCAGGGAGTCATTGATCTTTTGACCATGGAGCAGATTGCCTGGAATGATGAAACATTAGGCGCCGAATATACAGCTGGGCCCATTGAAGATGAGTTCCGGGAGCTGGCCGAAGAATACCGGGACAAACTTCTGGAAGCGGTATCCGAACTTGATGATGACATCATGGAGAAATATTTGGGCGAAGAAGAGATCTCTGTGGATGAGCTTCGAATCGCCATCCGGGCGGCGACCATTCGCCGGGATATGGTGCCTGTGCTTTGTGGGTCTGCCCTGAGGAACAAAGGGGTTCAGCCGCTTCTGGACGCCATTGACTATTACCTGCCAAGCCCCAAGGACGTTCCCCCGGTTAAAGGTGTGCACCCTGAAACCGATGAGATCCTTGAATTCAAGCCGGAAAAAAATGGTCCTCTGGCTGCATTGATTTTTAAAGTATCCATGATCGAAGGACGCAAACTCTCCTTTGCCCGGATTTATTCGGGAAAAATTGCTTCGGGTGGTGATGTGTTTAATCCTGCCCTGAACCGCAAGGAAAAACTATCCAGAATTTTAAGAATGCACGCCAACAAGCGCGAGCGTCTGGATGAAGCCTCGGCCGGTGATATTGTCGGCATTGTGGGCCTTAAAAGTTCCGTTACCGGCGATACCCTTTGCAATCCGGATCACCCGGTACTTCTGGAAAAGATGGAATATGCACTGCCGGTCATCTCCATTGCCATTGAGCCCAAAACCCATGCAGATCAGGAAAAGCTTGATGATGTGCTGGAAAAATTTATGATTGAGGATCCCACCCTTAAAGTGAGCAAAGATGAAGAGACCGGTCAGACCATTTTGTCGGGCATGGGCGAACTTCATCTTGAAATCATCATTTCAAGGATGGTCAAGGAGTTCAATACCAGTGTAAATGTGGGCAAACCCCAGGTGGTTTACCGGGAAATCATTACAGCGCCTGCAACCGGCCAGGCCGTATTTGACCGGGAGATCCAGGGTAAATCCCATTATGCCAACGTCACCGTGGAACTTAATCCTTTAAATCGGGGGCAGGGGGTTACCTTCAAATCCCTTGTACCCGAAGAAAAAATTGCACCCCAATATATTCCGAATATTGAAACCGGAATCAGGGAAAGTCTGGATGGTGGGTTCCTCAAGGGATATCCCATCGTAGATGTTGAAATTGTGCTGGCTGACGGATTTAGCGAGGAAGGAAAAACTTCGGAACTGGGTTTTGGGGTGTGCGCAGCCATGGCTGTAAAAGAGGCCTTGAAAAATGCCAAAATGGCCCTGCTTGAACCCATCATGGATGTGGAGGTGTTTGTGCCGGATGCTAATATGGGGGATGCCATTGCAGACCTCAATGCCAGGGGGGGCAGGGTGGAATCCATTACCCCAAAATCCAACATCCAGGTCATCAAAGCCGTGGTCCCCTTATCAAAGATGTTTGGTTATTCCACCGCCCTGCGTTCAGCCACCCAGGGTCGGGGCACCTTTACCATGCAGTTTAAAAGTTTTGATACCGTGTGATGCAATTCATTCACAATCTGCCCTTCATGCGGGGGATGATGTCAGGCTGCTTTAAATTTTTAACGACATTGCAGATGCCTTTTTGTTGTATCGGTACCTGCAATGTCGTGTTTGGTTTTTGTGCGCCGATTGCTGTTTCAAGTTGATCGGCCTGTGGAAAATCCGAGCGGTAATCTCACCGCCTGGGGATTAGAGCTGAATTGATCTAACCGGCTACATCAATTCCAGGATCACATCCCAGATGCTTATCGGGGTTCTCGCATTCAAAGTTGTTGTGTCTGGTATCTACATGACCTTCGTTTCTTTCCTGATCGCTTTCAACGTAGTCTTCAAATCTTCTTTCAGTCATTCTATCACCTCATATATTATTTTTATATTTGATTTTGTTTTAAAAGACTTCGTTTCGTCTTTAGATAAAATTATAAGCCACAACTTATTTTATTCAAGGGTGAAATATATTTTTTTAAAAAATTTAATCTGATCGACAACTTTGGACAGGGGACGGACATTATCTTAAAATCATATAAAAACAAAAATCCATTGGAACAAACTATTTGTTGCCAAATGGAATTTTTAGTATACTGATTTGATATTCTTTGTTATGAATCGCAACAATCGTATATATGAGCAGAGCTAAAGGAGCATTATGTCTTGGTTGCTTCCATCAGTAATCGCCACAATGATCGGAACAATCCTCCTGTTGTTCACGTATTTTTATCTATACCTGATAGATAATAAAAAATATCTGGGAATCTGGACGATAAGCTGGGCCATCTATACCACAAGATTCGTTTTTATGCTGTGCTTCATTAAAGGATATATCAGTCCTTTCTTTTTGATCGCCAATCAACTCAGCACGCTTGTGAGCGGTATCATGTTGTTGTGGGGAACATATTGTTATAGTAATAAAAAATTTCCAACAGTCTGGATTTATCTTTCAGTCGGCATCATTGGATGGGTATTCGTCAGCACCGTACAAAAATTTTCCTTCCTTTTTATCACGTTGCCCACATTCTCATTTTTAGCCGCAATTTATATTTCAACAGGTATCCTGTTTCTGAGATCAGGAAATCAGGGAAAAAAAGAGAACGCAATCGTCGGTATTGCATATATTCTCTGGGGCGTTCACAAGGTAGACTATCCCTTTTTAAGGCCCGTCGCCTGGTTTGCGCCCTGGGGGTATCTTTTGGGCGCAGTTCTTGAGTTCGTTATCGCTTTGGGAATGTTATTAGCCTATTTTAACAAAACACGAGCCGAATTAAAAAGAAACGAAGAAAAATACCGTCGGTTAACTGATAATGCAACGGATATGATTTATCGAATGTCGTTGCCCGATGGAAAATATGAGTATGTAAGCCCCGCCTCAGAAACGATTTTCGGCGTTCCCCCCGAGACTTGGTATACTAATCTGATGTTAATTCGAGATATTATCCATCCTGATTTTTATGGATATTGTAAAGAAAAATGGGTGCGGATGTTGAAAGGGGAATTAGATCCCAGTTTCGAGTACAAGATTCTTTATAAAGGGGATAAAACAAAGTGGATTCATCAACGCAATGTCGGTATTCGAAATGAAAATGGAGAATTGATTGCTATTGAGAGTATTGTAACGGATGTCACAGACCGTAAAGCCGTTGAAGAATCTCTGCGTGAAAGCGAAGCGCGGTTTAAGGCTCTCCACAACGCCTCCTTTGGCGGCATAGGCATTCATGACAAAGGCATTATCATAGATTGCAACCAGGGGCTGTCGGACATGACGGGGTATTCGCTTGACGAACTGACAGGAATGGATGGTCTGCAGCTTATTGCCGAGCAGTCAAGATCCATGGTTATGGATAACATACTATCAGGTTATGAAAAGCCATATGAGGCCTTCGGATTGCGCAAAAACGGCGAGCAATTTCCAATGCGGCTGGAAGCAAAGAATATCCCGTACAAAGGTAAAGAGGTCAGAACGGTTGAATTCAGAGATATCACAGAACAAAAAAAGGCAGAGCAGGATAAAGAAGAACTCCAGCAGCAACTGATCCAAGCACAGAAAATGGAATCGGTGGGCAGACTGGCCGGCGGTGTGGCCCATGATTTTAACAATATGCTTAGTATTATTCTTGGTAATATTGAATTGGTGCAGGACGATATTGACCCGGACAGCCCCTTGTTTTCAACTATTTGTGAAATCAAAAAAGCGGCTTTGCGCTCTGCCGATCTTACCGGCCAACTGCTTGCCTTTGCCCGAAAGCAAACGGTTTCCCCGAAAATTTTTAACCCGAACCATGCAATCGACGGCATGTTCAAGATGCTTAAAAGACTGATCGGAGAAGATATCGATCTGTTATGGCGCCCTAAAAAACATTTATGGTCGGTTAAGATAGATCCGTCTCAGATAGATCAAATCCTGGCCAATCTGTGCGTCAATGCAAGGGATGCAATAGACGATGTAGGCAAAATTACCATTGAAACCGATAATATCCTTTTAGATGATGATTATTGCAGGCAGCACAATGGTTTCAGGCCTGGTGAGTATGTCTTCATCGGCGTCAGTGACAATGGTTGTGGTATGGATAAAGAAACACTCAATAAACTGTTTGAACCCTTTTTTACAACCAAGAGACAAGGAGAAGGAACCGGCCTGGGACTGGCAACCGTATACGGAATCATCAAGCAAAACAATGGATTTATAAATGTATACAGTGAACCCGGACAAGGGACCACCTTCAAATTATATATTCCCCGATATGAGGAACTACAGGATGAGGAGCCCGTAGCTGTAAAAGAAAAATTTCAAAAAGGCGTTGAGACAATACTCCTGGTCGAAGATGAAAAATCAATCCTTCGAATGGTAAAAATAATGCTGGAGCGACTTGGGTATACGGTTTTGACGGCCAACACACCGGAGGAAGCGATGCGGATTTGCAATCCTTCCAATGTAAAAATTGACCTGCTGATCACTGATGTTGTGATGCCGTCAATGAACGGGCGTGAGTTGGCCCAAGCAGTTTCTCAAATATTCCCAAATATAAAATGCCTGTATATGTCCGGATATACGCGTAATGTGATTGCCCATAGGGGGATACTGGGCGAAGGCTTGAATTTCATACACAAACCATTTTCAAGGATGGACATCTCGCTGAAAATAAGAGAGATATTAGATGAAAAAGATGATTAAACTCCAGGTGGGTTACATGCGGTTGCTTTAGCGAGTTCTTTTTTTGCCATTGCCTTTTAGATTTTCCAGCTCGTTTTCTGCCTTTTCCCGCATCTTTTCATCGTCCAGGGTGTCAAGGGCCCGCTCAAGCTGGCGGGCCGCGTTTTGTTCGTCATGGATACGGGCATAATAAACACCGAGATAATAGTTGGACAGGGCCTGTTTTGACTCTCTGGACATGATTTCGGCCATGTGGTAGTTGGCTTTTTCAAATCCGGGTTTGTCGGTGCTGAGTACATGTTCAAGGCCCTTTTGGGCTGCCGGTAGGTTGCCGGTGTGGATCTGGGCAATAGAGCGGTTGAAAACGGCCCAGTCCTCCAGCAGGGGATCATCTGCCATACTGTCCAGAATCGTTATGGCACGGTTGTATTCAGTGTTACGGATGTAAAGTCGGCCTAGTTCCAAGAGAATCATGGGCTCAAACGGATTTTTTGCCAGGGCTTTATTGAGTTGTTCGATCCCCTCATTCATCCGTGTGGCCCGGCCGTATAAGAGGCCTAAGCCGTAGTGGAAGGCCACATTGTCAGGGTTGTTCTGCAGGGCAAGTTCAATTTTCGGGATGTAGGTGTCAAGGTCGCCGTAAAGCCCGATCACTCGGTATTTAACCATGTTGTAGTCAAAATTTTCCGGTGGTAGGGGTTTGTCGGCAGGTGGCTTGTAATCGGCAAGAATTCCAGATAGATGGGATACCCTGGCTGTTGTGCCCGGGTGGGTTTTAAAGTAATCGGGGATATTTTCAATTCCCTGGTAATCGGTCTGTCTGATTTTCAGCAAGCTCTCCAGTATCCCGTCGGGCGAATATCCTGTTTTTTCAAGAAAAAGAACTGCCTTTTGATCTGCCTCGGTTTCATTTTCCCGGGTATAGGTCAGCATGGCTGACTGCCCGGCAGCCATGGAGCCGATGGTCAGGGCCTGGCCCGCTTCTGAACTGCCCGATGCGGCACCCACCAGGATGCCGGCAAGCATTCCGGCCAGGCTGCCGGTTCCCACTATCTTGGACCGGTCAATGGATTGGGATACATGCCGGCCCACGGCATGGCCTATTTCATGAGCCAGGATGCCTGCAAGTTCGTCCATAGTATCCAGAGACGCAATTAATCCACGGTGCACAAAAATATTGGCGGCCGGGGTGGCAAATGCATTGAAGGAGTCGTCATTGATCATGTAAAAATCAAAATGAAAGGGCTGGGGCGGCAATGGTTTGACAATGGCGTTGCCCACAATGTCGATCATCTTCTGGGCAACGGGGTCATGAAGAATGACACCTTTGTCTTTGATGAGTTGTAAATATTCCTTGCCCAGCTTTAGTTCGTCAGGAATGGAGATGGCAAAGCCGGCGTCAGGGAATAAAAAGACAATCAGCAAAATGAGGCTTACCGCCTGTTTAAATCGCTTCATATTTACCCGAAATTTTTTAAGAACAGTCTTATCAAAGGCCGGATGCATCGATAAATTCAGAATTCTCCATGGCTATTTCAATACGGAAGATATAGTTATCGATTCTAAAGGAGAGTCTGCGGTTTTCCGTGTACGTGTCGTTAATGGACAAGGATATGGCTGAACTTATGGTCAATGCCTTGGGTTGGCCGTAACAGGCATTCAGGTCATATTCTTCTTCCACGGATTTTATCAGCTGCCCCATGAGTTGGTTGGTGATTTCTCCAATGGTATCTGCCACTTCAGGGTCGGAAATAGAGATGGCCAGCTCCTCTTCGGGCATGCCCATATTGATCATGTATTGCCTGTAAATTTCAAAGGCAGCCTCATCACTGAAATTAAAAACCACAAGCCCCATATAATCTCCGTAAAATTGAACAAAGCAGGTCAGATCCGGCATCATGGATACCCTGGTGATTTTCTGGATGGTGTTAGCGTAATGTATTTCTTTACCAGTGCTTTTTGCAAGCATGGCCTGGGTCGTTTCCAGGAAAAGTTTGGCAATACTGTCAATGGACTGATTGTTTGATATTTCCATTGTAACTCCTTACTGATATCGCATCGGGTTATCCGGTTGGATGATGTTTTGACAACTTTAAAATTATGGACAAAATAGTTTTAAAAGTCAAATTTTTATCGTTCACCCCGTCTGTAAGCCGCCCCTAACCAGGCCGGGGCGTTGAGCCGTCTTGGATCTTTAAAGGAGATGGCCAGAAGGATAACCAAGGTGGACAGATAGGGCAGCATGGCCAGAAAATTGGGGGAAATACCCAGGGGCTGGAGCAGATATTGGAGTACAAAAATGCCGCCAAAAATAAAAGAGGCAAAAATGGCCCTGCCCGGGTTCCACAGGGAAAATATGGTCAGGGCAATGGCGATCCAGCCGCGACCGGCAGTCATACCCTCCACCCAGGAAGATGAGTAGGAGATGGACAGATGTGCCCCGGCAAGGGCGGAGAACACACCGCCCACCAGAACGCATGCATATCGAATCAAAGAGACGTTCACTCCCTGGGTCTCCGTGGCCTTGGGGTTTTCCCCGGTGGATCTGATCTGAATGCCCATGCGGGTCCCCTCCAGGAAAAACCAGGCGGCCGCGGCCAGTACAATGGCCAGGTAAAGAAAGGGACTCTGGTAGAAAAGGGCTTTGCCGATCCAGGGCAGGTCTGAAAAAAAGGGAATGGCCACATCATCCATTTTAACAGCCAGGGGGCGGCCCACATAAGGCTTTCCCATCATGCCGGACAATCCCAATCCCAGCATGGTTAATGCAAGGCCTGATACCACCTGGTTGGCCTGCAGCGTTACCGAGGCAAAGGCATGGATCAGGGATACGGCAAATCCTGCTGTCATGGCAGCCAGTACGCCAAGCCAGGGATGGCCCGTTGTCATGGTGACAATAAATGCGGTGACGGCACCGATCGCCATGACACCTTCTACACCAAGGTTAAGGATGCCGGCCCGTTCGCAGATCACCTCGCCGGTTGTGGCCAAAAGCAGCGGGGTGCCTGCCACCATGGTTCTTTGAATGGTTGATATGATGATTTCTTCCATGATGTGTGATCTAAGTCCAAATAAGTTGTTAAATTGTTGATAGCTGTCAGCTGTTGTTCCGGAACCTGCGGATCCGAACCTTATGATATAAAAAGTAATCTCCCATGATCAGAAAGATCAGCAGGATACCGTTGACAATTTCAACTGTGGCTGCAGGCAGTCCCAAGGAGATCTGAATCGCGTCTCCACCCACGATAATACCGGCAAAAAACAGACCCGACACAATGGCGAACAAGGGGTTCAGCTTGGCCAGCCAGGCCACAATGATAGCGGTGAATCCATACCCCGATGATACCGAGGCCGGATACCCTAAGTAATGGTGGATGCCTGCCACCTCGCCCACACCGGCAAAACCGGCAAGCCCCCCTGAAATGGCCATGAGAATAAGACTGGTTTTAAGAAAATTGATGCCCGCATATTTGCCGGCGTCAGGGTTTTCTCCCACCACCCGGGCTTCGTACCCGAACCGGGTTCTATAAATTAAAACACACAACCCCACCGAACAGACAATGGCCAGGATCAGGGTGGCATAATGAATACGCGACCCCGGCAGTACGCCTAAAATGGCGGCATCGGGCAGGGGATCCGTGCCCGGAAATCCGAACCGGGTTTTCCCCTTCCATGGCCCCACAATGAGCATGGTCAAAAATTCTGCGCATATATAATTAAGCATCAGTGTGGTAATGACCTCGTTGATGGCATATTTAATTTTCAGTATGGCCGGGATAATGCCCCACAATGCACCGCCGATGAACCCGGCCGTAAATATCAAGGGAACGATAACCATAGAGGGCATGGCGTTGCCCAGATGCTGGGCTGTCCATGTGGCAAAAATAGCGCCCATGAGCAGCTGGCCTTCGGCGCCGATGTTCCAGAATTTGGCCCTGAACGTAAGGGTGAGACCTGCCCCGATGAGAATTAGGGGAATGGCCTTGGTGATGGTTTCCTTGATGCCGTAAACCGACCCAAAGGATTCAATAAAGATTTGGGAGACCGCATACAACGGGTTGACGCCTGCGGCAAGGAAAATAAGGCTGATGGCCAGAATACCTGCCCCGAGGGCAGCGACGTTGGTCATAAAGGACCTTAAGGGGGTAATATTGTAGCGGTCGCTTGTGGTAATCCGTATCATAGGAAATAGTTGCCGTTTCAGTTAATTTGCAATGTCTGCTTTGACCGGCTCTGTGTCAATGCGTTTTGAGCCGGCCATCATCATTCCTATATCGTTGACGCGTTCATCATCCGTATCCAGAATGCCCATAAATTCACCTGCGAAAATCACGGCTACACGGTCGCACAACTCAAAAATTTCATCCAGGTCCTCTGAAAACAGCAGCACGGAACTGCCCTGGCTGCATAGTTTGAGCAAGTGCTCACGCAGGAACCGGGTGGCGCCCACGTCAAGCCCGTAGGTGGGATGGGAGGCCACCAGCAACTGGGGTTGCTCACTGATTTCCCGGCCCAGGATCAATTTCTGGATGTTGCCCCCGGAAAGGTTTCTGATCTGGTTGTTAATGGAGTGTGTGGCCACCCGGAATTCGGTTATGATGGATTTTGCATGCAACTTGACACTTTCGTATTTAAGAAAATACCGTTTGGAAAATTTTTTGAGATGATGCTGTTTTAAAATGGCATTGTCATACAGGAAAAGGCCCGGGGCAATGCCGAACCGAATGCGTTCCTCGGGGACGTGGGAGACCCCGTTGTCATAAATTTTTCTGGGGGACAGATTAGTAATGTCCCGGCCGTTGATCGTTACCTGGCCTGAGTCAATGGTTCGGATACCTGTGATGGCCTCGGCCAGCTCCCGCTGTCCGTTGCCTGCCACGCCTGCTACACCGAAGATTTCATTTTTGTATAAGTCAAAGGATACATTTTTAACTGCGGCAAGTCCTTTGTCCCCTGTGACATGGATATTGCGGACACTAAGCACCCGGTCTCCCCTGGGTCGTTTTTCTCTGGCCATGGTCAGGGCCACATCCTTGCCCACCATCATCCGGGCAAGTCCCATTTTGTCCGTATCTTTGGTTTGGGCGCCCCCCACAATCCGCCCCTTGCGCAGTACGGTAACCCGGTCGCAGATATCCATGATTTCATCAAGCTTGTGGGAGATGAATATCACACTGTGGCCGTCAGTTTTCATCCTGCGAAGAATTTCGATGAGCTCTTTGATTTCCTGGGGAGTCAAAACAGATGTGGGTTCGTCGAGAATGAGTAAGTCGGCTCCGTTTAAAAGGGTTTTTATGATTTCAACCCGCTGCTGCTCTCCGGCGGAAAGCTGCCATACTTTCTGATCAAGGTCTATCTGGAAATCAAACTGGTTTGAAAACGCTTTTATTTTTTCACGCAAAACTTTCTGGGGAAATAAAAACGGGGTGTCCTTATAACCTAGAGCGATGTTTTCAACCACGGAATGATTCTGGATCAGCATGAAGTGCTGATGAACCATGCCAATGCCAAGATTGATTGATTCCAGCGGATTAGAGATCCGGACGGGCTTGCCGTTGATCAGAATGCTGCCCGAATCCGGCTGGTAAATGCCGTAAAGAATATTCATCAGCGTGGTTTTACCGGCACCGTTCTCCCCGAGCAATCCCAGGATTTCCCCGGAATTAATTTCAAGGTTGATATCCTTGTTTGCATGGACACCCTGGAACGACTTGCAGATATCTTTCATTTCAAGGCGCTGTATTTTAATCATGGTCTTTTTTCAATCATAAAGGCCGGAAAACACCGTTTTCCGGCCTTTAAGCTATTCCTGTTTTTTTGCCTTAATGTGACCCCATGTTTGGACAAAGATTTGCCCATATGCAAGGCGCAGATGGGTGGTGAATATCTGTTCAAACACTAGTTATTAGGGATTTCGCCTTTTACATTATCTACATAATACATCATGGAAAGCAGATCTTCCTTGGAGGCGCGTTCTCCCGGCCTAATTTTGATGTCACCCGTGTTGTCCGAAACCGGACCCATGAACGGATCAAAAATGTCAACGCCCTGTTTCATTTGCTCATAGCGTTTCATAACCAGGTCATAGGCGCTGATTTCACCCAATTGTTCAGTCGTAATTATGGCCTGTTTCAGGGGCTCAACAAATTTGGGGTTGACAGCGTCATCAAGACTGCCGCCCAGAATGGCGGCCTTTTCCTTGGCAAGCCACCAGATGTCCTGGCTGGGGTCCCAGATACCTTCATGGATGTCTTTCAGGATTTTGGCATATATGCCGCCCCAGTCCATGCGCTGGCCGGAAACCACTGAATCTTTGCCATATGCCTGCATGGGGGAATAGTGGGAAAATGTGTAAATCTGTTTGCCTTTTTCACAATGGGCCTGGCCCACTTCAATGACCGCCGGGGTATCTTCGGTGAACGCCAGTGCGTCACAGCCTTCAGCAATCAGTGCTTCGGCAGCTTCCTTGGCTTTGTCCGGACCGTACCAGGCATAGATCCACTTTACGCTTACGGTGGCATCGGGGTTGACTGCTTTAGCACCAAGGGCATAGGCGTTAATGTGGCGGATGAGTTCGGGAATGGGGAAGGCGGCAACATAGCCAAGTTTATTGGACTTGGTCAATGCCCCTGCCATCATACCGTTTAGGTAATACATCTGATAAAGATCACCAAAATAGGTGCCCAGGTTGGCGCTCCGCTTGAAACCGGCGCAGTGCATAAATTTTGTATCCGGATATTTTTCAGCAGCTTTGACGGTGTTATCCATGTAACCAAAACTGGTGGTAAAGATCACATCGCATTTTTGCTGCTGGACAAGACGATCCATGATTCTCAAGGAATCGGCTTCAGCAACCGATTCAACAATAACGGTTTCCAGCCAGGGATACAGGGATTCGACATACCTTTTACCTAAGTCATGGGCATGGGACCATCCGTAATCGCCCACAGGGCCCACATAGATAAAACCGGCTTTGAGCTTCTTTTCCACAGTCGGTGCTTCCTGGGGCTCCGCCGCTTCTTCAGGCGCCTTAGGGGCTTGTTTCGGCTTGTCCTGCTCTCCGCAGCCGGAAATGATCATCGCGAGAAGAAAAAGAAAACTGACAATCAGCACACTCATCTTGGTTTTCATCGTTATCTCCAATGGTTATAATGTGGGTATAAAGAAATTTTTAGGATAATACGATAATTACAGTTTTGCCGTCAACTATTTAAACACAGGATGTTAATACAAAAAATAAGCCCCCTGCAGGGGAGAGATCCCTGCAGGGGGCTTAACTGTCGTACAAAAAAGGCAAGTCTATTCTTCAGCCGGGGCTTCCTGTGCTTCCTCAGCCTTTTCAGCTGCTTGGGTTTTAAGCTCAGCGGCCTTGGTCTCAACTTCCTCCATCACTTGGGTTGCAGCTTCAGCAGCTTTGGTCTCAACTTCCTCCATCACTTGGGCCGCAGCTTCAGCAGCTTGAGTTTCAGTTTCAGCAGCTTGAGTTTCAGTTTCAGCTGCTGTGGTTTCAACTTCCTCAACCGGTTGGGTTTCAGCCTCAGCTGCTTGGGTTTCAACTTCAGCGGCTTTGGGGGCTTGTTCCGACTTGTCCTGCTCTCCGCAACCGGCAACGATCATTGCGAAAAGAAAAACAAAACTGACAATCAGTACACTCATCTCCTTTTTCATCATTTTCTCCTTTGTTTATAGTTGGGGACTAGTAAATTTGTGGAAGCATACGATAATTACAGGTTTGTCGTCAACAATTTAAACATAGTATCTTAACACCAAAAACAAGTCTGCCTGCAGGTGAGGATTTGTCGAAAAAAAGGAACAGTCTATTCTGCAGCGGCCCGGGCCTGGGTCAGCCAGTCATTCCACTTGGTCTGGTTTTTAGCAATCCATTCGGTGACATGTTTCTGGATGTCTTTGGCGGATTTTTCACCCGCGTTCATGCGGGTGTTCTGCTCATTGATGTCTGCAAGGGGAAGGGTAAAT
Source organism: Desulfobacter curvatus DSM 3379 (assembly GCF_000373985.1). Lineage (GTDB taxonomy): Bacteria > Desulfobacterota > Desulfobacteria > Desulfobacterales > Desulfobacteraceae > Desulfobacter > Desulfobacter curvatus. Next base: position 50,243 of record NZ_KB892902.1, read on the forward strand.
AATTCAAGAAACTTTTTGGCTGCAGGATTATCTGCCAAGAATTTTTTGTTGGCCACAATGCGGATATCTGAAACAACGAATCCCAGTTTCACCGGATCAGTCACTGCGCCCTCAACGCCGGACTGGGTCATCCTGTCCACGGCCACGGCCTGGGCTTCAGTGGGCAGAATTGTAGGTACGTTGACCCACATCACGTCTTTGCCGGGTTTGAGTTTATATACGGTCCAGTTCGGGGTCCAGGTGTAAAAGAAGATGGGTTCTCCTGCTTTGTATGCGCCGATGGCAGAAGCCATACCTGCTTCATAAGATGCTTTCACAGGATTGATGTCATCTTCCAGATCATAAACCTTTAAGTGGTGGGCAATTACTTTCTCGCATCCCCAGCCCGGAGGGCAGGCCGTGAGATCGGCTTTGCCGTCATGATTTTTGTCAAAGGCCTTTTTAACCTCTTTGCGTTTAAAGTCATCCAATGACTTGATGTTGTATTTTTCAACGGCATCTTTAGACACCAGATACCCTTGGAGACCACCAGCTTTGGCCACGTATCCGATTTTCTGGGCTTTGTCCTTGAAATTTTTGGGGAGTTGGTCGTTATGCATGGGAAACCAGCCATTGCACCAATAATCCAAATCACCCAAGGTCAATGCTTTGTAAAAAATAGGGTTTTTTAAGTCTTTGGGTTTATTGACGTTATAACCCAACTCGGTCAAGGCCCGGCTGACAATTGCTTCCTGAAAATAGCCTGTATTCCAGGTGGCTCGTGCAGGTTTGACGGTGACGCCTTCTCCGGGTTTATCCGAAGATGCGAAAGCCGGGGTGACCATGATCATGGAAACCGCAACCAGAAAAAAGCAGATGTTTTTTACGACGTTCATAATTTCTCCTTTGTTAATTTTATTTTTTAGCGGCCATGGACTGGGTAATCCTGTCCAGCAACACGGCCACCAGAACAATGCTTAAACCCGCCATCACGGCAAGGCCGATATCCAGTGTGTTCAGTCCTTGAATCACAGGAGATCCCAACCCGCCGGCCCCAATCAATGCGGCTATTACCACCATGGCAAGGGCCATCATAATGGTCTGGTTCAGCCCTGCCAGTATGGTGGGCATGGCCAGGGGAATCTGAACCTTGAACAGCACTTGCCTGCGGGTTGCACCAAAGGCGGTGGCCGCTTCTACCAGCTCCGGATGTACTCCGCGGATACCAAGACTTGTCAGGCGGATGATGGGGGGCATGGCAAAAATAATGGTGGCAAGAACCCCGGCCACATTACCCACGGAAAAGAGCATGACTATGGGAACCAGATATACAAAGGACGGGGTGGTCTGCATGGCATCTAAAAAGGGTCTGACAATGGTTTCCACCCGGTCGCTGCGCCCGGCGGCAATACCGATGGGAACCCCGACAATGGTGGAAAACAAAACCGAGGCCAAAACCATGGCCAAGGTGGTCATGGTGTCGGACCAGAACCCGATCAGACCGATAAATACCATTGCCACAATGCTGAAAACCGTTAGCCCCCATCCTGAAAATCGCCATGCACAGAAAGCCAGAACAGCTATTATTATGATGGGCGGTACGGCGTTAAGACCAAGGTCAAGCCCGGTTAAAATCTGTTCGACCGGCCATTTTATGATCTGAAATATATCACGGTAATTATTGACCAACCAGTCAACAAAGGCGGTGATCCAAATATCTATGGGAAGTACTTTTTCGTCAAACATAATTGATTTTCCTGCTAAAGAGCGGTTTGAAGGGGTTGGGCCGGTTCGTCATATTCGTTCCCGGCTCCGTTATGGCCGTTAATTTCTGATTTATGAAGGGTTTTCAGGAACCTGTTTTTTGATACCACACCTTTAAATACATTGTTGTCATCAAGTACCGGGATGGGAAAACCCTTGGAAGCCACTTCAGGAAGTATATCCTGCATATTGTCATTAATATTGGCCGGGTTGACTTCCGGCAGATAGCAGGTCTCAAGGGAATCTTTTGACCGGCCGTTTTCCATTGCCTCCTGAAGGGAGTCGATGGATACGATCCCTTGAAACTGGCGTTTGGCATTCAGAACATAACCGTGGTTGAAATCCCTGGCATTTAAAAGCTCCAGAGAGCCTCGGATGTCGCCTTTTTTGGTCTTGATAATTGTGGGGTAATGTGTGTTGACAATTTCGCCGGCTGAAATAACATTGGTGGGGTCCACACCTCTGAAAAAGGCCCGGACATAATCGTCGGCCGGATTCTGGAGAATTTCTTCGGGTGTGCCCACCTGGACAACACGTCCCCCTTCCATAATGGCGATACGGTCACCTATGCGAAGGGCCTCATCCAGGTCATGGGAGATAAAAATAATGGTTCTGTCGCTGTCTTCCTGGAGCTTAAGCAGTTCATCCTGCATCTCCGTACGGATCAGCGGGTCCAGGGCGGAAAACGCTTCGTCCATAAGCATGATATCCGGGTCCGCAGCCAATGCCCTGGCCAGACCCACGCGCTGCTGCATGCCCCCTGAAAGTTGTTTGGGGTACTGGTCTTCCCAGCCTTCCAGACCCACCTGACTTAAGGCTGCTGTTGCCCGTTCGTTTCTTGCAGCCTTGGGCTCTCCGGCCAGCTCGAGGCCGAAGGCAGCATTTTCCAGAACAGTGAGGTGGGGCATCAGGGCAAAGGATTGAAACACCATGCTCATATGCTTAAGCCTGAATTTTACAAGATCCTTATTTTCCATGGCCGTAATGTTTTGGCCGTTAATATGGATTTCTCCGGCCGATGGCTCAATCAGCCGGTTGAACATCCTGACCAGAGTGGATTTTCCCGATCCGGACAGGCCCATGACCACGAATATTTCTCCGCGTTTAATCGTAAAATCCGCATTGTTTACACCCACGGTCATGCCGGTTTTTTCAAGGACTTCTTCTTTTGTCAAACCCTGATCAATAAGGGAAATTGCTTTTTGGGGATCCTGGCCGAATATTTTAAATATATTCTTAATTATGATTTGATCCATAAATAGTTCTTCTTTCTGCGCTGAGGCGCTCGCTATATTTAAGTATCTCTTTATTTGTAATCTATATATTGTATTCAATGCATTTTGTCAAATATTGAAAGGAAGTTTAGGATATAATATACTAAAATTATAGATGCATTTTTAAAAAAATAGTGATAAATTAATACTAAGAATACTTTGGTTTTTATGGCTTCATTCGGGTTTAATCTATTTTAGACTAAAAGAATTGATGTCAATATGTTGTGGTTTTAAAATTAATGACATTGCACGGTATTCCTTTTGAGTATCCTTTTTCAATTTTTAGATATAGATAGGTTAGGTGTTCGTTCTGTTACGATGGGCAATATTAAGTCTCCGACAATACTTTTACATATGATTGCCCCGGATCAGGGTTTTTGCGCTCGACAGAATTTATAAAATATGTTTGAATATTTTTTCTTTCAAAAGAAGCTTGCTTCAAACTCCAATGATAATTTAAGGAGGCGTATGGAAAGTTCTGCAGCATGCTTATCGGAATCTACCACTTTTAAGGGCCTTGACACCCAGGATATTGACCGTCTTATTCCGATGTTTTCAAGGAGGTCGGTTATGCCGGGTGAAGTATTGGCCCAGGCAGGTCATTGCACCCAGTTTTTCTTTCTTCTGGAAGAAGGTGCCCTGCTTGTAGCCATGGAAAAGGGCAGGGCTGTGGTGCTCAATCGCCCGGGGGATTTTGCAGGCTTGTCAATGGTGAGTCTGAACGGAACAAATACTGCCACAGTTACGGTGCTGGAAAAAGGAGCGGTCTGGATTGTGTCTTATCCGAATATACTTGAACTGACCGGCCATGAATCCCAGGCGGCGGCCGCAATTTTGGATGGATGGCAGCAATTCTGCGAGGAAAAAGCCCCCTTTTGTTCAAATCCTGCCTAAACAGGCGTTATTTAAAAATTAAAAATAAAAAAGAGGTGTGTTTTGAATGGAGTTGACGCTGTCGGCGTTCTTTATGGATTTGAGGCCATAAACGTCCACAACGGGTGGGCCATTTCAGTTGTGGGAATCACTATTGTATTCACAGGGCTTGTGGCTCTGTCAGTCCTGATTTCACAGCTTCATAAGCTTGTGGCCCTGTATGATAATCCCGGAAGAATAAAAAAACTGTTTGCTTTAAAATCTGAATCTGCCGTCAAGGCGAGTACCCCTAAAAAGTACATGGTGCTCACCGAGAGACAAAAGCAGATCTGCCGGCAGTATAACCTTTTGGCTCAGACCATGGATGATGTGATATCTTTGCCAAAGCTTTTACGCATGGCTGAGCTTTCCGGCCTTCAAGATCCCCATGCCAATATAAATCTCCTGATTAAATCCGGCATTTTGTGTGCCGATGAACAGGGCTATTTCACATGGGATGAGGATATATTCATTCGTACCACTTCTTAGATTCAATTTGAGACTGACCGTGAATTTTTTGATGACCATTGGAAATTGAAAGAAACGAAAAATCAATGGATACTTTATTTTTAGACTTTTTTCAGAACACCGGATTTTATCTGTGCGACTACCGAAACATTATCATGATCATCGTTGGTATGATCTTTATTTTCTTAGGCATTGCAAAGGATTATGAGCCGTTATTGCTTGTCCCCATCGGATTTGGCATGCTCGTGGGAAACATTCCTATTTTCAAGGGGCTGGGTCTTGGCATTTATGAAAATAATTCTGTATTGCACTACCTGTATTTTGGGGTAACCCAAGGCATTTACCCGCCTTTGATCTTCCTTGGAATCGGTGCCATGACAGATTTCTCAACGCTTCTGGCACGGCCTGTCCTTATGCTTTTGGGTGCTGCAGCCCAGGCCGGCATCTTTATTACATTTTTAGGTGCACTGGCTTTGGGTTTTGTGCCCAAGGAGGCAGCCGCCATCGGGATCATCGGCGGGGCGGACGGACCCACGGCTATTTTTTTGACCGCCAAGCTGGCTCCGCATCTAATCGGGCCCATTGCCGTTGCAGCATACAGTTACATGGCCCTTGTGCCGGTAATCCAGCCGCCTATTATGAAATTTTTAACCACGCATAAGGAGCGGCTTATCCGCATGGAAGAACCGCGCCACGTCACCAAGCGTGAGAAAATGATATTCCCGGTTATCGCCTTTTTGCTTTGCTGTTTTCTGGCACCTGCAGCTCTGCCGCTTTTAGGCATGCTCTGTTTTGGCAATCTCCTTAAAGAAGCCGTGGTTACAGAGCGTCTGGCGGTTACGGCGCGTACGGCATTGATCGATATCGCCACCATCCTTTTAGGCATTACCGTGGGGGCATCCACCCAGGGAGATGTCTTTCTTACCCATAACTCCGTTAAAATTTTTATCTTAGGTGCGCTCTCCTTTGCCATTGCAACTGCTTGCGGATTGTTATTTGCCAAATTCATGAACCTGTTTTTGAAAAAGAAGATCAATCCCCTGCTCGGTGCTGCCGGTGTGTCCGCGGTACCGGACTCCGCCCGGGTGGTACACGTTGTGGGGCAGCGGGAAGATCCTTCAAATTTTCTGCTCATGCATGCCATGGCCCCTAATGTTTCCGGTGTTATCGGCTCGGCCATTGCCGCAGGCGTACTTTGGAGTCTGATGATTTAATCCGGATAGTTTATGTTGTGTGCCCCTAATAATGAATAATAATGGCTACAAGGATCGATTGGAATAAAAACAATGCCGATTGTTTCCATAAAAATAGCGAAAGGCCGGACCATTGAGCAAAAAAGAAATCTTGTTCAGGCAATAACCGATTCAGTTGTTTCAACATTGGATGTCAAACGAGAATGGGTTACAGTATTAATTGATGAGCTTGACCGAGAAGATTGGGCTACCGGAGGCGAACTACACATCGATAAATTCGGTGCTGGGGTTGGAAAAGAAAGCAAATAAATCACACCACCTGTTACTCCACCTGCCCCCCCCCGGGGGGGGGGCAGGTAAGCTCGGCGATAGCCAAGGATTACACATTATTTCTGCAACGCCGTTTCGTTCAAATATGATCTATGATGGTGAAGACCGAGGTATTATTCACCGGTGGGTGGGGCCTGATCCTGGTTACTTCTTTGATTCCCGGGGGCAATTTGAAATTTGACTGGACATCCAGAAGCCTGCGCAGGCCTTTTTCATAGATCCTGTAGGATAGGGCGGTGCCTTGTTCAAGGTGCTTTGACAGATGGGCAAAAATTTCATCTTTAGGCAGAGCATCAGCACCGATCATGATCAGCCGGCAGGGCTCGGGCAGGGGCAGGGAAGAGTGGCTGCCTTCAATGATGTTTATTTGTTCTTCAAGGCCAAGCACCTTTATCAAGTGCCTTGAAAGCCGGGCATATTCCGGGAACTGCTCAATGCCGATGCCAAAAATTTTGTACCGGATGCAAAGGCAGATCAGGGTCAGGGGCATGGGGCCGGAGCCTAAAAAGATGACCCGGTCTCCGGGACAAAGGTTTGCCCCGGTATATTCCATGCGCGCCAGTTCCATGTAGTTGGGGTAGTAGACAAACTGCTTTACAGTATCACAGGGCGAGGGCGAGCTGATAACAGTCTTGGCATTATGGATTTCCATACGCAGACCGTTGGCCCGTTTTAACCGGGAAATACGGTCTAAAATCTTTGCCGCTTCAGGGTCACAGCGCAGTGTCTCTGCCTGGCTGTCGTCTATGTCCATGGCAGCCAGACGATCCAGGCGCCCAAAGCAGTGGTAGATATCTTCATGCTTTCCTTCAAGCAGGCCTTCGGGGCTCACATGGGCAAGGGCTGCATGAATATCCAAAAACTCTTTTTTGATAAGATCCAGATTTGTCATAATTCTTTCTGCTTGAAGGATTTGTCGTCGGCCGGCAGCATAAATACCGTGGTGTTGTTGACCCGTCCTGTGGGGGGCACGGCCTTGACGATTTTAAAGCCTTTAATATCTTCGGGTTGAACCGGCTTATACAGCACTGCTTTCATGCCGGTGTAGGTACGGAATACCACCAGGGATGGGCCTCGATCATCCATGATATTGAGCAACTGCGAAAAAATCCGGGCCTTGGGCTCGGCAAGGGCAGCCACCAGCACAACATCCCAGTTCAGATCGGCCAGGGTGGCATCATCTCCCCGGACTATTTCAATCTTTTTTTCAAGGCCCAGACAGCGAATGATCTGCCTGGAGATCCCTACGGATTCGGCATCACTGTCAATGCCCACAGACGGAATACCGAAAAATCGATTTAAAAGAATCAGACTTAAAGGAACCGGACCGGAACCTAAAAATGCCAGCCGTTTTTCGCTGGAGATGTGCATGGCTTCAATCTGATTTTTTATAAGGGCTTCGTACCGGGGATACAACGGAAAGGTTTTAATCTGTTTCCAGGGATCCGGGCTTTCAAGAAGTTCTTTGGCAAGATGGCGTTCATGGATACTGAAAAAGGTGGTGTAATAGGACCGGATTGTGGGCAGCACGTCCCGGATCTGTTTTTCCTCTAGCAGCAAGCCGGACAGATGGGGACCCGCATCCATGTGGGCCAAGTCATCCAGGATCTGGTAGAGCTGGTACAGCTCTTGGGCGGACAGGGCTTTTAGCCTGTCAAGGGAGTATGCCTTGATTTTTTCGGCAAATTCGATGATGTGGGGCTTGATAATGGCAAGGGTGTTTTGGCAGTCTTTGCAGCACCCGTCAAAATCATGGTCGTCAAGTTCATGTTCGTGGGAAAAATTGATTTCGTGCATCTGTTATCCCCCTGTTTTCGACATCGTTACAGACAACGAATCAATGGCGCTGCCCAGGGTTGGGGTGTTTGTGGGTATACTGGTGGATATGAACATCTTTTGTCAACTGCCCATTTTCCATCATAAACATGGTATCGGCAATTTGCGACATAAAATCACTTTCATGGGAGATCAGGATATAGGAAAGCTCAAGGCGGTTCAATACCTCAACCAGAGTGGCTTTTATTTTTTCATCAAGGCCTGTGCTGGGCTCGTCCAACAGCAGCAGTTCGGGCTCCATGGAAAGCACCGTGGCCAGGGCTACCAGCCGCTTTTCTCCGCCTGACAGTTTGTGGGTGACCCTGTCTTCAAAATGGGCGATGCCCAAACGGTCCAGGGTGTATTGGGCAATATTCCGGGCTTCGGATTTTGATTTTCCCAGGTTCAGCGGCCCAAAGGCCACATCTTCCAGAACTGTGGGGCTGAACAGCTGGTCATCGGCATCCTGGAACAGCAGTCCTACTTTTTTGTAAACTTCTTTGAAATCATTTGGGGTTTTGACAGGCTTGCCGAAAAATTCAATGGTACCTGAATACGGGGAGAGCAACCCCATGATAATATGAAACAGGGTGGTTTTCCCGCTGCCGTTGGGACCCACTAAACCGATGCGGTCCCCTTTGTTAATTTCAAGGCTTAGATTGTCTAAAACCCGGCCCCTGCCCGGATAACTGAAACTGATGTTTTCAAGGCGCAAAATAGGGAGGGATGTTGTCATCGGGTGATCTCCAAAAAAAGCAGGCATGCTGTGGCTGCCAGGGTTGCCAACGTCCAGATTTTGTCGGAAGGGGAAAGGGCAAATTCATGCAGGCAGATAAATTTGCCTGAAAATCCCCTGCATTTCATGGCATTGTAGACCCTTTGGGCCCTGTCCGATGCCCGGACAAACAGCATGCCGCAAAGATAGGCATACGTCCGGTAGGTGTGCATATTGGTCCGGGGCTGAAAACCGCGCAGTTTTGCCGCCCGGACCAGGCGCCGGTACTCCTGCTCAATGACAAAAATATACCGGTAGGTTAACAGCAGCAGATGCACAAGCTTTTCAGGGAGTTTGAAAAAATTCAAGGTATAGCCCAGGGTGCCGAAATCCATGGTGGTGATCAGGGCAATGAACACCAGGAGGATGGCATTGGATTTAATGCTGATTGCCGTACACAGGTTAATGCCCTGCCGGGTGATACCAAACTTTCCGATTTGCCAGACCACATCCCCCTCATAGGTAAGGGGTAAAATGGCCCATAGAAACAGCAGAAATCCCCAGATGATCAGCAGACGCCTGAACACCTGGACAAGGTTTAACCGGGCCCATAACACCAGAATCACGGAAAGTCCCAGTCCTGTCCAGAGCATGGGCATTTTTTGGCCAAGGGCAATGACAAAACACAGCAGGGTGGCTGCGGCCACCCTGCATCTGGGATCAATTTTGTGAATAAATGAATGGCCGGAAGCAAAGATCTCTTCAATCATGGGACGTTTTGATCATTATTTTTTCCTGCGGGATGAAAAATACATGGCCACGCCCATCAGGCCGAATATGTATCCGATGCCCCCGAGAATTTCATTTATGGACGGACCTTTCTGTTCCAAATCCGCCACCATTTTGGTCAACGGTGTTATTTTTTTATTTAGTGCCTTTGTTACGGCCTTTTCCACAATGGCTTCCAGCTGGGCCGGATCAATGGACACTGCCGTCTGTACAGCCTGTCCGGAATCCGTCTTTGCAGCGGGTTCAGGCGTTTTGATCTCTTCCGCCCGGGTGCTTTCAGCTACAACCGTTTCTTCCAAATCTTCCAGAGGAATAGTCCATTCGGCCTTATGTCCCATGCCGGCTATGAGTTCTATGCGCATGGCGGTTTTTTCAGGAATCGGGAATGAAAATTCCCCTTTTTCATTGGTCCGGGTACGCAAAAGCTCTTTTCCGTTCAAGTCCCAGACAATTATTTCTGAGTTTTGAGCTTTTTTCCCGCCGCTGAATTTGCTTTCTCCCAGAACGGTGTCTCCTTCCACCCATGCAAACACTGTGACTTTATGTGCCAGGGCATTGCCGCTTGAAAGAATGAAAAGGGCCATTAGACAGAAAAGTTGTATAAAATATTTTCGATACATCATTATTGTTTACCATTAAAATGTATTTATAATTATTACCCTTATACCTGCTTTTCAACCATTTTCGTTCTGCTGTCCAATATGGCTTGCTGCTGTGCCGCAGACCATTTAGGCAGAAGCTCCGGTTGCACCTTTTTAAGAAAACCGACACAGAAGATTGCCACAAGCCCCTCTATGAACATAACCGGAAGATGAGCGATAACAACGGTCCAGGCCACTTCCAAGAAGCTTTCCTGGGTAAACATCAGGGCCGTGCCCACAAGTATACCGCTTAAAAGAACGCTTAAAAATCCGCAGGCAAAGGAGGCAGCATAGGATATTGCGCCCGGTTTATGGACAAATCCTGCAAACAGGTAATAACAGACCACTGCAGGTGTGGCCATGATGACCGTGTTGACCCCCAGGGTGGTGATGCCACCGAACTGGAACAGCACCCCCTGGAGCAGAAGCGCAATCAAAATGGCGGGAAAGGCAACCCATCCAAGCATCAAGCCAAGAATTCCGTTGAGAATCAGATGGACGCTGGAAGGCCCGATGGGCACATGAATCAGGGACGCCACAAAAAAAGCAGCCGACAAAATAGCGGCTTGGGGAATTTTGTCTTCGTTAAGTTTTTTTAAGCCCACCGCAGTGCCGGCCGCAGCCAAAACCATCCCGGCCCCTAAAACCTGTGCGGAAAGAACACCTTCAGAAATATGCATAATACCTTCTATTTGGTTTTCCAGTCTTCGAATTTTACCCAGATTACGGCACCTAACTCAACACCCTTATCCTGTCCATCCGCTTTAAGAGTAAAATCAGCTTCATTAAGCGCAGCAAATCCCCACCAGCCGGCTTTGGGTGCCGCATAGGTGAAAACGCCGTTGCCATCAGCTTTGATGGTCTGGGTAACCATATAATCGGTGGGCGCTTCGGATTTGCCGTCTTCGTTGTAATATTCCACCTCAACCTCTGCGTAAGGGACAACTTTGCCGTCCAGTTTTACGATGCCCTGGAACACGTTGCCGGCATACTGCCCAAAAGGTTTGGATAAGGGTACGATTTCTGTTTTCAACCCGATTTCCTGGTCCCAGCCTTCGTCATCACCGAAAGCGGTCACTACGGTTTTGGTGTAATGAATGATAAAACAGTCTTCGGCAGGTTCCCAATAGGGTGCGGGCTCCATGTAAAACATATAAACGCCGGGTCTTTTGATTTTGTAATCTGTTTTCCAGGCTGTATGTTCCATAACCTTTGCCTGTTTCAATGTGCCCAAAAGATCCTGTGCTTCACCGTTTGCAAGTACAGCAAATACTTTGGGTTTAACAAGTTCCATCCCCACGCCTTCAAAGGGATGGGAAAACGAGGCTGTGATATGAACGGTGCGGTCGTCATCCTGCATAACCATATTGTCCGAAGGGATGACCATCCCGTAATGTGCTTGGACACTTACGGCAGTGAATATAAGAACAAGAAACATGAACCCTGATGTGATCAGTGATTTTTTCATCATTTTTTTCTCCTGTGAATCCTTGAAGTATTAAAAATTACGCAACTAGTCCTACCAGCTTAAGTTTCAACCTTCTTGGCCGGGTCCGAAAAAAAATAATGAAATTTAATTTGAACCACAGGCTTCGTGCCTGCATTACAAATTCTTTTTTTATCTTAAAAAAACGATTGAATCAATTGGAAATGTTTACAAGGTAATCACGGCGTCCCTAATTATAGACATACGTATAGGGTGTTTCCTCATGGCTGATGCTCCACAGTGTTTCCAGGGAGTTTGCGGCGGCATTGATACCGGCGTATTCGGCGGCCAGGGAGAGAAGGTCCGTTTCAGCGGTATCACTGTTGATGTAATCGACCAGGCTGGTGCTGGTTGCTTTTTCCTGGAGATAGTCGGTGAAATCCAGGATTTCATTGTTTGCTGTTAATGCCGTGAATGCCTGGGTGAATTCACTATTTGCATTTAATACCTCTTCAAGTTCATCACTGCCTGTAAAGCTGTTTACAACTTCTATTTCATTGTCACTGCTCAAGGAGAGGGAAATCTGCTGGTCGGCATCAATGCCCAGCGTTGCCATGGTTGAGGCCAGCAAGGTACTTACGTTTTCTTCCTGTTCGGCTGCAGCAGTTTCAAAATCAGACAAGATCAGGGTTCCTGTGGCCGGAAGCCCTATAGATTCCCGATTGGCTGCGGCCAGGGCTTCCGGCGACAGGGTTACGGTATCAGTCTCAGAGGAGATACCGGTGTTTGAATCCTCGTCGTTCGTACCGCTGGACGAGGTCTTTGGCAAAAGGCTGGTCAGGCTGGTTCCGGAATAGGAGTTAAGATTTGAATAATCACTGGATATGGATGTCATGATGGCTTCCTTTTAGCATGATATGATCATTATTTTCCTTATCACTTTTTTAGAATTTTAAAAAAGCAATTTCTGTGCCGCAGAAAAGAAAATCGTCGTGTTCTTATGTGCCGGTACTTTTGTCTGATCCCAAGGTATTCATGACTCTTTTAAAGGGCAATTATTACCTGGTTTATCGGTAATTTTTACCGGGCCCTAAAAAATAAGAAAGGCGGCAGGTCTTTAAAACCTGCCGCCTGTGATGGTGTGACTGTATTGCGTTATTTATTTTTCGAACTTAATTCCGGGAACTGATGATAAAAGAATTCAGTGACCTGATCCCCGGCTTTGCTTTCCTCATTTTCCCGAAGCTCTATACGCCGGATTTTCCCGGAGATGGTTTTGGGCAGTACATCCACAAATTCAATGATTCTGGGAATCTTGAATTTGGCCAGCACCTCAATGGTGTGTTTGAACAGCTCCAGGGCCAGTTCCTTTGATGGTTTTTGCCCGGGAATCAGGATTACAAACGCTTTTACCAGTTGGTGACGTTTGGGATCCGGTACACCCACCACAGCAGTCTCCATGACGGCCGGGTGCTCAATCAGCGCACTTTCCACCTCAAAGGGGCCCACCCGGTAATCACTGGTTTTGATGACATCGTCGGCACGGCCCACAAACCACCAGTAGCCGTCTTTGTCAAAAGTGGCTTTGTCACCGGTGAAATACATTCCGTGTTTAAAGGCTTCAGATGTTTTTGCCTCATTGTTGATATATTCCTGAAACAGGCCGATGGCGCGCCAGTTGGAAAGACGAATGACAATATGGCCGGTGGTGTCAGGTTCCGTGATCTCTTTTCCTTCATCGTCGGTTAGAATGACATCGTACATGAATGAGGGATATCCAAAGGATCCCAAGCGCATTTTACCTTCCATCCAGGGCGGATTGCCGATCATGGCCGTAGATTCGGTTTGGCCGTAAAAATCACGGATTTCAGTGCCCGTGGCATCCCGCCACTGGTCAATGACTTCCGGGTTCAACGGCTCGCCTGCACTCAACGAGTACTTCAGGGCCGAAAAATCATATTCTGCCAGGTCGAGCCCCACAAAGGCGCGCCAGGCCGTAGGCGGTGCACAGAATGAATTGACTTTATATTTGGCCACAAAGCTTAAGTATTTTTTAATATCCAGCGCGGTGAAGTTAAAGCCTGTGGCCGTACCGCCGACGTTAAATGGGCAGAAAAAGCTGCTCCATGCCCACTTCGCCCACCCGGGGGCACTCAAGTTGTGATGAACGCCGCCGGGTTCAAGCCCGAGGATCACGGCTGTCGACATATGGCCCAAAGGATAGGAGATAGCCGAATGTCCCACCCGTTTGGGAAGTCCTGTGGTGCCGGAAGTGAAAAAGCAGAACAGAACGTCTTCACTGTTAATGGTTGCAGGTGATGCTTGGGAATCTTCCTTGGCAATCTCCGGATAGGATATCCACCCCTCTTTTGCACCAAGGATGATTTTGGCCTTGGGGGTACACCCGGCCTTGACCAGGGCGTCGTCCACCAGGTCGGCCAGACTCTCATGGGCAATAATCACATCCGGTGGATACGCTTCAAAACGAAACTGGATTTCGCGTTCGGTCATGGTGGTGGCTGTGGGAACGGCGACAAGACCGCCTTTGATGGCGGCAAAAGAGGCGAACCAGGTTTGGGGGACAATGGGTGTCAGCATATAAAGGTTGTCTCCTTTCTCAACACCCTTTTTACGCAGATAGTTTAACATCTTGTTACCGTTTTCAGCCAACTGGGTATATGTGTACTGCTCTTCTTCATCCGTGTGCAGGTCTGCCCAGATAAGCGCCAACTGGTCCGGGCGCTCTTTGACGTGTATATCTTCGAAAATTTCCTGGGCCCAGTTAAAGGTTTTGGGCAGTTCGGCTGAATTCAGTTTTTGAAAAAACGTTTTTGCTTGAGCTTCACGTTGGTCCATATCCTGGATCCCATTGAGTGCCATTACCTCTTTATAAAAGCTTTTCAACGCCATGGTTCCCTCCCCGGTTAAGTTTATTCCACATCCTGATTTTAAGTCCGCTCCTGCCTTGCCCTTAAAAACAAATCCCGCAAGAAAGGTTTGTAATTTAGAAAACTGTCATTTATACCAGCCCGGCAGTTTTCTACCAATCGGTTAAAGGCTTAATTTTTATGTGGGTGGGCAATGTGGTGTATTGTAGGTTAATTTATTCGTAGTATATAGGTTTATAGCCTAATAAAGGAGACCCTGTCTAAGGCACCTGTTTGACCTGCTCTATCTCAAATACCGGGGCAATGTTTTTTTTGTTACCCCCATGGAGCGGGTGGATGCCGAGCATATCCAGGTGTATGATGATATTGCCGCCGGCAACCTTGAAGGTGCAAGGAATGTATTGTCCGGACACATTGCCAATGTAAAAATCACGCCACCTCAAGCATTGAGCGGATGAACCGTGAAAAGAATGCAAAAATATAAAAAATTCGCAGTTGATGTCCGGTTCGGTTTTTACCAAGGGATATTCACTGCAATTATTTTTAAAAGTGTTGAAAAATAAGTAAATAAACAGTAATGTTTTTCCCAATCACACTCAGACAGCTACGAATTCGAACATAATCAAACAGATGTTACGTGATAAGCACGAAACACACTCAATTTCGATATTTGAAATTGATCTTTCGTAACGTGCCTCCCCCTAACCCATCCCAAGAAATGGTTATGGGAAGTGTTGATGTGATACGCTATGGGTGTCACACACATCAAAAAGAAGGGTTGATTTCAAACATCGGTGCTTGCATGGGGTTGCCCGTTTTATGTCATTGCCTCACAGAGGCAATCAACCCTAATACCCCGAAATAAAGGAGGACTCAAATGGCAATTCCAAGTCCAAATGATCCAAAATGGAAAAAAGTGATATCCGGTAATAATAAACCGGACATTCAATTTTTAGGATTAAAGATGCTTCTGGGCCGATTGAACGTGAAGTATAAAAAGAACCCTACAGACGCTACTGTTTCGGAATGCACAACTGAATTGATTGATTTTTTTAAAAAGAACGAGCACTTACCTAAAGTCGTGGGTGACATGGAAACAATTTTCGGATAAGGGGGGATGATAATGATAAAAAAAACGGTAAATAAAAATGAGGTTATTGAGTTAATCACGGCAGGAAAAAAATTGATTCTTGCCGCCGATGAAAAGATACTGAATGACCTTCCGAAGGGCCAATGGATTGCAGGGACCATTCCTTATTTTATGGATGAAGATGGAGGCAAATTTACACAAGAAGAGGTGTTTGTTACTGAACTTCCGGATTATGTTGCCTCTATTGATGTTCAAGTATACTCAAAAGAGACGCTAAGCAGCGTTTATTCAGACGCACCCGGCAACGGATTTACTTTTATCATTATTCCGGCGACAAGTCCGACCCATATCTCATTTGCCATTGATGGCCCCAATTATCCTGAATTTGCAACAAAACCGCTCATCGGATGGATATCCGGTGTCTTTCTGGATGAGTTGGGACAAACCGCGCCAAAGGTCTTGAATGGGAATACCGGGGAAAGCTATACGGATTCCGCTGTCGTCATGCACATTGCGCTACCCTCAAATAAACTGCCACAGGTAAACATTGTCAATCTCTTTGATAGTGGAGACGGAGATACGATAACATTCAATGAAGAGGGCTTTTCAGTGAAAGAGGCGTTTGTCAATGGCGAACCGGTGAACTTTGCGGAGTATATCCTCGGTAACAATATTGATACAAGACTCCCCCTGGTGGCGGATATGTACGGTGCAAGAATCAATACGAGTTTTCAAAATGTCAATGAGGCCGAAAAAGTGGTCAATCTGTATGCACCTGTGTTTCGGGAAGTCGAGTATAAAATTGCAGAGCCGGTCTCCGATTACGTCACCGAGTTCAATCAACTGATTCCTAAAGATATTGGAGATACGGTTTTCTTTTCATGTAACTGTATATTGAACTATCTTTATGCCGAACTTGAAGGAAAGAAAACAGCGGATATTACAGGCCCCATGACATTCGGAGAGATCGCCTATCAGTTGCTGAATCAGACCATGGCATATATTATCATTGAAGATTGTTAACGCGGCAACGAAACGAAATAATTCCCATTCAGTCACTTTGTGGGGGGGGGGGCGTAATCAAAGCCGTATCCCCCCACCCGGTGTCTCTATACGAAGTTTATCTCCTGGTTTTGATTTAGCGTAATTTTATCTGAAACGCCTCAGGCAGGTCACTTTTGGTTCAAACACCATTTAAATTGACAACTCAAGCCACTCGAACCAGATAGGATAATTTTCTTTGTACCAGGCCAGAATCTGTTTGAGCATTTCCTGCTCCACAGCGGAAATGGTAGTTGGGGAAATTTTGTCAAAGCGTACCACCATTTTGTCTCCAAAATGCTCCAGGGCTTCAGTGCACAGTGTCTGAAGTTCGTTGCGGATCCTGCCGGAGTCTGAAATTTTAACGGCCCGGGTTCTAAAATCTTCTCCCTTGAAAAACCGGTTGAGCAGCGGCGAAAAAACCAGCTTACTCTGCTGCAAAGGCTCCAACAGGCGAAGGGCAAAGGTAATGGCCTTGTCCCCGAATTCCGATGTGACCCGAACAGTGACTTCCCAAGTGTCCTCGCTGATCTGTTCTACGCCTTGGGCACCGCTGTAGGGGTCCGGCAGCATATATCCCGACACGGCCAGGGTCTGCCATTTTTTTGCGGCAATCAGATCGCTTGCATTGATGGTGCGCGGTTTTAAGGGGATGCCTGCATTTTTTGCTTCCATGATGCTGTTGCGGTAGATTTCAATCAGTTCCGTAGGAACATCGGTTTCAAACAGATCCTGCTCAAGCCTTGCGGCAAAGTTGTTGTCCTGGGGATCCAGCTTCATGGCAGCGGCATCCTTGTCATGGGGCAGTTTAAATTTAGAGGAGAGCACTGCCAACGAAACATCCAGGCCGAGAATTCCGGACAGGCTGGCGGCCTGCATGGCTTCGGCCGAAGCTGCATATCCATCCACCACCAGCAGGTGGGTGTCCCCCTTGTCATCGGTCCAGGGCTTGACTGAAAAGGTCGGCGCATAGGTGCCTGAATCGGTAAACGGCCTGATCCCTGTGGGCAGTATCCAGTTTTCATCAATAAGATGGGCCCCTGCATCCCGCCACTGGTCCCAGAGTTTTTCGATTCTCTTTCGCCGTGCGTCCCCGGTAAGGGTCCAGACATGGACATTTTCCGCCTTAATCCCCTCAAAGGTTTCCTGAATGGCATTCATAACCATATGACGCGGGGTGAAATAATTAACCAGAACGGACTTCAAGGCTGCGTTTTCCACAACCTGTTCCGGCAGTACCAAACACCCCATATATCCTTCATACTGGTCGCTGATGATCAACGGCTGGTCAAAAAGATGGAATACACTCATGGGGCCTGTGGTTTCTCCCTTGGCAAACCTTGAGGTGTTTTCAAGGGTGTCGATGGCGGCGCCCCACACGGTGATGTCCCGCTTCTGGATTTCCCTGGAAAATTTTTCCCAGGCATATTCGGGATCATTGATCAGCCGCAACACCCGGTCTTCAAGAAATTTAGCCACCTGGGGCCGGGCATAGATCCTGCCGAAGCCCAGCAAAGGATTGGCGCCCATCTCAGCGGTTTCCCCGGCTTTGGGCATCAGTCCTTCCCCCAGGCATACCATGATGGCATGGTTTTCCGGCAGGGTCCGGGACAGGTACCACAGACTTTCGCTCATGGCGTAGGCGGAAATGGCATCGGCATCTTTTTTTACCAGGTTCAGTTCTGTTTTGGGCAGCCCCTTACCCTCTCCGTAGCGGCCAAACAGCCGCGTACCCAGGGCTGTGACAGCGGCGGTGACAGCCAGCATTTTTTCGGTACGTCCGTCGGTGAAGGAGACCGCATCCATGTGGCGGCGTTTGATTTTTCTTTGGGATTCGTCGCTGTACCAGTGAATGCGCACATCTTCCAGCCATAAATGGAACCGGCCTAATATGGGGCGGGTATCAAAGGCCCACTGGGAAATCAGATTCTGTTTTTGTACACCTGCGGGGGAAATTTTTTTTGCTGATTGGGTAGAATGATCAGTTGACGTGGTCATGGAATACGCTCTTTTATAAGAAAGTCTGGGTAAGTTACTCAGATCTTTCAAGCTTTGTTGTGGGCCGAAGTCTTGGTGTAGATAGACCAAGGACGGCCCGTGGCCGTTATATGAAAGTTCTAATAAGTTGCTGAATTGCTTTTATGTTTTGTTGTGGGCTGAGCCTGGGTATAGCGATAGACCAGGTCAGCCCATGGGCGTTATTGATGACTTTCGCTGTCATGGTTGTCATGGGTTTCCGGTTCAGCAGGCGTTTCATCTGCCTCTGACGGCGCTGAGGCTTCAGGCGCTGCGTCATGGACTTCAGGTGCCACTTCATCGGCTTCAGGTGATTCAGGCACTGCGTCATGGGATACTGCGGTGTCATGGGTTTCCGGCTCAGCAATCGTTTCATCTGCCTCTGACGGCGCCGAAGCTTCGGCTGCATCATCATGGGCTTCAGTCGCTGCCTTATCGACTTCGGGCGCTTCCTCATTGGATGCTGCGGGGGCATGGGTGTCGTCTGCCGTGCCTTCCACTTCCTGTAAAATGCTGTCTACTGTAGCATCCTCAAGCCAGTAGACCCTGCCGTCGCTGACATCATATATGGCACCCACTACTTTGACTTTGCCGGCTTTGACAAGATCGCGTGTGGCAGAACTCTTCGTGAACAGATCCCGAATACTGGTCCAGACGTTTTCTTCAATGGCAAGGGGAATGATTGCATCGCCTTTTGCTTGGGGATACTTTTCCATTGTCTTTTTAACGGCAGGTTTAATGTTATCAAACATCGGCGGAATATTTTCTTCCATGGCATGCCCGTGTCCATTAATTGCACGGGTGACGGCTGTCACTGCGGCGCATTGAGTATTGCCCAGTACGACTACAACCGGTGTGCGGACATACTCCAGACCGTATTCTATGGCGCTGACTTGATCTGTACCACATACATTTCCGGGCACACGGATAGCAAAAATATCCATGATTCCGGCATCAAAAATCGCTTCAACAGGAACCCGGGAATCGGAAGAGGCGAGGATGGTGGCATAGGCATGATCCCCCTGATCTTCCAGGCTGGCTTGCATCATCCGGCTTTTGTCCAGATGCGGATATTCGGATTTTCCACTGAGAAAACGTTCATTACCGTCTTTTAGCATCTGAAGAACTTCGTCCGGGCTGGGTTTTGGTTTTTTCTTTTCCCCTGAACAACCGGTAAGTGCAATCATACATGTCAGCAGCAGGCATAAGATCAACCGAAGTGATGTTTTTTTCATTTTCCCTCTCCTTAAAATAGTTTTCCATTTTTTTTATAAGAAAGTCTGTGTAATTAACACAGATCTTTCAACTTTCGTTGTGGGCTGAACCACGGTGAAAAACCAGGTCAGCCCGTGGCTGTTATATGAAAGTCAGTGTAACCAACAGAGATCTTTCAAATTTTGTTGTGGGTTGAGTCTGGGTGTCAATAGACCAGGGTCAGTCCATGGCCGTTATACCAAAAACCTCAAATACCATATTTATCTATATTGTTCACCTTTTTTGTTTCAGACTTTTTGTCCATCAAAATAAGTTGTTTTGGTTTGACGTGTCCTGTATGGTGAGCCGATATGAACCAGAGAACAGATACAGAGCCAGATACCGGCCATATTAACGAGGTCTTAAAGGGGGTTGTGGACCGGGTCACATTCCATAATCCGGACAATGGCTGGTCCATTCTCAAGGTGTTGCCCTTTGACCGTCCGGGCAACCGGGAAACCGTTGTGGTTCATCAGACCAAAGTGTTTGCCGGTGCCACCATGGAATTTGAGGGGGCATGGACAGTGCACCCGAAATTCGGACGACAATTCAAGGCCGTGCGTGCCCGGGAGAAAAAGCCTGCCACGGCATCGGCCCTGGAAAAGTATCTTGGTTCCGGGCTGATCAAGGGGGTTGGGCCCAAAACCGCAAAAAAAATCGTGGGATACTTCAAGGACCGGACCCTGGATGTGTTTGAATCCGATATTGAACGCCTTGTGGAGGTCCCGGGGATTGCCCACAAAAAGCTTGAAATGATTTCAAGGGCCTGGGCGGAGCACCGGGCCATCCGGGATGTGATGATGTTTCTGCAGTCCCACGGGATCTCCACGTTGTTTTCCGTTCGCATATACAAAGAATATGGCCACAATGCCATTGCCTGGATCACCCAGGACCCGTATCGTCTTGCAGCGGATTTTTTCGGCATTGGTTTCTTTACTGCGGATAAGGTGGCCTTAAGTATTGGTCTTGAAACGGACAGCCCCCCACGAATTATTGCCGGTATCCGTCACGTACTTTCCGCAGCCCGGGAGTTCGGGCATTGTTATCTTACGTTTTCCCAGATTGAGGAACAGGTAAGAGATCTGCTTGATCTTGATCTGTCACAGCAGCTTGAAACCCTTCTGGCGGATATGGAATCCCAGCGGCTTTTGATGCGAAGGGATCTGCCCGATGACAACGGGCAGCCTGTGGCGTGTTACTATGCCCGGTCTCTCTATTTTGATGAAGCCTATGTGGCAAGGCGTCTTTTAGATCCGGGGCCTGAGCGGACCTTTGACCAGGCCCGGATTGACCGTTGGGTAACCTTGTTCTGCCAACGATATCAGATGCAGCTTTCCGCTGAACAGGCTGCCGCGGTCAAGGGTGTGGTTCAGCAGCAGTTTTCCGTTCTCACAGGCGGTCCCGGATGCGGTAAAACCACGGCAATACGGGTAATGGTTCGCCTGCTGGAGGCTATGGGGCAAAAGGTGATGCTGGCCGCGCCCACGGGACGGGCTGCCCAGCGTATGAGCGAGGTGATTGGAAAACCTGCCAAAACCATTCACCGGCTGTTGGGCTGGAAAGCCGGTGGATTCAAACGGAATGAAAGCTCTCCTTTAAAGACGGATTTTCTGGTGGTGGACGAGTGCTCCATGCTGGATATTAACCTGACCGCCTCCTTGCTTAAAGCTGTGCCAAGGAACAGCCAGGTGGTATTTATCGGCGATTATGACCAACTGCCTTCAGTGGGGGCGGGCAATGTGCTCAAAGATATCATTGCCTCACAGGCCGTGCCCTGTTTTAGGCTCACCCAGGTGTTTCGCCAGGCTCAATCTTCTTTGATCATAAAGTTTGCCCATCAGATCAATAAGGGCCGGATGCCATGGATAAAAAGTCCGTTTAAGTATCCGTCCGTCTGGCAGGACGGGACCGACTGTCTGTTTATTGATTCCGATGAAGCCACCAAAGAACAGATTGCCTTTGTCAGCCGGGTTAAACGTTTATCTATGCGTGTTGACCCGGAAACGCAAGATGCTATCAGCAGTGCTGCCCAAGAGATGTCTGCCCCCCGTGATGCCTGGGACAATGATTATGGGGAGTTATATGAATTCAGGGTTGAGGAGTCATGTTCCCCCTGGGAGACTGAAATTGAGATACCCAAGAAGTTTGTCCATGTGGATCTGGCCCGTCTGGCAGATACTGAAAACCGTATTGAGGAACTTATGGCGGTGGTGGAAAAGGTTCACCCATGGTCCTCTTTGCATTATGGGCTGTCTGCGTTGGATGCGGTGAAAAAATTATACCTGGAGTGGATTCCCAAATACCTGGGGAAAAATACGGAAATCCAGATCCTTTCTCCCATGACCCGGGGCAGTCTTGGCACCCTTTATTTGAACCGTGAAATTCAGGACGGATTTAATCCCATGGTGCCGGGAAAGGCGCAGCTCACCGTGGGCCAGCGGGTATTTAGAACCGGAGACCGGGTGATTCACAGAAAAAATAACTATGATCTGGGGGTCTTTAACGGGGACATCGGCATTATTGACCGGATTAACACCGTGGATATTACCTGCACGGTTCGTTTTTTACCGGACAACCGGATGGTGAACTACAGCCAGGCAGACATCATGGAGCTTGACCTGGCCTATGCCATCACGATTCATAAATCCCAGGGAAGTGAATTTGAGGTGGTGATCATTCCGGTACTGACCCAGCATTTTAAAATGCTTTTCCGAAACTTGATTTACACAGGCATTACCCGTGCCAGAAAATTGGCTGTTTTTGTAGGCACCCGAAGGGCTTTAGGCATGGCTGTGGGGAATCGGGACATCAGCTGCCGACAGACTGCGCTTCAAGCTTTGCTCACAAACAAGATAAACGTATGATGGCGTTGACAGGCCAGCCTGGCCCATGGCTGTTATTGGAATGTTTCGTTGATTTTGTTTTTAAGCTTGCCCGCACATTTGAACGTGACAACCCGTCTTTTTTCAAGGATCATGGCATCCCCTGTAGCCGGGTTCCTTCCCTTTCTCGGCGACTTCTCAATCACCTGGAATTTTCCGAATCCGGAAATCATAATATCTTCACCCGAAGCCAGGGTGGACTTCATAATTTCAATCAGGGTTTCAAGAACTTCTTTGGACTGAGATGGATTTTGGTCAAATGCATCAGAAATTTTTTCGATGAGTGTAGATTTGGTACAGGTCAAATTTTCAGCCTCTTTTTAGTTTAGGTTGAATGAACGAATGAACTTGGATTATATTAGTCGGTTTTCCAAAAGAGTCAAGCAATTAGATGAATACCTGACAATAGTGTTGTCTAATATTTTTCAAAATCATCGTCCAGGGAATCATCCCCCATGTCCAGCACAACGCCCCGAACCTTTCCCAGTGAATCCTGGCTATTGGTAATGGCCCTGGTTGTTGAGTTTCGGCCATCGCTTATCCATTCTTCCCTGGATGTGGCGTTTTCCTGTTGCGGCGTCTGCCCCCGGGGTGTTATTTTTTCAACCCTGAAGTAGGCGATTGCCTGTTGAAGCTGTTCTGCCTGGGCAGAAAGCTCTTCTGCGGTTGAGGACATCTCTTCGGAAGAACCGGCATTCTGCTGGATAATCTGATCCAGTTGCTGCAGGGCTGTGTTGATCTGTTCTGCGCCTGTGCTTTGTTCTGCTGATGCCGCATGGATCTCCTGAACCAGTTCTGAGGTTTTGCGAATATCCGGAACAATTTTATTAATCATTTTGCCGGCGTTTTCCGCAATTTCAACACTTAATGTTGACAGGTTGCTGATTTCACTGGCCGCCGCCTGGCTACGTTCGGCAAGCTTTCTGACCGCATCTGCAACCACGGCAAACCCCTTGCCGTGATCCCCGGCCCGGGCCGCCTCAATGGCGGCATTCAACGCCAGCATATTGGTCTGTCTTGCAATTTCTTCGATAATAAGAATTTTGTCTGCAATCTCTCTCATGGCCAAAACGGTTTGAGCCACGGCCTGACCACCCTCTTCAGCATCTTCAGCGGCCTGGACAGCCAATCGTTCCGTCTGTTCGGCATTATCTGCATTTTGTGTGATATTGCCGGACATCTGCTCCATGGCGGCCGAAGCCTGTTCCGCAGAGGCAGCCTGTTCCGTGGCGCCCTGGGACATATGTTCGGATGTGGCGCTGAGCTCTTCACTGCCGGCCGCGACATTGCTGACGGCATTCTGGACCTCTTCGACAATATCCGTAAGGGATGCCACCATAGCCTTTATGGCCTTTTGAAGATGGCCTATCTCATCTTCGCTGTCGGATTCTATAGTTACGCTCAGATCCCCTTGGGCAAGCCTGTTGGCCACATCAACACCCTGGGAAAGGGGGCGTTCAATGTATTTTCTGGCCATAAATCCAACCCAGAAAAATGCAGCAAAAATGAGTATGATAATGGTCACAGTCGTAAACAGAATCTGATCTTGGGCCATATTATTGAGTTGTTTTCTTTTCTCTACGATTTTGTTTTGCATACCGTCAACATATACGCCTGTGACAACAATCCAGTCCCAGGGTTTGAAGTATTTGAAATATCCGATTTTGGGTACCTCTTTTTCTGATCCTATTTTGGGCCAGGTATATTTTATATGGCCTTGACCGTCAGACTTGGCCGTCTCAATAATTTCCCTGAATATAAATTTGCCGGAGGAATCTTTTCTGTCCATCATATTTTTGCCGATGGTTTCCTGATTTAAATGGGCCAGAATATTGGCTTGGGAATCCATGATGTAAAAATAGTTGTTGTCTCCATATTTCATATCAGAAATAATGCTTATGGCCACCTTTTGTGCGTCTGTTTCGGCTTTGTCAACGTAGACACCTGTACCGATGATCCAGTCCCATGGTTTGAAATAACGGACATAGGATAATTTTCTTATCCATTGTTGTTTGTTACCCGGAGAGGGCCATACATAGCTGACATATCCTTCTCCTGTTTCCTTGCACTGGCGTGCCATCTCCACAAACATGGGGATATCGGTTCCTTCTGCCATAATGACTTTTCCGTTTTTGGTAAACCGGGAGATGTCTTTGCCGTTCAAATCTGATACCGTAGGATGCATTACCATTCTGGGGTAGGTGTCATTGATCCAGAAATAGTTGCCGTTGTCATAGCGCAACGCTTTGATGTCGGACGCAATTTTTTTTTGAATGGTTTCCATGCGTTGATCGCCGATGTCGGAGGATGCCTTCAGGGCTTGTGTATACGCCCGTTGGGCCATTGAATAGGGTGCTTCCACAAGATTTTTTAATTCTGCACCATATCTGTTTTTTATGCTTTCACTACTAACGGCTTGGTCATGAACCTTGACAATCATGGTATAGACCGAATCCACCAGGTCAATGAGTTTTTGTCTGGTTTCATACATCAACTCTTTTTCAAAGGCCGAAATATTTTCGTGGACTTGGTGGATTGAGCTGTAAAGGGCGTAGCCACCGACGGCGCTCACTGAAATGAGAATTGCCAGAATAACAATTATGATAATTTTTATTTTGATTTTAAAATTTTTAAAATGCATCCTAATCCCCTTTGTTTCAGATATTACGTCGGCAGTTAAATCGCACCCGGCCGAAAACCGTAAATTTTGCCGATTGCTTCGTCTATTTTAATTTTCGTGCGGATAAATTTTCTTTTCGTAGCGGCCAGTCCTGAACCGGTTACTATTTTTCTTAAGTGATGCAGTTGGAATACCCGAAATTATATCTGTACGGGGCTTCTATTGTCAACATGGAATCAGTTACCTGGGATTCCATTGGAAATTATTTCATCGGAATGCTATAGATTATTTTATAAAATTCTTTTTTTAACCTGAAGATCCGGGCAGAAAGCGATCGTAATGGGGGTGCCACAGACTATTTCAATGGTTTTAGGGCGAAATCGAAGCATCTGCTGCGAAATCGGGTGGACAATATTCGCCAATCATCAGACCCGAATTCAGCAGTACGATTGATCCGAAGAAAATTTTATCGTTTCGGATGAAGGTATAAAAAGGAGGCGATCCGAATGATAATATTGAACTTTTTTGACACAATATTTTGATTGACGTATATTTTTAAAAAAAGCGATCAAATAAGGAACTCACATGGTTTCCAAAAATCAAGATAAAGACGGCAACATGGTGATAACAGTTGGAAAAGCTTTGTCTGCGTACGAAGTAAAAGAGCTGAAAGATCGTTTGCTGGCAGGATTTACAAATCATCAAGGGGTCATTTTGGATATTAATGGCGTAACCGAGTGTGATACACTGGGGGTTCAGCTTCTTTTATCCGCCGGAAAAACAGCTGAGAAGTTAAATAAAACATTTAACGTTACAGGTGACTCTCAGTCGGTTCAGGATGCAGTAAGCGATGTGGGGTTTGAGGCAAAGGACTTTCCGTATTTCTCGAAGGAGGCTTAAGGAATGGCAAAGGTCATTATGACGGTGGATGATTCGACGAGTATAAGGCAGATGGTCAGCTTCACATTAAATCAGGTCGGCTATGAGGTTGTTGAGGCTGTGGATGGGCAGGATGCGGTGGATAAACTTGCCGGTCTCGACATTGATATGCTGATGACCGATTTAAATATGCCCAACAAGAATGGATTAGAGTTGATTGAATGGGTCCGGGCCATACCAAAATTTAAGTTTGTCCCCATTATTATGCTGACAACCGAATCAGAGACGGAAATGAAACAAAAAGGCAAGGCTGCCGGGGCCACGGGATGGATTGTGAAACCGTTTAAACCCGAGCAGTTGCTTGCCGTCGTAAAGAAAGTTCTTCGTTAATCCAAGCCCCTTAAAAGAAGACAATTTTTGTTTTGAACATGTATATCAGAGGATGTATCCTATGAATGAGGCCAACCGATTCATTGAAGAGTTCTGCCTCGAAGCGGAAGAACTTCTTTCCGGCGTTGAAGATGCGGTTTTGGATATTGAAGAACATCCCGGAGACCAGGAAGCAGTGAACAGACTGTTTCGCGCAATGCATACCATCAAGGGCTCCGGGGCTATGTTCGGGTTCGATGCCGTTTCCGAGTTTACCCATCACGTTGAAACGGTTTTGGATAATGTTCGAAACCGAACGGTTCCCGTCTCCAAGATACTTATCGATTTGATTCTGGCGTCACGGGATCGCATCACAGCTATGCTTGCCCAAGCGAAGGGTGGTCCACTGGTGGATCCCGGGGAAGGTGAAAAAATCATTGCTTCCCTTAAAAGTCTGCTTCCTTGCGACGGCACTGAATCACCAGCCCAAGAATTCCCAAAAGAAGCGCCGGAAGATGCCTTCGTATCGACTGTACCCGGGCCGGAAAATGAAGTGGTTTATCGCATCCGGCTTTCACCTGATCCTGATATATTTACCACTGGTATGGATCCGGTCATGCTGCTCTCTGATCTTGCCGATATGGGGGTATGCCGCATCGTGCCCCAGACGGAAAGAGTGCCGGATCTGGAAAATCTTTCCCCGGAGTCATGCTATCTTTTCTGGGATATTATTTTGACTACCACCAAGGGGGTTAATGCAGTCAGGGATGTTTTCATATTTGTGGAGGATAGCTGCGAAATCGTCATTGAAACAGTCGAAGAGAAGGGCGTTACATCCCCGGAGGTGTCTGTGCCGCGGCTGAGTGATATTGATAGAGAAATTTTGGACGGCCAATTCGACACCCATAAAAAAATAGATGAGCGGCTGATCGAATCCAATGCACTTTCCAAGGAAACGCTTAAGTCTGCATTAACAGAGCAGACGGTTGTCACCAAAATGCATAAATCATCTGCAGCCTCTACTGTACGTGTGCCGTCAAACAGGCTTGACAAGCTGATCAACCTGGTGGGCGAATTGGTTATTACCCAGGCCAGGCTGACCCAGGTGGCGTCAAACATGGATAATACGGAATTGGGCGAGTCTGTGGAGGAAATTGAGCGCCTGACCGGTGAGCTTCGGGACAGTGTGCTCAATATCAGGATGATGCCCATCGGCACCATCTTCAATAAGTTCAGGCGGCTGGTGCGGGATCTGTCCTCCCAGCTTAACAAGGAGGTTGAGTTGATAACCAAGGGGGCGGAAACCGAACTTGATAAGACCATTTTGGAACGTCTTGATGAGCCCTTGGTGCATCTGATCCGGAACAGCCTTGATCATGGTGTGGAACCCCCTGAAGTCAGAGAACTCAAGGGAAAATCCCAAAAAGGGACCATTGTCCTTTCTGCCGGGCACAAGGGAACCAATGTGGTCATTACTATCCAGGATGACGGGGCAGGGCTTAATGCCGATGCCATTCGTCAAAAAGCCGTGGAAAGGGGCTTGCTTCCTGAAAATGCAGAACTATCCGACAAAAAGATTTTTTCCCAGATATTTGCGCCCGGGTTTTCCACCGCCAATGAGGTGACAAGTGTCTCCGGCCGCGGTGTCGGTATGGATGTGGTAAAAGGAACCATTGACTCTTTAAGAGGGCGCATTGACATTGACAGCGTTCCTGGTGAAGGGACCAAGGTTACGCTTATACTTCCTTTGACCCTTGCGATTATCAATGGTTTGCTTGTACGCATTGCGGATGATTTTTTTGTACTGCCTTTGATGTCTGTTGAAGAGTGTGTTGAGATTAAAAGCAGGGAAATCGAAAAGATTAACGGCAGGAATATTCTAAATGTTCGCGGGGATATGGTGCCTTATATTCGCCTTCGGGACCGTTTCCACATGAAGGGGCGTCGTCCGGAGACGGAGCATGTAGTCATTACTGATGTCAGCAACAGTCGCATTGGTTTTGTTGTGGATCATGTGATTGGGGGGCATCAGACAGTGATAAAACCTTTGGGCCCGGCCTTTAAAAACATCAAGAATATCTCCGGGGCCACCATTTTAGGGGACGGTACCGTGGCCTTGATTTTAGACACCAATGTTCTTCTGGAAAGCGCATAGCATATTAATCATATTAGGAGGGGGGCAATGAGCGTACAGGGCATCACCCAGACAAGTCAATACCTGACATTTAAACTGGACAATGAAATTTATGCCATGGACATAACCACTGTTCGTGAGGTGCTTGATATTATTCAGATCACTAAAGTCCCCCAGATGCCGGACTTCATGTGCGGGGTCATTAACCTGAGGGGAGGGGTGGTGCCGGTTGTGGATCTTAGACTTAAATTCGGTTTGGCAGAGGCAACTTCTCTAAAAGGCGCATGCATTGTCATTATTGAGGTTTTTCTTGATGGTGAACAGACCATCCTTGGTATTCTTGTGGATGCGGTTCAAGAAGTGATCAGCCTTGAACCCGAACAGATTGATCCGCCACCCAGGATCGGTACCCGGCTGAAGACTGAATTTATAAAGGGTATGGGGAAAAAAGACGAAGAATTTATTATCATTCTTGAAACGGGCAAAGTTTTTTCTGCCGGGGAGCTTGCCATTGTCCAGGCGACTGATGACATGCCCATGCCTGAAATCGCTGTAGGTATGGATGCTGAGGATGAAAACGATGATTAAGTGCAATAATTTGCTATGGGTGTCCCGGAAAGGATAGATGATGAGCTTTTTATCCCAGCCTTCGCTTGCCATGGCTGATTTCAGGCGATTAGGCGACTATATCCATGCCGAACTGGGTATCAAGATGCCGGATGCCAAACGTGGTATGGTTGAGTCCCGTTTGCGTAAACGCTTAAGTGTCCTGAATATATCTTCTTATGAAGAATATTGTGCCTACCTGTTTAGTTCCCGGGGACAAAGGGATGAATTGCCTTTTTTCATCAATCAGGTGACAACCAATAAAACCGATTTTTTCAGGGAGTCTAAACAATTTGTTTTTCTGGAAAAAAAGGCATTGCCGGAATTAGTTGCTGGCATGCCCACATGCGATCCCAAAAAATTGTCTATATGGAGCGCTGCCTGCTCCCGGGGGCATGAGCCCTATTCTTTGGCCATGGTACTGTCTGAATATGCGGAACAGCAGAAGAATATAGACTTCCGTATTCTTGGTACGGACATTTCCACAGACGTATTGAACGTTGCCCAAAAAGCTGTATACACCCATGAGGAGATTGAGCCGGTGCCCATGGCTCTGAGAAAAAAATATCTTTTGCGAAGCAAGGATCGGCGTAAAAACATGGTCAGAATTGCCCCTCAACTTCGATCCAAGGTAAGGTTGCTGCGTTTAAATTTGATGAATAAACGGTATACCGCCGTTGAGCAGATGGATATTATATTCTGCAGAAATGTAATGATTTATTTTGAAAAAGACACCCAGCATCAAATTCTGCATCGGCTGTTAAGCCATTTAAAGCCGGGGGGCTTTCTTTTCATGGGGCACTCAGAAGTTATTCAGCACACTGAGTTTCCTCTAAGATCAATTCAAACGACGATCTATCAGAAAGTTGGGTAATGGCAAACGACGATAAACGACGAAGGTGAAAATGGGGAAAAAAATTAGAGTGCTGGTTGTGGATGATTCCGCCCTAGTTCGAAACGCTCTGTCCGAGGTGCTGACCTCTGATCCGGAAATTGAGATTATGGCCATGGCCCAGGATCCAATCGTAGCAGCCTCAAAGATTCGTAATGAAGTGCCGGATGTCATTATTCTGGATGTTGAAATGCCCCGCATGGATGGGATTTCCTTTTTGAAGCGAATTATGGCCCAGCATCCCATTCCTGTGATCATCTGTTCGAGTCTGGCCAACCAGGGGAGCCAGACCGCATTGTCAGCATTGGAAAACGGGGCTGTTGAAGTGATTGAAAAACCGAACCTGGGTACAAAGAAATTTTTTGAGGAATCAAAAATAAAAATCTGTGACGCGGTTAAGGCGGCTGCCATGGTCAAGGTGCGAAAACATGTGAAATCTATTGACGTTTCTCCAAAATTGACCGCAGATGCTGTTTTGCCTGGCCCGCCCGGCAAGGCCATGGACAAAATTACGGAAACAGTCATTGTTGTCGGTGCGTCAACCGGCGGCACAGAAGCGTTAAAAGTCCTTTTTGAACGTTTGCCGCGGGATATGCCCGGTATGGTTGTGGTCCAGCATATGCACGCAAATTTTACCAAGGCCTTTGCCGACCGAATGGATAAAATTGGCTTTGTGTCTGTCAAGGAGGCGGAAAATAACGACACTGTTTTACCGGGCCAGGTACTTATCGCCCCCGGCAATCGTCACATGTTGCTTCAAAGAAACGGTAGCAGGTATTATGTTGAGGTTCGGGACGGCCCGCTGGTGTCCCGTCACCGTCCTTCTGTGGATGTTCTTTTTCGTTCTGCTGCACGGTATGCCGGGAAAAATGCACTGGGTGTCATCATGACCGGGATGGGTGACGACGGTGCCAAAGGGATGTTGGAAATGAAACAGGCCGGGGCCTACACCATTGCCCAGGATAAATCGTCCTGTGTGGTGTTTGGCATGCCCAAAGAAGCCATAAAACTGGATGCTGTGAACATCATTCTTCCACTGGATAAAATTGCAGACGCCTTACTTAAAAAATGCCGGACCATTTAAGCGGACGGTAAATCAGGTCTCCATTGGTATCGGAGATTATTTTGTCAGCAGCCAGGACGTTATCATCCATACCGTGCTCGGCTCATGTGTGGCGGTATGTCTGTATGATCCGGAAAACAAAATCGGCGGTATGAATCACATCCTTATGCCCTCCAATCCGGATATTAATAAGTATGATGCTTCTGCCCGCTATGGCATCAATGCCATGGAGTTGTTGATCAACGCCATCATGCGGCTGGGCGGAAACCGTAAAAATGTGGTTGCAAAGACCTTTGGCGGGGCTAATTTACTGATGGCCGTGTCCCAAGAGAAGACTGTGGGGGCAAGGAATGTGGAATTTGTGGTTAATTTTCTTCGGTCTGAAAAAATTAAAATTCTGAGCCGTGATTTTGGCGGTCATGATTCACGCAAAATTTTTTTTCATGTTGCCACGGGTGACGTTTTTTTAAAGCGCGTGCCATCCATGAAATCTCTGGTGGCCGCAGAACAGAGAAAACGGAACCGGATCAAAAGACAGTTGGAGGAGCCGGGAGATATTACGCTGTTTGACTAACGGCCATGGGCCGACCCGGTCTGTCAGCACCCAGACTTCGGCCCACAACAAAAATAGAAATAATCCAGTTAGTTGCTGGAGACTTTCATATAAAACAGATAGTGCTGCCGGCAATATTCTCAGATTAGGGGCCGGATGGATTCGGATGGGGCATCCATTTTTTTATTATTTCCAAAAGATCTTCCATCATGAAGGGTTTTGTCAAAAAATCGTCCATACCTGCAGCCCGGCATTTATCCTTATCATCCGTCATGGCATGGGCGGTGATGGCGATGATCGGGGTATGGGTACCAAAGGCCGCCTCATGTTTTCTGATTTCCCGGGTGGCCTGGTAACCGTCCATTTTCGGCATCTGGCAGTCCATGAGGATGATGTCCGGTTTTAAAGAGATGAACTTATCCCTGGCATCAACACCCGTGGCTGCAATATCCACCCTGCAACCAAATGTCTCAAGCATAGTTGAAAAAACATCCTGGTTGGTGATATTATCTTCGGCCACCAGTACATGAAGATTTATCTTATCCGTTTTTGGGAGCCGGGCCGCATGGCCGGCGGACGGCATTTCGTTATTCTTTTGCAAGGCCCTTTTTAAAGGGAGGACAAAGGAGAATGTGCTTCCTTTCCCCGGTTCGCTGTTACACCTGATGGTGCCTCCCATCAGTGACACCAGGTCCGATGAAATGGCAAGGCCAAGTCCTGTGCCGCCGTATTTGCGCGTGAAAGAGGCGTCAGCCTGGGAAAAGGGCGAAAATAAAAGTTCTTGTTTTTCGGGTGGGATGCCGATGCCGGTGTCTTTGATGGAAATGGTCAGGTCAACCCGGGATTTTTGGTCTTCAAAGCTGTGAAATTCATTGTCCTCTATCGGGGACGTGGATACCATGATGGTTACACTGCCTTTTTCTGTAAATTTTATGGCATTGCCCACAAGATTAATCAGCACCTGCCTGATCCTTGTAGGGTCTCCCACCAGGAAAAGGTGTGTGCCCTTTTGGATTTCAACAGTTAAATTTAGGTTTTTATCCCTGGCTGCAAACATCAGAAGTGCTTTAATGTCCGTCAGCAGGCTGCCTAAATCAAAGGGAATGGATTCAATTTCAAGTTTGCCCGCTTCAATTTTGGAAAAATCTAAAATATCGCTGATGATTGCGAGCAGGGTCTGGGCTGATTTTTGAATATTGCCCGCAAATGTTTCCTGTTCACTGGAAAGTTTGGATGCAAGCAGGATTTCCGTCATGCCGATAATGCCGTTCATGGGCGTTCTGATTTCATGGCTCATGTTGGCAAGGAACTGGGATTTTACCCGGCTGGCTTCTTCAGCTTTTTTCTGGGCCTTTTTCAGATGAATGACCGTGAATTCAAGTTCTTCCTTGGCCTCGGTCAGGTCCAGAGTTCTTTGTTCGACCCTGGTCTCAAGACTTGCGCTGTATGACTTCAGCCTGTCGTCCCTGGCCTGGATCTCTTCAATCATCTGGTTAAACTGTTCCACAAGCACCCCAAACTCATCGTTACTGTATTGTTTTACCCTGACCTGATAATCTTTTTTTCGGGTCACCTGTCCCATGGAATCAATGACATCAAATAATGGCCGGGTGAATATAGATTGCAGTTTGGAGGACAGAATAAGGACCACTGCCAAAGAGATGATGACAGTGCCCGCAACAATCAGATAATATGCAGACAATCTTTTTTTTTGTTGTTGCATATCATCAATGAGATGAATGGCACCTAAAAAATGGTCTTTAAAATTGACCGGCAGGATCACATGGGCATGGCCGTTTGTAAACCCGCTCAGCATTTTTTGGGCAGCAATTGCCTCAATTGGGGAGCTACCTGGTTTGCATATCTGTTTGACTTCATGGACTAACATGTCAATGGGAACGGCATCCCTTGAGAAATCAGCGTAAATTGTGCCGTGGGTGTCGTAAAGGACTGCGCCGAGAATGCCCTGTTTTGCAGACAGGGCGCTTAAATCCTCCAATGCCGCATCCCGGTCATTGAACATCATGGCAACCGAAGAGTTTAACGCAATCAAGTCGGCCATGGATGCAAGTTCATCAACCAGATTGATTCTGGCATTATAGGTTTCATAGGCCACCATGGACGCGGCCATCATAAAAAGAGCCAGCAGTGCCGTAAATCCAAGGGTCAGGATCAATTTTATTCTGATGGAAACAACGCTATGATTTGATGGTTTTTTGGGTTTCATTCTTTTTCATTTACAATGACAGCCAGTTTAAGCAGCCTGGAACTGAATTTGAGCTGGTGTGCCTCAGCTTTTTTGATATTTACTTCAAAATGGAGATGATCATCCCTTGTGAAAAACTGAATAATGCCTCCGGCCCGGCTAAAATTTTTGACCTCTCCAATAGTGAGAATCGGTCTGTCCCCAATATTACTTAAAATTTGCAAAACCTGCTCTAAACGTGTATGCCTGCTGATGAATACAATATGACTTTCTGCCAGTATTTTTTTATAATCAACCGCTTTGGGGTCAGGATACTGGATGGATATGATGCGTCCTGTGCTGATTTTTCCGTCAATGGTCTGGAAGCCTTTTTTCAGACGGTCATTGCCGAATATGGCTATTTTAAAATTTTTCCTTTCTTTGTCAAATGCATTTTCGGGCCATTGAATGAGTTTGGTAAAATTGTAAATAAAGGCTGCTTTGACCCTATATTCTTCAAGGTTTTGTGACTGGACTGTTGCTAACGCAATAATACATAACAGAAATTGGCAGATGAAGGCGGGGATGAATATTTTAATTATTATTTTATACATTAAAGGTTGCATCTGTCTTATTTTTATTCCGTGGGGAATACAGCATATCTTTAGAATCTATAGGTCAGGCCGGCATAGGCGCTGCGGGGGACTTCCACAGGATAACTGAATGCGTCCTGTACAAATTCAAGATGGCTGTCCTGTAGCAGATTCTGCCCGGTCAGGAAAAATTCCAGATCCGGCCGTATCCGCCATCCCAGGCGCAGGTCCAGGGTCACGTAATCGTCAATTTCATATGTGACAGAATCAGAAAATACGTAATTTGCATTTGTTTTGCCCACATATCTAAACCAGGCGTCCAGGGTCAGATTTTTCGTCAAATCAAATCGGCCCTTCAAGGAGACCTGATGTTTTGTAAATCCAAAGTCGATTTCGAAATCCTCGTCATTGTCATAATCATGGAATGTCAGTGAGTAGGCAAGGGTCCATTTGACTTTCCTGCCTGTAGCCAGATCCACTGAAATTTCTGCCCCCCAGGACCTGGCATTGGACATATTGCTTAACGCAATATCCTGAATAAGCGCTTGGTTCTCGGCATCAAAATAGGCCTCCCCCCGGGGTGAATAGATCCTTAGATTTTTATAATCATTGAAAAACAGTGCCAAATCAATTGAGAGGTTTTGTTGCGGGATAAAGCGGTATCCTGCTTCCCAGGCCCACAGTGTTTCTGCCGTTTGATCTTCATTATTTATGAATCTGGTATACAAAGGATATGGACTGCCGGGGATATCTGTGCCGGAGATGTAGACGATAGCGTTGGCTTCAATCCGGGAGGGAATCCGGGTGGCCCGGGAAACGGCAGCCCACAACCTGTGGCGTTCACCAGGTCCCCATAATAGCCTTATGGATGGTTGAATTTCAAGGCCGGTATAATCGTTGTGTTCAAATTTTGAACCAATGGTTAGTTTGACTTTATCCTCAAGTAAAGATATTTCATCCTGGATAAAGGCCGAGTACAGAAGATCACTTGTGCTGACCGGATCCATGAATACGATTTTTGAGCCTGCATAGTCATCATATGAATGGCGCAGCCGAAGTCCCCAGATAATATCGTTCCCAAAACCCAGCCCGAAACGGTGCTGGAATTCCACATCAAGGTTGTGCCGATCTTCGTTGAGGATATCTTCGGAACGATGCATGGTATCGTAATACATCTGCAAAGACATTTCCGATGCTCCGGAAAGAACCTTTGTCCATCGCCCTAGGATATTACCCCCGGAAACTTTTGTTTTTACTTGGAATTCATCCATGTATGGGGACGCCTGACTGTAGAGATAAAGATCCTGGTGGATATGGCCGTCGTAGATATCCCCCTGGAGGGTAAAATCGTCGGCCGAAGACATTTGGGCATCCATGCGGAAGCCGGCCTGATTGATCTGCCAGTCGTCACCTGCGTCTTCTCCGGAAATACGCTCAAATTCATCCCTGGCCCTGTGCTTGGCATAAACCCGCCAGAATTTATCTTTACCCATGGTGCCGCCATATCTTGCGGCCGCCATGTTTTTTTCCACGGTTCCGGCAGACGCCTGAACAAAACCGCCCTGGGTCTCATTGGCCTGTCTGGTGATAATATTGATTACCCCATTGACTGCATTGGAGCCCCAGATGGTAGCACCGGGACCGCGGATCACCTCAATGCGGTCCACGTCCTCAAGCAGTACATTTGTTACTTCCCAGTATACACCTGAAAAACTCGGGGTATACACACTACGTCCGTCAACAAGGACCTGGAGGCTTGGGGAGAAGCGGCTGTTAAATCCCCTGCAGTTTATTGCCCATTTGTTGCTGTCGATGCGTGCCACATTCACGCCCGGGGCCATACGCAGGGCATCTGGAATACTGGTGGCCCCGGATCGCCTGATATCCTCCCGGGTGATCACGAAGATTGCGGCTGCACTGTCAGACAATCGTTGGCTTTTTTTACTCACGGAAGTGACTTTGATATCCATGAGTTCTTCAATGGAGAATTCAGTTAGATCCTGGTCCTGTGCGGCCGGACAAATGGCGGGTAAAAAAAAGAACAGGCCAGAAAGAAGCAACAGCATCATTTTTTTGGGGATATCGCGTGACACCTGAATCCTCTTTTTTAAGATTATGAGAACTGTATATGAAACAATCGATAATCTGTAACAATAAATATTATAGATGTTCCTAATATTTAATGTTAAATCCCTTTATTGTCAATCCATTCCGGGATATTCATTGTTATGACAGTTTTTCAAGCAGGGCCTGGTAAGCGTTATTCAGTTCTACAAACCTGTCGTGGCTGCCGCCCCTGTCCGGATGGTGTTGTCTTGCAAGGCGCCGAAATTCCCGTGTGAGATCTTTTTTGTCCATGGCCGCCAGGGCTTTGGCCGTGAGATTAAATATTTTAAATGCCTGGGATAGTGAAAGTTGCCGGGAGGCACCCGGCGGCTTAAACCAGCGGCTTCTTTGACGGAACTGGAAATCCTTAACCATATCATCCAAGAGCACCGAATCCCCGTAAGTGTGATCGAAAAACATAACAGCATACCGGATCAGGTATTCATGCAGCCGGCTGGTCAGTCCGAAAAGTTCTTTATTCAGCAGACATAACTCCTGAATGAAAAATGCCTCCACCTTATCCTGGTCCAACGCCTGGGGCATCTGCTTTGCCATGAATCCTTTGAAGAAACGGTGGAGATCAAGTGCCGTATATATGTAGGATTTAAGATCTTTTTGTCGCAAAACCCGCTCCTGGGCCATGAAATGCTGTTCGATTTCATCCCGGGATTTGTTGTTCAACTGCCTGAAAATGACTGTCGGCATATTGACCATGGGCCCTTGGTCCATGTTGCCGAATTTAAGAAAATGGGCCCGGCGTTTGTCAAAGGCATGGACCTGTCTTGCAATGATCTCTTTTTGCCTCCGGGTCATGGGCGTATACTGCTTAAAGGCGCGTTGTCTGAATGTTCGGGTTGCCCTGCGGATGTCCGGCCGGAGAAAAGGCCGGAACAGGTCTTCAAACCGGTCACTGTCGAAGGTAGCGGCCAGACTCGAAATCTTTGACTCAAGATCCGGACTTAAATACCAGGCATTACCGCCGGGATAATCAATCCAGGCCCCGGGGCAGGGCCCCAGATCAAAAATGTCCCGGGCCACCATCTGTTCACCCTGTCTGACCGATTCTCTCAGGATATAGGTAGTCGTTCTGTTTTTTTTTACTTTTGCCAGATACATAGTTAACCGTGTGCCCCCGGATTTTTATATGCCAGGGTCTCCAGTTTGATCAGGTTGTAAAGTCTTGTACCAAGGCCGATGTCCTGGGCATACGCAAGCTGGTGTTCCCAGTCCACGTTCGGATAAAGTCCTTTGAACTTGTCCTCTCCCGGGGCCAGGTGGGTGGTCAACACCGAAGATGCAAGGCCCTGGGCCTGGTTGACAAGGTCTGCACTGGCCTGATCAATGGCCACGGGATCACGGGATGCCACCACACCGATATCATTGCAGATAGGGGCTTCGGCATAGGGCAGGCAGTCACATTTGGGCGAGATATTGGTGATAAAGTTGACAAACAGGCATTTACCGGTTTTATCTTTCAGCACGCCGGCAGTATATTCCATCATTTTTTCAAGAAAGACAGGGACATCCTGGTTCCAGTTGATGTTGATGGACTGGGTGGGACAGCGCACAATACATTCGGCACACCCGATACAGGCTGTCTTGTTCATATAGGCTTTTTTGTTCTCGATGGTTATGGCCTGCCCCGGGCAGTGTTGGGCACATAGGCCGCAGCCGATGCAGGTTTTGCGTTTTATTTTAGGACTTACATTGGAATGCTGGTCAAGCTTGCCCCGGCGGGATGCACATCCCATCCCCAGATTTTTAAGGGTGCCGCCGAATCCGGACAGCTCATGTCCCTTAAAATGGGCCAGTGCCACCATCGCGTCGGCATTGATAATTTCCGACCCGATAAACACCTCCCGATTGTGTTTGAGATCCACCCGGACGGCTGTCTCGCTTTTTCCGAACAAGCCGTCGGCAATGATCAAAGGGGCTGCATCCATGGATGAATAGGAAAATCCGTTTTCCACCGCGGTTTTGATATGGGAGACTGCATCAGAGCGGGTTCCCACATAAAGAGTGTTGGCATCGGTCAGAAAAGGTGTGGCGCCTGCTTTTCTGATGGCCCGGATAATGTTACGGACAAGAACAGGCCGAATATAAGCCGTATTTCCCTGTTCACCAAAATGCACCTTTACAGCGGTCAGATCATTTTCGTCCAGGACGGCGTGAAGTCCTGCCATGGTTACCAGACGTTTCAATTTAGCGGGCAGGTTCTCCCTTGATGTGGCGGTCATATCCATGAAAAATACATCAGCACCCATTAAATTCTCCTTTTTGGCTTTTTTTAAGCCCCTTAAGTTTACAAAGATAAAGTATCTGTCATGGAAATTCAATACAGGTAAATGTGTCGATTGATTTTGGTTCCGGTTTTGCTTAAGGTTCCTAAACGTGCTTTGTTCCAGTCGGGATTTGACTTGACTGGTCCGGCATGGTAAAACGCTTTCACCTATGTAAACGGTAACAATTATGTCCATGACACCAGGTATCTCAAAAAAACTTTTTGTTTTTCTCTTTTTTTTCCTCTTCATATTTTATGGCACAGTATATGGCCTGTTTATGAAGGTCCGGGAAATGTCCGCTACTTCTGCCCGGATTGTCGGTATCAGCAACCGGATTGCGGTATTGTCCAACGATCTTAAAAATAACCTTCTTGATATGGACGCAAATATTAAGAAATTGAAACTGCTGAAAAAAGATGTTTATTTTGATTATTTTGGAACAGCCCGGCGCAATTACCAAAAGGTGCTTGATGAGATCATTGGGCTGGATGCAAGGCGGGGAACGCCTGCAGGATACTGGCGTAACATTGACCGGACCTTTGGTGGGCATATCCAGTCGGGTGTGTCCATGGAACAAGCGGTGACCGAAGCGTATACCTGGATTGATGCTGATGTGATGGACCACTGGATGGCCACCATTGCCATGGCCAGAAAGGACAATGAAGGCAGAATTGAGCAGGCGCTGATCCTGATCAACCGCTTAAGCGGCCAGGTGATAAGAAACTGTATCATCGGGTTTGGTATTTCTATACTGGTAGGTATTATGGGCATTGGGTTTATTTCCAGATCCATCATTGTCCCCTTGAATAAATTAAAATCCGGGCTTAACCGGGTCTCTGATGATAATTACACTTACGAGATGGATATTACTTCCAAAGACGAATTTGGAGAGTTGGCAGCGGCATTCAATGATATGAATCGTCAGCTTAAAGCCGATGACGAGATCCGTTCGGATTTTATTGCCACCTTAAGCCATGAAATTAGAAGCCCCTTGTCTTCCATCCGTGAATCTGTGAATATGTTGACCGAAGAGGTTCTTGGGCCGGTAAATAATAAACAGAAGAAATTTTTAACCATTGCAGCCAATGAAATTGCCCGGATTACAGGCCTTTTAAACCACCTTCTGGATGCGTCTATCCTGGTTTCAGGGACTAAGAAAAGACAGGTTGCCCCCTTTGATCCCAATCAGCTTGTGCAATCCGCCATTTTAAGTATTACCCCCGGGGCAAAGGCCCGGGGTATCCGTACGGAATTTAAGGTTCTTGGACAGGCACCCATGGTCAAAGGGGATGAAAAGGAAATAATGCAGGTCATAATAAATATTCTGGATAATGCGCTGAAATTTTCACCGGACAACAGCCGGGTGAGCGTCCGTTTGACCCGGGGGCCGGGAAAGCATTTTCTGACATGTGCTGTCAGTGACGAAGGGCCGGGTATTCCCGACGATAAAAAAAATTTGATTTTTAAGAAATACTACCGGGCCAGGGAGGTGCGTAAACACATGGACGGGGTCGGACTTGGTTTAAATATTGCCCGGCGCATTGTTCAAGCCAATGGCGGAGAAATTTTTGTTGAGAATAACCCGAATAAAGGGTGTACCTTCTCCTTTACTTTACCGGTGTTTTAATAGATGAATTTTAAGGACTTTTTATATGCGTTTTTCATGGATATCTGATTTTTACCTGAAATTGTTCATGGGAAAGACGGTCACTCGTTTTTTTCTTTGTTTCAGGATTCTGGTTTTTATCGGGTGTGTCGGGGTGTTTTTAAACGGGTGCAGCATCTTACCTACCTGCACTTTCGTCTGCCGGGATGCCATGGTAAAACAGGGCCAGGAGGCATATTTAAATGGAGATTATACCCTTTCCCGTCAGATTTTTTCAAAGCTTGTTTTAAGGGAAAACAGTGCACATTATCAGGCGGCCGGTCTTTATGGAAATGTTTGTCTTGACATGATCCTTGCGGAAAATGCCCCGGCTTTTAGAGCGGCAGTGGAGCGACTTATGCTTTTACCTTCACAGTTACCCTGTCGGATTTCAACGCCCGGGGGCCGGGATACTGCCCGCCGTAGGACTTCTTGCAATCTGTGGTCGAGGATGTACCCCGGGATGCTGGAAAAAGCCCTGGGCCACGGAATGGTCTTGCTTGAATCCGAGCGGTCGGGTATTTTGAAAAAGCTTAATACGCTTTATGCCAGAGAGGAAATTTATAAAAAAGAGCGCCTTAATATGCAAAAAGAAATTGATACCCTCGGGTGCAAAATAACAGCCTTAGAAAAGCAGAACATGGAACAGGAGATACGGATAACTGATCTTTTGCACCAGATAACCGTGCTTGAGAAAATTGATAAGGAACGGCAGGAACAAAGGGAGAACCAGTGACGGCAGCACACAAAATACTTATTGTTGACGATGACCCCAATATCCTGGAGGTCTTGGACGCAAGGTTGTCCGCATCCAACTTCAAGGTGTTAAAGGCAAAGGATGCGGCAGGGGCCGAACAGATACTCAAAGCGCAGAAAGGCGTAGATCTTTTAGTTTCAGATATAAAAATGCCGGGGAAAAGCGGAATGGAATTGTTCACGCATATTCGTAAGTCCCTGCCGGATTTGCCGGTGATTTTTTTGACTGCCCACGGGACCATACCGGATGCTGTGGATGCTATAAAACTGGGCGCAGCCGATTATATTTCAAAACCCTTTGACGGCAAGGATCTGATCCAAAAAATTAATGCTGTGATAGCCCTGCGCGGCACAAATGGCGACACAGGAACGATACCTCTGGTTGAATCCGGGTTCTACTGGGGAAAATCCGCTGCCATGAAGCGCCTTTATACCACGGTGAAAAAGGTGGCTGCAACCCAGGTCAATGTGCTTATTCTCGGGGAAAGCGGGGTGGGCAAAGAGCGTATTGCCGGATGTATTCACAAAAATAGCCCAAGGAAAGAACAACCTTACACGGTGGTGGACTGCGGGTCAACGCCGGCAGGTATCCTTGAAAGTGAATTGTTCGGGCATCTGAAAGGGGCGTTTACCCATGCCGTAAAGGACAAAGTCGGGCTTATCCAGGCTGCGGACTCCGGGACGCTTTTCCTGGATGAGATCGGCAATATCTCCCATGACATGCAATGCCGTCTGTTAAGATTTCTGGAGGATAAAAAAATCCGCCAGGTGGGCGCAATAAAAGAAACAACTGTGGACTGTCGGGTGGTTGCAGCGACCAACGCGGATCTTGCCCAGGCTATTGAAGAGGGAAGCTTCCGCCAGGACCTGTACTACCGTCTCAAGGGAATCACCCTGACCATTCCGCCTTTGCGGGAGCGAAAAGAAGATATTTACCCTTTGGCCGATCTATTTGCCGGCAACTATGGCCGGGCGCACGGCACTGACCGGATGCGTATTTCCGATGCTGCGGTCAAAGTGCTGGGAGAACATCCCTGGCCCGGTAATGTCCGGGAATTGAAAAATACCATTGAAGCCGGGGCTGTTCTGTGCCAAAATCAGATTATTGAACCATGGGACCTTCAGATTGAAAACATCAGGGAAAATGCGGTGCTGACTTCCGACCTGCCCGATTCCCAGGCGTTTTCCATTGAACAGAGTGAAAAGGATACCATCATAAGGGCCCTGAAAAAGTCAAGGGGGGTCCAAAAAGAAGCGGCCGATCTTTTGGGCATCAGCAAACGGGCCATGCACTATAAGGTCAAAAAGTATGAGATTAATCCTACAGTCTATAAATAAAACATAAAGGCTTCATAATTGCGAAATAATTTGATGGCGTCGTAAAAAGTCTTTGCGCATTAGGTTATCGCCTCTGACCAGACACTATTTAGTCATCGGTTGGGCTTTCTGCGGATTCATCAATTTTCGGGGTATCCTGTTTTTTACTATGCTTTTGAGGCAATCGGTTCCCAGGCCGTTTTTGATACTGGGATGCAGTTTTCGTAACTTTCAAAACATTTTTGGTAACCGGATACCTGGTATTGGAGGGACTGTTTTTATCCTGAAAATAACTTTTTCGATTTACCTGATTTTTTTTATGTTTTTGGGGTAGGGCAGATGGCACAT
Organism: Desulfobacter curvatus DSM 3379; assembly: GCF_000373985.1. Taxonomy (GTDB): domain Bacteria; phylum Desulfobacterota; class Desulfobacteria; order Desulfobacterales; family Desulfobacteraceae; genus Desulfobacter; species Desulfobacter curvatus. The sequence continues at coordinate 93,068 of NZ_KB892902.1, forward strand.
AAGTTGCTCATACTCTGTTTAAATCCTTATGGAATTCGAAAAAAAAATATAACAATAATATTTATGTGTTTTGCCAAAATCTGAAAAGGAGGCTATTGATCAGTGGAGATGAAACAGGAGGATAATATGTATTTCAGCGCGGAGTTTCAACTGGATAATCCTGGAATTTTTTATCAGTTTAAGTTGAGGAACAATGAATCAGAACCATTTTTCGCGCTGGTGACAAAGCACTCAAAGGCGTTGGAGAGTCTTAAAAGCGGCGATCTTGTGCCCATGATTTTTCATTACAAGGACAAGACAATACCTGCAGTTCGTAAACCGACCCGCATCAAATATATTCTTGACGGTACGCCCAACGGATTTAAAGATCACTTCATGATCGGCCTGGACATTGAAAAGATTGGCGAGTAATTGATTTTCTCAGTGTTCCGGATAAATCAAGACCGGCCTGCCTGGTAAACCGGGTCAGTGTGTCAATTCCCACCAGAGGGTAGGCGGCGTAGGGCAGATTTATTAAAGTCCGGCATGGGAGTCCCGGATCGGTGGTATTTGGATCTCCTTTGCCCGGGGTCCTGTGATTGCAGAACAGGCCGGCCAGTTTTATACCCAGCGTTGCAAGCTGGTCGGCAATTCTTCGGGTTTCTGCCAGGGACAGGGCATCTGCATTATGCACGACATAGCATATGGCTCTATGTTCAAAAAAGGATTTTAGCTTCAGATGGTCGGATTTTATCTCCATAATTCTTGCCAGCACCTTATCCTGGGCAATCTCCTTACCGGCCAATTTTATTTTTGAAATAATTTCTTTTTTTTTGTTGATATCCAGCCGCAGTTTTTCCAGCTGATCCACCCAGAGCAATGACAGGGTCGGCAGATTGAAAAAGCTTAGGGAAAGGGCTGTGGGCGGCATGTCTATAATCAGGTAATCCCAACCCATGTATTTTTTTTTAAGATCACTGAAACTTGCGGCAAGTGCGTGTGCCTCCATACCCGGGGACAGTTTTAGTACATCAAAATAGTTGCTGAGATTAAAGGCGGTCAGATAGGTGAAGTTACGTTTTACCTTTCGTGTAACCCCTTCCAGATAGGAGGCGATCTCTCTGTCTTTGTCCACCTGGATAACTTCAAGGCTGGGAAGAACGGTCTTGGGCGCATGGGAAAAGGAAGTCTGAAAAATATCACACAGGTTGTGGGCATCGTCAAGTGATGAAAGGCACACCTTTAAACCCGCTCCGGCAAGGTCAAGAGCGCAAAGTGCCGCACATGTAGATTTGCCTGTGCCGCCTTTTCCTAAAAAAAAGAGAACTTCAGGTTCCATTTTCATGAGATATCAAACGCGGAAAAAAGTCTTGATAACGGTTCATTGGCTGTCTCCACCCGTTCCATTAATAGGATGAGATCTTTTTCCATATCCGGCAAAAGGTCCAGGCTGATACGTTCCGGTGGGGCAGGCATGCCGATGAAGGCCCCCTGGCAGAGTACCGCAAAAATATATTCCATCTCTTCAACCTCGTCCTCCAGACGGTCAACCGCCTTGTATCGAGCCACCTCATCCGCTGTTTTCCAGGTGTTGACTATGGCGTTTTTTATTCTAATCATCGCGTTTTTAATCATGGCCATACCACCCTGAACAGTTTGATGTCATGGGCAATCCGTTTTTTGGACGGAAAGTAATAATAGACCCCGTAAAGTGCCATGAGAATAATGCCGCCGGCATGAAATTCGGAAAGCCGGCCACATACGGCGGCAAGTGCCAGATAGGGGGTAATGCCGGAGACAATGATCAGCCGGCGCTGGAAGGTTAAAAACGGTGAAATTTGCACCTGGAGATTCTGTCTGACCTTGTAAGCAAATTTTACCCGTATCAAAACGGGCCCTGCAATGGCGGTAGCGGCAGCGCCCGTGAAAAGCATCACATGCCAGATTTCAGGTAACTGCCGGATGGCGGCTTCCGGGGAGTGGCTGCCAAAATTACGGGCCACAAGAAGGCATGCAACAATTATCAATGCCGGTCCTGTGATTAGCCAGTAAAGACGCTTAAGGGATGATATCAGTTCTAACTTAGAAATCATGGTCAGATTGTTTCATGTTTTTTTTGTGGGGTGAGCCTGGGTGTTGATAGAACAGGTCAGCCCATGGCTGTTATCAGCATCTTAAAGATCTATATCTGTTTTCACCGTTGCAATTTTGATCAAGCCTTCAATGAAAATCCAGACAGCCAGTATTAGACTGATGCCGTTCACTGTCTGCAGCAGCGCATTGTGGTTGGCGCCAAATGTGGTCTGATTTAAAATGAGCGCCCATATGGTCAACACCATCATGGCAATGGCCGGGACACCGGCCACAAGCCACTTGACACCGCCTTTTGTCTTTAGATAGGCTGCAATGATGATTAATGCAAGTCCGGCCAGGGTCTGGTTTACCGCACCGAACATGGGCCACAGTTTGAGCGCGCCCTTGCCGCCGGCGCCTGTGGCAAAGGCCAGGACCAGGGCTGTGGCAACAGCTAAGAAGGTAGCTGTATATTTGCCTGTAAGAAAGTCAAGTTTAAGATTGGAAAACAGCTCTGAAATGATGTAGCGCTGGATACGGGTGGCCGTATCCAGAGTGGTGCCGGCAAATGAGGCCACAAACACACCCATGACGGCAACGCAAAGGCTTGTGGGAATTCCCAGAGAGGCAATCATATTGGCGGAACCGTTAACAAAGGCGCTGATTTTGGAGCCAAGGCCTGCGGCGGCCGCCCAGGATGAATAGTGGGTGGTCCAGGCAGCGACACCCGTCAGTACCTGGCCGTCCTTGGTGGGATAGCCCATACCGATACCGGCGGCCACAGATATAATAACCAGAACCGCAAGCGCGCCTTCCAATAGCATGGAACCGTAACCCACAAACAATGAGTCGGTTTCATACCGTACCTGTTTGGCAGAGGTGCCGGATGACACCAGGGAATGGAAGCCTGAAATGGCCCCGCAGGCGATGGTGATAAAAAGGAAGGGCCACATGGGAGGCGCTTTTTCAGGGGTCAGCTGAACAGCCGGGGCCACAATTTCAAGGTTGCTGCCAAAGGCAGAGACAAAAACACCTGCAATCAAAAGAGCCATGGCGATTAAAAGTTGGTGGGAGTTTATGAAGTCCCGGGGTTGCAGCAGTGTGGTCACCGGAAGAACCGATGCGATGAAGGCATAGAACAACAGAATGATACTCCAGATGCCCGTGGCGGGAATCCCTGCCATTTCCGGCATGTTAAAAGGCAGATAAATGCCCATGGCAACAGTGATATACATTGCAATCACGGCAATAATAGACCAGGTCATGATGCTTTTGCCCTGTTTGTAAACCGCATGGCCCAGCAGGACAGCGATGACAACTTCGCACCATACCGGTAATACGGACTGCGGGTACATGCTGAACACAATGGCAATGACAAGGCCGAATACGGCAATAACGATCCACAGCTCAAGAAATACGATTAAAAAGAAGAAGAACCGGGTCCGGTTGTTTACATACTTGGCCGTATAATCGGCAATGGATTTACCCTGGTTTCTCATGGAGATGATTAATGCGCCAAAGTCGTGGACCGCACCCATGAAAATACTGCCCACAAAAACCCAGATCAGGGCCGGTGCCCAGCCCCAGATAATGGCAACGGCCGGTCCCACAATGGGGCCTGTGCCGGCAATGGAAGTAAAGTGATGCCCGAAGATCACCTCTTTTTTGGTGGGGACATAATCCACCCCGTCTTCCATCTCTACGGCAGGGACGCCTGCCCCTTGGGTCAGGTTAAATATTTTTTTGCCGATGTATCGACCGTAAAGGTTGTACATGATAAGATAACCCGCAAAGGATAGGATCATGATTAATAAGGCGTTCATTTTTGCATTCTCCTTTTCTTACCTATCTGCCTGTTTTAGTGTATGCATGGCACAGGCAGCCGGTTTTAAAATTATGTAACTTCCCTTAGTATAAAACGTTTTGGCGGACACTGATAAATGTCTGTCTGGTGTGATTTCCCGTCCTCTTCGTTGACGTGACTATACTCCAATGATATGGGAGGAACAACTATTTTGTTTAAGTTTAATTAGTTGGTTGAAACAATGACATGTATTGTAAAACTTAATAACGCTGTGGATACCCTTGAAGAAATTTATACCCTGTTTGACAAGGCGATGGCAGCGTTTTCATTTGCCTGCACAAAACAGTGTGCAGACTGCTGTACCTGTAATGTCACCACCACAGGTCTTGAAATTGCCTATCTCCAAGACCGCCTGGATGCCGGGAGGCTGGACGATATCCGTGTCCGGCTGGCCCGTGCCGGACAAACGCGAAGGTTCCGGCCCTTTCAGACCACCAATGGATTTGCCCTGGCCTGCATGGAAGGCCGTGATGCAGATGATCAGGAAAATGATCCGTCCTGGGGAACCTGTCCTTTGCTTGAAGACGGGATTTGCACCATCTACCCTGTCCGGCCCCTGGGGTGCCGGGTGATGATGTCCACAACCCCGTGCCGGCAGGCTGGGCAGGCGGATATGCCTTTTTTTGCATTAACCATAACAACCGTTTTCATGCAGTTCGTGGAGCACCTGGATGCAGGTGGCGTATACGGCAGCTTCCTTGACCTGCTGGAATATGCACAAAAGAATGTCTTGGATTGTAACCGATTGCCAAAGAAAGGCAAAATTCCAGGAACCACCCAGAATCTAAAGATTCCTGCGCTTATGATTCCGCCTGAGCATGTCGAAAAGACCCGAAATCTTGTTCAGTCTCTAAGACGTATGATCCAAGAAAATGATGGTCCCTTAAGTTCTGCTTGAAGGGAATACCTGTGTTTGGACGAAAAGTTGCCCAGATGCAAGGCGCAAGCAAAGCTGAAACCGGAGCGTACTGGCGTACGTGAGGATTTTAGCTTTGTGCAGCAACGCCGCAGCTGGGTGACTTTTCGTTCAAACACGAGCTTGACTTCACCCGTAAGAATGGGTTAAATGCATGCCTGCATTTAAAATATATAGCACCAACCTATTATAGAATAAGGAACAACCATGACTAAAAACGTGGTAGAAAGAATTGACGATTTAGTGAAAATAAAGACCATTCTGGTCAGCGTATCCGATAAAAGCGGGCTTGAGACATTTATTCCGGGGTTGCTCGGGATTAATCCCGATATGACCATTTTATCCACCGGCGGAACCTATTCCAAAATAAAAGAGATTCTTGGACCTGATGCACAAGACAACCTTAAACAGGTCTCTGATTATACCGGCCAGCCCGAAACCCAGGGGGGACTTGTTAAGACCCTTGATTTTAAAATTTATTTGGGTCTTTTGACTGAAACTTATAATCCTGCCCACCAGGATGACCTGAAAAGAACCCATGCACTACCCATTGATATGGTTTTGGTCAATCTCTATCCATTTGCCCAGACCATTGCCAAGGAAAATGTTACCGTGGAAAATGCCCGGGGCAATATTGATATTGGCGGGCCGACCATGATCCGGGCCGCTGCTAAAAATTTTATCCGGGTCGCCTCTGTGGTGGATCCCAAATCCTATGACGATATTCTGGAAGTCCTTAAAAAACAGGACGGGGCTTTGGAACTGAAAGACCGGTACTCTCTTGCAACAAAGGCCTTTGAGCATACCGCCCGGTACGACCGGGCCATTGCCGATTATCTAACCGGGCTTTCAAAACAAGACGTTCAATCGTGTTATAAAACAGGGGAATAGATATGAGCACAGATCTTAAAAAGATGTACAAAACCATCATGGATGACCATTTTACCCCGGCCATGGAGATCTCCTTTGTGAATGGCGATAGCCGGCAAACCCTGTTTTATGAAAAAGCCTCCTGGATTATTGATGGGGTGGAAAAGGGTCTTCGTTACGGGGAGAACCCGGGCCAGGAAGCTGCATTGTACCGGCTGGTGAATGGGAATTTAGCCCTAGGGGACGCAAAAACCATCGTGCCGGGTAAACATCTCGTGTCCGATATTGAACTGCTGCAGTCCGGTAAACACCCAGGTAAAACCAATTTAACGGATGCAGACAACTCCTTGAATATTCTCCGGTATTTTACGGATACCCCCTGTGCCGTTATTGTCAAGCATAACAACCCCTGCGGGGCTGCCCGGGCGGACAGCCTGGAACAGGCCTATGCTAAAGCCTATATGGCAGACCGTATAGCGGCGTTTGGCGGGTGCATTGCATTGAACAAGGCCGTGGACAAAGCAACTGCAGAAGGCATTGCCGATCAGTATGCTGAAGTGGTGGTAGCTCCGGAGTTTGAGGACGGGGTCATCGAGATTCTGGGCCGGCGGAAAAATCTGCGGGTGATCCGGATCAACGCCATGGACAAACTGCAATCCTTTATTGGTGAGCGGGTGGTGGATTTCAAAAGCCTCATGGACGGCGGCATTGTGGCCCAGTGGTCCTTTGTGCCCACAACACTGAAAAAAGAAGATCTTTTCATTGCTTCCACAGAATACAAGGGAACAACCTATAAAGTAGACCGGGTCCCCACGGACCAGGAATACGAGGATATGCTTTTTGGCTGGCTGGTGGAGTCCGGTATTACCTCCAATTCGGTAATATATGTCAAGGACAACTGCACCGTGGGGATCGGCACCGGTGAACAGGACCGGGTGGGAGTTGCGGAAATCGCCGTGGACAAGGCCTATCGCAAATTATGTGACCGGTACTGCTTTGAACGCTACAATACGCCTTTTGCCAACTTGACCGATGAAGATAAAAAGGCCGAGATTGAAGCGGATGTGGCAGACCAAAAGGGCGGGCTTATTGGTTCTTCCATGATTTCGGATGCGTTTTTTCCGTTCAGGGACGGCATTGATGTGGGGCTGCGGCAGGGGGTAAAAGCCGTGATCCAGCCCGGTGGCTCCATGAATGATTACCAGTCCATTGAGGCCTGCAATGAATACGGCGCAAGCATGGTATACACAGGCCAGCGCAGTTTTAAGCACTAACTGAACTTTTTTTCCTGCTCGTGCTCGAATTTATATTATTTAGAGCACGAGCAGGAGCAAGATTAAGAGCACAATGACGTATCGATTCTTTTGAGGCAACCAATAAAGATTTATATGAAAGTCTGTGTAACCAACGCTGATCTTTCAACTTTCGTTGTGGGCTGAGCCTGGGTGCCGATAGACCAGGCCAGCCCATAGCTGTTATTGGAAATTAAACACCCCAGTTAAAAATTGTACCAGTAAATTTAATGTTCTATTAAATTGATTCTGGTGGGCCTTCGAACAGTCACGAAAATAATGTATTACCATTAGCAGGATACTCAGTGATGGGGAATCCTATCCCAATTAGATTTTTCCTGATTATAACGGATTTTGGGGACATGTCCGTAAGCCTCCCAATGAACCCGAAATTAAAAGATTATGAAGCCAATTTTCGTGGTACTTAAATTCGTTAACTCTTTCAAAAGAACTTACATAGCCTTTTTGCTTTACTGTCCATGGATTGAGTGGAGCAAAATTTTGGATAAGAG
>NZ_KB892903.1 GCF_000373985.1 Desulfobacter curvatus DSM 3379
CTCATCCCCAAACAATTGCTTTCAAGAAGAGGCAATCTTTCATCAATCCACTTGTGTGAACCGACTTTATCCGGTATTAGCTACCCTTTCGAATAGTTATCCCAGGCTTGAAGNCAGATTATCTACGTGTTACTCACCCGTGCGCCACTCTACTCGGGATTGCAAGCAATCCCTTTCTCGTTCGACTTGCATGTGTTAAGCACGCCGCCAGCGTTCATTCTGAGCCAGGATCAAACTCTCCAGTTATAATCCTTTACTAAAACTTTTTAAGGTCTACGCTTAAAGCCGCCAGGCTTAAAAGCGCATTGTCATTGACCCGCTCTTTTCTTTTTCACTGACCAATTTTCAAAGATCTAACTTACTACTCAAAAAAAAACTTCGTCGGAAACCGTTGGGCCGTTCCCGTGAAGCCAGAGCAATATCCTTCATTTTCTAATCAATGTCAAATCTTTTTTTAATTAAATCTCAATTTTTCTTTAGGATACCCCAAAACTCCCGCCACAGCTTGAAACCCAACTCTTTGTAAAATCTTAAAAATCTGTTAAGTTGCCCTTCTATTTTGCATGAACAAAAAAATTTAAAAGGATAATAAAAATATGACTTTTATTGATTTGAAAAGCGATACGGTAACCCGTCCCACGGATAAAATGAGGCAGGCCATGATGGATGCCCCTGTGGGCGATGATGTGTATAAGGAAGACCCCACAGTTAGTTTGCTTGAAGAAAAGACTGCGGCCATTACAGGCAAGGAAGAGGCGCTTTTCTGCACTTCCGGCACCCAGTCCAATTTGCTGGCCCTTATGACCCATTGCCAGCCGGGGGATGAATATATTGTGGGCCAGACGGCTCACACCTTCAAATACGAAGCCGGTGGTGCTGCGGTACTCGGGAGCATCCAACCCCAGCCGTTGGATCTGGAACCTGACGGGACCCTGGATCGGAAAATCATATTGACAGGCTTGCTATGGACCATGACAATGCCCGGGATCTGGCCCGGGGTATTGCTGATATTGCCAGCCTGCAGGTGAACCCCAAAACAGTGCAGACAAATATGGTGTTCGCGGACATTGGAAAAAACGCCCACGCGTTGGCGGATCACATGAAACCCCAGGGTATTCTCATTGACCGTGCAGAGAATTTGCGAATGGTCACGCATCTGGATATTACCAACGACGATATTGTCGAGACTGTGCAGGCCTTTCATTCATTTTACGACCAATAAATTGGACCTGAAGAAAGAATCCCGGGGGCTACACCGGTTAAAGGCTATTTGTGGGTGGTATTAGATAAACCGCTGGGGAAAATCTGTAAACAGTCCATCAACACCGGCATTAACAAAGCGCATGTAATCGCAGGGCTCATTTACCGTGAACAGATTAATCCGCTTGCCGGCACCTTTTAGCCTTCTGATATCCGAAGGCGTAACCAGCAAAGCGTTTATATTGAGCACTTCAAATTCAGCATTGGTAAATAAAGGATCATTGAAATTTAAAGCTTCATCATCCCGATCCCCCACCAGAGCCTGGAGCTCATATTCAGGGGCATGCTGCCGAATAAATCGAAGCCAATCGTAGTTAAATGAAGAAAGGGCTACCTGGTCAGGCGAGATACCTGATCGGGACAGTTCAGCCAGCACCCGGGCCGGATGAAAGTTAAATTCCGGTTCATTGCCATGGTCTTTGAGTTCAACATTGATAGACCAATCAAGGTCTTTGGTTAACGCAAGACCATCGTACAAAGAGGGAATACATTCCCCTTTAAACCCTGCAAGGGTCTGTGGGTCAATGTCGAAAACAGTTGCGTAAGGGTCATCCCGCTCAAACCAGCTGCCTGCATCCAATAATTCAAGATCAACAAAAGTATGACTATCCAGCCTGTCTATGGTGCCCCGTTCGGACCAGAGCGTTTTTTCAGGCGATTGGGGATCATATCCGAGCACTTGGGCGGCATTGGTACACCGGGTTAGGGTTTCATCGTGGAAGAGCACCAGCTCTCCGTCCCGGGTCAGGGCGGCATCAGTTTCCCATCGGTGAGCGCCTATTTTGTGCGCCAACCGGGCAGCCGTCAAGGTATTTTCCGGGGCAAGGCTCCTGGCCCCTCGGTGGGCGATGATTTCAACACCCCCTGGCATGATTACACCAAGCGTCTAAGCTCCAGGAACCGTATAGGTCTTACACGTTCCGCTTGAACAGGTTCGTTCCTGGGTATGCACGCCTTGGGAAGCATTTCCTGACGAACCCATGGCATAGTTGGTAGCTGAAACCACCCGCTGGAACTCTTTGGAGCTACATTTAGGACAGACAACTTCCTTGTCGTCCTGCCCCCCCATAACAATCACTTCAAAAAATTCTTCACATTTGCTGCATTTAAATTCATATATCGGCATGTTCACTCCTCATAACAGCCCAGGAACCTTGGTCCCAATTTACGTTCAATTTTTATAACCGTTCACCAAATATAAGCAGTCAGGGGGTTTGTCAAGACCCCTCTGCCGTATCAAGAAGTTCTTTGGCATGAACAAGGGTGGTATCGGTGATCTGGCTGCCGCCAATCATCCGGGCAAGCTCCTTTATTCTCTCTTCCTGACAGGTCAAGGGCGTGATGCGTGTGGCTGTTCTGCCGCCTGACACCTGCTTAGTTATTCTGAATTGATGATTACCGTACCTGGCAATCTGGGCCAGATGGGTGATGCAGATCACCTGTTGAACCCTGCCCAGTTCTTTAAGTTTAAGCCCCACCTTATCCGATGTTGCACCGCCGATACCGGCATCCACCTCATCAAAAATCAGGGTCTCAAAGGATTGCCCCCGGCAGAGCACGGCTTTAAGCGCCAGGACAATACGGGACAATTCTCCGCCCGAGGCTATTTTTGCCAAAGGCTTTGGGGATTCACCGGGATTCGGGGAGAGCAGAAACCGCACCCGATCCATGCCTGTGGCAGATATTTTTTCATTATCCGCTGTTACAAGCTCGTCAGGGTCAATGCCTGGGTCCGTGGAAAAATCCACTTCAAAACTGGCCCTGCCCATTTCAAGGGCACCCAGCTCTGCCTTTGCCAGCCTGGCCAGGGCCAGGCCTTCTTTCTGCCGCCGCATGGATAAGGCCTTTGCCTTTTGACGAATCCGGTCCACCAATCCCTTTTGTTTTTGTTCCAGCTGTTCTATACGCCCCTCAATCCCCTGAATATCCGTCAAATTTTCTGCCATATTCCGGTATTGCTCAAATATGGTATCAATACTGCCCCCATATTTGCGCTTGAGTTTTGCGATCTGATCCAGGCGGCGGTCCACCTGATCCAGAGACTGGGGGTCCAGATCAATACCAGTGGCAAAGGATCTGAACTCTGATACCAGGTCCTGGAGTTCATAGGATATTTCGTCCAGGCGCCGGGCCAGTACACCCAATTTTTCATCGGTATCGCAAAACCGGCCAAACCGGGCAGACATGCCTGAAATCTCATCCAACACCGACCCTTCCCGATCATATAAATTGTGCACCGCACCGTTTACCGTTTCAAAAATCTGCGCGGCATTCTGCAGATGGTCACGCTTTTGAATCAGTTCTTCATCCTCATCGGGCTGGATATTGGCGTCTTCAATCTCATCCACCTGAAATTGAAGCAGTGCCAATTCTTTTTCAGCCTTTTCCTTTCCGGCCTTTAAACCGGCTATCTCTTTTTTCAAAGGAACAATCTGCCGGTACAACCCCGCCACATCTTTTCTCAAATCAAGGGTCTGGGCAAATTCATCCAGAATATCCAGGTGCTGATCTTCTTTGAGCAGCCCTTGGTGGGCATGCTGACTGGAGACACCAGCCAAGTCTTCGGTCACCTGTTTTAAAAAATCCAGCGTGGTCTGGCGGGCGTTGATATAAATTTTACTTTTGCCTTCGGCAGATACCACCCGCCGGATGATCAGGCCGTCTTCAGTATCCATATCCTGATCTGCCATGAGCCGTGCCGCATGGGAATCAGGGGCAATGTAAAACACAGCTTCCAGTTCGGCATTGTCCTTTCCGGTGCGTACCAGATCCGCCGATGCCCGGGAACCCAAAAGCAGGTTTACGGCCTGGATGATAATTGATTTTCCTGCCCCGGTTTCCCCTGTCAGCACAGAGAGCCCGGGACCGAATTCAATGCGCAAATCCTCAATAATCGCAAAGTTTTTTATGGCCAGCGCGTGCAGCATAAAATCTCCTTGCCCAAAAAAAACCCATGTGCAGCCAAGCCGCGGCCATGGCCGCCACAAGTCGGGGCACCCACAGCCAGAATGCAGGCAGGCCCAAAGGAAGAAATAAAGACGGATCCTCAATCATAGCATGATTTACCCCGATGGACAGGTGAAGCCGGGTTAGGGCTTTGGGGTCATGGGTACTGTTTTTTGTCTCTTCAACGATAACGGCAGCCCCGTAAGCCAGCCCAAAGACTCCCGCTGTCATCCAGAGCAGTGCACAGGATTTGTCCAGCCCGAGAAACGTTAAAACAGGAGCCGTAATCCGTGTCACGGCTTCGATAAGGTGGAAGCGTCTTGCCAGCTCCATGACCACCATCAAGGGCATGATAATACATAAAATCTTTAAACACAGCCAGGCCGTGCCTGCGGCCCAGTCAACCAGCATGACCGACAGCGGGCCCGGTGACGGCGGCGCAGCCAGAAAACCGGCCGTCCCGGCGCTGCCGGGGCCCACCCCCATAATCCACCCGCAGATCATGGTGACAACAAAGGACATTCCCAGGCGAAAAAAAACCGCCGTTGAAAACCGCAACCCGGAATTGGCCTGGACCCAACTTTCCTGGATCAGGTTATGGGATATCAGGGTAAAGACGGCAATCAGGATCATATGTTCCATGGAAAAAGGCATAACGGACAGGGCTGCCACAGTGCCGTAAATACCTGTAAAAATACCGATAACCAAAACAACGGCCGCAGATGCCGGCAGATGGATCATGGTCATCATGGGTTGTAAAAAAAAGTCAAGGTGGTGCAAAAGCTGATAATGTACCATTAAAGCCGTTGCAAAGGAGACCGGCACAAGAATCTTAACCAGCCAGATCAGTCCGGACCACCCTTTTTGTAAACCGGCTTTAACCGCAGCCGGTATTTGCTTGGGTAGGCGGGATTCAGGATTTCGTGGAACCGGATGAGGCATCTTGGGGCATATCCAGATTCTTTTTCACGGTGTCATTGACGGTCTTGTAAACATCCTTAAAAGATTCATGGACGTTGGAAGGCGACAACCGGCCCATCTCAATGAACTTGACTATTATTTCCTTGGTGGCTCTGAGTATGTGTTCGTCAACGGATTTCATAGATTGCTGAATACCAGAACCGGTTGATAAGGTCAATATTTGACGGTGAATTTGTGTTGCCATGTGCTTCTAAATGCTTATAATACGATATTTTAACTTTCAGGATAAAGGCAGCGTTGCATAATGTGTGAAAACTCCACTGACCATAATGACATTCATATTCTTGAGCAGGACAGCAAACAGATCATTCTTATCGGAACAGCCCATGTATCCAGGCACAGTGCCCAACTGGTTTCAGACACCATAGCATCCGAACAGCCCGATTCCGTGTGCGTGGAACTGTGCAACAGCCGTCTTTCCGCCATCCGGGATAAAGACCGGTGGCAGAACATGGATATTGTAAAAATCATCAAGGAAAAAAAAGCCCTGATGCTGTTCATGAATCTTTTGCTGGCCGCTTTCCAGAAAAAAATAGCCGATAAATTCGGCATAAAACCCGGCCAGGAGATGATCAATGCCATTGCTGCTGCAGAAGAAACAGATGCTAAAATTGTCCCGGCGGACAGGGAAATTCAGACCACCCTTTCCCGGATATGGCGGGGTATGGGATTCTGGGAAAAAACGAAATTGATATTCTCTATGGTGTTGTCATTTGGCCAGTCCGATGAGATTGAAGAGACGGATATTGAAAAAATGAAGCACCAGGACATCCTGCAGTCCCTGCTTTCGGAAATCAAAGAAGATCACCCCATCATTGGAGAAGTGCTGATCAACGAACGGGACCAGTTCCTGGCCCAAAGCATTCGAAGTGCGCCAGGGGACAAAATCGTGGCGGTTGTGGGTGCAGCCCATGTGCCCGGCATTTTAGAATATATTGAGCAGGATACCCCCATAGACCTTGCCGCACTCAACACACTGCCCCCTCCCGGCAAAGCGGGAAAGGTATTAAAATGGCTTATCCCGGGCCTGATTGTCATGCTTTTCATTGCGGGATTTCTCATGGAGGGTAAAGGCGCCGGGACCGACATGATCTGGATCTGGGTACTGGCAAACGGCATTTTTGCCGGAATCGGCGCACTCATCGCCCTGGCCCACCCATACACCATTTTTTCATCCATCATCGCCGCCCCCCTGACCTCCCTGAATCCCATGATCGCAGCAGGGTGGGTGGCGGGTCTTGTGGAGGCGTTTTCACGTAAACCCAAGGTGCGAGACCTCGAGGCAATCCCCAAGGATATCACATCTATTAAAGGATTCTGGCGGAATAATGTCACAAGAATTCTGCTGGTGGTGGTGTTCACAAATCTTGGCTCCTCCATCGGCACCATGACAGCCCTGCCATTGATGATAAAACTGTTGTCTTGATTAAAAAGGAGTGCAGACCTAATGGATATTTTTGTAGCGCGCCAGCCTGTATTCACTTCAGACAAAAAACTGTTCGGTTATGAACTTTTATTCAGGCTCAGCCTGGACAATGTGTTTCCAAATATCGACGGATCTGCAGCCACATCCGGTGTGCTGTCCAACCTTTTTTTTTCCTTTGGACTTAATGATATCCTTGCCGGCAAGCCCGGACTGATCAATTTCACCCGGAATCTTCTGCTCAATCAGACACCGCTTCTTTTCCCAAAGGAACATATTATTATTGAGGTATTAGAAAACATTGAACCTGAACCTGAAATCATTGACGCATTAAAGACCTTTAAATCCAGAGGATTCAGGATTGCTCTGGATGATTTTGTTTATGATCAAAAATTTAGTGAAATGATTCAGCTATGCGACATGATAAAGTTCGATATCATGGCCACACCCTTGAATACTCTGGGCCCGGTTATTAAATCCATAGAAAATGAACTCAAGCATATCACACTGTTGTGTGAAAAGGTGGAAACCCACGAAGAATTTGAACAGGCCAAAGCTATGGGCTTCAAGCTTTTTCAGGGCTATTTCTTTTCAAAGCCCGAAGTTATATCACACAAAGGTCTGGCAGCCAACCAGGTCACCAACCTGAAACTGTTAAATGAAATTTCAAAGCAGGAGATAGACTTAGCCGTTATAAAGGACATGATCAAAAACGATGTGACCATATCCTTCAAGCTTTTGACATTTATCAACTCAGCGTATTTTAACCGGCCCATTGCTGTAGACACGATCAAGGATGCCATCACATTTTTGGGACTGGAGGAATTAAAAAAATTTATCTATGTGGTGGTAGTCTCGCATATGACCCCGGGTAAGCCCAATGAACTGATCCGATTTTCGGTGACCAAGGCCCGAATGTGTGAGCAATGCGCTCATGTGATTAAAACCCGATTTACCCCGGAAGAGTTGTTCACTGTGGGACTGTTTTCAACCATGGATGCCATTTTGGATATGCCCATGGAAAAGATTCTTGAAAAAATTGCCTTGTCGGAAAAAATCAAGGATGCGCTGTTAGGTAAAGACCGCGTATTCAAACAACTCAATGACCTTATTACAAACTTCGAACAGGGGCAGTGGGACCATACTCGATTTCAGGCAGACAAAGATTCGAAACTGATTCAAAAACTGCCCGTCTTCTACATGGACGCCTTAAAAATGGCGGATTCCTTTATTAGCTCTTCTTAGATTGTCCTAACGGGTAAAAATCTGCGGGGATAACCGCACCGTCACCGGGATTGGGCAAATTTCTGAATGCAGGCCGGATAGAGTTCCCACTCCTTTTTCAATCCTTTTTCTTTAACATCATCCAAGGTATCACCATCAACTATTTCAAATGCCTTCTGGCCGATGATGGGTCCTGTGTCCTCCCCGTAATCAACAAAGTGAACCGTGCATCCACCGATTTTGCACCCATACCGGAAGGTGTCCCCGTATCCGTCGGTCCCGGGAAATGCCGGCAGCAGCGCCGGATGGATATTCATGATTCTCTGGCCCGAACCGTTGGTATTAATCCGGTCAATGAAATAAGGTGTAAACACCCGCATGAACCCGGCCAGCACCAGCAAATCCATATCATAGGATTCAATATGATCCAACAACCGACGTTCGGCAATGACCCTGGATTTTATGAAAAACAGGGCTTTTTCACGATTCTTTTCAACATCCACCAGCTGCTGTTTTTTTAAAATATCTTCAAGATGAAAGTCATTTGGCATAAGGCTGTCAAGATCCCTGGCGTTGCGGCAATCGGCAATGATCCGGGCATAATCCACCACAAACGTGTCAATACCGGCTTTTTGTGCGCGTTCCAGTCCTTTGACCCCATCTACATCGGATCCGGTAAAAACAATTTGTGCATCAATGCGCCCCTGGTTGCAGGCATCAATAATGGCCTGCAAGTTGGTGCCGCCGCCGGATATTAATGTGCCGACCTTTAATTTCTCAACCATGATTCTGTTCTCTTTCCTTTCATTATTGATTGCCATACCCGTTCTGAGCTCCGCAATCGGGGCATTCCCACGTAATTCCGTTGCAGGTCATCCCCCACTGGTTTTCATACATGCAGGACTGACACATGGAAAATCCGCACCGGCACTGCCAGCAGAACATGGCCTGGGCACCGCAGCAATGACAGATTTTTGACCGGCTTTGCCGCCGCCGGGACTTTCCGGCTTTGGCCCGTGTCCGGGATTGTTGGGACATAAGACTTCTCCTTTGCTTTAAAAGATAGTATATATGCCGCTAATTAAATAATAATTCAACAAACAATTTTCAGGAAAGTATATCATGGCGGCACCAAGCACTATTTACCTGATCGACGGCAGCGCATTTTTATACCGGGCCTTTCATGCCATCCGCAGCCTGGCCACTTCCAAGGGGCATCCCACCAATGCCACATTCGGATTCACCCGAATCCTGCTCAAACTGCTTAAAGAAAAACAACCCAAGTACGCAGGCGTTTTCTTTGATGTCAAAGGGCCTACTTTCCGCCATAAAATGTTTGATGAATATAAAGCAAACCGCCCGCCCATGCCCGAGGAGCTGGCCGTTCAAATCCCGGACATCAAAGAAGTTGTCAAGGCGTTGAACATCCCCATTATCGAGAAAACCGGATATGAGGCGGATGATCTTGTGGGCACCTATGCCCGCATTGCCCAGGAGCAGGGATTTAAGGTGGTCATGGTCACAGGGGACAAGGATTTTATCCAGTTGATCACCGATGACTGCACGCTTTGGGATCCCATGAAGGACACCGTCACGGACCGGGCCAATGTAAAAACGGAGATGGGTATTGAACCCGAGCAGTTCACAGACGTATTAGGCCTTGCCGGGGACACTTCCGACAACATTCCCGGTGTCAAAGGCGTGGGCGTAAAAACCGCTGTCAAACTGGTTGCCGAATACGGCTCTATCAGCAATATTTACAATCATCTGGACCAGCTGAAAAAAAAGAAAAAACTGCATGAAAACCTGACAGCGTCCAAAGAGATCGTCGATTTAAGCCGGGATCTTGCCGCCATTGACCGGCATGTGAATATTGAGCACCCATTAGATGATTTTCAACTGCAGGAGTTTGACACCCGCAAAGCCTTTGGACTGTTCCAGTCATTTGAATTTAAAACCCTGGCTTCTGAATTTTCCGAAAAAACAGATAAATCAAAAAAAACCTATACAATGGTTCACGCCATTGCCGACATGGAGACGCTGGTATCGGAACTTGAAAACAAAGGAGTGTTTGCCATTGATACGGAGACCACGGACATTGATCCCATGCGGGCGGATCTTGTAGGCCTCTCCTTTTCATATGAAGAGGATGCCGGATTTTACATCCCGGTGGCACACACCAATACAGGTGATATACTGATGCCGGAAAAAGAAGAGGTCCTCCGTATTTTCAAGCCCTTACTTGAGAACCCCGACATTGCGAAGGTCGGCCAGAACATCAAATATGACTTCATTGTTCTGGCCCGGTACGGCATTGAGATTAAAGGTATTGTGTTTGACACCATGATTGCCTCCCACCTGCTCAATCCCGGCACCCGGGGACATGGCCTGGACCGCATTGCCATGAATCTTTTCGGGTACAAAATGGTTTCCTATGAAGAAGTGACAGGCAAGGGAAAAGACCAGATCGGATTCCAGGAAGTCCCCCTTGACCTTGCCGCAGACTATGCGGCAGAGGATGCAGATCTGACCTTCATGGCCTATGCGGTATTAAAAAAACAGATCGAGGACAAGGGGCTTACCCCTTTGATGGAAACCCTTGAAGTGCCTCTGATCAGTGTTTTGGCCAAAATGGAGATGGCAGGTATCCGAGTGGATACGGATGTGCTTGGCAAAATGTCCCTGGAATTTGAACAAGAATTGAAAACCCTTGAACAAAAAATCTACGAACTTGCCGGGGAAGCGTTCAACATCAATTCATCCCAGCAGCTCGGGGTCATTCTGTTTGAAAAGTTAGGCCTCAAAGCCGTTAAAAAGACCCGGAAAAAAACCGGGTATTCCACGGATGTCCAGGTGCTCACCCAACTTGCCGAGACCCATGAAATGCCTGAAAAGCTATTACGGTACAGAACTCTGGGCAAGCTGAAATCCACCTATGTGGATGCCCTGGCATCCCTGGTCCATCCGGATACCGGACGCATCCACACGTCCTTTAACCAGACTATTACTGTCACCGGCCGCCTGTCATCGTCCAACCCGAATCTGCAGAACATTCCCATTCGCAAACCCGAAGGGAAAAAAATCAGGCAGGCTTTTATCCCGGCAGACGGCTGCACCCTGATTTCAGCGGATTATTCCCAGATTGAATTGCGGCTTTTGGCCCATTGCGCAAATGATCCCATTCTCATTGAATCCTTCCAAAACGACGAGGATATTCATACCCGTACGGCACTGGAAGTTTTCCAGGTGCTGCCCGGTCTTGTCACCGATGAAATGCGCAGCCAGGCCAAATCCATCAACTTCGGCATCATCTATGGCATGGGCGCGTTCCGCCTGTCAAATGAGCTGGGCATCAGCCGGAAAATGGCAGGCATCTATATTGACAATTATTTCAAGCGTTATGCAGGGGTAAAAAAATTCATTGACAAGACCATCGAACAGACCCGGGAGACCTGCGAGGTATCCACCCTGTTCGGCAGAAAACGCAGGTTGGATGACATCCGCTCATCCAATGCCAATTTGCGAAACTTTGCCCAAAGGGCTGCCGTGAACACACCCATCCAGGGCAGTGCTGCGGATTTGATCAAGCTTGCCATGATCAAAATGCAGGCAGCTCTTGCAACAGAAAAAATGGCATCAAAAATGCTTTTATCCGTGCATGATGAAATTATCTTTGAATCCCCGGAACAGGAAAAAGATAAACTCATGGCCATGGCAAAGCAGGTTATGGAAAATGTTACGCCCCTGAAAGTGCCCTTAAAAGTCAACTTTGGTGCCGGCGCCAACTGGGCCGAGGCGGAACATTAAAAACCCCAAAACGGACAAGAGGAAAGACGTGAGTAAGCAGCGCATCGGACTTGTGATAAAAGATGAGGACCACGCCCAGAAAAAAGCCCGGGAATTGATCCGGCATATCGGGGACAGATGCCTGGTCATAGACACCCAGGCCCCAACACCGCCACCCATCCCCGAAGATCTGATCTGCATTGTGGTACTTGGCGGCGACGGCACATTTTTAAGTGTGGCACGATATATCGGTGATTCGAACATCCCTTTGATGGGCATCAAATTCGGTGAGGTGGGATTTCTTGCCGAAACCACGGAGGATCATCTTTGCAAGGTGGTTGATACGGTATTTAAAGGGGATTATTTTATCCAGGAACGCAGCCGCCTCAATATCCGGGTGGTCCGGGACGGCCAATGCATCGTGGACGAAGATGTGCTAAATGATGCGGTCATCAACAAGGCGGCGCTGTCAAGGCTGGCCTCATGCGCCGTGTATCTGGACGACACCTATTTGACCACCTACCGGGCCGATGGTCTGATCGTGGCCACACCCACGGGCTCCACGGCATACTCCCTGGCCGCAGGCGGCCCCGTCGTCTATCCCGAAGTGCCCTCCATCATCCTGACCCCGATTTGCCCCTTTACCCTGACCAACCGGCCATTACTCATCCCGGACCATACCCAGGTGGAAATCAGCCTGAAAGGCAGTCCCGAGGATATGATTCTGACCCTGGACGGCCAGGAGGGGTTTGATATGGATACCTGTGACAGGATCTACATCCAAAAAAGCCGCCACAGCGTAAAAATGATCTCCTTTGAACCCCACTCCTATTTCAAGGTGCTGAAGACACGGCTACACTGGAGCGGCGGCAGATCCTGATCGTCAACTTCCAATGGATTATGCGAATAACAGCCATGGGCGGACCTGGTCTATCGACACCCAGACGCACCCCACAACAAAGCATGAAAGTAATTTAACAATTTATTGGAACTTTCATTTAAAAATGTAAAAATAAAGGATGTCGTTAAACAGAAAAAATAAATTTTTATGGTTTACAGGAATCTTGATTCTGCTCCCATTTATTTTCTTTTTAGCGATCTTGGCGGTTTTCTGGTACAGGCTCAGCCCCACAAACCAAAATTTTTTATTTGAAATAATCAGGGAACACGCGGTTTACTTTTTTATCAGTTTCTTTTTATTTTTTGAGGCTGTCGGCTTCACGATTTATGCTGTTTTGAATAAATTTTTTATTCCTTTGACAAAAATTTCTGATGAAATCTCCGTAATTTCGACAGTTAATTCATCCCACCGGATAGATATTGACGGCGGAAAAGAGATCTTAACTATCGTAAAAGCCATAAACCTTTTTGCGGATCATTACCAGAATTTACAGAAAAATATAAAAGAAGAAATAAACAAAAAAAGAGCCGAACTCGAAATAGAAAAAAATATGCTCGCATCATTTTTCGACGAGCTGCCGCAGGGGATAATCGCCTGCAACACAGAAGGAGAGATCAATCTTTTCAACAAAAAAGCCAAAACATTAGAAGATCAGAACCATATTATCGGAATCGGCAGATCTATTTTCAATATTATTGATAAAGACATCATAACGAATGCGCTTTATGAAATAAACGTGAAAAAGCCTAAAAAACATGAAGCGGCATCTTCTTCTTTCATAACCTTAAGCCCCGGCAATGTATTGATAAAAGCGGATATCTCGCCGATAGCGGATCAACGTGACAATTTTGCCGGATTTATAGTCGTTTTTTATGACATAGGAAAAGACTTTGAGCTTTACGCGAAAATCGACAACATCTTCAAATGCACCGCAAACGAGATCCTTGCTTTTCTCGATAAGATAAAAAAAGAGAAAATGGTAACGCCGGAGATCGCCGCCATAGAAGAAAATTTAAAAAAGTCCGAAAAAGAGTATATCGAAAAGATAAAAGAGCGTCTGCCGTTTCTGGTGGTTTCGGACAGAGATATATTAACGACGGTCCAAAAAAAAGCCGGAGAAAAGCTTAACGTCTCGTTAAAAATTGAGTTCCCTGCCCATATAAATTGGATAAGGATCGAAACCTACTCTTTTATCTATGCTTTTTTATCCATTTTGACCATTCTGAAAAATAAAACGTTCAAAAAGACGTTTAGCTGCACGCTTTGTAAAGAGGAAAATCTTCTATCGATTTTTTTTCATATTCCGGGTGGTGAAAAAAATTTGAAGATTTTTAGAGATGATAACCTTTTTTTAAAGCTGAAAGATTTTTTAAATTATCATGAGGCGCAAATCAGTTTAAGTTTTAATGAAAAGAGCGAAAAAGGGATAAAAATTATGATACCCCTTGCAGAGATGAAAGAGTCGGAAGAGGTGCGTAACATAGTCATTGCGCACGATGCATACGAGCGGCCCGATTTTTTCGACTTCGATCTTTTTACAAAGCGAAAATCCGATTCAAAATTGAACGAGATGCGTTTAAAAGATATCGTTTATACTGTTTTCGATACGGAAACCACCGGCCTGGATACCAGAAATGATGAGATAATTTCCATAGGCGCGGTCAGAATCGTAAACGGCAGGATTTTAACTGGAGAAAAATTCGACCGGCTTATAGATCCGAAGATAAATATTCCGCTGGAATCTGAAAAAATTCACGGTATAAATGGTGAAATGGTCAAGGGAAAGCCTGATATACAAGAAGTGTTGCCGCTTTTTTGTAAATTTTCCGAAGATACGGTTTTGGTGGCACATAATGCGGCATTCGATATGAAGATGTTTTCTATGAAAGAGGCCG
The DNA here is from genome assembly GCF_000373985.1 of Desulfobacter curvatus DSM 3379. GTDB lineage: Bacteria > Desulfobacterota > Desulfobacteria > Desulfobacterales > Desulfobacteraceae > Desulfobacter > Desulfobacter curvatus. Next base: position 14,417 of record NZ_KB892903.1, read on the forward strand.
AGACCGGAATAAAATTTGACGGCCCGATTTTAGATACCCTCCTGCTTGCATTAATCGTTTATCCCATGTTCGAAAAACATAATATGGCAGCGATTGCGAATTTTGCCGGAATCGATATTGTGGGGCGCCACACGGCGATAGGTGATGCCTCGGCAACGGCCCAGATTTTTCTTAAGCTTATTCCGTTGCTTGCCAAAAAAGGGATTCACACGTTAAACGACGCAACCCAAGCGTCCAAAAAGACTTTATACTCAAAACTGAAATATTAGGGCCTGAAATATCAGCGCTGACGCATCAAAATTTATTATCAATGATATCAGGGGGGCGGAGCGACATCTAAAATTATTTTGTCGCAAAATTATAATAGACACTCTGCAGGTCTTTTGATAATGTAACGTGGATGTGTGTGAGTTCACCCAC
>NZ_KB892904.1 GCF_000373985.1 Desulfobacter curvatus DSM 3379
ACCGGGGTGAAACGATTAAAATATCGAGGTCTCCAAGCAGTAAGGTTCGCGGCAACCTTAAAAGCAGCAGGAATCAACCTCTTCAGGGCAACTATTGTCCAGAAGACGCTCAGCTATGCATAAAGGAGGCATAGGAGAGTCCTTTCGGGATGTATACACTGCTTTTTTGAATGTCAAAGAGCAATTTGGCGTATAAAATTGTTTTTTTAACAGATTTTGATCATATGATCAAAATAGTCTGCAAACTCAAAAACAGAAGTTTGATTTGGGCTCTGACTTTTTACAGGACCATCAAAGTTGACAAAAATAATTTTAATCGGTTAGAAAAAGCTAGGCACGGCGTATAGTATGAAGCACCAACTGGAGAAAAATGCTATGAAATTAAGAAAAATCACCTCGTTAACCATGTTTCTGTCTTTTCTGTTGCTTATCGTGACCAGCATTGTCCTCTATGTTGTTCCCGAAGGGCGGGTGTCCTACTGGTCTGACTGGCGCTTTATGGGTTTAACCAAAACCCTTTGGGGCGATGTTCATATCAACCTTGGTGTTCTGTTTCTCGTCTCAGGTCTTTTGCACCTGTACTACAACTGGAAACCCATGGTTGCCTATATGAAAAATAAAGCCAAACAGCTTAAAATTTTCACCCCGGATTTTAATGTGGCCCTTGCCCTCACGCTGATTTTCACGGTCGGAACCCTGCTTCATATCCCGCCCATGAGCACAATTCTTGATTTCAGTGCATCTTTCAAGGATGCCGGGGCTCAAAAATACGGAGAGCCTCCTTACGGACATGCGGAACTCTCCTCTTTGAAGATGTTTGCCCAACGCACCGGTCTTGATCTTGACGTGATCAAACAGCAGCTTCAAAAATCAGGTATGGTATTTGATGACGAATCCTCGACCCTGCTTGATATTGCCCGGGCAAACAACTGCACCCCCAAAGATGTATATGTGGCCATGCTGCCGCCTAAAGAGACAACCGATGCCGAAACGTTCCCTGACCAACCCTTCCCCGGCATTGGAAGAATGCGTTTAGAGGATCTATGTACCCAGTACAATCTGGATACGGAAAAAATCATCAACGGCCTTGGGGCTAAACAGATTAAGGCGGAGCCCGGCCAAACCATCAAGGAAATTGCCCAGGTAAAAGGTATGGAACCCCAGACACTGTTTGAAGTCATTCACGAGGTGGTCACCTCCTTGTAGAATAATACAATAATTCCTGAATATAAAAGGGGCAGAACCGGAAATCCGGTTCTGCCCCTTTTATATTCAGGGAATCTTTGCGTACCAAATATCTTACTTAATTAACAGTAAATTTTAAAACGGAACTCACCGCTGAAAGATATAGGTTAAAAAGTTCCAGATCAAAAACTTATCAGCACTTCTTGAAAATTACATTTAAGACTAACTTTTTTTATTGACAATGAAAATATCAGGCAATATAAACGCACTAAACAAATGAAAAGGAGAAAAAATGAAAACCAAAATGCAGATTATGGGATTATTTATTCTACTGTTCCCATTACCACTCTGGGCTGAAGTCAATATCAGTCCAACGGTGGTCACGGCAACCATATCGGAAAAAACCCTGGAAGAAGCACCCGGATCAGTTCAGGTTATAACAGCCCTGGAAATTGAAGAGATGGGGGCAACTTCCGTGGACGAAGCGTTGGAACAGGCCATGGGGCTCATGGTGTCCACGGACTCCGGCCGGGCCAAGGTTGCCAATATCAGAGGCACCGGAAATAAAAGAAGCCTGGTGCTCATTGACGGCAGGCGGCTGGCAGCCGGATACAAAGATTTTACCAGCACAGATCAGATACCGGCAAACATGATCCGGAGAATCGAAATCGTACGGGGACCCAGCTGCGCCATATACGGCAGTGATGCCATCGGCGGGGTGGTGAATATCATCACCAAGAAGGCACCGGATAAGGCGTCAGGCGGGGTGATCGCCCGGTACACAAGTCATCTGGACAAGGATTCTGACGGCGGTATGGGCGCGGCCTGGGTTGGCTCCAAGCTGGGAAAGACTTCTTTTATACTGTCGGGTTCCACCCAGGGCATTGGCGGCTGGAATGATGACGGAGACAGTCCTGATGATGGTGATGACAAGGATCTGAACTCAGCGGCAGGAAGGATCACCTATGCGCTGCCCCATGCATCAAACCTGAGCGCAGGATTTGAATACTTTGATCTGGAACGCAAAGGGGAACGGTATTACCAGGGCCAGAGCCGTGAACGAAATGCCGAAGACCAGCGGCTCAATTATTTTATCCAGTACGACAATCAGATCACCCGGGAGGGAAATCTATTGGTCCGGGCTTACCGCTCCGAGCATGAAAATAAAATGCAATTTTCGCCCACAGCGCCCGTCACCAGCGAAGAGGATGCCGAACGTTGGCTAAACCAGATAGAAGCGAGGTATACCGGCCCGATTATGGGCACCCATCTTCTGTCCGTTGGTGGCGAGTTCCGGCAGGAAGGGCGCGAAGACAGCACCGATTCCGATAATGATCTGGATAATACCAGTATTTTCATCCAGGATGAGTTTGAGATTTTCTCATCCTTGTATATTACAGCTGGCCTGCGCTATGACGATCATTCCGAATTCGGGAGCCAGTTTTCTCCCAAGGCGTCTCTGGTCTACGGCATTCTTGACGCACTCAGGCTCAAAGCATCCATTGGCACAGGATTTAGAGCCCCCTCCATTTCAGAACTGTTTGTGACCTCCTACCGTAACAAAGCAAAATATGTGTACAATCCCAACCCGGATCTGGAACCCGAAGAGTCCCTCTCCTATGAAATCGGTTTTGAAGGGGGCAAAGGCCCTTTTTCAGGAGGGATCACTGCGTTTAGAAATGATATCGACAATCTGATTGACACCCAGTTCATTGGCTCCACGGGTTCTGGAAAGAATAAAATAACCTATTACCAATACCGGAATATTGCCGAAGCCAGAACCCAGGGGATTGAAGCCCGGGTGGATATGAAACTTCCCTGGCATTTGAGCACCGGGGCCGGCGTCACCTGGCTGGACACGGAAAACAAAAAGACCGGAGAAGAGCTGGACGGGAGCCCGGATATAAAGGGCATTTTCAAGCTGGCTTATTATCACCCTGATTATAAATTTCGTGCAGCTACCCGCATCAACTATATCGGCGACCAACATGAATTAACTGGCGAAGACAAAAGCGGATATGTCACTGTGAATCTTTACCTTGCAAAGGATCTCTCAAACCAGATCCGGGTTTTCGCCGGCATTGATAATCTTTTGAATGAAAAAAAAGCATATGACGGCGTGACCTATATAGAACCGGCCAATGCTTATGCCGGACTCAGCATCCAATTTTAGCTCGGGCATTAGTTTAGGTAATGAGATGGTCAAATCGGGAAAGACACCATCCCAAAGCCCATAATTCCATCCGAAAACTCGACAGTTTATAGTTGCAACTTCACCCGCTTTCCCAATGAACCTTTGCCGGCGCGTTGAACTAACGCATAGCATCGCAGGTAGGCAACATTGCACTGAAAACCGGCTATTTAACCCGGTTTTAAGGCCCAGTCAGGAACCATGGACAAATCAATCCCCCACAACAGCGGTATAAGATAAACAACAAATATTGTAATCAAAATGGCGCCCAGAATATTAAGCCACAAACCAGCCTTTGCCATCTGCCGGATAGAGACACACCCGCTGCCGAATATCACAGCATTGGGCGGGGTAGCCACCGGCAACATAAAGGCAAAGGAGGCTGCCACACAGGCACCGATAATCGTGGCAAAGGGGTGTACGCCCATGGCAATGGCGGCACTGCCCATGATGGGCACAAGCAGGGTGGCCGTGGCCGTGTTTGATGTGATTTCCGTAAGAAAAATGGTGATCAATACCACCGCCCCCACAAACACCAAAAGACTGGTTCCCTCAAGGGCACCCAACTGGCCGGCAATATAAGTGGCCAGTTCGGTCCGGGTAAATCCGTTGGCAATGGCAAGCCCGCCACCAAAAAGCAAAATCACATCCCAGGGAATTTTAACGGCGGTTTGCCAGTCAAGAAGAAACGTCCTTTTTTTAAAGTCCACAGGAATGCAAAAGAGGAAAAGCGCACCCATGATACCGATGGTCGCATCACTTATATAACTGAAATGGGGCATGATCGTATGAATAAACGCCGCCTTGGCCAAAAAGCCCCGGGAGAGCCAAAACACTGCCATAACGCATCCCACGGCTACAATCTTTTTTTCAGCACCTGACATGGGGCCAAGCTTTTTGATCTCGGCATCAATGATGGCCGCCCCCCCGGAAAGTTCCAGATCTCCCATGGGAAAAAGCAATTTTGTCAGAAGAAACCAGGCCAGCCCCAAGGTTATCACGGAAAGGGGCACGCCGAAAAGCATCCACTGGCCGAATCCGATTTCAACCCCGAACATTTTTTCAACCATACCGGCCATAACCGTGTTGGGCGGGGTACCAATAATGGTGGCCACACCGCCTACGGATGCAGCATAAGCGATGCCCAGCATCAGACTGCGGCCGAAATTGAACTCAGGGCTGTCCGCCACACACACATATCTCAAATCATCAGAGGTCAACCCTGTAACCTGGTTGATCACCGCAAGGCCGATGGGCACCATCATCATGGCCGTAGCCGTGTTGGATACCCACATGGACAAAAAGGCCGTAGCAACCATAAACCCCATGATCATCCGGGAGGGACTGACGCCTACGGCTCTGATGGTATACAGGGCCACCCGGCGGTGAAGGTTCCATCTTTCCATGGTCACGGCCAGGAAAAATCCACCCATGAACAGATAGATCAGATGATTGGCATAGGGGGCCGTGGCCATTGCGGATTTCATAACACCTAAAAGGGGAAAAAGGGCAATGGGCAGAAGGCTTGTGGCAGGGATGGGAATGGCTTCGGTAATCCACCAGACCGCCATGAGTACAGTCACGGCCGCCACATGCCAGGCTTCGGGATTCATTCCGTGGGGAACCGGAATCAAAAGCATTAAAATAAAAATAACCGGGCCCAGGAAAAGTCCAATCTTCCTGCCCTTTCCATCATCCACCTGTGCGTTCATAACCTTACCCTTATCTTATGATAATTGTTCAAAAACAAGGATCAGGTTTTAGGACTGTAATGACGCTTTAACCAAGACCCCAGCCCGTCAAGGCCGGGAAACAGCACCCGCTCCGTGATATTGCACAGATCCAGCTTATCCCGGCATTCCCACTTAAGGCCTGCCGGAATAATGATGCGCTGAAAAAAATCGGAATGAAGATTCAGCCAGTCATCAATCACGCGGCAGGGATTGGGCATGACAGAAAAGAGAGCATACTGGTTCACGATGCGCTCGTCAATGGATGGCGGCTCAAAAAAAAGCAGGAATTCCTCGGGCCGCCCCAGGGCATCAAACTGGGTTAAGGTTTCAACATACTGATGAAAGGTTTTTTCCCCGGCGTGGCAATCCGGCATCTCCTGGCCGATACTGGTGAGCAGTTCAACGGTAAACGCCTGGGCGCCTTCTGCGGCCAGTTGTCCTTTAAGTTCCGGCGGCAGCCGATCGTGGATCTGTTCATAATTTACCCGCCAGATCACCCCGTCCAGGTCAAACCGCTCAAGGTTGGCCAGGGCAAAATGAAGGGCAATATAGGGTGAATAGGTCCAGTCCATGAGGCGGGTGGGCAGTCCGTGGTGCTGGGCCACAGCCAGAAGGTGCCAGAAAGAATCGGGGTCTTCGCGCCCCTGGGCCCGGGAATATTTACGGAAATTCCGCAGCAGATGTTTTTCAAGGGACCAGAACGGTCCGCCCAGGCGCATCAAAGAAGTTTCAAGGCGGTAGGATGCATCGGACAACCCCCGGTAAACAAAAGGAGGCCGGTACCTTTGGATGGTATCATTCCAGGCCCCTTTGAACAATTCCTCCTGGAGCATGCCCCAGGAATCGACTATGATGTCCGGCATAAAAATTTCTCCCCTGGCCAAGCCCGGTTTCTTTATTTTTTTTTAGGCCTTGGCCCACAGTATAAATATCATATTGGCTTAAACGGCAATTGGTCTATCTGGTCTTCACCAAACACCGTAATACCGTTCTGCCTTAAAAGGGCAGTTGTGACCCCCATACCGTCCACAAGAGACCGGTTGAAACTTCCGTCATAGATCCGGCAACTTCCGCAAGACGGACTTTTCTGTTTCAAAAGGGCCGTTTTGATGCCCCAGGCAATCGCTTTGTCCAAAGCAACCTGCGCGCCTTTGATAAAAAAATCGGTAACATCCATCTTTCGGGTCTTGACCCGGGCCGTTCCCGCCCAAACCCCCGGGCCGCCGCCGGGGGTGATCTCTGCCGGTGGCCGGGGCACAGGAAGGCCGCCGTCCATTTCCGGACAAACCGGGACCAGCAACCCGTTGGCCTGCCACAGGTTTATGAATGAGCATTCAAAGGGACAGGACCTGCCGTCATAACGCACCGGCTGTCCCAGAAGACAAGCTGAAATCATTATTTTTTCCATGGTGGAACTATATATCAACATTGCCTTGGTTTGTAAAAATTTCTTGACTAAGGAACAAAATTAATGCAATGAATGACAATTCATTTTGGAGAACCACTGCCCCCCAAAATAAATCAAAACGCCCCATTTATTTATAAAGCATTGTAATCAAAATGTGATCAATATAAAATACATATACGGGGAATAATACGAACGCAGAATATGAATAAAATATTATAATGAAGGTTTATTCATTACGATTCCATACGAATCCCAAGTGAGGAGGGCACATGGCACAGGTAATTTCCGACCAGCGGGACATTGAATTTGTTGTTCACGAGATCCTTCAGGCGCAGACCCTTGCAGAACTGAATGACAATTATGCCGACTTTAACAAAAAAACCATTGATATGGTTATTAAAGAGGCAAAAAATCTGGCGCTTAAAGAGCTTCTGCCCATAAACAAAGAAGGGGATGAGATAGGCTGCACGCTTGAAAACGGCAAGGTCACCACGCCACCGTCTTTTAAGCGTGTATTTGATCTGTTTAATGAAGGAGAATGGTTGGCCCCCACTGAAAATCCCCAATGGGGCGGCCAGGGCATGCCCTTTACTGTTGCAGCGGCAGCCGCTGAATATTTCAACGCAGCCAACTACCCCTTCATGATGTACTGCAGCCTAACCCAGGGAGCAGGCCACCTTATTGAGGAATTTGGAACCCAGGAACTGAAAAACACCTATCTTAAAAACATGTACACCGGCAAATGGACCGGCACCATGCTGCTCACCGAACCGGAGGCAGGTTCCGATGTCGGCGCACTGACCACAAAGGCGGTCCCTAACGGTGACGGTACTTATAACATTGTGGGTGAAAAGATTTTTATCTCGGGCGGTGAACATGATCTGACAGAAAATATCATCCATCCTGTGCTGGCCCGCATTGAAGGCGCCCCTGCCGGTACCAAGGGCATCTCCTTATTTCTGGTCCCGAAATACAGAGTGAAAAAAGACGGCTCTTTGGGCGAATTCAACGATGTCATCTGCACCGGCATTGAGCATAAAATGGGCATCCACGGCAACGCCACCTGCTCCTTGTCCCTGGGCAGCAAAGGCAACTGCATCGGCACTCTTTTGGGCGAAGAAAACAAAGGCATGAAAGCCATGTTCCTGTTGATGAATGCAGCCCGATTACTCGTAGGGGTCCAGGGGTTTGCCTGTGCCGGCGCCGCCTATATGTATGCACTGGACTATGCCAGAAACCGTATCCAGGGCCGGGATCTGACGGAAATCAGGAACCCTGAAGCCCAGGCCGTCCCCATCTTCCGCCATCCTGATGTGCGGCGCCAGCTCATGATGATGAAAACCAATGTGGAAGCCATGCGGACCTTGATCTACTATGCCCATTATTGCATTGACATGTCCAAATATGCGGCAACCGAAGAAGAAAAAGCCAAATACCATGGGTTTGTTGAAATACTCACCCCCATTGCCAAAGGGTATGTCACAGACCGGGCCTTTGAGGTCTGCTCCCAGGGCATGCAGGTATACGGCGGTTACGGATTTATCGAAGAGTACCCCATGGCCCAGTTGCTGCGGGACGTCAGAATCACCCTGATCTACGAAGGGACCAACGGCATCCAGGCCATGGACCTTCTAGGCCGAAAACTCGGTATGAACAAAGGCAAACCCGTCATGGACCTGTTCGGCGAAATGCAGGCCACCATTGCCCTGGCCAAGGATATACCGGCACTTGAAAAATCAGCGGCCAAGGTCGAAGAGGTGGTAAACAAATTAGGTGAAGTGGCCATTCACATGGGCACCACCGCCATGAGCCCCAAAGTGCTTGTCGCCTTTGCCAATGCCCATCCGTTCCAGGATGCCACCGGTGACACCATTTTTGCCTGGATGCTGCTGTGGCGCGCCGTGACCGCTGCCCAAAAACTTGAAAAGGCAAAGAAAAAAGATATCCCCTTCTACCAGGGCGTTATCAAAAGTCTTGAGTTTTATGCCCAAACCGTACTGCCCGTCACCTTGGGCCGGTTTGCCGCCCTGCTTAACACATGCGCCGTGGCTGTGGAAATTGAAGACAACATGTTTCCCAGCTGATCAGACCGTTTTTAACAAACCGCATATCATCTTAAAAAGGCTGCCTACTTTCACTTAGGCAGCCTTTTATTGATCATCCAAAGATTTTTGAAGATCGCAGGTTTCATCGGCAAGGCAGATCATGGCTCTTTCCAGTCTCGAATAATCCGGGTTAAAGGTTCCTCTTCTCCAGTAATCGTAATCCAGTTCTTTTTTGGCCGCGTTTGAGGCAATATCCTTTTCCCCGAAAATGGTTTTGGCTGAGCCTTGCTGGCATTTATTAAAATCTTCCATGTCCGGTGGGGTGTCATAGGCTTTGCAGTGGTGATACCTGCCGTTGACGCCGTAATGTTCATCTGCCGGGCTCATGGATAGGGCTGTATGGGCGTAGTTGGCGAACCGATATGCTGTTCCCTGGAACTCCCGGTCCACCGGACCCAGCTTGACTTCTTTGATATCCCCACAGGGCGGAGCAATGTTTCGCTCGGCATGACGGGATGCATACCAGATCAGGCCCCGGCGCCGGGCAGTCACCCGGTCACAAAAAAACTGCCGGGCTGCATCGGCGTCTATGGTGTCATCGTCAGCACTGACCGCCATGAGTACAGGCACGTTAATGAGGCTTTTGCTTTTCATGATGTTCTTGGTGAGCAGGTAAAATTCGGCGCCGGCATTGACGGAAAATGATTCATACCGCGCCGCGTCTCTTTCTTCAAATGTGTCGAGCCAGTCCTTTACCCAGCGCAGGTAAGGGCTAAGAAAGGCCGCCTCTGACTTGGCCTTAACAGCTGTGGAGATCAGGATAAGTCCTTTGATTTTACAACTTTTGGGATTGTCCAGCAGATGTCGCACGGCAAGGGCCGTGCCGGTGGAGAATCCCACCAGGTAAAGATCGGAAATCGTCTCCATATTTTCAAAGCTGCGGACCCCATAGTCGGTAATGGCCATCCAGTCTGTATGCCGCATGTTCAGGGAGTCTCCGGCAACCGTACCGTGACCGGGCAGCAGCACGGCCCGAATGGTGCCGTTGGGATAGGCCTGATGCAGGGAGTCGGCAATACTGTGCATCAGGTAGGGGGAGTCGGTGAGCCCATGAATAAGGAGAAACCCCTTACCCTTGCCGGGCCCAGTGCTGCCCTTTTCCGGGAGGCGTTCAAACGGCCCCCGCATTTGTGCTGCCTGGGCAGCCGAATATTTACCAAGATAGGGACTGTCCCCGCTGCTGAACCGCAGATCGCCCAGGATGTGTTCAATATTTTTTCTGCTTTCCTGAACATATTGACTGAAGGGATAATCCGGATCGGTAGGAACGCCGGCCGGACTGCCGGTTTTTTTCAAAAAAGAAGGGGTCGGACCGCAGGAAGCAAGGAAAAATAAAAGAAGAAGAAAAAACCCGTTGATCTTAAATCTGAACATGTTGGTTCTCCTTTGAGTGATAAAGGTTTCATCCGGCTGAATCATGGCCGAGTTGTCAGCCGACCGGAGAGTGGTGTGGTGAGTTCCCCCCATCGTTGAAGAGATGATAATGATTTCAACTTCAAGGCATTAAGGTTACCCGGGTAGTATTCTACCGCAAAACCCCGGACCAGAGGATTACATGGTTCTGGCAATGCCTGTCATTTTATGATAGCCTCGACGATCAGGCAACCCCGGACATGGTTCCTGTCCTGTATCAGTTCAACTGCCCGGGGTGTCCGAAAAACCGGGTTGCAGCAGGTTTTTTATAAAAACTCGCTGTAACCCAAAGAGATGTTTCAATATTCGTTGTGGGCCGAAGTAGGGGTATCGATAGACCAAGGACGGCCCGTGTACGTTATAGCTGAACAAACAAAAGAAAAGAGATCCATGATAACGGCATGCTTCAGGGAACAGTGGCGTAAAAAGGGGACACATCTTTTCCATGGACGACCAGGCCGCCCGGGTTTGTTTCTGATCCCGATCCTAATTCCGGTTCTGCTTTTCTGCAGCCCCGCCGTATCACCGGCCTTCAAGGCCATGTTCTCCCATCCCTTTGATACAGGGTCTTATAATTGCGGCATTACCCAGGACCGTGACGGGTTTATCTGGGTGGGTACCCCCGAAGGAATCGTCCGGTGGGACGGGTATGAGATGAAGCGGTTCGTATCCGGTCCGGATTCCCTGAACAACGACATTTCGCCCTGTGTGTTTGCCGACAGTTCCGGCCTGAGGATCTGGGTGGCCACCATGGGAGGCGGATTAAATTGTTACGACAAACGGTTGAATAAATTTATCTATTTCCGACATGATCCCGGCAATCCGACCAGCATCAGTTCTGACTTTTTCAACTGGGCCCCCAGAACCATTGCCGAAGACCGGGACGGAAAAATCTGGGTGGGAACCCAGGACGGTCTGAATCGTTACGACCCCTCTCAAAACACCTTTGTCCGTTATCTTCCCGAACCGGAAAACCCTAACAGCCTGAGCCACGGAAATATTTTCACGGTCTTTGTGGACCGGGAGAACAGGGTCTGGGCCGGGACTAAAGCCGGGGGGCTGAATCGCCTGGATAAACAAACAGGTCATGTTACCCAAATTTCCCTGGAGAGCGTTGAACGGCAATCCCCGAACGACTCAGAACGTTACTGCACCGGGTGCATCAACAGTATCATCCAGGGGCCAAAGGGATTTATCTGGATCGGCACCGCCGGAGCCGGACTCTTTCGTATAGATCCCCAGACCCTTGAGACCCGGCAATTTACCCATGCCCCCCATAAAGCGCAGGGCTTGGCCGACAATTATGTCTACGCGCTCATGTCCGACGGAAAGGGCAATATTTGGATTTCCCACTCCTATACTGCCCCGGTTGGGCTGGAAATTTTTAACACCGACGCTGAGACCTTCACATCCCTGGGCCATGATCCGGATAATCCCCTGAGCCCCAGGGGCAACAAAATCATGGACCTTTTCACGGACCGCCAGGGAATTGTCTGGACAGTGGAAAATACAGGCCCTGTGGATGCCTGGGACAGCTTTGCCCACCAATTTTCAGTTTACCGCCACAATGCCGGGGACGGCACAAGCCTGGCATCCAACTCAGTGATCACGCTCTTTCAGGACAGCCGGAACACCATCTGGGTTGCCGGCGGCAGCCAGGGCGGCCTTTCCCGTTTCAATCCAGAGACAGATGACTTTTCCAGGGCAGGCCCCATTGCACAAAAAATCCCGGCCCTTTCTTCGGTATATTCGATGTGCGAGGACAATGCCGGCCGGTTCTGGGTGGGATCGGGTGACGGCTCCTTGAATATATACAACCGGGAGAACCAAACCCTGGAAGCGACCTACCAGAATCCTCTGGCCGACAAGGCACCGCCCAGAAGCCTTATTCAGGATAGTCTCAATCCGGACCTGCTCTGGTTCGGCACCCAGGAGAACGGGCTTTTCCGATTCAATAAGAAGACAGGCAGGTTCAGGCAGTTTGTTCACGACCGTGCCGATCCCCAAAGTTTGAGTAACAAAGTGGCATTTAACCTGGTTGAGGACCGGGAGGGGACCCTTTGGATTTGCACTAAACTCGGTCTGAACAGCTATAACCCTGCCACAGAAACCTTTCACCGGTTTATAAAAGGAAAAACCGGCCTTCGGGGAAACAACATCAATGACTGCCATGAGGATGCAAAAGGCTGCTTCTGGGTGAGTACCGAGGATGGGGGATTGCATCTCTTCGATAAAAAAAATGGGATGTTCACGCCGGTAACAGCGGTACAGGGTCTGCCCGCCAGAGCCATACGGGCCATTCAGGAAGATGACAGGGGACGGCTCTGGCTGAGTTCTGATAAGGGGCTATATGTCTTTGACACCAAAGCGTGGAAGGTTCTGGACCATTACTCGGCAAAAGACGGACTCCAGGGAGACCGGTTCAGTGTCTTTGCCACCAGTGCGCTGAAAAGCCGGGAGGGAGAATTCTGGTTTTCCGGCCTTTCAGGGGTGAATCGCTTCCATCCGGACAGAATCAGAAAAAATCCCTATATCCCGCCGGTGCGGCTGATTGCCCTTGAACAGGGAGGGCACCCCCTTAACATCGGAATAGCTCCTGAAATTATTGAAAATATCCATCTGCCCTGGCAGAAAAATTTTTTTGAATTTGAATTTTCAGTCCTGAATTTTACCCGTCCCGTGAACAATGAATCTGCCTATTTTCTTGAAGGATTTGAAACCCAAAAGGACCGGACCTTAAACCGGCGATACGGCAAGTACACCAACCTGCCCGGGGGCACCTATACCTTGCACCTGTTGGGCAGCAACAACAATGGGGTATGGAACAAAAAGGGCAAGGCCATCAAAATCCAGGTGGACAAACCGCCCTGGGAACGAACCTGGGCCTATCCAGCCTACGCTATTGCCTGCATCGGGATCTGGCTTTGGGGCCGGCGGCTTGCCCATAAGGGGGTGGAAAAAAAAATAAAGGTCCAGGCGGAAGAGTTGGAAAAAGAAAAGCAGGTCACCGAGCAGCTCCGCGCCATTGACAAGATGAAATCCGAATTGCTCAAAAAGCAGGACCAGGTGGAAAACGAGCTTGTCAAAAACAAACAAAAACTTGAAGAGATGGTTAAGGATCGGACCCTGGCACTCAATGCGGCAAAGGATAAAGCAGAGGCTGCAAGCCAGGCCAAGGGCGAGTTTCTGGCCAATATGAGTCATGAGATCCGAACCCCTTTGAACCTGGTCATCGGATTCTCCGATATCATTTATAAAGAGATCCAGGATGACGCCATTAAAGAGTATGTGGCCACCATTCGCTCTGCCGGAAATTCACTTCTGGCCATGCTCAACGATATCCTTGATCTGTCAAAGGCTGAATCCGGGAGCTTTCCTCTGAACTATGGCACCTTTAATCTTGAAGGACTGCTTAAGGAACTCAACCAAATTTACGCGAACACAGCCCAGATCAAGGGAATTAAATTCCACATGGAGGTGGGAAAAGAGGTCCCCCCCAGCATCGTCCTGGACAGAGTAAGGCTCAGGCAGGTTCTGATGAATATAACGGGAAATGCCATTAAATTCACCTCATCCGGCTTTGTTAAACTCACGGCCGGGTATCGGCACCTTGAAAAAGGGTCCGGGTTTTCAGAGCTTTTCTTTATCATTCAAGACAGCGGTATCGGCATTGCCCCCGACCAGAGGGAACGGATATTTGAAAGGTTCAGCCAGCAAAAGGGCCAGAACTTTTATACCTACGGCGGAACCGGCATTGGGCTTTCCATATCCAAAAAAATAGTGAAGGCCATGGGCGGCACCATTGAGGTGGACTCAACCCCGGGAAAAGGCAGCCGCTTCCGGGTCTCCATTCCCAATGTCAAAAGCGGGACCAGGAAGCCTCCTTCCCTGCCCTGCGATGTGGTTACGGCACAAGCCGAAGAAAAAAAAATATTTAACCTCTTTCCCCCGCCCAAAGACGATACGCCCATGGCGCTTGATAGATTAGAGGAGTTGTTGACCCTGCTCAAGGAGGAGATGCTGGGCAGGTTGGAATACCTCAGTGAGGCCATGATCATTGGAAATGTCCAAGTCTTTGCCGAAGAGATCGTCGAACTGGGTCAAGTTTATGAATACGCCCCCTTGCGAATATGGGGGGAAGCGGTGTCCAAACAGGCCAAAACCTTTGATATGGTTTCCCTTCCTTGTACCTTGAAATGCTTTCCGAACCTCATTGACCAACTTTCCAGGCTTATTCAAACGAGATGACCTTTCCCATTGGCCGATTAATTATTCATCATGTTAATGGGACATACAATGATTGATAAAAATCCCCAAAAATAGTAAAAAAGCAAGGTACGCATATAAATTCAGCTTTTCTCATCAATTGGTTAAATATAAGGAGGAAGAATGGCAACAACCAATGATAATCTAAAAGAGGGGCTACCGGTTTAAGCCGGGACAGTTTGTAATTTCAAATAGTTATTTGGGACAGTATTTTTATACTGCCGTGGCAAAGGTAAATCATCCATTTTATGAACAATCCATTCAAAAAGATCTGGAAACTCTTTACCAAATAATCGATTCGCCGCAGTGGTACCGTCAAATCGTTTCAATGTAAAATTATGAATAATGGTTAATGCTTTTAGACGTTCGGGCAAAATTCCTCTTCCGCTATGATGGCGTTGAGAGAGATAGCCGTTTCGCCCTTCGACAGCCGAAGA
>NZ_KB892905.1 GCF_000373985.1 Desulfobacter curvatus DSM 3379
TGGCGCGGATATTCGACCCGTCTATACAAAATAATGACCAATCAATGTTTCCATCCAAATCGGCTTTGGCCTGCAGGTAGGAAAGTATTTGATTTCATGTTCCGTCTTTACGCCAGCGTACATACCTGTCGTAAACTGTTTGCCATGGTCCGTACTTTTCCGNCAAATCACGCCATGGAGCACCGGTGCGAAGTATCCAAAAAATACCATCAACTATGGGTCTATGATCTTTCCAAGGGTGCCCAGGCCCATTTTGTTCCGGCATGAAGGGAACTAACAATACCCACTCTTGATCTGATAACTCTCTCGATTTCAGCCCCATATGTTCCTCCATCATGATTAATACTTTTCGCCATTGAGGGAAATATAATCATAATTTTGGAATTATCAGACAGAACCTAATTTAGCCCAAGACCCTTACGAGATGATTGTTGGCCCGGAAGACCGCTCAATAAAGAAAATAGCACTGCTTACGGCCATCAATGCCCCCAACGACACCAAGGCCATTCAGGGCATCAGGAAAAAACTGGTGGATGAAGGATACAGAGATGATATCTTGAAAGACAAGGCATTGAAAAGTCTTATTGCGCGGGCGAAACTGGCGCATCCTGACATTGCCGATGACATAGCATCCGGTAAAGGCATTGTACTCCAAAATATTGACAGCAGGATTGCGGATGCCATTTTGACCAATTTGATGGCCCTCAACATTCCTGCCCTTCCAGTGCATGACAGTTTTGTGGTGCCTCAGCAATACGAAAACTTGTTGAGAAAGCAAATGGTGGATGAATATGAAAATATTCTTGGATTCGATCCTGGCGTTTCCAAAAAGGAGAAACGGTACTTCCCGAAGAAGTGGAAAAAATGGAATTAAAAATGCGTAGCCGAATGGTGCCACTGAACAATCTTGCTAATGCAAAAAAAATCACCGTGCGCCTGGATGAATCAGATGAGGTCAACCAGAAAGACCTGACAGTCAACATACTCTCTAATCTCATCAAGGGTAAGATAGAACTCCAGGAGGTAGCACTCATGGGCTGTGGTAATAGTGGTAATGATATTGATAACACTGTCATGAACAGTACTCATCCATCTACAGGAACCGGTACTCATACACACAACATCATCAAGAGTGCTTCCTATGCTAAAGACACCAGTACTGCTATGGATCACATGGATATAGAGGTTCTCTCATACAAGAAGTACTCCTATCCCGTAGCACTGTATAGGTCATTCATTGAAGCTGATTTGAATAGAACTACTCTATTGTCTACCATAACTCATAGCCTGAAGAACCAACAGTACCAAGGCTTACAGCCAGAATCAGCACTTTTTTTACATCTACTGTGGATGAAGAAACTCTTGAGTCTAATGAATGCCAGAGCCAAGAAAGAAGAGTTCATCAAACAGGACCGCCCACTCATTGACTTCGGGATAAAAAAGCTGGTGTTTGAAATCAAGGTGAAGGACATGCACCGGGTGTTTAACCGAGGCTCCAAAGATTTTGATAAAGGTGGCAGGTTTTACGGACCCTATTACCAGGGAATGTCCAGCAAGTTCAGGAAGCACATTTACATTGACGGCAAAAAAACCGTTGAGTGGGATTATTCCGGTCTTCACATCCGCATGCTTTATCATCAATTGGGCCTGGAGTTTACCGGGGACCCGTATGCCATTGGTGACGGTTCCCAGAGAAATGAATATAAACTGGTTTCCCTGATCAGCATCAATGCCGACAAACGGGGTTCCCATATTGCGGTCCGTGATGCCCTTGAAGATGCCGGTTTTGATGCAGCTCAGGATCTCACCAAGATACGCAAAATGATGGATGATTTTAAGGCCCACCACGCCCCCATTCAGGGGTTTCTGTTCTCTGGGGCTGGCATTGACCTGCAAAACACAGACAGCCGTATTATGGAGACGATTATGATGAAACTGCATGCCAAGGGCATCGTTGCTCTCCCCATTCATGACAGCACCATTGTTGAGGAAGAACATTCAGCCCGGCTGCAAAAAATTATGTTCCAGATTTATGAAGAGGAGATGGGGTATATACCGGTGCTGAAGGCCAGTTGATTTTTAAGAGCATAATCATAAAAGAGCATGTTTTGCTTGCATAGGTTGGTCGGGTAAGGATATTCTCCAATTAATATTGATTTACGTTTCTGGCCCAACCTGCCTAAAATGATGACAACTTGGGAAAGGTTGCAATGTTGTTGTAGTGTTTTGAGGAAAAGCAGAAGAATAAAAAGATATGGATCAAATTGAGTTTAAGATTTTATTTAGAGGACCCAAATATCCGGTAATTGTAGTATCCGCTGATAGACTTTATTCGGCATTTGATATTAACCAATTGGCCGAAGGTTGTATGTTTTCAGTGCCGATTGAAAATAAAAATTATATTCAAGTGGTAGACTCAACTGGGAATGAATTTTGGTACAAACCAGAATACTATACCTTGTCACCTGGTTTTGTGTTTAAAAAGTGGACCAAAAAACAAATTATCGAAACCTTCAACAACAGCGAAAATGCAAAAATGATATCACAAGAATATTCAATGAAATCGTTGTCGAGTAAAAGGCTGGATAAAATCATTCATGACATTTGCACAATTCTGAAGTCATAATCGGGAGAGGACGCCCCATCCCACACCACCCGACAGCCGAAGCATGGAAAATTTGGCCGGGTAAAGATATTTTTCAATAAAGTTGATTCTCAAAATTTAAATCTTGAGGCTTTTAATGGCTAACCTGTTTGAAAATATTCCTGACAACTTGCCTGCTGAACACTTTACTGATTTGGTTAAACGGGAGAATATTCGGATCGAACGTATTGTTTCTTTGGGCCACACTTCACCTGAATCCGGATGGTATAACCAGGATGAGAATGAATGGGTGGTTGTATTAGAAGGTTCAGGAACAATTCTGTTCGAAAATGGGATTGAACGAGTTTTAAATAAAGGAGATTATCTCAACATTCCGGCTCACACAAAACATAAAGTCACTCGAACCGACCCAAAAAACTTAACAATTTGGTTGGCTGTTTTTTATTAAAACAAGCAAATGCTGTATGCTTTACAACAGATAACTCACTACAGTTTACATTTGGTTTTTCCAGGACTGATTGCCTGGGTATTTTTTAGAGAAGATTGGAAAAAGGCATGGTTAATAATGCTTGCAACGATGCTTGTAGATTTGGACCATTTAGTAGCTGACCCTATATTCGATCCGACAAGATGTGGTATAGGCTTCCATCCTTTACATTCTTACTATGCAATTTCTGTTTATTTTCTACTCTTTTTCTTTTCCAGGACAAAAATGATCAAAATATTGTCGGTTGGGTTGCTTTTACATATGTTCACGGATTATCAAGATTGTCTTTGGATGAGGTTAACGATTTAGAGGCGCGTAGGGCTAACCTCTTTATCTTATAGGTTAAATTTGCCATTTAAAGGTCTTTTGTTGCTTCAGTGAAGGTAAGTATAAAAACCACATTGAAACACCATAAATCGCACAAATAAGCGCATTATTAAAACATGAAGTATTGAAATAGTAATATTTATTTTTCACTGTTTATGAATTTTATTCATTTCGTGTTTTTTTATCTTTCATCGATGAAACGCTTGGTCATGTTGAAATCAGGTCCGATCAGACAGGCTTTTTCCGGCGATAATTTTAATAGCGGTGTTTCATTGATGAATTATCTTACAGAAATTTTTGGTGTAGACCCCGTGGTTAAAAAAATACGTTATGGGCTTGATAAGAACTATTGAAGAGGTACCTCATTAGTTTGCTGCACTTAAATACCACCAGTCCTCCCAGGGNCAGTGCTGAAGCAGTCCCTGCACAAACCATTAATTTGCCCAGATGCCATCCAGGTTTTTGGTGTTTAGTCGACTAAACGCTGGAAAAACTTCATCCGGGTGCTTCCAAGGTGAGTACTGCTCCCTTCCCAGTTCAAATCAAGAACGATCAGCAAGACTGCGTTTGGGGAATTTGTTTCATCGATGAAATACCGCAAAGATATGCCTGATGCAAATTCCCTGAAAAAAAGACACGTTATCAATGATAAGTAACACCAAATCAAATTTTAGCGATAGGATATAAATCACATCATGAATTAAAAGTGTTTGTGGCGTGGCGCTTGTGATTTGATTTCAGATTTTAATTCATTAGGACCATGTTTTTTCTTGCAAATTTGGGTTGGGTAAGGATATCAATTAATTGATCATTGATTTTTCAACACCTGTTATGAAAGTGTCGGTATTCGGTTCATGACATTACGCTACTTGCTGTTAAATTGATACTGCTTATTTGAATTGCAAGAGGCGTAGCGGAATCAACGAAATACCTACTTTCTTTCTTGATGAGGAATGTATGAAACCGGACTCGTTTAAGAGCGTGTCGCGCAGTATGTAATTTCATAATGAAAAAGGGGAATATATGAAAAATCTGGCCTATATTATTGTGATAGCCTTATGTGTTTTGTTTAGCACACAACACGTACATTCACAAACGCTTCCACACAGTAGCTCGCAACAAGAAACGACAACCAATATTTCGCCTTTTCCGGTAGCGGCAGAAAGCAATTTGTCAAAAATTATTGTGGCAGCGTTAGGTGGTTTTGGGGGCTGGATTTCGATCCAATGTATAGGATTGTATATACTTCGGCAAAAATTATTATCATATTTAATTGTCGTTCTAAATTCGCATTTTGAAGCCTACAAAAAAGATATATCGGAATGGCTTGAGGCTGTAAAATCAAACACTATTAAAGAAGGTTATTACATAAATACTGCTGCAAATTTTACTAAAGATGAACACGACGATTTGAAATGTGTTAGAAATCAATGTTTCAAGTTATTAACAAAAAATGAATTACTGAAATATGTCAAACTGACTCATAGGTTGTTTGAGACAGAAGCACTTTTAGAAGGGCTATGCCAATCGCTGTCTGACTATAAGAATGAAAAAAAAGTTTTGGAGGATTCGGATGTTGAATACTTTCATAAAAAAATTGAAAGAATAAATAGTTACATAACAAAGTTTCCACAATCAATTTCAAGCATTCGTGAGATATCTGTAGATTTTGAAGGGGTACTCGGCCCTAAAGATTCTGTCGGAAAGAAAAGCGCACTCAAACCGTAGAATTTTTGATTCAGGAAACAGTAAAATTTTTACCCATTCTTTTTAGTTTTGACAGAACTATGTCGTCGATGAAACACCCGCACGGATAAAGTCAATAAACAGAACAGGTGTTAAAAATGGAAAATTCACTCGGACCCGAATGTGCCTCCCTGGAAGACAAAGGGTTTATTGCCAAATACCAATCCTCATGCTTTTGCGGAGCCGTTCGATATGAGGTGAGCGCAGATCCAGTGGATGCCAAAATTTGCCATTGCACGACTTGTCAGAGGCTACATGGAGCCCCTATGCAGTGGGCAGCGATTTTTCACAAACGCCATGTAAGATTCACCGCTGGTTTGGAGAATCTGGTTTTCTATAACAATGAACAAAACCGACCCGAGCGCATCCTCCCCTGTAAAGTTCGCTGCGGCAAATGTGGCGCGCCCATTGCTGATGAGGGGCGCATGTGGCTTGCCTTCCCGTCATTATTTGATTTCGGACATACAGCTGAGGTGCCGGAAGCATTCAGGCCAACATGCCATCTTTTCTATGGGTCAAGGGTAATCGACCCCCAGGATGATCTGCCCAAGTGGTCCGGGCACAAAAATCATTCGGAACTGCTGTAAACCGTTTCATCGATGAAACGGGAAAAATACATTTTGGGGATGGGGGCTGGCTGAAAAAGTGCAACTCTTATTCAAAAATCAGGTGGTACAATGTTGGAGTAGTTGACGCCTTGCTTGAGAAGGTTTTGGGATAAAAAACATAAACGTCGTTTTCCTATTTGCTATAAAATCATTTTTTAAAACCTTTAAACCAGTTTCCTTCTTTAGGCTTGAATGAAGAGTGGGGTCTCATTGGATCTATGAGTATTGAAATAAGCTGTGCATAATTCTCTGCATTCTCATACGCTATTTTGGCACCCGATTTTAATGCAAGGTTCTCAGCATGAGATATAGAGTTATCTGACGACTCTACTTCATCTTTATCAAAAATTTTATCAAAATATAAATTCTTCATTTTGCCCTTCTTCAATCCGTAATTTTTCGATAGCACGTAACGAATATTGTAAATTAATCATAGCACGAAGGGGTGTCAACATAGTCATGTTCACATCACACGTCTCTTCGCTGAATGCATGAGGATTAGAACTTGTAACACATAGAATTCCGACCACCTTATCCACACTATAGTGACTCTCATTTATTTTCAAGTATAATTTATCTGAGCATTCAATCGGCATTGCAATGATCGACTTGAGTCTATCTTCTTGATTTTCGTATATAAAGGATATATGAGTATTCGATGAAAGTGGTTGATTGTGCCTCCAACACTTTGATGCGACGCTATTTCCTGATAAGCCAAAAACGTCATTCCTGTTAATATTTCTTAATAATTCACCCTTACAATGGTTAAAGCTTTCATTATTGGACTGAGAGATCCAGGTTACTAAAGTCTCGCCTTGAGGTACAAGTAGGGAAACTGTAAAAACAGAACCGTCTTTGTATAGCTCTTTATACATGTACGCAATACTGGATAGAATGGTTTGAATTAATGGCTTTCGCCTAATCGTCCCCCCCCTTAAGATTGTCGACCAATTTATCTATCCTGTGTACTGTTGTTAAATCAAAATGATCTATTGTCATTTTTAAACATTTTATCTGTTTCTCGTAAGATTGTACTAATATTTCTTCTTTACTTGTTGCGCTTTTGACGGGACAATATAATTCGGTAGGATCTTTACGTAAACAGTTTTTTTCTTTAAATAGGGTTTTAAATTCTGTTGAACAATAGAAAGTACCTAAATGATCCCTTAATTCCTTAAGGGAAGGATCTATTTTATCCAAAATAAAAAATGTAATAAGACTGCCGATTATCAACAGGAGCAATTGCCAATTTTGAATAACAAAAAGGTTTGTTAAATAAAATTCACAGGCTCGTATTATTACAAAGACGACTAAAAGGGAGATGGTGGAAAGCAAAAATGAGTATTTTAAAAAATGCCATTTTCGACATTGATTTACTAAATACAAATTTTGAAAGACAGTCTCTGGGCTTAATTCAATGAAAATTTTGGTCCAGACATCGTTTCTTTTATAGCCTTTATCGACTAAACTGTTTTTACAATGATTTGAGTGCACACAATCTTGGCATCTAAAAAATAATACATTTGATGGTGCTATTTTTGCGTAAGCTTGAATATCTTTGAAATTAGGTAATTTCCACCTTTCTTTGTATTTCTCCTCTTCAATTATTTCTAATATTAAATGTTTTTTGCTAAATGGGTCTGCATTAATAAAAACAAATATAAAAAGAACAATAAATATTCCATATACTAACCATTTAATGGTTTGCCCAAATTTTACCTGCTTTATGATTTTTGAATAATCGGCATTTGTAACAGTCTTATCAGTTAAATTTTTAGGAGGCGATATTTTTTTACTAAGGCTCGATATGAAATCTATATGATGTGTTAATATGGTTGCAAGTTCAGATGTGAGGCTATATTGAGGTGTTGATAATTCAAAGCCGAATAGATTGAATATGATTATAAACAAAGCAAAAAAAGTTCTTATTTTTCGCTTTTTAACATCCCAATAAGCTATAATGCTATCAGTGCTTTCGAAGTCATATTTTGATTTAGTTTGAAATATTGACCGAAAGAGAGATCTTAGGAAGTTAAATAGAACCATTAATAAAACCCTAATATTAATGAAACATTAAAATCTAAGGTATTGTAACATACGGACTGATTTGTAAATTGGGTAATTCTGCTATCATAACTCAACAACCGTGTCAAACATTATTTATTGTCCCAGCCGTTAGTGAAAGACCTGTTATTCCGGTATTATTTAAATCCAAGCTCTAAAAACTGGCTCAAGGAATATTATTGATCCGGCAATTATTTACATGACTTGTTTTAAAGAGAAAACTCTTTAAAACATAGAAGATATCATCATAAGGATCATCGGCTATTTAATTGCCGGAGCAATATATCCTTTTCAAATTAGGATTATCACCTATAGATATAAATTGAGAACAACGTCGTCATCCCAGTACCCCCACCACTACCAAAAGCATTGCTCCATATAACAAAAACCAGCACAGCCCTCACTACCTGAACTAAAGCTCACCCATCCAGAGCCTTCAACAACGGATCATCACCTCTCAAAACAGGTTTCAGTTTTCTGGTCAAAAACAATAACGGCCTTGCCGGATTTTAGCTGGGCCATCACCAGGGCAATTTCTGTCAGGCATCAAACCCGTTCGCCCATATATTCAGCGCCAAGTTTTTCCAGATATCCTGCCAGAAGATACCGATGACAGCTCGTCCCGGATGCACAAAAGCAAACAAGCGTTACCTCATCCCGGCCCAAAATATCATTCCAGACGCCTAAATTTCCCCGGTAAGATTTCTGCATCAGCTCCCGATACATCTGTTTGTATTCATCCCAAGATATTTTCCCGTCCTTCGATCCCATGACCATTTTCCAGGTGGGTGCAAAACAACGGCCTATTGGATCTTTGCCTTTTACGGTAATATCAAGCCGGTCATCACCAGCATATTTGTATTGGGCGGTATAGAGCTTCATTTCGGTTTGAACAGATATTCCAGGCCGTTGAGTTTGATTTCATAGACGATCTGCAGCAGCCTGCCCAATTTGCCTTCTGGAAAGCCTTTGTGGAATTCATTTTTATCTGGGATGACTGGTTCCATTATGCTTTTGAAATGATCTCAATTCCATTGTCTGAAAGAAACTTGGTTGATTTGCTGCAAACAGGCGCTGTCGTTTCCAGCGTGATTGTAGCTCCTGGGACGGTCTTTCTTATTTTGTCGGCTTTTTCAAGGATACCATTGGCATCCTTCATGATGATCCGGCTTTTTCTGTCGATAGAAAGGACAAAGTTATCACGATCATCCTTCAGCAAAACTGTTCGTGCCGTCAGTCCATATAATTTAGGGTCAATTTTGTTCATTGATTCGGCCCTTCAATTTCCCGGCGCATTTAAATGTAACCACCCGCCTCTTGGCCAGCACCATTGAATTCCCGGTGGCTGGATTTCGTCCCTTTCTCGGTTGTTTTTCATTTACCTGAAATTTCCCGAAACCGCTAATCATAAGATCTTCACCTGACGCAAGGGTAGATTTAATGATTTCAAGAAGCTCCTCTAAGACGTCTTTTGCTTCGGTCGGACTACAATCATTTTTCTCTGCAATCCGTTCAACAATATCTGTTTTTGTCAGTGCCACAATTTGATCCTTCCATTTAAAAAAACGCCCTTCATACCTTTTGAGCGAGGTTGGGTCAATGGACAATTTAAAAAAGCGTTTCATCGATGAAACACATTTTTGTAGCCTACATTATTTCCAGGAAAAAGCGAACACGTTATTGGTGGCTGGATAGGATGGGTGATGATGGGTTTCTATGGTGAAAGGCACTACTGATGGGGGAGTACAAAGATTGGTACTGATCAGAAAAGAACACATAGAACACTATGAACACAGACTTTCAGTTCTTTCTCATGAGAACTGAATTATTTAAATTACCCCCAAACCTGTGTTCTTATGTGTTCACTTGTTGAAATGTGTTCACCCCGTTGATCATATTTACCACGTCGATGGCTTCCTGCTTACTCAATTTAGTTCTGACTTTTAGCGCCTGGATCAGTTCCAGTTTGTTCATAAACCACTCCCAGGATTAATTCTTGAAAGCTACTTGTTTAAGCGGTCCCCAGGGATTTATCAAGGATTTAGATTTGAACCGTCCGTATACGGACACTTCAACTTGCCGCAGATTAAAAAACGATTTCTACACGTGTAGAACCCCCAATGCTTACTTTTGCATAAACCTGCACATTCGTTTGCAAACCTTTGCCCAATAAGGCTTTCAGCCGTTTCATAAAACCAACCCAGTTTTGAATGGCCAGTTTGTGGCCACATCCATATAAAACTCAACATTGACGGAGGAATCACCATGTCAAAAACCAGCACCACCAATTTAACCGTGGAACCCATTCGCAAAGCCAAAGATGTAAAAGCCATTTCCCGGCTATTGCAGTCCAGACCCAGAGATTATCTGCTTTGGGTCATGGGAATTAACAACGGCCTGCGGGCAAAAGACCTGGTTCGCATCAAATTCGGTCAGGTCGAAGATGTAAAGATAGGAGCCGCAATTAACATAGTTGAAACCAAAACAGGAAAAAACAATGTGCTGGTCATAAATAAGGCCGTCCACAAAGCTTTACAAGCTTACTTGGCAGAGATTGAGCCCGGACCCGATGATTTTCTTTTTAAGTCCCGGAAAGGCAACGGCCACATAACCAGCCAGAGCGTAGGCCGCATGGTTCGCTCCTGGGAATCTGCCATCAATCTGAAAGGCCAATACGGGGCTCATACATTAAGAAAAACATTCGGATATCAGCAGCGTATCCGGCATGGCGCAGGCTTTGAAATCCTGTGCAAACGGTACAATCATTCATCTCCCGCCATCACCATGCGGTATCTGGGCATTGAAGACCGGGAAGTGTTCGAGCTGCTGATGAATGAGATTGGCTGACCTATTTTTTCTTTTTGTAAACAGGTTCTGGTATTAGAGGAGTGGAGTTAACACCAAAACCTGGGCCAAGGCCAACCCCACATTTGCCGTTCGTACTGACAAAAGCCCTTTGGCGGTTTCTGTTTGAGCATTGAGTTGAACAGAACTTCATTTCCCGCTTGGTCTTCTGGTAAAAATAATTACCGCACTCTTCACAGGTTTTGAATTGATTTGGCACTAAAGGAGTGTTAGCCAAAAGCGCTGCAAGAACAGCCTTGAGAGTCTTGGTTTCATGGTTAAGGTCCAACTCATCAGCCCGCCCATGATTGGTTACAAAGGCAACAACGAACTTCCCATCCTTTATATATATCTGCCAATCTGCTTCTTGCTCTATAGTTACGGCTGTATCAGGAGAGTTGATAATTTTATCCAGCAAGTTCTTTGAATGAGATTGAAGTTTATCCAAAAATTCTTTGACTTTGTCCAACTCTTTTTCAGACTGTTCGAATACTGATTTTGTAAGGGCATCATAGCGGGCCTTTGACATGGCCGCATCCGAGGCGTATGCAAACCTAACATAGGACATCGCGATGGAGACTAAATTATCAAAATTCAGTTCATCCAGCTTAAAATTGACAAACTCAAAAAAATACTCAAGCAAATTTATACCGTCATCTTTATTTTTCATATAACCCCAATAAAATATAATTCTAAAAATATAACGTCATATTATTGACAAGGCGTTATTAGTAACTATAATCACACACATTGATAGTAATAACACAAAAACCCAATTTAAGTAAAGGAGCCACAAATGCAAGAAGAAATAAAGCTATTAAACCATCCTCTCGACTTCTATGCGATAGGGGACGCAATCGAATTAGCAATCCAAGAAACAAATGATTCTGGAACGAAGAGGGAGGTCATTGGTAGCTGGGATTGTTGGGATGAAAGCCTAATGGACGTGTACTATGAATTATCTGATATCCCCCATGAATGGCCGCATGACAAAAAGGATTTGATAGGCAGGAAAGATATACCCCTTTTCCAATTTGGCAAAAAAATTAGCGACATATCTTTTGACAATGAAATTTTATTTTCCTTCGAAGCGGAATGTATACTTGTAAAGAGATTTAATAATGGTCAAGAAACCATTATTGATAGGTTCACATCTGGAGGTGATTTTTCTGATTTTGCTGAAACTATTCTATGGGCTGTGGATGATGCTCGCGAGAATGCCGAAGAAGAGGACGATTTCTAACTTTAAGAGGGAGATTTTGAATAAGTTGAATTAAAAAGTGGGGAGGTTTTGCCTCCCCATAAACTCCACGCTTGAGCGCCCACCTCATTAAACTGGGCGGAAAAGAAAACTCCACAAGCCAGTGGAAGGGCCACGGGGAAATTGAAAAACGTGGAGCAAACATCAATGGAAAAAGAATTACATCTGACATTTACCCTCCATTGTCCCAAGCCTGTTTTAACGGACATAATAGCGTTTGGACGATAGGACGATGGATTTTTAAAAACTCTTGTCATCGGTTGCAATGTTTGCTTTCATGTTTGTTATCTTAAATCAATTCCGATTAAATGAGGTCTGATCAATGAATGAGAACATCTTAGATGTGACAATTGCCCCTCAATGCCCGCATAAAGATTGTGGACAAATNTTCAACGAATCGAATCTACGCCTGGNAATCTATCTGAATGGGATCTTTTTTCTGGTTAAACCGGAAAAGGGTATAATTGGTTTCACCTGTCCGCGATGCCAAAGGACAGTCACGAACAGTGCCAGCTACAATGATATTTTAAAG
>NZ_KB892906.1:0-1961 GCF_000373985.1 Desulfobacter curvatus DSM 3379
ATGAAGGAAGGTGCCTTTGATTACCTGATGAAACCGGCGGATTTTGATGATATCAGCGAAAAACTTACCAATGCCTGGAAGCGCAAGGATGAACAAGAAGAGCGCATCCGCAAGGCTGAAGCCCGGCTGCTTCTGCGGCGCACCGGGGAGATTTAGTTCAGTCGGCATGATCGAAAAGAAGAGATAAGGAGATGGTATTAATGAGCCTGAGACAAAGGGTATATCTTGCCAATGCCGTGCTTTTAGGGATAACGGTCATGGGGAGCATTGCCATGATCTGGTATACCTATAAAACAGAAAATCTGTTCACCGGTATTGTTACAAGGCATATTCCAATGTATCAGGCCGCTGAGGCCTTAGAAACCTCTTTGCTCAACCAGAAAGGGTATCTATCCTATTATCTTCTGGATAAAAATCCTGAATGGCTCAGGCAGCTGGCTGACTTTAAACAAGATTTCGAAAGCCAGCTGGCCCGTGCCAAGCCCCTGGTCACAGAGAACTGGGAAAAGCAGGATTTATGCCGGATTGAATCCGTGTACGCCACGTATATTACGGCCAAGGACAGAGCACTGACCTTATACGAAAAGGGCGACCCGGGCGCCGGAGCCGCCCTTCACCGGGAGGTCAGGGCCAATTTCTTCAGAATTTATGAGTTGTGTGAAAAATTTAAAGCGGCGCATAAAAAGGCTATAGACGTTACCGTGGAAGACAGTTGCACTGATGCCAAAAATTTACGCTATATCGGCCTTCTAGCCATTGTCACCGTGGTGCTCCTCAGCCTTTTAATTAATTATATTTTCACTCGCCATATTCTTGGGCCCATCCGTAAACTGGCGGCAGAGGCCGATCAAATGGGCGATGGACTGGTATCAGGTAACGAAATGGCGGCGTTGAAAAGCAGCGTCCACGGTTTGATTGAAAATGCCGAACAAACCCATGCAGAATTAGTCCGGAGCCGGGAATCCCTGATGCAGTCCGAAAAACTTGCGCTAGTCGGCAGACTTGCCGCAGGCATGGCCCACTCCATCAGAAATCCTATGACTTCAATTAAAATGAGGTTGTTTTCCCTGGGACGGTCCGGCAAGTTGTCCGGTGACCAGAAGGAGAATATCAGCGTCATTTCGACAGAAATCGGGCAGATCAACAAAATTCTGGAAAACTTCCTGGAATTTTCCAGACCCCCAAAACTAACCATGAAAAAACAAAGTCCATCCCAGGTGGTGGATAACACCCTGCGGCTGTTGGAACAGCGCCTGAAATCCTATGGTGTAACCGTACATTTGGTTCGCAGTGAGCCCCTGGACGATGTTTTGCTGGATGCCGGCCAGCTTAAGGAGACCATGGCCAACATCATCATCAATGCCTGCGAAGCCATGGAAAAAGGAGGCCGCATCACCATCACCGAAACCATGGACAGTGTTAACAAAAACAGGGACACTGCAGTGATACGAATCCAGGATTCCGGGCCCGGCATTCCCACATCTATCCAAAACGAAGTTTTCAACCCGTTTTTCACCACCAAGGACGATGGGACGGGACTGGGGTTGAGCATCTGTTTTAATATTATCAGCGAGCATGGTGGGTGTCTGGTGCTGGACAGCCAGGAAGGCCAGGGGACCTGTTTCACCATCACACTGCCGGCAGGAGAGGATGTCCATGGCAAAAATTCTGATCATTGACGACGACGACCAGCTGAGAATCAGTTTTTCCAAACTCCTCACAGAGGAGCACTATGATGTGGTGTCAGCCGCTTCAGGGGAAGCCGGCATTGAAATCGTCAAAACAACNCCTCTGGATCTGGTGATTCTGGATGTTCGCCTGCCTGGCATGAACGGGCTTGAAACATTTAAAGAGATAAAAAAGCTTGATGCCACCCTGCCGGCCATTATTGTCACGGCATTCGGCACCACGGACACAGCCATTGAAGCCACCAAGGCAGGCGCCTTTGACTACCTGCTCAA
>NZ_KB892906.1:3106-12097 GCF_000373985.1 Desulfobacter curvatus DSM 3379
CATCCCTGAAAATCTTCTGGAAAGCGAGTTATTCGGTTTTGAAAAAGGGGCATTCACCGGCGCGGCACGACGGCATATCGGCAAAATTGAACAGGCGGACGGNGGNACNGTNTTCCTGGATGAAATCGGCGATATGCCCATTTCCATCCAGGCCAAAATTCTTCGGCTGCTCCAGGAAAGATGCATTGAACGGCTGGGCGGTGATGAAACCATTCCTGTGGACGTGCGCATCATTGCNGCAACCAACAGGGATCTTAAAGCCGCCATTGCCCAGGGGCTTTTCAGGGAAGATCTCTATTTCCGCCTCAAGGTCTTAACCATAGAACTGCCGCCCCTCAGGGATCGTCTGGAGGATATCCAACCCCTGACCGCCCACTATCTTGAACGGTTCTCCCATGAATTGAAAATCGATAACCCCGGCATCCGGGAAGACGCCCTGGACCTTCTGGAAAAATACGAATGGCCGGGCAATGTCAGGGAACTTGCCAACCTGATCCACAAGGCCCTGATCTTTAACCGGGGCAACCCTTTGTCGGTCAGCGACTTAAGCCAGATTATCCGAAAACAGGAATCCCCGGGGGAGATTTCCCAGGGCTCAAACCAGGAAGAGGCTATCCGCCAATGGGTCCACTTCTGCCTGTCCCACCCGTCCAATGATCACAGTTTTGAATTCTTTTCAGATACCATCTGCGCCATGGCCGTGGAAGAAGCCCTGAAAATCTCAAACGGCAACCGATCCCAGGCCGCTCGGCTTTTGGACATATCCCGCCCCACCCTGCATGGCAAAATAGATAAATACGGAATCAACACCATCTCATCCACCCAGGTCATCCGATAGTTGCCTGTGTATCGCTGCAGACTCAATGATACCGTTTTTATCTTTAAATGTCAGGCAGACATCTGCTGCTCCCCGGCAGAGGGGAATTGCTCCACGGACTTACCTTTTTCAATAATAACCGCAAGCTCATCCATTGCTTTGTCATACTGGCTGAAAAAGGATTCAAGGGTTTGAACCGTTTCATCATCCCGGCCGACCAAGTCGTGTGCCCGCTTCAAAAAATGACTGCCAAGCTTTCTAAAATCCTGCATCTGCGACAGCAGTCTTTTTCTGTTTTTATGCCGCTGTTTTTCCTGGGCAATCACCGGGTCAAGCTGCCGGATGGAGAGCTCAACCAGCACATCTCTTGGCAGTCCGTATTCCCGGGCAAAAGTATCCAGGGTACTTAAACAATTCCGGCTTAAAACAAAGGTCTTTTGTTTGCGTCCTTTTTTTTCAGGTTCATACGCTTTTGCCTCATCAGCAATCTGATCAATAATATCTTTGTTCTCAATCAAATGGTCAAAGATTGATTTTTGTTTCACACCCAACTGGTTTGCAACGGTGCTTATTAAATTGATGGCATGCCTGGGCAGCGTAAACGTTGCCCGAACAGACTGCATCCCTTTAAGTGCATCCAGGGAGAAATCATTGGGGTTTATTTTCGATTCGCTCATTATTTAATCCTCCTCTTTTTATTAAAATTAATTGATGTGTATTACTTTGTCAATTTTTTTAGAAATAATAATGCAAACTATATTGACATGATATCATTTATACATATTTTATTTTCAAACAAACGGGAGGCAGACTTAAACAAGCCAACCGATGGAAACAACAACAAATAAAAAGGAGTATGAACTATGTTTACAAGAATGAACGAAATCGACAGAATGTTTGGGGCCATGGATCTGCTCCGCACCAAAATGGACAGACTCTTCAATGAAATGGACAGACCTTACCTGCATGGGCCGGCATTTACCCTAGGCACCAATTCACCCAGAACCAACCTTCTGGAAAACGGTGATACCTTTGAAGTCCGGGCAGAACTTCCCGGCATCTCAAAGGATGACATCACTATTAAAATCCAGGGCAATTACCTTGAAATCAGCGGAAAGCGAGTAATTGAAACTCCCGAAGGGTATAAGGCCCACAGAAATGAAAGGTCAGCCACAACATTCTCACGCAGCTTTACCCTGCCCGATGAGGTTGATGCGGAAAAAGTCGATGCCTCGCTTAAAGACGGTGTTTTGTATCTGACACTGCCAAAATCAGAGGCAGCCAAACCCAGGCAGATTGCCATTAACTAAAATAACAGCTGTGGGCTGGCTTGGTTGTTCAACATGGTTCAGCCCACAACGAAAGTTGAAACATCTGTTTAAATTAAAAAATGAACAACAGAACAAACCCCACAGGAGGTTACCATGACTGACAGAAAAGATATCACCAAAACCGAAAACAAAGCCGTTGAGAAAACCCGTGAGCTGAGAACCGCCACCCCGTCAGTGGATATTTATGAGAATGAAAATGAGATTCTGCTTTTTGCGGACATGCCCGGGGTTCACAAGGATGATATCACGGTAAACATTGAAAACGGCAAGCTCTCCATCTCCGGCATTCGCCGGCTTGATCACCGGGGCGTGTCAAACTGGGAGGAATTTGTGGACGTTGAATATGTCAGAAGCTTTTCCATCCCCCAAACCATTAACGTAGAAGATGTGGAAGCCAAGCTCAAAGATGGGGTTCTCACCCTCCATCTGCCCAAATCAGAAGCAGCCAAACCCAGATTAATTGAAATCAACGCTGCCTAAGGCAAGGGTACCATCTTCTATCTGCCAGGATCAGGATGGCTGCGGCAAAATGAACGTGCCGCAGCCACCCCAGGCCCTCAACCGGATAAACTAAAGGAGATGAGACATGAATATCAAAAAATTTGCACCATGGAACTGGTTTAAAAAAGAAGGTAATGAGAATGGATATGCGGAAAAAGAATACAGCATTTCCATGGAAATTCCTGGTGTCAGTAAAAAAGAGATCAGCATTGAATTGCTCCGAAACACACTTGTCATTCGCGGTGAAAAAAAGCAGACACATGAAGATAAGAATAAAAACTATTACAGGATTGAAAGAAGCTACGGGGCCTTTCAGCGCACCCTGTCCCTGCCCGCAGATGCGGATGAGTCCCGGGTTGACGCAAGGTTTAAAAACGGGATATTAAAGATAACGATCCCCCGGTTGAAAACGCCGACAAGCCGCGTTAATCAAATTGAGGTAAAATATGCCTGATAAAGAAGCGGCATTAATGACACGGTGAATACAATATCTGACATGTGCAGAGACCGCAATATGCCGGGGTTCATAGTTTCCGGATTAAAGACCTATAACCAGGCAAACCACAAATTCCCGAGGAGGCAATTTAATGGACCAGGCAAAACCCAAAGGTGCAGGTAAAAGCAGTTTTGAACTGATTAACACGGATATTTTAAAACAGATACTGCCAATTCATCAGGGCGATGTGATTCTGGACCTGGCCTGCGGTAAAGGGCGGTATTCGCTGTTTCTTTCTCACCTTACAGGGCCGGCTGGCTTGGTCTACGCCGTGGATCTCTGGGAAGAGGGGCTTCAGATGCTGGAGGAAGATGCGCAGAAAAAAGAGGCCACCAATATTTTAACCATCAGGGCGGATGCCACCAAGGAAATAGACATCGAAGCCTATAGCTTAGACCTTTGCCTGATGGCTACAGTACTGCATGACTTCAAGGAGATGGACGCCGACAAAACGGTCTTAAAACAGGTTCTCAACCTTCTTAAACCAGGGGGATGCCTGGCCGTAATTGAATTCAAAAAAATGGATGGGCCTCCCGGTCCACCGGCACATATACGCTTGGCCCGGGAAGAAACAGAAAGACTGGTCACTGGATTGGGATTCAAAAAAATCAATGCGGCAGATCTTGGCCCCTATAATTATGTGGCATTGTTTTCATCACAGGAATAAAGGCCATGGAAATTTTAAATTCGCACGATAAGAGCATCGTTATTTTGTCCCCCCAAGACTTGATTTGTATAGGCAGACCAAACCGCACATAAAAAATACAAAAGGCTTTTCAGAATTTACTGAAAAGCCTTTATTTTTAAGTGGCGTCCCCAAGGCTACTCTCCATTTACCCCAATTCCACAATAACCCTTACAGCCAGCCGTAAATCCTTTACGTTTCAGACATCTGGAACAGATGGTGTCCAGCTCCAAAAACAAATCAAAATATAGCCACAACAAGACGTCAGTCGTTAAGTTGATGCCTGGACGATAAACCCGATATGGACGATGAATTTTCTAAAACTTTTTTTCCTGAAGGGCCATTATCACTTCGGCAATGTATCCGGGATTTTAATCCCATCTCTTCATGGACGGTACCCATCTGACCTGGACAATAACAGCATCCATCGAAACATGCTGAAATTGTTGAATTTTGACGATGATTGACGGTTGGACGATGATGTTTATAAAACTTTTTCCGACAGTCGAATATCAAACCCGCAAAAATTACAAAGCCGATGTAAGCACTGCTCTAAAATCCAGTTAGCGTGTGCCAGCACCACCCCGCAGCCCACATCTCTCCAAACGGTCTGGTTGTAATAAAACGCCGTAAAAATCCCGGAATTGCTTTAAGGACAGGCATTATGGCTGTTTCTCACCGGCAGGACAGATTGTACCGTCCTGAACCAGCCAACGTCCAAACACAGCCTTTTATAGGCGATTAAGTCGGGCTAAAATCAAAAAAAACAAGGCAGAGCGAAATGAATTGCCCTGCCTTCGTATTGTTTTTACCGAGATAAAACTATGCTTTTTTCTTTCTGCTTGCTCCTGCTATGCCAAGGATGCCAAGACCGAAGAGTAGGACTGTTGCAGGTTCCGGAATTGGAGCTGGATCGGTATGACCGGATGAATCTGTTCCAAGTGCATAATCGAAGTTGATTGTTGCCACTGCCCCTGCAGCCATATCGCCTAAATCCCAACCCATATTAATGGTGTAATCGCCAGAACCATCGTTGACTGAAGTTGTGGCGAGGGCATACGGATTTTGATTCCAAAACGAGCTTATTGTCATAACACCGTCTCCCACAATAGCGGTTCCCCATCCAGTGACAGATCCATAAGCGACAACGCGATCGCTTTCAATAGTATTTGTCGTATAAGTAGAGCCGCCAGCGTACACGTCCTGATCTGGATCAAAACCGGTGGCAAAAACAACGTCCTCAAGTATGCTATCGGTAATGTTAGCCAAAGTTATGGTGAAGTGAATGACGCCGGATGTTTCATCAAAGTAAAGATACTGACTATAACTAAGTCCCCCATAGGCGCCGGTTGTACTAGTAGACAGTGTTGTACCAGCACTGGTTTCAGTCGTAGTGGCTGAAAAATTATTACCATTCTCATAACCGCTTGCGGCCCATGAACCATTAACACCGATGGAATTGAACTGGAAGGGTGATCCGGGCTTCAACACGTCATAGGTTGTCCAGGCACCATTGCCAGCAGAGTCGTAGTCAATGCCGACAATGAAATCATCATCAATCAAACCTCCGCCAGTGCCGACTCCGACTCTTAAAAAATCGCCCTCCAATATAGTGGCAGACACAGGCGATGTGATAAATATTGAAGCAACAAATAAAGCCAATAACAATTTTTTCATTAAAACATTCTCCTTTTATTCTGTTCGAGTTTTATAAAATACAAAAGCTGAATTACACCCTAATGTGCAACCCTGCTATCTCAATGAGCCGTTGCTTTCCGTCCCTATCTCTCAACAGGTTTGAGGTTACGAACAACGAAATATAGCAATATTTATACCATCATACCAAAGGGCTTAATTATCAGATTTTACGGCATTTTTAAGCACTTTTTTCCATATAGTGTTATGTAGAAACCGTGAATATTATTGTGTATTTTTTTTCATATCAGTGGCAAATAATTTCACAATTACAACTCGTGCCAATCCACGCAAGCACCATATTTTCCATCCTTCTCTCCTCATTTTTATCGACAAGATCTTCCCCAAGCAAGCATCATAGCCGTCATTTTCAAAATCCACGGATTTATCGCCTCCAGGTGGTACAGAAATCATAACGAAGCCTTACCCATACGGTCAGTTATAGGGGCGGGGGCTTTATTGACAGTGGCTTCAAACCACAGACCGCCATCGTGAGGCAGTACCACCCCACCAAGCACCTCACCTAAAACCCACAACTTAACAGCACACCATCCCCCCTCCCCCTGTTCAGTGATCAAGCGGGAGAAAAACCATCAAAAGGGCTTGTCCATTTCGGGCAGGCCCTTTCGTATTTTAACCCGAAGCAAAGGAGATTTTTATGAAACCTTTCAGCCAAGTATTCAAAGCCCCATGTCCATGTTGCCAAAGGTCCATGACGGCAACCAGGAGATCAATTACCAACCAA
Organism: Desulfobacter curvatus DSM 3379; assembly: GCF_000373985.1. Taxonomy (GTDB): domain Bacteria; phylum Desulfobacterota; class Desulfobacteria; order Desulfobacterales; family Desulfobacteraceae; genus Desulfobacter; species Desulfobacter curvatus. The sequence continues at coordinate 9,377 of NZ_KB892906.1, forward strand.
ACTCGATTCTTCGCCTGTGCCTGCGGTCATCGTGAGTGGATCACAGAAAAGCAGTTTGAGGTCATCACGGGCCGGTGCTTCCTCTGCGGCAAACGGGACTGTTCCACAAAGGACCACAGGTTCAACGGTATTATTCCAGCAGGCATGGGCCTGTAAATCACACCATCAATACCAAAAAGGAGGTTTTCATGCTTGAACACATTTCAAAAACCAGAACATTACAACGTTTTACACAACCACCGGATGATTTACCTCGCTCTGGAACCATCAGATTTATCCGTAAGGAAGACCCTGACTGGAAAGAACGCCTAATCACACCAAAGCAGTTCTGGTATATCCGGCTCCTTGCCCAGCAAAACAGTATCAGCATCGAACATCTGAATAATAGGTGTTTTCGGCAATTTGGAGCCGATTTGAGCACGATGAAAAGAACAGACGCATCAAGTGTTATCCAAGACCTCAAACGCTCGTTAAACGAAGAATACAAGCCATTTCATTAACATTTTTAAGCAGGAGAACTAGCAATGAACAAGAACATCCAAACCGTCCTAAAATCAATCGTATCCGCCTTTGAAAGTGGGAATGTGCCCGAGGCCGTTGCTGTTGCAAGCTTCCCCATCCCCGACATCCCCAGCGCTCAGTGGAGCTTTACAAATCGCACCATACAGTTCCTCTCAGGAACTGCGGATGCCAGGGGATATAAGCAGTGGAAAGAGGTTGACCGCTACGTGAAAAAGGGCTCCAAGGCAATTTACATCCTGGTGCCGTGTTTTCGTAAACAGGTTGATGAAGACACGCAGGAAGAACAGCAAGTGTTGAGCATGTTCAAGGCTATGCCCGTGTTTCGGGTTAAAGATACCGAAGGTGAGCCCCTGGATTACCAAAACATTGAACTGCCCGAATTGCCATTACTTCAGAGGGCGTATGACTGGGGCATAGATGTTAAGGCGGTTCCAGGCAATTACCGTTATTACGGATATTTTTCCCCCGCCCGCAAAGAAATCGCCCTCGCTACACCGTCGGAGAAGACCTTTTTTCATGAGCTGTCGCATACAGCGGATCACATCATCAAAGGTGAATTGAAACCAGGTCAGGCCCCGTTCCAGGAGATCACAGCCGAGCTGTCAGCCCAGGCCTTGTCCCGTATTGCGGGTAAAAGTATTGAGGATACCACAGGCAACAGCTTTCGCTATATCAGCCATTACGCCCAAAAGGTAAAGATGAGCCCTGAAAAAGCCTGCCTGCGGGTGCTGTCCGATTGCGAAAAAATTATCAATCTAATCCTCCATGGCCGTGCCGACGGCATTGAAAACAGCCAGAAAGTAGCATGATGAAAGGAGAAAAAAATTATGAAAATAAAAACAATTTGTGCCTGGTGTGGTGGATTTATTTCAGAGACCAATTGCCCTGAAACGAAAAACTCCCAGGTTTTGGCAAAGGCTGGCGTGATGGTAAGCCACGGCCTTTGCTCAGCTTGCCGCCTGGCCATCGAAACGAGATACGGACTGAACCAGAATGGAGGTAATGAAAATTTGTGATTTTTTCCCGGATTGGGATGACATTGGGTTGGCCGGGGCCATGGCAGAAGAAATGGCCGAAGAAGAATTTGAACGCCGCCGCATTGAGGCTGAATGCGAAGCAGACGAAGACCCAAAAGAATAACGTCCATCCCTTCTTTTCCTTCCCCTACCTTCCTCCTCCCCCTCGGGGAATAAACTAAGGCACAATATCAGAATAAAACCTTCCAAAGCATCAATCAGAATAGAACGGTATGTCAACCGCCCATTGCTCAATGCCCTTGATTCGGAAAATTTGATTCTCTATGATTTGCATGGCCTGTTTTGTCAGACTTACGCCTTTTTTATAAGTTTTTTCCACGAAGGTTACAACTGGACGCCAGCCTTTCCAGGTCATTGTTCTCGCTAATCCTAAAATTTTTTCAACCTTGTCCAGAAGTTCTCCATTCCAATGTTGTTCCAATCTGCCCCAAACTCTTTCTACAGGGTTGTATTTACTGTGATAGGGTGGATAGTAAGCTAAACTAATGCTCACAGAATTCTTCTGAGAAAAAGTCACCAGACGATTCATGAATTGGCTTCTCCGGCTGCTGTTTTCTGGTCCATTATCTAAATTTAGGACCAAGGTATGTGGATCATATTTTTCTTTAAGAGTCGGCCATAATTGTTCTAAAGCATCGACTATAAAATCTGCTGTAATATGACTTTCGGTAAAATAAAAGAAGGGTTCATCTGTTGCCGGAATGAATATACCAAAAAGCTTTAAAAGCGTATCTGGTTGGAAATCATGATCACAGGCTCGTAAGCCATAACGATTGTATCCGCCTCGTGAAAATGGTCCCACTTTTATGACGGCTTTTGCATCCATTGACAATCTTATTATCCCCGGATTCGAATCTGCTATCCTGTTGATATTATGAACATAGTCAAATATAAAATTCACTTCTGGAATTTTTTTTTAGGTTTGCATTTGGTCACTTTTTTCAAACGATAATCCAGCTGGTTCATTTTCCTGTTAATCGTTATGACCGAGGGAATATCATCNGGTTGATACCCTTTCAATTCAATTAGTTTTCTATGTACTTCTTTTGCTGTAATAGGTGAATACAATTTGGTCGAATGAAATGTTGGGTCCGTTTGGCAAATAGGTTCTACAATATTTTTAATATCTTCAAGCAGTGAGGGGTATTTTTCTTCAGCAGGT
>NZ_KB892907.1 GCF_000373985.1 Desulfobacter curvatus DSM 3379
ATGCTGAAAATTTTTCTCATGAGGTTGTTAATCTGAGTAAAGGTGGCAGAGTTAAAGGAGCTTTCCACCTCCAAAATGTCAATGCCTATCACAGCCGATTTAAAGGCTGGCTGCACCGATTCCACGGAGTTGCTACGAAATATTTACAAAATTATCTTGGATGGCGGCGTTCACTTGAGCAGCGCCCAGGTATATTGCCAGAATCTTTGCTGAGTATCTCATTGGAGCAATTTCAACTATTAAAGGGAACATAGCCTTTGACATTTTTAAAGTCACTGTCTCTCCAGACGCAGCAATATCAAGCGCTTCCTTCCTGGTTTCATCTGATACCGAATTGGAAGATAAAAACAGCATGGCTTTCTTTTGGAGTTTTTCTAAATCGGCGCTTGGCGCCGTTTTAAATGCATCAGCAATCTGCATATACTCCCTTGCTCTACGAGCCGCCACACCAAGGCATCCTTCAACCCATTTTGTGAAAGCGCCATGTCCAACCCTGGACTTTGCTTCTATTAGATCAAGGCCATTGGCTATCATTGTATGATATGGGCTGTGGCAGGACAATTGAAGGGAGGGGAATTGATTTCCACCCTTGGGTTCTCATCCCCGCTTCTCATTTGACAATTTTATCAAACGAGGGGTTCTTATCCCGCTGATGTTTCCCGAATTTGGGGAAGACTTATCTTTGATTTCTCAAAATTGAGAAATATTGTAAAATCAATGCAATCCAGATTTGGAGAGCAGATCCATTTCTTTGTGAAGCAGGTTCCAAAGGGATCACAACGGATGTTACCCCTTGCAAGGGAGTAGCGATTCCCGACCCCCCTTTCCGGTACTTTTATCCCCAAATGGGCAAAAGCCGCATCAATGCGGTTTTCCCCCGTTTCGGTGAAAAGATGGTGCAAAAGGCGTTGGTTTTCTTTTTCTTTGGCTTTGAGGTCTTTTACGAGTTTGCCAGTTGGATTTTCACCTGCTTCTTTACGTTCAAGAACTTCTTCAACGATTTCATCTGAAGTCGAAGGTGCACCAAGCTCAAGAAGAACACTTTGGGAAATACCCTCCAAGTGTAAACAGTTGTTGACACATGGATCTACGAACTTTTCAAAGAAATTAATGTATTGATAAGCCCTGTATCTGGACTCATTAAATTCAACCGTGAGCCATTCCCGGTGCACCCTCAAGGTGTATTTGCTGTGAGATGATCAGATTATCGATCATCCATATTTGGATTGGCACTGTTGCGGGATTTTCCCTAATTGGTTTTGGCTCCAAGAGTTGTGGTTCCCGACCCTCAATTTACACAGCCCACGGCAACACATCCTCACAGATCCCATTATCCATAGACTGGTCACATAAAACATTTTGGATGATTCCAAACACTCTGGAATAAATCCCAGGATGTTTTGATGCACGGGAGCCGGCCACATTCAGGACTTGAATATCTTGCCTGCTTAACCATTCTTTCAATGTTTCTGCCGGGAATAATTCCTGGGACAAGTCAATATAGAGAAAAGGCCGTCCATGTCTTTGACATAACCGCCGAGTTAAAGCAGACCCCCCGGATAGTTTCCTGAAGCTGAAAACAACCGTACCATCAGAATCAACAATATTTTGTTCTGTCCTTTTTGGGTAACCGCCCCGAGTCATGACCTGAAATTTAGTATACCTTCCAGATAGCGTCCCTTTTTCTGTCATTCTTCCCTTCGGCAGCCAACCGCCATAGGAAACACCACACGAAATTGCTGCATCAACCCCGGCAATATCTGCACCGGTCTGACCTCCTGAGATTATTTTCTTTATCATTTTATTTATTCTCTCCGATTTTTTGGGAATAAAGGCCCCCGGCAGAACCAGGGGCTTAAATGGGTTTGGTCGTTAATGATGATTGAATCATTTTTAATTTCGGCAGAACTTGCCGAAATGGAACGCCCAAGAGACCTAATTTTATTGAATGTTTCTCGATTTTGATAAGGTCCATTATACACCTCCTTGTACGGACATTGGAAAAGGGACCACATCAGCCAACTGAGAAGGGTCTACCCGCTCAGAGATAGAATAGGCCTCGTTATATATTTCCTCAATCTTTTCCACGGCGACGTTGAGCCAGAAAGGGCTTTTTTTGAGTCGCTCCATATTGTCTATCAGAGCAAAGAAAGAATCGTCTCTTGGAAATGCCGCAAATTGTGCAGTCATCCTAACATTAGAACAAACTCTGCTGAATTCTTCATGGCCGTCATCATGAAGCCTCTTGGCTTGTTGTTGCCATGTTGGGTTTTGGTGGAAAGGGATAATGTTGGCTTGGTTGATAGGCGTGGCGGGGTGCTTCGATAGGGCATGATTTTTCATTGTAGGGCCTCCTTGTGTTTTGATTAAGCCCTTTTGTCCTCTCAAAAACAAAAAGGGCAGCATAGGGGTTGAGAGACCGGCCACAAGGAACCGGCATACCCGAAGGTATCCCCCATGCTGCCCAATATAGACGCATAGAACAAAAAAAGCGTTCACATAAAAATGTAGACGCCTATTCGCGTCCTTGTGTTTCCGGCTCTCAACCCGGCATCCCTGAATTTGCAGGGAATGGGTTACATTATCTGGGTCCGGGGGATGGTGTCAAGGGAAAGATTTTGACAATGCAGCCTTCTGTCAGTATCCTTTTACCAGTGTCGTTTACGGGACCTCTCACCATGGGCCATTGGGTGCCCTGGCGGTCAAGTTCCATAAACGGCAATCACTTTGGCCCGAGATATCGTTAGGGGTTCCTTCTGTGGAATATTTGGACGTTCGCGCCTTCCCGAAGTGATTTTTAAAAGCCGGGAATCCGGCTTTTAAACGTCCTATGTTAAACATAGACCGTCCTGCTATTGCGGGAAATTCCCTCAATTGCCATGGACAAGGGTAATTGGCCTGTGAGGGGACAATAAGCTGATTCTTGTGGCGGGATAAAAAAGCCCCCGGCAGGACCAGGGGCTTGTTAAGGACAGGTTTGGTTCATGAGTTCAACCACCAAACTTTTTAATCAACATTTCCGCATCCGCCTTGGTCATACGAAGAGGAAAGCCGGGGTAATTTTCCCTGATCATTTTGATTCGTTTGGATAGAAAGATGACCTGGGAGGGATTGCACTCCCCAAGCCTTGCCCGGCACATGGTCAGGATATATGCTCGTTCTCTTTGTCGGGCTTCTTCACCGCTGTATCGGGTGATACTCGTCCGGGTATGGTCGGGTGAATGCTCAATCTCAATGGCTTTTTCCAGCCGCTCCAATCTGTTTGATAATCTGGATGTACTCATTTTACCGCCTCCCGTTTAAATGTCTTTCTTCAAGGGCCTTAATCCGCTCCTCAATGCTCTCGATTTCAACAGCACGTAACGCCCCGTCAAGAATCGCCTTTGCCGCTGTCACCCTGGCAGATGCAGGCATTTCTTTATCTCGGCAGATCTCTGCTAATGCCCGGGCAGCGTCACCGGTTGTTTGCTGCAATCTCAGTATGGCCCGGTTGACCAATTGCCTTTTAGCCCGGCTCAATTCAGCCTCAAAAGCTGGCTCTTTCAGGTACCGGTACATGGTTGTCCGGCCAATACCAATGGTCTTGCAAGCCTCGTCAACCGTGTCGTTGGTAATTAAAGCCTCAAGTGCTTTTAATTTTCTTCCCTTTAAAATCTGGTCAGATGTTTCGTTATGTTTTGACATGCTCCGAATACCTTATACTTTTAGCTTATAAGCCCCGCAGCGAACTATGGGGCCGGTTGATCTATACTGTTTCTGGTTCGACCATTGCGCCGTCACAGAGTTTCTTTGTATGCGGTGACATGAACGGCTCACCGCAGTTAGGGCAAACCAATGATTCACCTGTCCAGCTATCTTGCCATACCTCCCATCCCTGGTCTTTGTACTTCGGCAACAGGGAAAACATTTCGCCCCTGGGCATGACATCAGGATCAAACTTTGCAGTCATCCTGTGGAATACACCGCCGCAGTTTAAGCATTTCAGTCGTGGCCCGTCCGGTTCAGTCTCGGGGCTTGCCGGTGCCGCAGCCTGGGATTCATTTTCCTTGAGGACTTCAACGCCCAGCTTGGTGATATTGATTCCAACCCATTTACAAGCCATATCCTGCCCCTGGAGGCGAATCACAAGGCCTTTGTCTTCAAGCTTCTTTGCGGCTTTTTCGTACTGCTCAACGGCTTTGGGATCTGCACCGAGATCAATCATTTTGTGCCGCGTTTTGTATTCCCATCCATAACCGGTCATGCCGCCAAGAACCTCAGCCGCAAAAAGATCCACGTAGGGCTCAAGCTCCGGCAAAATGAAATAATCAAGCCAGGGTGCTTTCTGCTGCCATGCTTCAATGATCTCCTGCGCTTCCCTCCTGGAAAAATAGACAGACCCAGCGGCAAAGAAGAAACCGATTTTTTGGAAGTCTTCCGGCTGCATCCAATTGGTTCTGCTTTGGACGATTTCATTGCCAAAAATTTTTTTAACCTGCTGCAAAAAAAAACCGGCATTGATGGTGTTGTGGTTTCCTTCATAAAGCGAAAGGCTCACCGGATCTTGCCCGGCCTCTTGGGATGGCGCCGGCAGGGGGCATTTTACCGCCGGCCGCCAGTGCGGGGCTTGCCTGTTTTCTCGTTTTTGGTTCTCCAGGGCTCTTGCCAAGATTTCGGTTTCGAGTTTAATTAACTTCATGAGTTAGCTCCTTTTTTTGATTTTTCTAAAAAATTAATTGGGTTTTCATCAAAGAGACCTTGAGCAGTCGCAGATATGCGGCTTCAAGATCCGCACGGGACAAAGTTTTGATATCCACTGTTTTTAATTTGATGACATCTTCCATAATGTTATCCCCATGCTCTATAATTACCTGAATAGGTGTATTTTAATTTGGCTGATCCCAGCTTGCCGATTTCCTTAAACCGGATCTTTTGAACAATGATTTCCGTTTGGTTGGTTTCGAAATCACGATAAACGCAAATCCCATTGTCTGCCTTGTTTCTCCAATGAGCCCCGCCGCTGATATCGTACATGGTCGGCGGGTCATATTTCCCCTGGCTGTTCTTCTGCAATTTGGTGGGGTGGGCCACGATCCAGATATGAATTCCGTTGAGCCTGGCAAAACGCCTGATCTTTGTCAGTTCCTGTGAAATGTACTGGGTTTCGGACAATCTGTTGAAAAGGTGTTCAACTTCGTTCCAGGGATCGATTACAAGCCCCTTTATGCCAAACTGAAGGCAAAGTATCCGGGCATACTTCAAAATCGTGTCTACAGATAAAATTTCGCCTTTGGGGGCGATGAATTTAACATATTCATCAAGCATCTCTGTTTCTTCTCTGGCTTCGGCCATGGACATGCGGTCCCCGTAATGTGAAGGACGAAAAGATTTCCCCAGGCTTTTTTCAATGAGAGTTTGGGCGTGGCGTTGTAGCGGCCAGTTTTCAGGACTGAAAAAGCCAAAGCGCCACATGCTACCCTTGATGAGGTTGATGGCAAGTGCATCCACAAAGTTTGACTTCCCGCTGCCAGGGATACCGGTAACAATGGTCAGTTCCCCAGGCCGGACCGTGTAATACTCATCCAGATTTGCCCAACCGGTTTTTTCTCCACCTTCAACCCCCTGGCAGTATTCATGCAGAACAATATCCGCAAGGCTTGAAGGATTAATGATGCCTTTCACCGGAAACGGCTTTGCATTTTCCAGGGCGGACTTTAATTCATCCTTACCATGCTGTTTTAAAACGTCGTTGCAGTCCTTGCAGCCAGCCGGGTATTCAACCACAAAACACTTTTCAATTCCGATCCGCCGCCCTAATTCCTGAACAGCTCTTTTCCCGGGTGCGTCGTTGTCACCGGCGATGATGATTTTATCAAACCGCTCGAACAGCTTTTCAGTGCCATTTAGAAAATCGAATTTGGTATTGAAATTCTTTGAATTCTCGGATGGTGCGCCATCTGGGATACTGACAGCCTCATACCCGGCAACAAGGCAGGATAAGGCGTCAATTTCGCCTTCTGTGATGACCAGTTCCTTGTGGGATGATAAAAGGGCTTTGTCTCGGCGATAAAGGCATTTCTTCCCGCCTTTCTCTTGCCGGAAATCTTTTTGACTGGTCCGGTACTTCACATTGACGCAAATGGAATTGTAAAAGTATGGGAATTTGATCCAGCCCTTACCAAAATTATTTTCAAAACCGATGCGCTCTTGTTCAAGAATACCCTGGGGAATGCCCCGGGATTCAAAATACTGAATGACGTTTTCAGGCAGCACCTGTTTGGGCTCGTATGGAATCGGTTTGGCGTCTCCTTTTTTCAATGAACCAGACCATCCGCAATGGTGACAAAGCCAAACACCTTCGATTGTGTTAACCGCCAGGCACTGCTCTTTTGATTTTTTCCTGTTTGGAGAGCATTGTGGGCAGATTGTGCGGGTTTCTGTCCCACTCCCATGGATATGTATACCGTAGCTTTCAAAACTCATTTAAAACGCCTTTTGGAATAGAGATTGATTTGATTCTTTTTGAATGGCCTGGTCTTTACCCCGAATGATCCCCCGGAAGTATTTTTCACCTTTACCTGATTTCCAGTATTGTCCATCCACGTATGCGGTAAGGGCGGCATTGATTGTTTCGTTGGGGTACTGTTTCCAATATTCAATTTCTTTCTGAATGACACCGGATGAAATCTGACCGGTTTTTCTGGTGGAAATAAATCCGTCGATGGTTTGTTCGAGTTTTGGTTTATCCCATCCGTTTATCTCCGGTGAAAAAAAATCTAAGGCAGAAATCGTCCTTTTATATTTATTTACATTATCTACATTATTGTTTGTGTCCTTTGGTTGTCCTTTGCCTGTCCTTTGCCTGTCCGTTTGGGTGTCCTCTTTTTTGTTCGGATGTTGATAAAGTTCCCAGTTGACAATGGTTACAATAGAAAAATGGGTGTCCGTTTGGATGTCCAGATTTTCAACATTTTTTAATTTTTCCATGCGGTTTCTAATCGTGGATGGGCTCATCTTGAGTTCTTTGGCGGCAGTTTTACGACCGAAAATAAATTGACCCTTTTTCAATAATATTTCTGTCTCTCCACGACCTGTTTTGACCGGGACCCACCTATCTTCGTGACCAGCTTTCAATAAACACCAAATCCAAACTTTAAGAAGTCCCTCATTCTGAAAGACTCGTGAATCTAAGAGCTTTCGATGGAGGAAAATGAACCCGGCGAGATCCATCATTCGGTCTCTCTCATTACGATAAGGCGGTCATGAAACCGGGATAAACCATTACTTTTTGGAAAGAAGCGAATGGCCAACTCAGCGACCCATGGAGCCAACCATCCAGCCATAGACTTTTTGAATTTGGAGACTTTTTTGGACATGGGCTCCACCTATGCGCTGAGGCAAACGCGGTTTGACTCAATGAAGCGCTCAATGGCCGCTTCTTCATACTTTGGAACCCCACCAATCATCACATAATCAGGCCCCTGTCTGCGATGCCGCATGTTATATAAAGTTTGCACCGCGATACCGAGATACTCAGCCGCCTCCTTAACAGAGTACAGCCGTTTGCCTTTACCAAAATAACCGGGGGTAACGCTTTCGGATTTATTTTTGTTCATGTTAAAAATCCTTTCGTTTTTAGGGTATTGCCGATTTTTACCGGCCTTTAATTAGAAAGGTGGAGGCCTCCACTTTTAAGATGAAAAAAAATTTTTAAAAAAATCAGAAAGGCTTTAATGACAATGGTCTTGTGATGAAAATTTTTTTTGGGAAAAAAGCGAAGACCTCCAAAAACAAAACTGGAGGCCTCCACTTTTTGCGAAGACCTCCAGTTTTAATAAACTACTGTATTGGATTCAGTGTATTAATTTTGATCGTTTGGGCGGGAATCCCACTCTTGACGTGATTTTTCTTCCCAATCAGTTTCCGTTCTTGTGGGTGTTAGGGCTGCATCTACATCTTTTTTTGTCAATACCTGCGAATTAATCCCCTGGGCAGCCAATTTTAAAATTTTATCGTGGAGTTCATTTTTGTTGTTTTCGTCAACTTCGGCTTTGAATTGGTCAACGAGTGTGAAAAAATTTTTGCAAAAGGTTGTTTTCTGGACGCAGTCTGTTTCTTCATACTCAATGTTGAATGTAAATTCGTATACCCCCCGTCCGGCAGTCTTGTTTCGTCGATATAGTTTGTATTTTTCTGGGAAGTTAATCCTATGGTCTTTGCTTATCCAGGCCACAAGACGATCATTTACAGCCCCAATTTGTTTTCTATCCTTGTCTTGGAGTGCCACCCAATAGTGATTTGGCGAATCCCTCAAGACCGTTAAGAAATTGTTCCATGTGACCTTAGAACCACCTTCTTTAAAATTTAATGCTGTCATTTCAACATTCACTCTGGGCTTCCCTTTTTGCTGTATGCTTATCTGGGAATCAGTTTCGTATCGAATGGTGATGTTTTTTACAAATTCGTCGGCTTCACAATCTACCGCCCCACTTTTAAGCACGTTATCAGATGCTGGAACATTTTGGGGTGATCTTTCCTTCTGGCTGGCCCAGGTGCTTTCTTTGGCCTCAAGTTCTTTTTTAACCTGGTGGTTCGCAGTATTGTATTCAGGCACAGAATCATTCGTAGCATTTGAGAAAGATATTTCTGACACCAAGGTTACTTCATGATTAGTTTCGAATTCCTTCACATCCTTTATTTTGAATCGAAACTCCATCGCATCTTTTATTTGTTTAACCGCTTTGGCTTCATCTAAAGATAAATTTAAATCTATGGCAATACAGCCGTCAGGTATCACCGGAGTATCAGTGGGTTGCTTTAAATATTCACGCCTGGCTATTGATCTTAATTCATCGTCAGTTAGCTTTTTTTTAATTTCTCCTCTCCGTGAGGCTCCTACTACAAGTTGAGTATTGTGGGCTCCCTGCTCTATTTTCAACAATTTAAGGATTTCATTTTCTGAGAACTTTCGTTTTAATTCTAATGTACCGAGATCAACAATTTTTTTTCCATATTTTGAATATGGCTGAAGACCTTTTGCCATGCATTCAAAGAGTTCAAAGCCTTCAATTTGCCCTTTTTCTATCAAATCTGTTCCGCTTAGATATCTCACCGCACTGTCTCCTGTCACAATCCTGGTTAAAGAACCCCAGGAAAGCAGCTCAGGAAGGCTGCCGTTCGGAACCGGTGATCAGCCGGCCCCTATCCCGGGGAAAGAGAACTAAATTCTTAATTCAACCTGAAAGTCCGTTGCGTTGACAATAGGGCGGACCATACCCTTTTCTTTTATAAGATCCACAATGCCGTAATTTGAAAGGGTTTTCAGAGTCCGGGAAAGATTTGATTTTTTTCTGCCTGATAAGGCTTCCAGTTCAACCAGGGATGCCGGGTGCTGGTCCCGGATCAATCTAAGCAGTTTCTGATTCTGTCCGCTTAAGACTTGGCCCAGAGATTCCATGGATTCAAACCATATTTTGGGTTCGTTCTTACGTGGCTTATATTCCCCCTTGGCAATGGCAATGGTCCGGTGTTTGTAATCTTCCTTTGACATGATGCCTATTTTCATAACCTTGCTTGCCATGTTGCTTATCCTTCCTGTAAGTATTCATCCACTGCCGTCCAGAAATCTTCAAGCAACTGGCCGGCGCTCTCAAAGGTATACAGTTCCACTTTATCCAACCTGTGTTTATGGTCCCATGTGACTATTCGTCCGGTAAACCCTTTTTTCCGGGGCGGCTTCACGGCATGAGCATTGTCAAATCCAATAATCCGGGTATTGTGTCTGTCATGCAGTGACATGGAATATCGTATTCCGTGGGGTGCATGCTGGTCAGGGTGTATAGGTTTCGCCGTGAATTTAACCCAGTACCCTTTATCCATCGGGAATATTTCACCGTCCAAATCCAATAGGGTATCAAGCGAACCGTATTTGTTATTCATGTTATCATCGGATGATAATTTGTCAAGGTCATCTGTCGCCATGGATATTTACAACCTTGTTTTCCAGTTCTGCTTCTGCGACTTTCTGTTTTCTGAGAATATCGTCAAGCTGTCCTGCAGCATTCTTTAAAGCGTCGTCTCTCAAGTGGGCATACCGTTGTGTCATTTTGGGGCTTTTATGCGTCATGAGTTTTTGAAGGACGTACATATCAACCTGTCCGGAACTGGCCAGCATGGAGGCGTAAACGTGCCTTAAACCATGCAAGGCTCTAAAGTCTTTTTGAATCCCTGCTTCCTCTTTGATTTTATTCACCGCCTTTTTTACGCACACACGCCTTTTTCCGGACCTCCCAGGGAAAACATAGGGGCTGCCCCCAACCTTTTCCTGACTTTCAAGAATTTCCCTTGCTGTTGAGTTCATGGGGATCTTTTGATCCTTGCCGCCTTTAGGGTCACGCAAGGTTATGAAACCGGTTTCAAAATTTAAATCCCGGTGTTCAAGTTTAAAAATTTCTCCCCGCCTCATTCCAGTGAACAGCGCAAGCTTCATGATATTTGCCACCTGCTGGTCCTCTGCAGTTTCAAGAATCTCTAAAAGTCGGGTCAACTGTTCTGTGGTTAATTCTTCTGTCTTTTCATTGTCTACCGTGGGCAACTCTATTTTAAATTTAAGAGGATTGCAGCGGTTGCGCTTGATCCCGAAATTGATAATCCGCCGCAACAGCTCCAAAGTGTTGCGCTTGGTTGCAGGCGCTTTATTTCGAAGTCCCTTTGATCTAAGAACCCGGTCAATATCAAGGGGGGCAATCTCATCAGGTGTTTTTGTGCCCAAAAGACTTTTAATATGATTTTCGAATCTGTTTTTATCCGTGACCATGCCCTTTATGTCTGACTTGGCTTCCTTGTATTCTTCCCAAAGACGGGAAATGGTTGGTTTGCTTTTATCAGCCAGTTCCGCTTCACGCTTTTCTTGGTTGGTCTGCTGCTCACCGTCTATTCTCTGGCCCCTGATACTGGAAGCCCTGGCAGGGGTCATATCGTCCTGGTATTGACGCCCTGCTTTTTCTTCGACCATCTTGCCGTTTTTACGATACCGGATGTAATAGATTTTTTCCGGCTTCCCCTGGGCTGATGTCCCTTCAAGATAAAAAACCCCGGCGTACTTTGTTTTGATTCTTTTCTTGGCCGCCATCGTATATTCCCCACTTTTTGAATATTTTTTTTCTTGTGAGCCTTTAATATCAGGTGTTTTTATCGTTTTATCTTCCCCACACTATTCCCCACATATATGGTAAATATACGGGTATTTTGGAGTAAGTCAAGGTAAATGTGAAAATAAGTAATGCTTTGAATTTATAAGAGATAGTATATAAAAGTAAGAATGGGTAAAAACTATACTTCGGGCTCATAACCCGAAGGTAATTGGTTCAAATCCTTTCCCCGCTACCAAGTAAATAAAGGCTCTCAGCTGTTTCGCTGGGAGCCTTTGTGGTTTCTGACAAAGCATTTCCAACCCTCAGCACAAATCCCTTGTCCTACCCTGTAATGGCGTCTATTTCCCCTCTATTGAATTTGTAAAATAAAAATACCTTATGACTTCAATTGGTTCCTTTTTAAAAAGTTAGATCCCGTTAATCCAACCCCCAATATTCTTGTGTCCTTCTCGGTTTCGACAGATACTTTGGGCGTGGTTAAACCCAAAACAGAGAGGACACATTATGACCATAGGCACCACCAAACAGACAGAGACCACCTCGGAAGATTGTATGGCATCCAAACGGACCGCCCAATATCTGGATGCCGCCGAACAGACCTTGAACAACTGGAGGCATCAGGGGCGCGGACCATCTTTATATGAAACACTCCCCTCAAAAAAGGGAATAGCGTTCCATTGGTTGTATGGCTTTTTGTTCCACAACACTTTTATTACCGTTACAAATTGAAGGTATCAAATCAATAAAGCTATCTCTTTCGGATAACAATTCAAGCACAGAAGACAACTTTTTAAATCATCAGCGGCGGTCGGTTTATACTATAAAAGTTTTATATACGTGGTACCTCTTCATGGAAGTCCAACAGTTCGTTGTGCAAAAAACCGACCAGTCATGTTATATTCGCGCTCTAAGG
>NZ_KB892908.1 GCF_000373985.1 Desulfobacter curvatus DSM 3379
CTCTTTGATATCTTTACACATTTAGCAAGTTTTCTTAGAGAAACTTTGACCGGACTGCACTCGAAAAAAGAAACAACTTTTTGACTTCGTAATCGTAATGAAATATCAGAACTCCACAATTAGCTTATTATTTTAATATCTGTGAGAGTTCTATTTAATAGACGGAATCAAATGTCCAGTTTTTAATCAAAAAAGAATGACCTGTTACAAAAAGTGTCCCGGCTTAAATCGGTAGCCGATTGTTGTACGTCGATTTGGATGGTTTCAAAAAGATAAATGATACCATGGGGCACGATGCCGGGGACGAGCTTTTGTCAAGTGTCGGTTCGGCACTGAAAAAAAATTTACGCAAAGAGGACACTGTGGGACGTTTAGGAGGAGACGAGTTCGCCATAATTTTATCTGAAATTAAGACACCTGAAGATGCCAAGCTCGTAGGAGAAAAAGTTGTGTCAGCCATGGGGCAGCCATTCCAGCTTAAGTCAGGGATTGCCCAGATAGGAGCCAGTGTTGGCGCAGCCATTTTCCCCGATCATGAGGTTGCATTGGACGCTCTTGTTAAGAAGGCAGACAGTGCGATGTACAAGGCCAAATCAAAGGGAAAAAATAACTGTGTTATAGGTGGATAGAATGATTATGTGTATTCCAGTTCCTTCATATACAGCATAACAATCATATTGTAATCAGCATATTGTTTTTGTTCGAGAAGCTTTATTGCGTTGAGATATGGCAAGATGGATTCGGATTTAAATGTGGTTTTCAGTATTTCAATATTGATTTCGGATTCGACCAGCTCTCTGAGTTCTTCAAGGTCGATAGACTTTGAGATCTTATCCAGGGAACAGGATGCTTTTCTTGTCTCTTCATACAGAGCAAACAACTTTTCATAATTCTGGCCAACCCTTTTGATAATATCCGCTAAAAAGATATCTTTGAGCTGCTTATATTCTTCACCGCGATATTCTGTTATCCGCGTGAAATACGGCAGTAAGTGTTTCAGGTAGACTAAAATACCTTTTTTCAACAGGTACATATCTTTCAGAAGTTTAATCGATATATCTTCCAAAGAATCAAATTCCTGAAAATCAATATCTATTTTCAATGTTTCCAGTGAGATATAGACCGGATCATAAGGTGATATCCTGTTTTCCATAGAAATGCCGTAGGTATCGCCTGGAACTGTATCGTAATATTTCTTCCACATGACCCGTCCATGTTTATATTCAGCCGCACCCAGACGGAACGGAATATGCATATTGATCAATTCATCCTGCTTTAATATATCCCTGCCGACCAGCCATCTGGGGATAGCTATTTTCAATCCGTTCTCGCTGATATCGATAATTAAAAATTGAAAGGGTTCATGATCAGTTTCCCTTGTGCCCAGAAAGGGCAATATAATCGACTCGATTGAGCGGCGGATCTCGCGGCGGTTATCCATGTTTTATCTTCCATTTCCTGAAAAACAGTCTGATTTATAACAGATCCCCATTAATGATATGTCATCGGCCGGCAGGCTTCCATCGCCAAATGCCATCAATGCATCATACAGATTTGCCAGCATCTCCTTAACGGGCAACTTTTTCAGTTCATCAACCAAAGCCAAGAGCCGGTCAAAGCCAAAAAACTCACCTTGTCTGCCCCTATGTTCAATCAAACCGTCCGTGTAAAGGAGCAGTTTATCCCCTGACCGAAGAATCTTATTTTCCTGCTCAAATGGCACAAGCCCCTCCATTCCGATAATGGAACCGCCTTTGTCCAATAAATCCAGATCACCGTTGGCCCGGATCAGAATCTGGGGCGGATGGGCTGCATTACAATAAATCAGATTTCCGGTTTTCGTGTTTAAAACCAGGTAGATGATGGTAAAAAATTTATCAAACCGTTCCGTGGGATATTCATGATCAAGGGCATTGATAACCGCTTTGGGTGTAATTATTTCATATGAACTACCGGATTGCGACTTTTTTACAAGTCCGCTTTGGGGAAGCAACCGCTGAAAAACAGAAATCGAAACCAAGGCCGAAGGAACACCATGTCCGCTGACATCCACCATATAGGCCCCAAGATGGTTTTCGTCCAAACGAAACAAATTAAATATGTCACCCGCGATATATTTTGATGGTTTATAGTGCCAGGCAAACTCAATGCCTTTAATATCGGGCAAGTTTTTAGGCAAAAAATTCTTTTGAATTTCAGCGGCAGCGGATAAGCTTTCATCCAGGTTGGCTTGCTTTTCGGCAAGATCCTGATTCAAACGGGAAACTTTTTTTTCCAACTCCGCATAACGGACAATCAAACTTTTTAATAAATCCAGATTGATATCGTTGTCCTGGGCCATCGCCCAAGAGTTTAAAAGTTCTAAAATCACCGGTTCAGGGGTAATACCGGCAAATTCCAGGGCGGTCAGTCTGTCATGGGTTAAATTTTCAATTACCATTAAAATTGTCACCTCTATCAACGAAACGTATCTGGATATCCTCATGGCTCAGTCCGGATTTTTCCGTTGTAATCGCGTCAATGCCGATATCATCCGCATTGCCTAATAATTTGAATAAGAGAACAAAATCATTGGGTTGTGAAATAATGCTCCCATGCTGGGGCAGGATTTTCATAAAAGGAATTTTTAATATCTGTTTAAGCGAGTGGCGCAGGGCTTTGGCAGATGTCATTATATGCTGGTGGAACCTTAAAATATTATACAAGGGACAGTATGTTTTTTTATTCGGGCAGACCGGAAAGGTATTGCATTCAATACAATAGGCGTCCAATTTAAAAAAAAGTTCCCATTGGCTGCCATAACTGCCGAACAAATCGCTTGAAAACAATACATTGGTTCTGGTGTCAAACGTGACAAAACTTCCGGGGCTATGGGAATAAGGCGTATTTACGAATCGAAGGACGCGCCCGGATTTAAAGCGATACTCGTGCCCGATGGATTCAAGCGAGACAAGATGCGATTTTACAGCGTAATGACGAATGAACATGTGATTGGCTGCATCTGAAATAATTTTCAGGCCCGGCTGGCCGATCAGCGCTTCAAAGTTGGGAATGCTGCCGCAAAGATCAGGATCATAATGTTGGTAGATCAGGGCTTTAATCCCGGGCAAGGCCACACCGGTGCGTAATATTTTCATCATCACCGTTGGAAAGTCTGGACGGCTGCCGCCATCAATAACGACAGCTTCATCATGATCAACAATCAGGTAAGGGTTGCAGTGTAAACCTGAATCCACATCGTAAAAACCTATCCAATATATTCCATCCGCGACCTCAATGGCACTTTCATACTGTTCTGTCTTTTCTTTTTTCATTAATTGTCCAATTCATTAAAAGGCTGAAAAAAATCTCATAATCAAGTATGGGTAAAAGGGTTTGCAGTACATGCCATTCAATGTTATTGAATAAAACAAAAGTGAACAGTTCGCAACTCCAAAAAGGCATTGACAATGGAAATCGATTCAAAAGAAATGGGTAATGTTCTGGTGGTGATTCCCCTTGAAAAACAAATTGATGCATTGGTGGCTAAAGTATTTAAAGGCAGGATGATTGACTGGATCAGCGATGGCCATCAGCGGATCATACTGGACCTTGCCAATGTCGAATTTATTGACAGCAGTGGTTTAAGCGCCCTGGTCGCAAGCTTGAAAGCGATGGATAAAGAAGGGCGCCTTGTAATTTGCAACATCCATGATACCACAAAAAGCATATTTGATTTAACCAAAATGAACCGTATTTTTCCTTTTTTCAGCACCTTGGATGAAGCGTTAAAAGCGATTGCCTGATGGATAAATCCAGAGAAAATAAAACCATTTTATTTACAATAAAAAGCCGGCTGGAAAATTTGTTAATGGTTCGGTTGGCGGCCAAGTCTATTATAGCCCATGTGATTACCGATGAAATAGCAGCCGGCCAGATAGAGCTGTGCCTGATTGAAGCAACAACCAATATCATCACCCATGCCTATCAATCAAGGCAAAACCAGGATATCCGCATAGAGGTGACGCTTTATGATGATCACATTTGTTTCAGGTTAACCGACAATGGATTGCCGGCAAAACTATTAGAAAAAAAAGAGTTGCATTTTGATTTCAAAGATTTAAACAGCGCGCCTGAAGGTGAAATGGGGCTTTTTATCATCCATTCCATCATGGACGAGGTTACCTATACACCGGGTAATATGAAAAACACATTAACCATGATCAAATACTTCAAAACATAATGAGATATAACATTCAACTGTATCTGTTATGAGCCTAAAAAAACGCCAATATCTTATTTTCGGTTTGCTTTTAATGGCCGCGGCGCTGGTTGCTACGTTTGGCTACCATCAGATCCAAGGAGAATGGGTATTATTTCGCAAGGCAGAACAGTGTTTCGAAAAAGATAATTTTGAAGGCGCCATACCTTTGTACAAGGCAGCCATTCAATCGGGATTGCAAAGTCCCAGGGCAATGATACATTTAGGCCATGCCTGCCTTTCAACCCGCCGTTTTGACCAAGCCATTGCCATATTTAAAGCTGTTTTAAAAAACGACCCTTATAATGAACCCCTGGTTTTTCAATTGGCAGGGCTATATGAACAATTCGGCCGGGTTGATGAGGCCATCCGGCTCTATCGCCCCAGTCCGGACAAATGGCCAAAGGATAAATTCCGGTTAGCGCGCTTGGCAGTGCTGTATAAACGGCAGGGCAATTTCCTGACGGCTGTACAATTATATCGTAACCTGTTGCAATTGGAACCGGAATCCGTTCCGTTTCAATTGGAACTGGGAGAAATGCTCGGATGGATGAAGCGCTACGATGAATCCGTTTCATTGTTTCGCAGCGTGCTGGCTGCACATCCCAGACACCGGCTTGCCCGAATACACCTGGCCCGTGTACTTTCATGGAAAGGGGATTTCAATGAAGCGATTATTGAATACGATTATGCATTGGGAGATTCCATATGAAAAATACTAAGCTTTTAACATGTTTAATTCTTTCTAGTTGTATATGCTTTTTCCCCTTTCATTTGGCAACGTCCAAGACAGACCTGCAAGACAAATCCATAAATCCCCTGGGAACAACCCAAGCCCAGATCGAAGATATTCCGGATTGGAAAGCCAGATTGGAGCTGGCCAAGCTTTTGACTTATGCCAAGCGTTATCCGGAGGCAATCCAAGCCTATAAAAGAGTGTTGAAAGAAAAGCCGGAACTTATGGAAGCTAAAATCGGGATGGCCAAGGCATATTTCTGGAGCGGTAATAATACACAAGCGTTAAAGCTGCTGGAATCATTTCCCCCAAAGCAGCTGGATGACCAAGCCCGGCTTGCCATGGCTGACTTGTATATCGCTATGAAGAATTACGCCGATGCAAAGACGATTTTTACGGATTATCTTAAAACACATCCCAACGATCATAAAGCGCGCCTGAAACTTGCACAACTTCTAAGCTGGATGAAAAGTTATGATAAGGCCATATCGCATTACCAGCACTTGACCAAGGCTTTGCCGGATGACCGGGAAATTAAGAAAAAGTACGCTTTTGTCCTGATTTGGGCCGGCAAACAGGACCAAGCCATAAAGGAGCTGCAAGATGCCCTGCCGGAATGATTGCGTCCATATTTTATCATTCCGGCACACGAAAATTTCTTGGGCAACCGCTTGTATCATTATTGCCCTGGTGGCCGGCTGCATTGCATTTTTCCCCCAGTGTGTTTTGGCAGGGGCGACCATTATACCCAGGCCGGATCAAATATCCGATTTTGATGCGCGGTTGGCACTGGCCCGGCTTTTATCATATAAAAAGCAAGGTTTAAATGAGGCACTTTTGCAATACAAAAAATTGTTAACACAACAGGGCCAAAACCTTGACGTCCGCCTGGAGTACGGCCAGGTTCTGCTGCGTTGTAAACAACATGCCAAGGCCATTGCTCAATTTCAAATTATCCTTGGCAAACACCCTGACCACCCTGACGCCCTGAAAGGAATTACCAATGCCTATCTTGGGAGCAAACGCTATAATGATGCGATTCTTTTGCTCAAAAGCCCGGGTGTACGAAAAAAAAATTCACCTCAGTTAATGCTTCAGCTTGGCCGTGCGTATTCCGCAAGCGGACAATATGAACAAGCCATAGAAATTTATCAAGCTTTGATGTCCGGTGATGATCACCTTTCCCATGATCCTGATTATTTAATCGAAGCCGCCTATGTACAAGCCAATGCAGGCCATGCCGTGAAATGCCGTAACCTCTTTTTAAAAGCAATCTCAATGATGGGCAAGCAACCGGAACTAAACCTGAAGTTTGCTGACCTTATGAACATGTGGGGGGATTTTTACAAAATTGAAAAAATTTACCGGAATTATTTGGACAGCCGTCCCGATGATTTTACCGTCCAGTTGAAGCTGGCAGAACTCCTGTCTAGTACACAACGTTATGAAGAAGCCGAAGGTCTCTATCGAATTCTAATTTATAAAGGGTTTCCCAGGGAAAAACTGCTCCTGGCGCTTGCACGGTTAAAGCTAAAAGAAAAATCGTTTCCGGAAGCCCGGGACTTGCTTGACCAGTTTTTCAGGCAACCAGGCATGGTTCACATCAATGACGTATGGATTTTAAAAGCTGAAACTAATGATGATCAAACAGAAAACAGCGGTATTGCGGCATGGTATCACCAAGCCTGCTTCTTGAAAGCGGAAACCCTTTACCATTTGAAACAATATGGCAAGGCTTATGATGCCTATGAGATCTGCGCCAACCAAATGCCGGCTGTAAAGATGCCGGAAAAAATAAAGGCAGCTATCGGGTTGGGAAAGACGGCTCTCAAGCTGAATGCTCAGGAAAAAGCCAAGGCAGCTTTTCAGCAGGCACACGCCCTGAATCCCGAACATATAGAGGCTAAGTTTTATTATCATTTTAGTAATGATGGTTTGGACATCGCATCAAAAGCGTTTATGGAAAAACTGTTTGATCCGGCATTGGAGCCCCCCATGGGGTTAGTGCAATGGGCCCGCTTATTTGCTGTTCATGGCCTAAATTCCCAGGCTGTTTTCTGCTATGAGACCGCATTAAAAAAAGATCCGGAAATTTTCCCCGCTAAACTGGAACTGGCCGAACTATCCGGTATTGACAAACAATATGAACAAGCCGTGAAATTATTTAAAGAGCTGAACATCCAATTCCCGGAAAACTACAAAATCAACCTTGGACTTGCGCGTGTACAGGCATGGTCAAGGGCATATGAGGATGCGGTTGAAACATATGACTCTCTTTTGTCGCTACAACCTCAACACCCGGTTGTACGGATTGAACAGGCGCGTACAAAATGCTGGGCAAAGAATATGGACAGCGCCTTTGAAACTTATGCGAAACTGTATAATCCACCGGTGGACCAAATGCTTCTTTCAAACCTGAATGAATTATCAATGGTTTTAAATAATACCGTTGTTAAGAACCGGCTTGAACGATTAAGGGAAATGGTTCAGAAAGATTCGGTCTATGAGGGGTATGAGCTTTTTTTTCAAACGCCATTGTTACCGCTGAACAGGGCTTCACATCTTAACCAGAGACTGGAAGAAATCCGTATTCAACTATTGCCGGCCTATCGAATTCAAAAAACAGCCTTTTTAGAGCGAAAAGCAAAATACCATGCGTATCATTTGCGGTTTTTATCCGCCCGGAACACGTTGTCGGAACTGGTGGCCCATCAACCCGGCAACCAGGAAGCGCTTTTTGATCAGGCGCAAGTGGATTGCTCGCTTGGGTTGTGCGACCAGGAGGCTTTGTCCTACCAGACTTTGCTTGACCTTGATCCCTTGCACAGCATAGCCCGGACAGCACTTGAGGGAAACAAGATCCGGCGCAATCCGTCGGTCCGCACAGATTATTACTATTCCAGAGAGCAAGGGCGGGGTGAACTTTCCCAAATAAAGCATCAGCGGTATGATCTTGGGTTGGACATTCCATTCTTATGCCGTTATCATTTTCGTATCATGGGGCACCGGTGGCAGGAATCCCCCTTGGGTTACCATGATACCTATGAATTAAAAGGCCACACATTTGAACTGTCCGGTGTTATTACCCCGGAAATTCAAGGCATGCTTCGATGGACAAAAAAATACGGTGATGGTGAAAAGTTTGGCGGCACGGACAGCGGCAATGCTCATTTATGGTTAAACCTGAAAGATTATTTAAAAATCGGCCTGGGCTTTGACCGGTTGGATCTGTTTGATAATGATTTTGCGATTCAGCAAGAAACACAGGCGGATGCCTGGTGGTTTGGTGTAACATCCAATCCGGCCAGGCAGTTGGATATTGGCGCAAAAGGTCAATACCTTTCCTATAGCGACGGCAATTATGAAAAAAAAGGGGAATTGTCCGTTGGATACGCTTTCACGGATCACCCCAAAATATTTAAAACAACGTTAAAGGCTGAATACCGCGATACCCGGGAAACTAATATTTACCAATATCAAGGGGATGATCTCATTAATATCATACATCCCTACTGGACGCCTGATGAGTATTTGGAAGGGGGGATATCGTTTGAATGGTATCATGATCTTTCAACATTGTTTTTTTGCGGAAGTCAGCGCCACTTTTATGAAATTGCCGTCTCTTTGGAGCAGAATTCAGATCAAAATCCGTCCGTAGAATTAAGCCTTAAATGGCATCTGGAATTTAACCCGCATTGGATGGTAAATATAGAAGGCCTGGTCCACCGCTCCGGGGAGTGGGACGCCAATCGTTTCCAGGCAGCTGTCCGATATCAATTTTAAACACAGGAACGCCATGAACGTTTTTTCCATTTCTAAAACCGCGCTCATGGGGCTGGCATTGATTTTGACCATGCTGGCGGTTTTTTTGTATCTGATCGCGCGGACGGTTCTTTTTCTTATCGAACCCTATCTCTGGTTTGAAAAAATCGTTGCGTTTTGTCTGCTTTGCGCTGAAACTTTTGTGCTGATTCACAGCCTAGGATATTTTTTAAATGTTCTGAATGTCATCTTGAATACTAAACCAGCCAAACCTGTTGAGGTGAAACCAGCGGTTCTTCGTGGTTATCCCCCGGTGGCGATTGTGGTTGCCTCGTATAAAGAGCCTTTGGAAGTGGTTGAGGATACGATCACATGCTTTTACAATCTGACTTACCCCAACAAGCACCTCTATTTTCTTGACGATACCCGTTATGACACGGCGTGGGATACCCCCGAAAAGATGGAAGCCTACAAGAAAGATGTGGAGGTTTTATGTCAAAATATTGGTGTCAATCTTTTCAGGCGCAGGTGGCATGGCGCCAAAGCAGGAATGATAAATGATTTCCTTGAGTTTGTAGAAGGCAATCAACGGGAAGATTTTCAATTTTTTCCGTTTGAGGAAAAAAAACGCGATGAAAAGGAAAAATACATTATTGTTTTTGATGCGGACATGAACCCTTTTCCGGACTTTGTCGAACCCCTTGTTGCCATGATGGAGAGGGATTCACAACTGGCCTTCGTGCAAACACCGCAATATTACTCAAACTTTGAATTCAATCGGGTAGCCAGGGCCTCCGGGCTGCAGCAGGCCGTGTTCTATGAATATATCTGCGAAGGTAAGAGCAGTCAGGACGCCATGTTCTGCTGTGGCACCAATGTAATTTTCAGGACAAAAGCTCTGGCTGATGTGGGGGGCTTTGATGAATCTTCCGTTACCGAAGATTTTGCTACATCCCTTAAATTTCATACCAAGGCATGGAAGTCCGCATATCTAAACAAGGTTTGTGCCTTTGGCATGGGACCGGAGGATTTAGGCGGTTATTTCAGGCAGCAGTTCCGCTGGGCCCTGGGCACAGTCGGATTGTTCCGCACGATTGCCGGGGTGTTCATTAAAAACCCGTTCAGTTTAAAACCCGCCAAGTGGTGGGAATATTTTCTTTCCGGCACCCATTATTTCGTTGGGTGGGTATTTCTGGTAATGGCTTATTGCCCTATTTTATATCTGTTTTTTAAAGTTCCCAGCTATTTTTCAAAGCCTGAAATTTATATTATTTTTTTCCTGCCATATATCATTCTTTCACTGACTATGTTTTTCAGTACGCTTCATCAGCGGATGTACACATTCAAGGATCTTGTCCAGGGTATTTTGCTAAATGCGATCAGCTTTCCGGTATTCATGAAGGCATCACTGCTTGGAATTCTGGGCGTCAGGGGTTCATTTGCCATAACCCCCAAAGGACAAAGCAGGGCGCTTCCCCTTTCCAATATATGGCCACAACTTTTAACCGCTGTTTTAAGCTTTGCCGCCGTTATTGTGGGGATCAACCGCCTCTACTACGAACGGGAGCCAGCCGCGGCAATCATTGCTAACTCTTTCTGGTCTTTTTACCATTTTATCATTCTGACAACAGTTCTGTATTTTAATCACCCGGAGGAGCATGAGTAACCATTTCTTTTTTTTAATTAAAAACAGATTTAAAAAGGTATTGTTTATACTGACCATATTGGCTTTTTTTTTACCTTATACGGTGGTCTGCTCAATGTCAGCGCCCACATCAAACCCTGCGCCGTTACTTTGGGGCACGGCGCTGGATGGATACCCGGTCACGGACAAACAGCTGGATAAAATTGAAAGTGACACAAAACTTTGCCCTGCCATGGTGGTTTTCTTTTTACAATGGCCGGCCCAGTCCAAAGCAGGCGGTTTTCCCGTAACAAGTCTGAATACAATATTGCAGCGAGGTGCTGTTCCCTGTATCACCTGGGAACCCATGTACTATGAGGATGGTGTTGAAAAAATGGTTCCTTTCCAAAAGATTCTGAAGGGCGGATATGACTTGTATTTAAATGATTTTGCCCATCAGGCCAAAGCCTTTAACCAGCCTTTCATTATCCGCTTTGCCCATGAGATGAACCTTCAAAGATATCATTGGGGGACCTCCCAAAAAGAGTTTGGTCCCAAAAGTCCCCAGATTTATCAGCAAATATTTCGTTATGTCGTTAATCTGTTCCGTGGTCAAGGTGCAGACCAGGTGCTCTGGGCATTTTGCCCCAATGCGGAATCGGTTCCAAATATGACTTATGATCCCACATCCGGATGGAATAAGCCCTTTGCCTATTACCCTGGAGACGATTACGTGGATATTCTGGGCATGGACGGATACAACTGGGGGACGACCCAAACTTTGGAAAAACACGGCTGGAAAAGTTCATGGAAAACATTTGAAGAGATTTTTTTTTCGATATACAGGGAACTGAATGCCAGAGCACCCCAAAAACCCCTTTTTGTTTTTGAAACCGCATGCGCAGATATGGGGGGAGAAAAAAGCAAATGGATTGCCGAAGCATTCCATACGCTGAACAAATGGAAGTTCCAGGGGGTCGTATGGTTCCAGGTCCGAAAGGAAATTGACTGGCGAATAAACAGCTCGGGCAATCTTTCTTATACCCAGATAGTTAAAAGGTCTACTTCGCCAGGCCTGTTTTGGATCAAGCAGGCTCACGAATAAGGGTAGACGGATCATAGTAAACATATACCGTTCAGAATAACGAGCTTGACAGTCTGAAGTTTTGTAGCAATCAGGCAACCAGTGGAAGCTGACATTCATGGTGCCTGCGGGCCTTTGCCGTAATTATGCCATAAATCGCGTCAGTACTGAAAGCGCTAAAATTATGGTAATATTCTTGTTGGATCACCGATTGAACCACCTCTTCTGATGGGACGTTTGAAGTCACGGTCCTAAGCCATCCCATATACCGTTGCCAGATCGTTTCATTGTAGTTCAGTGCTAGTATTTGGAGGGTACCTGTAGCGATGCAACCAAAATTC
>NZ_KB892909.1 GCF_000373985.1 Desulfobacter curvatus DSM 3379
TGAGTGATGGACACACTGCGTATCAAACTTTTTGCGATGCTGAAAATTTTTCTCATGAGGTTGTTAATCTGAGTAAAGGTGGCAGAGTTAAAGGAGCTTTCCACCTCCAAAATGTCAATGCCTATCACAGCCGATTTAAAGGCTGGCTGCACCGATTCCACGGAGTTGCTACGAAATATTTACAAAATTATCTTGGATGGCGGCGTTCACTTGAGCAGCGCCCAGGTATATTGCCAGAATCTTTGCTGAGTATCTCATTGGAGCAATTTCAACTATTAAAGGGAACATAGCCATTTTTTTTGATTTAAAAAACATAAAACATCATTTTGGCCAAGAAAATTTTAATATATTACATCACAATATCGTCGGATAAAATCCATATTTTGAATTGCTGCATTCTGTGTTGACAAAAGGCCTGTTGGATGGTACTCAAGTCTCGATCATTCTAAGCATTTAGGCTGAATCCGAGCGATTTCAGCCAATAGGATATAAGTAGTTGATTTTTTGTAATTATTAACTGGTGGAGGAATTTTATGATAACTGTGATTCCTGATATATCAGCGGTATATCAGATGGTCAATTTTCTTGTCCTGCTATTCCTCCTCAACCTGGTTCTGTACAAACCCATTCGAAATGTCATTCTCGAAAGAAAGGCCAAGGTCGGCACCTTAAATTCAGGTGTTGAAAAAGCCTCAGCTGATCTTGAAAAACAAAAGGGTGATTATAAAGAAGGGTTAAAACAGGCAAGGGGTGAAGGCCTCAAGCAAAAAGAGGTGTTCATCGAGGAGGCGTCTGCTCAGGAAAAGGAGATTATTACCCGGATCAATCAGAAAGCGCAGGCTAACTTTGCCCAAATCAAGGCACAGGTGGCTGAAGAAACCGAACAGGCCCGCAAAGCGCTTGAGGCTGAGGTTGAGGTGTATGCCAAAGCCATCGGCGAAAAGATTCTTGGGAGGGCATGTTAATGGAAAAATTTAATTGGAAAAAACACCTTAAAGTTTCCGCAACTGTCGTGGCTCTTGTGGCCGGTGCGACAGTGGTCTGGGCTTCCGGCGGCGGTCATGGTGAAGCAGCACATGCAAGTCACAACGTGTGGCACGATGTTGATACCTGGAAAGTGCTTAACTTCGTTGTTCTTGCGCTTGGCTGTTATTTCATCGCTAGAAAGCCGGTGGCGCAGTTCTTTTCTTCCCGTACTAAGGGGATTGAAGAAGAGTTGACAGACCTGGAACAGAAAAAAGCCGAAGCAGAGAGAAAGCTTGCCGAATACGAATCCCGGTTTAGAAATCTTGAACAGGAATCTGAACAGATTGTTGAGGATTACATCAAACAGGGAGAAGAGGCCAAGAAAAGAATTCTTGCAGAGGCTGAAGCCCAGGCTGAAAAACTCGAAGATATGGCAAAACGCAATATCGAACAAGAGTTCAAAGCTGCAAAAGCGGTTCTGAAGCAGGAAGTTGTGGATCTTGCAATGGAGCAGGCACAAGCGCTCATTAAAAAATCCATCACAACCCAGGATCAGAACCGTCTGGTCGATGAATACTTGAAAAAGGTGGAGGCATAATGAAGAATCATGCAGTTTCAAGGCGTTATGCCAAGGCGTTAATTCTGATCGGCCAGGAGGATGGTCAGGCGGATGGTTACAATAACGAACTTTCCGCAATGGTTGGGCTTTTAGACTCCCAGCAAGGGTTTGAACAGGCCCTTTCCAATCCGCTAATCAGAAAAAGTGATCGTAAAAAGCTTCTTGAGTCGGTAATTGCTGCTGCTGGCTTTTCAAAAGTAACGAGTTCTTTTTTGTCATTGCTTTTTGATAAAGGCAGGATCGGTTTTCTCAGAGATGTTGCAGCCTATTACAATACAATGGCTGATGAACTTAAAGGTGTTGTCAGGGCAAGTGTTGTGGCCGCCACAAACCTGTCCAAGACAAACATTAATAAGATTCAGGCATCGTTGGCTAAGAAAACCGGTAAAACCGTTGTGCTTGATGTCCAAAAGGATGCAAGCCTTATCGGCGGTATTATCACAAAAATCGGCGATCTTGTTCTTGACGGCAGCGTAAAAACCCAGCTGATCAATATGAGGGAAACTTTAAAAAAAGGTGAGAGTTTATAATGGAAATTAAAGCAGAAGAAATAAGCCAGATTATAAAAGATCAAATTAAAGGATTTGATGCGCAGGTTGATCTGAGCGAAACAGGTGTCGTTCTGTCGGCAGGTGACGGTATTGCCCGTGTTTATGGTTTGGAAAAAGTAAAAGCCATGGAGCTGGTTGAATTCCCAGGCGGTATCTTGGGGCTGGCACTTAACCTTGAAGCTGACAACGTTGGTGTTGCTATTCTTGGTGATGACAAAGAAATCAAAGAAGGCGACGTGGTTAAAAGAACCGACCGTATCGCATCCGTCCCCGTTGGCGAAGCCCTGCTGGGTCGCGTTGTAACCACCACAGGTGAGCCCGTTGACGGAAAAGGCCCTATCGCTTCTGATACATATATGAACATGGAGCTGGTTGCGCCTGGTGTTATTGCCAGGAAAGGTGTTCACGAACCCTGCTACACCGGTTCTAAAGCAGTTGACGGTATGACCCCGGTAGGTCGCGGCCAGCGTGAGTTGATCATTGGTGACCGTCAGATCGGTAAAACTGCTGTTGCAGTTGACGCCATCATCGCCCAGAAAGAAAGCGGGATTAAATGCATCTATGTTGCCTGCGGCCAGAAGAAATCAACAGTTGCCCAGGTGGTTGCCGCCCTTGAAGAGCACGGAGCGATGGAATACACAACGGTTGTTGTGGCCTCAGCTTCCGAGTCTGCTGCCATGCAGTACCTGGCGCCTTATGCCGGTTGCGCCATGGGCGAATACTTCCGTGACAAAGGCGAACATTCCCTGATCGTTTATGATGACCTTTCAAAGCAGGCTGTTGCTTACCGTCAGGTGTCTCTGCTGCTCAGACGTCCGCCTGGACGTGAAGCCTTCCCCGGCGATATTTTTTACAACCACAGCCGTCTGCTCGAACGTTCCGCCAAGATGAGTGATGAGCTCGGTGCCGGTTCTCTGACCGCACTTCCCATCATTGAAACCCAGGAAGGTGACGTATCCGCATTTATTCCCACCAACGTTATCTCCATTACCGACGGTCAGATCTTCCTTGATAAAGACCTTTTCTTTGCCGGTATCCGTCCGGCCATTGACGTTGGACTTTCCGTATCCCGCGTTGGTGGTGCAGCCCAGGTTAAAGCCATGAAACAGGTGGCCGGTACCCTTCGTTTGGATCTTGCCCAGTTTAGAGAACTTGAAGCATTTGCCGCCTTTGGTTCCGACCTTGACGCCGCAACCCAGAAACAGCTGACCCGCGGTGAAAGACTTGTTGAGCTGCTCAAACAGCCCCAGTACCAGCCGCTTCCCATGGAAAAACAGGTTACCATTCTCTATGCAGGAACTAAAGGATATCTTGATGGCTATGCCAAAGAATCTGTTGCAGCCTATGAGGCTGGCCTGTATCCCTTTGTGGAAAGCCGTTATCCCGAAGTGTTCTCAGGTCTCAAGGAAAAACAGAAAATCGATGACGAACTTGAGGCTAAGCTCAATCAATGCCTTAAAGCCTATGCCGAAGAATTCACAGAAGCCCTTTAATTAAAGGCGTATCCTTCGGATTTATTTATTTAATAATAATAATTTATAGGCGCAAAGGTAGATCATATGGCAACATTAAAAGAAGTACAATCGAAAATAGTCAGCGTAAAAAAGACTAAACAGATTACCTCTGCCATGAAAATGGTCGCCACTTCAAGATTGCGCGGTTCCCAGAATGCCATGGAGGCATTTAAGCCCTATGCCTCCAAATTTGCAGAGGTTCTGGGATCCATTGCCGGGAAGTCAGGGGAGGGCGCATCCCCCCTACTGATCTCCAAAGATGAAGTAAAAAAGGTGGCCCTGCTCCTGTGTACCTCAGACAGGGGTCTATGTGGTGGATTTAACATTAATTTGATCGATAAAGCTGAAAAAATGCTCAAATCTGAGCTTAGCGGAAAAGAAGTCTCTTTTGTTTGCTATGGCAAAAAAGGCCGCGACTGGGCAAAAAAACTGAGCAACCCCATTGATGCCGAATACATTGGTGTTGTGGGAGGCAAAGTTGATTTCTCAGTGGCGTCCAGCTCAGGACAGGCATTAATCGACAGTTTCCTTGAAGGGAATGTGGATGAAGTATATCTGATTTATTCTGATTTTCAGGGTATGGCAAAACAGGTTCCGACGGTAAAACAGATTCTTCCCATCCCATCACTTGATGATGTGGTAACAGAAGAGGCTGCACCTGCCGAGGACGGCGCCTTTTTGCCGGAACATATTTGTGAGCCCTCTTCAGATGCGCTTTTGGGTGAAATGCTCCCCAAAAATATCTTTATCCAGATATATGATGCACTTCTTCAGACCTCAACCTCAGAACATGCTGCCCGTATGCGGGCCATGGAAAATGCTACCAAAGCATGTTCCGATCTTGTGGAAGAACTGCAGACTATATTTAATAAAACCCGTCAAGCATCTATTACATCAGAACTTATGGATATCGTTGGCGGTGCCGAAGCCCTTAAGGGATAATTGATTTTTAAGTAAGCTACAGATAAAACAGCTTTATAGGAGAATAAAATGGCTGAAAATATAGGTAAAATTTCACAGGTCCTCGGCGCTGTTGTTGACGTTGAGTTTGAGCCCGGAAAACTTCCCCCGGTTCTGACCGCCCTGACTGTAACCAACCCGACCATCGGGGACATGGAAGACAACCTGGTTATCGAAGTTGCACAGCACTTGGGTGACAATGTTGTTCGGTGCATCGGCATGGACGTAACTGACGGTCTTCAACGCGGCATGGCGGTAAAAGATACCGGTAGTCCCATTATGATGCCGGTTGGCAAAGCATCTCTTGGTCGCGTTCTTAACGTTGTTGGCCGCCCGGTTGATGGGCTTGGAGATATCTCCAAAGACAAAATGCTGCCCATCCATAGACATGCCCCTTCTTTTATCGAGCAGGATACTTCTGTCCGCGTTCTTGAAACAGGTGTAAAGGTTATTGATCTTCTGGTTCCCTTCCCCCGTGGCGGCAAAATGGGCATGTTTGGCGGTGCCGGTGTTGGTAAGACCGTTATCATGATGGAAATGGTTAATAATATTGCCATGCAGCATGGTGGTATCTCCGTGTTCGGCGGCGTTGGTGAGAGAACCCGTGAAGGTAACGACCTCTATCACGAAATGAAGGATTCAGGCGTTCTTCCCAAATGCGCTCTGGTTTACGGCCAGATGACTGAGCCTCCCGGAGCCCGTGCCCGTGTTGCGCTTTCTGCTTTGACCTGCGCTGAATACTTCCGTGACGAAGAGGGCCAGGATGTGCTTCTCTTTGTTGATAACATCTTCCGTTTCACCCAGGCCGGTTCTGAGGTGTCTGCTACACTGGGTCGTATGCCGTCTGCTGTTGGTTACCAGCCGACACTTGCGGTTGACATGGGCGAGCTCCAGGAACGTATTACTTCTACTGACAAAGGTTCCATTACCGCTGTTCAGTGCGTTTACGTACCTGCCGATGACTTGACTGACCCGGCACCTGCTACCACCTTCGGCCATCTTGACGGAACCGTTGTTCTTTCCCGTCAGATTGCAGAGCTTGGTATCTATCCGGCTGTGGATCCCCTTGACTCCACTTCCAGAATTCTTGATGCCGCTTACATTGGTGAAGAGCATTATAACGTTGCCCGGGTCGTTCAGCAGACCCTGCAAAAATACAAAGAACTCCAGGACATCATTGCTATTCTGGGTATGGATGAGCTGTCTGATGAAGACAAGGTGACCGTACAGCGTGCCAGAAAGCTTCAGAAATTCCTGTCCCAGCCCTTCCATGTTGCTGAAACCTTCACCGGTATGGCCGGAATTTTTGTAAAGGTTGAAGACACGGTTCGGTCATTCAAGGAAATTATTGAAGGTAAACATGATGACCTTCCCGAAAATGCTTTCTATATGGTTGGGGCTATCGAAGACGCCATTGAAAAAGCCAAAGCTTAATAACCATTCGGAGGTCTATTATGGCTGATAAATTTTTTCTTGAAGTGGTAACGCCGCAAAAGGCTATTGTCAGTGAAGATATCAAAAGCATTTCAGCGCCTGGCAGTGAAGGTGAATTCTGTGCCTTGAAAGGGCATACAACCTTTCTGACCTCGTTGAAGGTCGGTGCAATCCGTTATGTTGATGCTTCCGGGAACGAGTGTTTGCTTTTTGCTAACGGCGGATTTGCCGAAGTGCTTCCGGATAAGGTTACCATTCTTGCTGAATCTGCTGAACGGCGTGAGGACATTAATCTTAACCGGGCAAAAGAGGCCCAGGCGCGTGCTGAGAGGCGATTAAGTGAGAAAGCTGCAGATACGGATATTGTCCGTGCTCAGGCTGCTTTGCAAAGGGCTTTGTTTCGGATAAAAGTTGCTGGAACTCACTGAGAAGATTAGGCTTGTCTGATGGTTTGATAACCACCGGACCTATAATGCCGAGAATTATGAAGTAAAAAAGGGATGCCTTACGGCATCCCTTTTTATTTTCATCGTGTATATTTGTTAATTGAGACAGAGGGAAAAATGAACAAAATTGCAGTTATCATACTGGCTGCAGGAAAAGGCAGTCGCATGAAATCCGATTTGGCTAAGGTGCTCCACAGAGTCGCAGGTACAAGCATGGTCAATCACGTGATCGAAGCTGCTAAAGAAGTCGCTTCAAGTCATATTCATGTCGTGGTTGGGCACCAGGCCGAGCAGGTACAAAAAGAGATTCAAAAAAAGCATAATGTGCATTTTGCCTTTCAAAAAGAGCTCTTGGGAACAGGGGATGCGGTCAGGGTTGCATTGCCTGGGATTGAAGCCTGTATTCAGCATGTCTTGGTCCTGTGTGGTGACGTTCCGTTAATAAAAAAGCAAACCATTATTGATTTGGTTTCAGCCCATCAGAACCGAATGGCAGATTTGACTGTGCTCGCTGCAAAGGTTAATGATCCAAGCGGTTATGGCAGAATTATCCACGATAAAGACGGCCATCTTCTTGCTATTCGCGAAGAGGCTGATGCAACTGATTTGGAAAAGCAGATTGATATAGTTAATTCCGGGATTTTCTGTTTTGAAAAACGATTTCTTGAATCCGGTTTGGGGCAGATTAAAAACAATAACAGTCAGGGGGAGTATTATCTTACCGATCTTGTGGAAGTTGCAGCCCTGAACAGAGCCAAAACATTTGTTAAGATTATAGAAGACCCTGAACAGGTCATGGGCGTTAATACCATTGAGCAATTAACCCGCATCAATAAAGCGTTTCATATGGCATCGAATGAATTATCTTGACTTTCATAGGGCTGCTGAATATATTGATAGATAATTAATTACCATTTTACGAGACTTAAGAAATTGAATAATGAGGATATAGCAGCCAAGTTCGATGACATTCACATTCATGTCGACTTTTTAATAGAGTCCTGCCAGAGTCTTCAAAAGGAAAACGCAGAGCTTTCTGTGAAAATTAAAGAACTTGAAGATCAGTTGGAACAGAAAATAAGAAAAGAAGATGTCTATGTCGACCGGGAGTCCATAATGAATGAAAAGATTAACGGACTTCTCTCAAAGCTGGATGGTTTCTCAGAAACCGTATCCGGAGGATGATAAGTTATAAAGCGTTTGAATATATAGATTCAGTAAAGGGCTTTTCTTGGATGAGATCGTTAAAATTGAGCTTTTCGGGGAAGAATTTAAATTTAAACCGGATAAAAATCAAACTTATGATCCGGAAAAGATTGCAGCCCATGTCAAGGAATATATAGATGAAGCAGAAAGCCTTTTCCAAAATAAAACCAGCAGTAAAAACAGGATGGCTATTTTGCTTCTTGCAGCCATGAATTTGTCCAAGGATTACCATGAACTGCGTTTGAAATATTCCGACCTTGAAAAAGACATTGAAGACAGAGTATCATCCTTATTGGAAAAAATAGATAAGACAATGAAATAAACTTTCATTGGTTTATAGTTATAACAAAACCCCCTGCAGTGTGCGTGATTGTATGACAGACTTTGTCCTAACGCATAATAACATAGGGGGGTCACGCTGGTACTGGTGTGCAGGTTCCCTATGTTGCAAGGGAAAAGCCTAAAGGTATTATTGATCCCCCATCTTTTGGACCCTTGGTTCAAAGCCTTAAGAAACAACACGGCAGTTGCGGGGGAAATTGTTATATTTTTAAAAACGCTTTGCCGTATCCTTCCTAATCTTAACGTATTATTCCATTTCTTTTTAGCAAGATAAAACACGGGTACATATTTGTTTGTATCCCATTATTCCAGGAGAGAAATTGTATGAGTTTTACAATGATGCTTGCATTCATGCTGGTGCTGCTTGCTGTTGGTGCGGTCATTTTATATGTGATAAAAATGAAAATTGACCAGCAGAGACTTGATTTTCAAGAGGAACAACGCGTTGCCATGGGCCAAGCAGCCAAGAAAGCTGAAACTCTGCTTAAGGAAGCGAAACTGGAGGCTCGCTCACGTTTACTCGAAATGAAAAGCACCTTTGATGCCGAGACAGAAGAAACCCGGGCCGAATTGAAAAGAGAAGAGCGAAGGCTTTCTAAAAAAAGTGAAAAGCTTGACAAGCTTGAGGATCAATTTGCCAAAAAAGAAAAATATATAGAAAAAAATGAACGGATTGTTGCGGAAAAACTTGAATCTGTAACCCTAAAAGAAGAGTCTTATACTCAGCTTCTTGAAGAAACAAAAAAAGAGCTTGAAAAAGTTTCCGGGATGACCCTTGAGCAGGCCAAAGAGCTGCTGCTTAAAACCATGGAGGACGAAGCCAGACATGAAGGCGCCAAAATGGTTAAAAAGATCACCACCGAAGTTAGGGAAAACGCGGATAAAGAGGCAAAAAAAATTATATCAACCGCCATCCAGCGTTATGCGGGTGACTATGTGGCTGAGCGTACTGTTTCTGTGGTAAATTTGCCTGGAGATGAGATGAAGGGTCGAATTATTGGCAGGGAAGGTCGAAATATTCGGGCCTTGGAGGCCGCAACCGGAATTGATTTGATTATAGACGACACTCCGGAAGCTGTTATTTTGTCAGGATTCAACCCCGTCAGGCGCGAAGTTGCAAGGCTTTCCCTTGAGAGATTGATTTCCGATGGAAGAATTCATCCCGCCCGTATTGAGGATGTTGTGGCGCGCGCAACAGAAGAAGTTGATCTTGCTATTAAGGAAGCAGGTGAACAGGCTGCATTTGATTTGGGGGTGCACGGCATTGATCCGGAACTTATCAAGGTGCTTGGCAAGCTTAAATTTAGAACATCCTATGCCCAGAATGTATTGCAGCATTCAGTGGAAGTGGCTTTTTTGGCCGGGGTTATTGCTGCTGAGCTTGGTTTGGACATCAAGCTTGCCAAACGTATGGGGCTGCTCCATGATATTGGGAAGGCCGTGGATCACGAAGTAGATGGTGCCCATGCCATTATTGGCGCCAAGCTTGCTAAAAAATATGGTGAAAACCAAAGCGTCGTTAATGCGATTGCAGCCCATCATGAAGACCAAATGCCCGAAAGTGTATATGATTTTATTGTACAATCCGCTGATGCGCTTTCCGGTGCCAGGCCCGGCGCTAGAAAGGAAAGTCTTGAAAATTACGTAAAACGGTTAGAAGATCTAGAAAATATTGCAAATAGTTTTGACGGTGTGGTAAACACCTATGCCATTCAGGCCGGGCGTGAGATCCGGGTAATTACTGAAAGTGAAAAAATTACGGATGAAAGTGCAATGCTGCTTTCAAAAGATATTGCCCGCCAGATTGAAGAGAATCTGACATTTCCGGGCCAGGTCAAAGTTGTTGTTATTCGGGAAACCAGAGCGGTTGAATATACCAGGAAATGATAAGGAAGAAACAGCATGAGTGTTTTATCGATTTTAAAAGAACGTGGATTTATTGAGGCAACTACCCATACCCAGGAGCTTGAGGAATATTTGGAAAATAACAGGGCTACCTGCTATATCGGATTTGATCCAACCGCTTCAAGTCTGCATGTTGGAAGCCTGGTATGCATTATGGCTTTAGCGCACATGCAGCGACAAGGGCATCGCCCCATTGGCCTTGTGGGTGGCGGTACGGGGCTTATCGGTGATCCCTCCGGTAAAACAGAGCTGCGAAAAGTACTTACCCAGGATCAGATTGATGAAAATAAAGCCGGAATCCGCAAACAATTGTCCAGGTTTATAGATTTCTCTGAAGATAAGGCTTTGATGCTTGATAACGCTGCGTGGCTTACGAAGCTAGAATATATTTCGTTTTTAAGGGATATCGGCCGGCATTTTTCCATAAATAAGATGATTAAAGCAGAAAGCGTTAAATCCAGAATGGAATCAGAAGACGGCCTGACTTTCGTTGAATTTAACTATATGTTGCTTCAGGCCTATGATTTCATGGAACTTGCTAAAACCCAGGGCTGCCTGCTTCAGATGGGCGGGAGTGATCAGTGGGGTAATATTGTGGCCGGTATTGATCTTGTGCGGCGTACCCTTGGTAAACAAGCCTTTGGGATCACTTTCCCTTTGATAACCACCGCATCCGGCATAAAAATGGGTAAAACCCATAAAGGCGCTGTATGGCTTGATCCTGAGCGGTTTTCGCCTTATGAATATTATCAGTTCTGGGTAAATACGGATGATTTGGATGTCACAAGATTTTTGGCGCTATTTACCTTTCTTCCCATGAAAGAGATCGATTTGGTAAAAAAAATGGAAGGTGCGGATTTAAATAAAGCCAAAACGATTCTTGCATATGAAGCGACTAAAATTGCTCATGGAGAAAATGAGGCACTAAAGTCCCTTAACGCTGCAGCGTCCATGTTTGGATCCATTGACGTTCCTTCCGATCTTCTGCCGTCTGCTAGCATTCCCCGGGGGACGCTTTCCTGCGGCGCTGATGAGTCAGTGCCCACCAGTGCCTTTAATGAGGTGGATGTGGTGGATAACATGTTTGTGGTTGACCTGTTTTGTGACGCAGGATTGTGCAAATCCAAATCCGATGCCCGTCGTCTCATTAAGCAGGGGGGCGCTTATATCAATGGAGAAAGGCTTGGGTCGTTTGAACAGGTGGTGGCAGCTGCTGACGTAAGCGATGGTGAAATCATGCTCAGGGCTGGAAAGAAAAAATATCACAAAATTATTTTAAAATAGTTTTAAAAAAGGTTTGACAGAACCAAAACTCAAGTGTATATTGTCCAGGTTTTGTTGAACAGGAAACACCAGATAGAATTTGATCTTTGAAAATTGGTCAGTGAAAAAGAAAAGAGCGGGTCAATGACAATGCGCTTTAAAGCCTGGCGGTTTTAAGTGCAGACCTTAAAAAGTTTTAGTAAAGGATTATAACTGGAGAGTTTGATCCTGGCTCAGAATGAACGCTGGCGGCGTGCTTAACACATGCAAGTCGAACGAGAAAGGGATTGCTTGCAATCCNGAGTAGAGTGGCGCACGGGTGAGTAACACGTAGATAATCTGCCTTCAAGCCTGGGATAACTATTCGAAAGGGTAGCTAATACCGGATAAAGTCGGTT
>NZ_KB892910.1 GCF_000373985.1 Desulfobacter curvatus DSM 3379
ATTTGATACCTTCAATTTGTAACGGTAATAAAAGTGTTGTGGAACAAAAAGCCATACAACCAATGGAACGCTATTCCCTTTTTTGAGGGGAGTGTTTCATATAAAGAGAAAATCAGCAGATACTACTTAAGAACTGTTTCGTTAAAATGTCATATGCGGCAACTGCTTCATAGAACTCCATAACCTCAGATTCAAGAACTCGGTTTGACTGAAACATAACCCCAAAAGCCTTTATATCATGATAGAGTTAGCGGCAAAGATTATAACTCATAGTACTTATTGCACCATATGCCGTTTCTGTTCAAGCTGGACAATTGAAGGGGTCAGGAAAATAAGCAGTTCATTTCGATCGTCAGACTTGGATTTTGATCCGAAAAGGTAACCTAACCCCGGAATGCCGGCCAAAAAAGGAACACCATCACTGTCCTGGCTCTGGGTCGTCTTGACCACCCCGCCAATAACAACCGTATCGTTATTATTGACCAGAAGCTCTGTCTCCGCCTCATTTGTTGCCAGGGTCGGGACACCATCGGAACTGATACTGGCAACGTCATTTTTGGTCAACCGAACGGTCATGGAAATTCTGTTGTCCGGCGTAACATGGGGCGTTACTTCCAGCAACAAGTCAATGTCTTTATATGCCACAGAAGATCCGCCTGAATCGTCACGCTCCAGATAGGCATACTCCTGCCCCTGCTTGATCATTGCCTTTTTGTTGTCCAGGGTCAAAATTCTTGGGGAGGATACGATCCTGACATCTCCCTGTTCCTCGGAGGCCTCAAGCTGGGCATTCAGTGCACTGACGGACGACCCGAACAGACCGAAAAAAGAGAAATCACCGGAAATTCCCACGTTAGGTCCGGCCCCGTTAACAGACACAGAGTAATCATCCACAAAACCCGATGTCACACCAGGATCATTGGACAGATTCCAGTTAATCCCGAAACTTCTGGAAAATTCCTTGGTGACTTCAACCACCTTGGCCTCAATCATGATCTGGGGCGTCACCTTATCCAGGCGGTA
The DNA here is from genome assembly GCF_000373985.1 of Desulfobacter curvatus DSM 3379. Taxonomy (GTDB): domain Bacteria; phylum Desulfobacterota; class Desulfobacteria; order Desulfobacterales; family Desulfobacteraceae; genus Desulfobacter; species Desulfobacter curvatus. The sequence goes on from NZ_KB892910.1 coordinate 1,024, forward strand.
AATCAGCTCATTAGCCTGGGTAATTTTGGCCTGGGTATCGGTAATGATCAGCATATTTGTACGGGTGTCCACTGAAATCTTGCCCCGCTCCGGCGTTAAAATCTGGGATACATGGGGTTCAATATCAGCCTTTGCATCTGAATAATTGACAGGGATATATTCGGTGAGAAGGGGTTCCAAGGCCTTTTTCTGGTCTTCGGATTTCTGCCGGGCAGCAATGGCTTCCTGTCGTTCGTTTTCCTCCCGGGCAAGGGTTGCCGTGGTGGCAATGCGGATAACATTACCCTCCATTTTTTTCCCAAGGCCGTTCATTTTTAAAACAAGATCAAGGAGTTGATCCCAGGGAACCGGATCTTGAAGACTCAATGTCACTTTACCTTCCACATCTTTATCAATGGCAAAGTTCACGCCCCCCACGCTTTTCAATATTCTGAAAACATTCTTAATATCTGTTTCATAAAAATCCAGTTTAATTTTTTCGCCGATGTACCGGACCGAGGCAGGATTTAACAAAGGATCCAGGGAAGTTCCATTCTCTTGGGCCGTTGAATTCACAAAATCCGGTTCTTCAAGTCCCGGTCCCGCATTGCGCTTTTGCCCGGCGTTCAGACTCACTTTGGCCTTGCCAAATTCAGGCGGAGAGACAGTAGAAGCTTCGAAGGTCATATGAATACCCTTGGTGGTTTGAACCACCTGGAACGGCACCTTTTCCCTGATCTTGATATCTACCAGCGTATCATTGGGATTTGCAGGATTTGGCCGGGGCATGACCTGTTCCACGGCAGAATTGAAATACCGGGTCATAAGGGGCCGCTGATGGTATAAGGGCACCATTGTATTATACAATATCAGCCCCAGGGAATCATTGCGGTCCTGAATTGTTTCGTAGCGAACCGGATGATCCGTTAGAATATGAATATCAGACTGACCAAGATCATTGTTATCAAATTCAATATGGGTCAGATGTGCCGTTGTTGGAGGGATGGGAACATCTTCGGGCAGCACCCCAGACGCTTCCAATATCTGTGCAGGTTCATCTGTAATAGTGTCTGCCCCAGCCGCCTGTGTAAAAGAGTTTCGACTGCCCTTGAGAATAATTCCCAAACGGCCCGGTTTTTCCGCCACAATGTACGGCAGATCTGCTTTAAGCAGAATATCGACCTTAACGGTCGTCTGGGCCTCGTCAATAAACCCCACCTTTATACCGCTGACACGGGGATCGGAAAAGGGTCCGGCATCCACACCGGGGGCAAGACGGACATTGGACAGATAAACGCTCACGGCAAAGGGGAAAGCCTGCTTAATGGACGTATAATCATCCAACCCCGGGGAACCTTGTATCCATACTTCAAACGCATCTGCACCCGGGTTGACCCATATTTTATCAATTATACTGGGTAACTCTGAATCGTCCTGAGCAGTCGGGCTTTTTTGCACCTTGGTTGCACTTGCCGGTGCTGCGTTTTTTTGAGTTACGCACCCTGCCGTAAAGGAAAGCAGCAAAACCGACATGATAAGACCTGTCCCATAATGTCTGACAGCAGATCGATAATTAACCATCATCTTATTCCCCATCCTCACTTTTATGAAATTTAATCTCCTCATACCGCTTACGTTGTTTCCCTTGATAATCTTTTACGGTTTCTTCAATTTTGATTCCTTGCCTGGTTATGGACGTCACCCTCCCGCCATTCGGCCCGATATACGTACCAATGGAGACCTCATACCCTTTACCGGTAGTTTCCTCCACCATGGCAATGGTCCGGCCCTGCATTTCAACAACCGCCACCAGCTTAACCTGGCTTAATTCCAATTTTTCCAAAGGCGTCAATGTTCTCTTGGGTTTTGAATCTCCAGATGAACCAGACCCTTCATACGCAGTCTTTTCAGCAATCAAAGGAACAAACGGATCCACCCGCCCCTTGCTGTTATATTTTTCCATGGGAGTGGAAATACCGGCTTTTCGTAAGTCGGCTGCAGCATTACTGTCGTCCCCGACTTGCTTGTCATTAACTGAATTCTGCGGTGATTTCAAATCAGATCCCAATACCTGTTTCTTCCCATTATCCCCTGTAACATTCATTTGCGTTGCAGGCGGATTTGATTTGGAAATAGGTTTGGAAATCACTTGGGGCGGCTTTGTCAAGTTTGGAATTTGGGCTTGGTCCTCATTACAGGCGGAGACGAACAATAACGAAGTGCCCAAGCCGACCACACAACATATTTTAATTAATTTTTCCATATCCGACACCCTTCTACCCCTTTTTGTGTCTCTTCCTGCCTTTCCTGCCAGTCTTTCCATCTTCTTTGGGTTCAACAAACATGTAAGTAACGGCCACGCATTTCATCTGAATTTTATTTCTGTCGGCCGTATCTTTTCCTGACATCCGGTTCATATTAATAGTTGAGATATTGACAATACGATTGAGTCCGGCAACCCGGTAAAAAAACTCGGCCATCTGATGGTAACGGCCGGCAACCGTCATGGACAATGGGATTTCTATGTAGGACGATTTCTCCACCATGTTCTGGGGCGCAAATAATTGGATCTCAAGCCCGGCATCCCTTCCTGCCTTGGATATTTCATCCAGCAAAGAAGGCAGTTCCCTCTTATCAGGAAGAGCCGTCATGGCAATATTGAATTGTTCCCTGGCTTGGGCCATTTGGGCTTCCACCTTTTCAAGGGCGGCGGCCTTGATCTTATACGTTGACAAAAGATTTTTCTGAGTTTCCAAATCCTGCCTGACTGCCGTAAGGGTATCAAGCTTTGGTCCAAGCAAGAGAAAATAAAACCCGGCAATAATTACACCCAACGTGCCCAGACAGATAAGCAGACGCTGAACTTTGGTCAATGCGCCTATTTTTTCAAATAGGGCATCCACCTTTCCACTTTTTTTCACATTGCTGTCTTTTTTTTCCCCGGCCATTATTTTTTCCCTTTTTTGGACTTTTCATCCTTAGCAGTTTGTTCGGGCACTATCTTTTTGCAGGCTATATCGAACTCCTTTAACCGAATATTGTCGTAAAATGCCTTTGTCTGTGACCGCTTTAAATCTACAGCCCTAAACATCTGAGAATTTTCAAGCTCTCTCATGAATGCTGCAATGGTTGGGTTATCAAAGGCAACCCCTTTTAAGGAAACGGTTTGGGCATCTGCCGAAACACTGGACAGCCACATTTTTGTTTTTACAAGCGTATCTGACAACTTTTCTAATAAAATCTGCTGCTCATTCTTTCTTTCTTTCAGGTTCTCAACAATTGCCAGCTTATTTTCCAAAATCGCCAAATCTTTTTTAATCCGGGAAACCGTATCCGCCTTCTTCTTATATTTAAGGCTTTCGTCCCTTATCTGGGCGACCTCATTTTGTGTTTGACTAATTTCATTGTTCAGCGCAAAAAACACCCAACCCAGTGCCAAAATAATAAAAATAACGGAAAGGCAGAATACGGATACCTGGCGGCGGATATTCTCCTTTTTCCTGGCGAGCCTGAACGGCAACAGATTGATTCGTATCATTTGTCATTCACCCGTCTCATGGCAAGCCCCAGTGCAATGGGGGCCAGAAGCTGGTACGCTTCCAGTTCGCCAAGTTCTTTTGAATCGCTGATCAGTCCGGCAAAGGGATTGATCCTTGATACCTCTGCCTTCAGCTCTTTAGTCAATTTTTCAGCCAGCTGGTCTATGAAACCGCCCCCGCCGCAGACAACAATATTTTCCACCCCGGCATTTCCGGGGCTGGACTCAAAGGTATAAACCACGTCACAGATATCTGAACACCAGTTGCCGACAACCATTTCATACAGCTCTTCCAACGCCTGTTCAGATTCCGGATGGTCGATCTCGCCCATAATGATCTGCAATGCCTTTTCCCGGTTAACCTCAAGTCGTTCACCGACAACAGCGACAAGCTGCTCGCATCCATTGGTCAGATCCCGCATCATCATGGAATTGTTGTTCTGAAGTATATTCACACTTGTTTTGGAGGCCCCCACATCAAGCAACAGGGTTATACGCTCATGATCAACATCAGGAAGATTTTCATAAACATTTTGAAGTGCAAACGCATCCACGTCAATGATAACGGGATTAAGGCCCGCCATATGGATCAACTCAACATATTCATCCACCAGGTCCTGTCTTACCGCAACAAGAAGCACATTCATCTGTTCCGAAGAGTACTCGCTATCACCCAGGATCTGATAATCGATATTGACATCATCTATATCGTAAGGAATATATTGCTCGGCCTCAGCCCGGATATTTCTATGCAACTCTTCATCGGGCACCTTTGACGTGCTGATGGTTTTGATTACCACGGAATGGCCGCCGGTTGACAGCGCCACATTTTTTTCCTTAATCTTCTGCGACTGAAATAGGGAACGAATAATTTCAGACAATCCCTCCATATCGACAATCCGGCCTTCCTGAATCATGCCTTCGGGGACCTTTGCGATACCAAATTTATGAAGTTTCCTGCCTTTGTTGGTCGTTTTCAGTTCGGCCACTTTGACGAAAGCAGCCCCAATGTCCAGGCCTACAAGGTGATCTTTTTTTCCGAATATCATACGCATCTATCCTAAATTGCGGCTGTCGCAAAGGGGTTGAACTTTAAGAATGCAAATAATAATTATTGATATCCTACATTAATATAACTATATATTTGATACGAAATGGGCGTAAAGTCAAGCAGAATCAAACTATTTAACTGGTTGAATAGCAAATAAAAAAAGTATTTGTCAAATAAAACTCCCCAAAGAAAACATGAATTTTTCCCATAACAATAGAGATAAAAAACAAATTAACGTGAAAAAAAAGCAACAAAAAGAGCCCGATAATTCCGGCACCCGACCTTTTGTTCTTGTCAAAGCCTTTACTGTTTCAAGCCTTGTTGTCATGCTGACGGCAACCATTGTTATTGCAGCGTTGAATGCCCACTGGGTAAGAAAAATACTGCTTGAAAAAAGTAAAGAATATAACCGGCTTCTAGTGGAAAACCTGAATCACCAAATATTTTTAAGATTTGTATGGCCTGTGGTTTTCAAACAAGGAGAGATAAAGTTACGGGAACCCGGCCAGTATAAACTTCTTGACACGGTTGTTAAAACCACCCTGCACAGTTTCCATGTGGAAATGGTCAATATATACGCAACGGACAATGTAATTGCCTACAGCCTGGATAAAGCCCGGATCGGCAAAAAAAATGCCGGGGGGGTCCATTATGAAAAAGCCATGAAAAAGGAGGTAACCTCCAAGCTTATTCAGCAGGGCAACTGGATGGAATTGACATTCTGGTTCCCCAAAGAGACAAAAATCGTCACCTTTGCTCCTTTAATGCAGGAAGTCCAACTCACTCGGGAAAAAGACAGGATGGTAATCGGCGTCATTGAAATTATCAGGGATGTATCGGACGATTATCAGCAGGTATTTAAACTCCAGGGATTGATTGTCGTCAGTTGTGCCACCATCATGGGCATTCTTTTTCTCATTCTCAGGTTTGTGGTAAAACATGGAGAAAATATTATTGAGCGCAGGGCTGAAGAACGGCTTAAACTGGAAGAAAAACTCCGTCAGACAGAGCATCTGTCCGCAATCGGAGAAATGACGGCCGGCGTATCACACGAAATTCGCAACCCCTTAGGTATTATAAAAAGCTCTGCGCAGCTGATGAAAAAAAAGATGGCCAAGTTAGACCCATCCAGCAGTATTCCGGAAATCATTGTTGAAGAATCCACCCGTTTAGACCGCATCATCACAGATTTCCTTGATTTTGCAAAACCTAAAATCGCAGATTTAAGGCCCTGCTGTCTGGAAGATATCATAGAAAAAAACATCGCTTTTTTATCGTCTTCAGATGAACTTGAAGATATCAAAATCATCCGGGAATACCAGGACAACCCTCCGGACATTCTTGGAGATCCTGCCATGCTCTATCAGGCCTTTTTAAATATTTTCCTAAATGCATTTCAGGCCATGGATCAAAAGAATGGGCGCATCACCATTGCCACATGGTACGAGCCCGGGTTCGTCCATGCAGGTTTTACAGATACAGGTCCGGGCATTGACGAAGAGATTCTGAAAAAAATTTGGACGCCCTTTTTTACCACCAAGGAGATGGGAACCGGTTTAGGTCTTGGTATCATTAAAAACATCATTCAGGCGCACCAGGGGGAGATCAACATAACCAATGCCGAACCCTGCGGGACCAGGGTGGAGATACGCCTGCCCGCAGCGCCGTAAAATATCCGGGAGTTCTAATGGAAAGAATATTGATTGTAGATGACGAAAAACACTACCCAATGATTATCGGTGAAGTGCTGTCCGAAGAAGGGTATACCCCTTTCACCGCATCAAGCGGAATGGAGGCACTGGATATTCTAAATACCCAACCCATTGACCTGGTCTTGTCCGATGTCAAGATGCCGGGCATGTCCGGTATTGACCTTCTGGAAAAGGCTAAACAGATAAAACCGGATCTTCCGGTGATCATCATGACAGCATTCGGCAGTGTGGAAAAGGCTGTAGAAGCCATGCACAAAGGGGCTTACACGTTTATTTTAAAACCATTTGAGAATGAAGCCCTTATTGCCCACATTGCCAAAGCTTTGTCCATGTCCAAAATTGTTCAAGAAAACACGCTTCTTAAAGATGCTATCCAGTCCCGGTATCAGTTTGACAACATCATCGGTAAAAGCAAACCTATGCAGGCGGTGTACGAGATCATAAAAAAGGTAGCCCCGACCAGTGCATCGGTGCTCATTGAGGGGGAAAGCGGCACCGGCAAAGAACTTGTGGCCAAATCGATTCATTACAACAGCATGAGAAAGGATCATCCCCTGATCGCGGCGAATTGTTCGGCGTTTGCAGAATCTCTTCTGGAAAGTGAGCTTTTCGGACATGAAAAGGGGGCATTTACCGGTGCGGTTGGATTAAAAAAGGGCCGGTTTGAAATGGCGGATAAAGGCACGCTTTTTCTGGATGAAATCGGGGAATTACCCATGCCGCTCCAGGTAAAACTATTACGGGTACTCCAGGAACGGACTGTGGAGCGGGTTGGCGGGACCGTAAGTCTACCCGTGGATTTCAGGCTCATTGCCGCCACCAACAAAATTCTGGAGGATGAAGTTAAAAAAGGCAATTTCAGGGAAGACCTGTACTATCGTCTCAACGTGGTCAAAGCTCGTATCCCCCCCTTGCGGGACCGCTTGGAGGACATTCCTTTGCTTATCAATCATTTTATAGAAAAATATACCCAGGGTCCTGAGACTGCCGGGGTTGTCACCGGTATTGACAAAGAAGCAGTCCAGCGGCTGTGTGACCATGAGTGGAAAGGCAATGTCAGGGAACTGGAAAATGTCATTGAACGGTCCGTCATCCTGGCCACGGGCAGCACGATTACGGTTTCGGACCTACCGTCCCAGATCCGGAATCCCAAATCCGGCACACTTCAACTTGACGGTATTCCCGATGGCGTAGGCCTTTCCGAAACCCTTGCCGCAGTAGAAAAGAGAATGATCCTGCGGGCAATGAAGATGTCCGGCAATGTCCAGACGAAAGCGGCAAAGCTCCTCGGCATTGGGAAAAGTGGATTGAGCCAGAAACTAAAAAAATTCAGTCTGGATAAGGAGTTAAAACTGAATAATAAATAATGCCGGACCATAGTTCAAAATTTTGAACTATGGAAAAGGTCGTTATTTGGGGATGACGCTCGCTTTTCATAAAACCGGAACGTTTAAAGTTCAAAATTTTGAACTTATTCATTCCATAATCACATAAATGACTATCGTGCCGTCAAAGCGCACATAACAAATAAATGTGTATTTACGATGAGTTATAAAATTTATGAATGATTTTAAACCGAGTGGCAGAAGAATTGCATTTAATGATTATCACTAACCGAGGTTAGTTTTTCATCTTTTTTTCCTTTTCTAAAAAAGGCTGCCCTGCCCAGGCAGCCTTTTTTAGTTTGTATTCTATTTGATCCGGGCCTGGGCCATGGCCTTATACATAGATGATTCCCCACTTTCGGCAATTTTTTCATACATCTGACGCCCGGCATCGGTATCATTGAGTTTTTCATAAATCAGCGCCAGGGCAAATCGGGCCTCATCCTTTAAAAGATTGGATGCGCCCTTCTCCACACGCAAATAATAGGACTTTGCCTGTTCCAGGTCATTGTTCAATTCGCAAATCGTTCCCATGGCGCAAAGCAAAAAATTCTTGACACCGGCCTTTTCCCCCACAGTTGACAATGCCCGGGAATACAGTTCAAATGCTTGATCATATTCCTTGGCATCAAAACATATTTTCCCAAAATTAATGAGTGCCATGCGCCCGGCACTGGTGTTTGAATATTCATCAAAAAGCGTTTGAAAGTCATCTTTAACCGCTTCATATCCTTTCCGGGCATCCCGGTTCCGGGAATATTGTTCTTCATATGTTTCATAGGCTTTTGCTGACAATTCAGACGCCTTAATTTCAGACTGTCTAAAACTGAACATAATCGCAGAAAAAACAACCGCCACCCCAACCAGTGCACCGGCTGAAATCATCAACAGTTTTTTATGGGCAGCGGCCCATTCAACGGACTTGCTAAGCCCCTCCTGGAACGGATCCATCTGGGCCAGTTCTTTTTTCCGTTCATTTGATACGCCTTGATTTGCCATGAAATTCTTACCTTATAATAGTTAGTTACCTGATCTACCACACCAATGTTTTAAAAATCCAGCCGACTTCGCCATCAGCATGCTCAATATTAATCCAGTCTCCTTTACGACCGATCACTTTAAAAGGAACACCCCTCTCCACTCGGAGCAGAATGTCAGCGTCTTTATCGGGTTTTGAGCGGACATTGCATTTTGATTTGATTGAAATCACTGTATCGGTTTTTTCCAGCATAGTTTTATGGATCCAGGCCGTATCCCCTTCAAAATCCTTCACCTCGTACCAATCCTGTTTTTTATTGATCACAAGGAAAGGGTGATATCTCTCCACTTGCCACAATACCTTATATTTGATTCCCGAACCGTTTCTCAAATTGGCAACAGAGGATCTTACCGACAGCCTTTCCGAGGCCAACGCAATACCGACACACAAAAAAACAAAAAGACAACAGACTGAAATTATTAGAACATGCTCTTTTTTTACACGACACATAAATATCTCCGGTCAGCTTCAGTTTTAATCACATCGTACCCGGTATATCAGAAAAACACCTTGGCATGCAAGGTATTGGGTTGTTTACTGCAGCGACCTTTGCAACACCGGGGACAAGCTTTCCGCCCCGTTTCCCATACAAAAAAAATTACGGTGTGATGTTCTCCACAAAAATTCTCGACGCATCCTTTTCTGATAAAGCCAACCGATGCCCCCGCACCATAACCTCAATGGAATCTGATGACGGGCTGTTATTGAGCACCCGAACAACAACGCCTTGATGAAACCCCATTTTTCCCAGCCGACGCCGTGAAAAGTGTCCGCCGTTCACCCGGGCAATACTGCCCTGTTTCCCCGGTACCATCCGTAAAATAGGCAGGGACTCATTGAAAAACGGCAGGGACGCCCCCCCTGCCCCGTCATTGGATGGTTCCTCGGATCTTTTTTCGGGGCGAACCCATATTTTGGAAGCCATCCCCGCACACAGAATCAGGCGGTTGCAATCCGATGCAATGACAATCTGACCACCAATGGCAGTGGAAATGATTTCAACAAAGATACCCATCCGAAGTCCCATGGAAGCAAACCGCATCTGCATTTTTCTGCCGGCAGTCACATTGACGATCTCAACCCGTTCTCCAATTCTTGCCCTGGACAAGGGTATCAGATCATCCCGTTGCGCCATGCACTCCCCGCAAAGGCCATAAATCTCCATTTTATGCTGGAGCATAAAAAAGCCGTACTTGGCAGCCAATTTTTCCTGAAGATTTTCTAAATCGTCATCATTGAACTCAATAATAGCACCACATTTGGTACAGACCATATGATCATGATGCACCCCGAGCTGACGGTGTTCGTATAAAATGGTTTCATCCCGGTCAAACGCAACCTGACTGGCAAATCCCAACCGGCATAATTGTTCCATGCACTGCAGCAAAAATTCATTATCCACACGTAGTCCATCTTGCCTGACCTGATCGGCAATCCGGGCAAGACTGACATGGCCTTCCAATTTTAAAAAAGATTCCAGCACCTGAAATCGCTCCTCAAAGCGATCAAGCCCCCGTCGGCCAAAAAGGCGGCGGAACTGTTCTTTTTCCTGCTGATGCCTGTCCGGCATATTCCTAAACTCCTCTTTGAACACCCATAGTCTAAGGGCCTATCCCCAGATTAAACCTTTCTTAAAAGGCATATAAATAATATAGGAGCAATCCCTTGTCAATATAGCTATTTATCCAACAGTGCTGACGCATAAATAATAAAAGGTCGGCCGAAGTTGTTCCGCCCACTCCTTTTTGGGAAAATTCCGCCTTTCCTTCTTTCAGAAGGCATCGGAAAGGTAGTTCTTCCTACACAAACCATGGCCTGTACCGAAGATTTTCATTCCGTCCGGGCATAGTTCTCCCCCATTCCAGGCTT
>NZ_KB892911.1 GCF_000373985.1 Desulfobacter curvatus DSM 3379
TCCATGTCTATAATAATGGGCAAAATTACAGAAGGGACATTTGCCGTCTGCGTCAAAATGTGATTCAATACATTCGACAACCTGACTATCATCGGAGAGATATGTAAGGGCATTCAGCAAGCTACTTCGTTGACGATGATCCATTTCGGTGATTTTAAGCAATAATTGTGAAAAGTCTTTATTTTTCATGATTTCCTCCTTCTTGGAGTATATCCAAAAGATAGAAATCATTTATTGAGTTTCAACATTTAAAGGGAACATAGCCTTCTTTTTTCCATTACGTGTCAATATACCACTGTGATTTTTGGCATAGCTCTTTATACGTAGAATCTCAGTACGCTGCTCTTTGGTTAAATTTGTATTTTTCTTATCTCTTCTTTCTTTAATTAAATTGCTAATACACTGTGAAAAAAGGGATTTTTCATCAATGTAAATAACGGGATTTATACCATTTTTTTTAGCCCATTCTTTGCTAAGTCCAATTCCAAATTTACCATAAGCGGAGAAGTGCTGTTGTGAATTAGACAAAGGTATATCACAGAAAGAAACCATCGGATGAGCAGCGTTCGACTTGGTTCCTTTTAGTGCAAGTTCTTCAACACAATATTGAACCTTGAACCCTTCACTAAGGATAGATTTAAGAATTTTAAAATAGCGAGTGTAATGAATAATTGAATTTGTGCTTATTGCCATATTGTGAATTTTACTCCTTGCACATCTAACGCCGCAAATCAGCGGCGCGGTTTACCTCGTTCGTTGGAGTTATCTTGTTCGGCATAATGCTCTCTCCTAATTATATTTGATTTTCTCCAAGAGCTCAAACGTATTTGTGGCCTTTAAACAGTACCACATGGTGAAATCATTAACATTATCTGAAGAGGTATCAATTTTTTTCCAACTCGCCACACAGTTAACCAAGCACTTATGGTATGATTGAACTTATTTTCATAAAATTATTCAGGGCCATATCTTGTGTCTGCCCTGGCCAAGGCTTCCTCGTAAATATAAGTGAAATGAAAAATGCAGGTTTAAAATGGTTGCGGTTTTGGTTGCAGGTTTTATCCAAAAGCAGACAAAAAAAGAAAGAATATAGGAATAGACGTCTTGAAACAAAGGCTTTTAGGGGCTTTTACTGCAATAACAACGGCTTTGGGAGCAGGATGTCGGAGGTTCGAATCCTCTCGCCCCGACCACTAAAATAGCCTTTTGGACGATCCGCAACAAAAGCAGTTTTTTTATTTTGAGAGCCTTTTATGTGAAAGGTTATTTTTTTGTCTTTTTTAAGGCCACCCGATTTTGATAACAGGTCGTTCCGAGATTCGGGTTGCCCGTACAGATACCGAAAATCGGATTCTATAATTCCTTTTTAATACGTTCCAAAAATAGGCGTGGCTTGCGGATAAAATGGTGTTTCCGGGTCCGGAATCTTAATGGCAGAGAGCTATGAATTCCTAAAAAATTATAAATAGGAATTATTATTTCTTTTTATTCTCTTTCATCTTCCCCCAACCCTCAAGCTTTCTTGACGTATAATTTATAAATATGATTAAAATCAAATAGTTAAAAGTAATTTGCCTTGTGGCATCCATCCTGCAGATTCCTTTTGTTTTTTTTAATGTAAGGCACTCGGAAGAAATAATTCCCGAAGGATTTGCATCGATTTTTTGTTCGTATTCAAGGTGCGCCAAAGGTGGCGTATCGGCATACATGCAGCTTGGTGCAACGCGGATATGGATAAATAGGTATGGAAAAGTGATGCCTTATTTATTCCGAGGCTTTAAGTACAGCAAAGGTGAAACCCTATGGACATAGCCGTCCAAATCCGCCAAACCCGCAAAGCATTCCCGGATCTTTACCACACCATGCACTGGCTCTCCCCCGGGGCATCCAGTGCTGCTGAAACCATGCGACGGGAACTGCTTGATCAGATATCCACCCATAACCAGGCTAAGTGGGAATTCGCCGGAACCAAACTATATACCCGAGCCCTCTCCCCGGGCTGTACTCTGTGCGGACAAGGGACCTGGTCATGCCTGTTCATAAACGGCATCTGCAATGCCCGATGCTTTTACTGCCCATCTGAACAAAAAGACCAGGGTCCGCCGATGACAAGCTCAATTGAATTTGAACGCCCAAAGGATTATGCAGACTATGTCAAAAAATTTGGTATCCGGGGCGTGGCGTTCAGTGGGGGAGAGCCCATGATCAGCTTTGACCGAATTACCCGTTTTTTAGATATCCTTGGCCGAGAGGCACCTGATATTTCCCACATCTGGATGTATACCAACGGCACCCTTATCACCACCGAGCGGCTGAAACTCCTCAGAGACTACGGTCTTAATGAAATCCGTTTTGATTTGTCAGCGGTGGACTATGCCCTGGACAACCTGAAAAAGGCCGTGGGAATCATCCCTATTGTAACGGTGGAAATCCCGGCAATCCCCGAGGATATAGAGAAAACCAAACCGCTTCTCAGAAAACTTGTCGACCTTGGGGTCAATTTTCTCAACCTACATCAAATTCGGTGTACCCATTTCAATCTGCCAAAATTGATCCGGCGGGGCTACACCTTTTTGCATGGTCCCGGGGTGGCGGTACTTGAAACCGAGCTTACGGCTCTGGAACTTATTTTACACAGTCTGGATAATGACATAGACCTGCCCATCAATTACTGTGCATTCACCTATCGCCACCAGTTCCAGAAAGCTGCGGCAAGAAAACGAAATGCAGATCTTATCAAAAATGGGTGGGAGGATATTACGTCCACCGGGTTTATCCGAACCATGACTCTTTCAGGAGAGGCCGGTACGGTCAAAAATATCTCAAAACATATTGAAACAAAAGGCAAAAAAGGAACAGACTGGACTGCCGGAAAAGACGGCATCACTATCCCCCGAAGCCTGTGGCCCAAGAGCCGGGATCTTTCTTGTTTGACCCTGACGGTTAAATACCATGCCACATCCTTGCGCGCTACGCCATCAATGCGTTACCCACATAAACCGATTCAGCTGAATAAAGATCGGCAGCTCATCATTGAAAAGGACGACCGGCACCCGGGTATTCAAATTACCGGTCCGCAAATTTCTGCATTCGCCGCAAAATTTCTGGGCCTAAAAGAACCGTATTCCAATCAGGCACAACCCGGCCTTGATTCCAAATTGGAAGAAAAAATTTGTGATTTTGAAACTTTTTCTCCGGGCCTTTTCCCCTATTATTAGGGGCCTGATAAGCGTCGTTAAGAATTGAATCTGCGCCTTGACAAAGACTGAATGCCTGCTCTAATGTATGCCTGACTTACGGCTTTCAGAGCAAGCAAAACAAAATACATCTGTCTGCCCCTATCTGTTGACCATTACAACTTGGTGAAAGAATGCCTGCTAAATTCAGGATTAATCTTGAGGCAGTGGAATATTATCTCAGGACGGTCCAGAAAAATTTTGAACAGATTAATGACCGCCTGGATATGCGCCGGGAACCCATGCGGGATGAAATTGTCGAAAACATGCTTGCCGGCTACCGTTACATCAATAGCCTGCTTGATCAGGATTTAAGCATGGTGGAGCAGAGTGGGCTGCACCATTTTCTTGAACTCAATCACATTGTCCTGTGCGGAGAAGACTTAAAAAAAAGAAAGGATTTCCAGCAGCATATTCTGGCCACGAGCGAGCGGTTTTACAGTCAAAAGGAATTCTGCATCAAGGATCTGCGTTCCTGGGCAAAGGGTCATAAGCATGTGACATCCTGGAAACGCGCCGCCGGCATATATATTCTCCACGTCAGCCAACCCCAGCTCTTTTTTGAAGGCAACCACCGGACCGGCGCACTTTTGATGAGCAGTATTCTTGTCCGTGGCGGCAAGCCCCCTTTTGTTTTGACCGTGGATAATGCCAAAGCGTATTTTGACCCTTCAAGTCTTGCCAAAGCCACAAAAAAGGATCTGATGGGGAAATTATATAAACTCCCGAAAATTAAAAAAAATTTTGCAAAATTCCTTGAAGCCCAAGCCAACCCGGAATTACTGATCCGGCCGTCCTGACTCCTGCCTCCCCCTCCCAATTTTTGAAAGCCAGGCCTAAAGCGACTTTACTCTTTCTTTAGTGCTGACTTACAAGCCCCTCATCAAATCTTAACAAAATCATAACATTTCAAAGGTACTAATACTGATCGTGTTGATTCTTAACTTAAAAGAATAGTTTGAAATGTTAACAATAGGAGAAACAAATGAAACTTAAGTCTTTAATTAATGTTGCTTTATCCGCTGCTGTTGCAGCATCTTTCATGATTGCTGGGACCGCGACAGCAAGTGAAATGAAAATCACCGGCGCCGGTGCCAGCTTTCCCGCGCCCATTTACAGTGAATGGTTCAAAGATCTCGCCAAACAGACCAATGGCGCAATCAAAGTGGACTACCAGTCCATCGGTTCAGGTTCCGGCATCAAAAACTTCATTGCTCACACGGTTGATTTCGGTGCCAGTGACGCAGCCATGAAGCAGAGCGAAATTGATCAGGTACCTGAGGGCGTTCAGCTGCTGCCCATGACCGCAGGTGAGATTGTTATTGCCTACAACCTGCCCGGCATTGAAGGCCTCAAGCTGCCCCGGGACGTATACCCCGAAATTTTTCTGGGCAAAATCACCAAATGGAATGACGCCAAGATCGTTGCTGCCAACCCCGGTGCCAAGCTGCCTGACACACCCATCACCGTGGTTGTCCGTTCTGACAAATCCGGTACAACCTTTGGCTTTACCGGTCATTTAAGCGCCATCTCTTCTGATTTTAAATCTTCTGTAGGCCAGGGCAAAATGGTTCAGTGGCCCGCCAGCAACATGGTAAAAGGTAAAAAGAACGATGGTGTAGCCTCCGCCATCCGCCAGACCCCAGGCGCCATCGGTTACACCGAATACGGTTTTGCCAAGCTGAGCAACCTGCCCACGGCATGTCTGGAAAATAAAGCCGGTAAATTTGTATGCCCCGGCCCCGAAGGTGGCGCTGCCGCACTTGCCAACGCTGTTCTGCCCGAAAATATGATCGTGTTCATCAATGATCCTGAAGGTGATGCATCCTATCCCATTGCAACCTTTACCTGGATGCTGTTCTACAAAAAGAACAAAAGCGCAGAATTGGCCACAGCACTTCGCAGCATGGTTGAATACTGCCTGGATGAGGGTCAAAAAATTGCCGACAAAGCCGGTTATATTCCCCTTCCTGAAAGTGTTGTAGAAAAAGTTAGAGCCGCTTCTAAGAACATTCAGTAAAACAATCCTCTTTCTTGATCAGGGGCGCTTTCATGTAAAATGGGAGTGCCCTTGTTTCTTATCCGGAGACGTAAAAAAATGGCCGACAATGAAATTTTGGGTAATGTCGGTGGCAGGACATTATCCAAACCGCCCACCCCAGGCGACATTTTTTTTGACAAATCATTTAAATTCTTAACCCGGGCTTTTACCTGGGCAACCATTTTCCTTCTGGCGTTCATCGTCTATAAAATCGGAGGGAAAGCATTGCCCGCCTTCCCAGACCTGGGTATTAAATTCCTGTTCACATCTACCTGGGATTCAAGCGAAAATGTGTACGGCATTCTCCCCCAAATCTGGGGTACACTTTATAGTTCATTTCTTGCTCTTATTCTTGGTGGGTTTTTCGGAATCACCATTGCCATATTCATTACCCAGGATTTTCTTCCATATAAAGTTGAATTTGTATTAAAAAATATTATTGAGCTGCTTGCTGCCATTCCAAGTGTTGTTTACGGGCTTTGGGGCATTTATGTTCTGATACCCCTGATTCGGCCGTTTGCCAATTTTTTGTACGAGTACCTGGGTTGGATTCCTTTTTTTTCCACCCGGCTTTCGGGTCTAGGCCTTTTTCCGGCAGCACTGGTTCTGTCCATTATGATCCTGCCCACAGTTGCAGCTATCTCCCAGGACGCTTTCAAAGCCATACCTCATAAAACCAAGGAAGCCGCCTTTGGCATGGGCACCACCCGTTGGGAAGCCATTTTGTGGGTTATGCTGCCCACAGCATCCGGTGGTATTTTCGGTGCCCTTGTACTTGGTTTTGGCCGGGCACTTGGTGAAACCATGGCTCTTGCCATGCTTGTGGGCAGTATGTCCACAATTACGCTGTCAGTTTTCTCTCCGGCCGACACCATCGCAGCCCTTCTGGCCAACACCTTTCCGGAAGCAAATGTCGGGCTTGAAACCAGCGCATTGATGTATGCGGCTTGTGTGCTTTTGCTGATTACCCTGGTCGTTAATGTTGCCGGTGCTCTCATTGTTGCCAAGGCAACACCTGGAGGAGGTGAAAGATGAACGATACCAATCTTCAATTACCCCAACTGGAACGTCAGCCCATGGAGCCAAGAGCGCTTAAGTCAATTGTTTTAAGCGCCATTACCATTGTCTGTGCCGTCACAGCCTGTATTCCTTTATTTTCAGTGCTTCTCATGCTGGTGTACCGTGGCGGTAAGCGACTGACCTTTGAACTGTTTTATTCCTTGCCCCCGGGCGCATTTGACGCCCCGGGTGTCGGTGGTTTCGGGAATGCCATCCTGGGGACCGCGTTTATGGTGGGCATTGCCGGTTTGATCAGCATCCCATTCGGCATCCTGGCAGCGGTTTATCTGGCAGAATTTGACCCCCACAGCAAAATTTCCGAAATAGCCAGATTCTGCGCAAAAACCATGACCGGTCTGCCGTCTATTATTGCCGGTGTTTTTGCCTACGCTATTGTTGTCCTTGTCATGGGCCATTATTCATCCTGGGCCGGGGGCGTAGCCCTTTCCCTGCTGATGATCCCCACCGTCATGCTCACAGCCGAAGAAGCCATTAAAATGGTGCCTAACCCCATGCGTGAAGCCGCCTACGGCATGGGATGCACCCCTGCCCAAAGCCTGGTCAAGGTTATTTTGCCCGTTGCCATGCCGGGCATCATCACAGGTGTTGTCCTTGCCGTGGCCAGGGCTGCGGGAGAAACGGCACCATTGCTGTTTACGGCCCTTTTTTCCGAAAGCTGGCTTTCCCCCAACGATCCCACGGCATCACTGGCCGTTCTGATCTACAACTGGTCATCCAGCCCCTATGAAAATCTCATTGAACTGGCTTGGGCTGCATCGCTGATCCTTGTTGTACTGGTATTTGTCCTTAACGTTGTCAGCCGTGCCATTGGGGGGAAAACCAAACTGTAATTTTAGATCATGAATAACAGCCTTGGGCTGATTTGGTCCATCAACACCCAGAATCAGCCTACAATTAAATAAAGCTGTAAGATCTGTGTTGCTTACACAGACTTTCTTATAAAAGGAGTATAAACATCCATGGAAGCATTAAAAGAAATTGATGCAAATGAACCCTATGAAATCGACCTGCCTGCGGATGTTGCATTGGATTGTAAAGCCGAGCAGATTTTTTACGGTGATTTCCTTGCCGTCCGGGACAGTCATGTACCCATAAAAAGAAACCAGATCACCGGTTTTATCGGGCCGTCCGGTTGCGGTAAAAGTACGGTGCTTAAAAGTATCAACCGCATGAATGATCTGATTCGGGGATTCCGGTTTGTAGGTGATGTCCATTTCCACGGGATCAATATCTATGCCGGCAATATCGACCCTGTGTCGGTTCGCCGGAATATCGGCATGGTGTTCCAGCAACCCAACCCGTTTTCAATGTCCATCTTTGACAATGTGGCCTTTGGCCTGCGCTTGAACCGGTATAAAGGCAACATGCACGAAAAGGTAGAAAAGGCGCTTCGAGGCGCAGCCCTGTGGAAAGAGGTTAAGGACAAGCTTAAAAACAACGGCCTGTCCCTTTCCGGCGGCCAGCAGCAGCGCTTGTGCATTGCAAGGGCCATTGCCACAGAACCCCGGGTTCTTCTTATGGACGAACCCTGTTCCGCACTTGATCCCATTGCCACCCGCCAGATCGAAGAACTGATGGTGGAGCTGAAAAAACAGTTTACCGTTGCCATCGTAACCCACAATATGCAACAGGCTGTCCGTGTGGCGGACCAGACAGCCTTTTTTTCCGTGGACATCTCCAAGGGAGGCCGTACCGGCTACCTTGTTGAAATGGGCCCTACCAAGGAATTGTTTGAAAATCCCCAGGAAGAACTGACTAAAGAATATCTGCACGGCGAGTTCTCCTGATCCGACTCCTTTTGCACTCTTAAGCGTAAAACCCCTTGAAAAGATGCTTTTCAAGGGGTTTTTAATTCCGAGCCGCTACATTTAATGACTGGCATAGTTGTCAATATGTTATTACTTTTTTTATCTAATAATTGGATAATTAATTATCGAATACCACTCCCTCCCTCACCTATATAAAATCATAACATCCTGTATATAAAGAGATTTTGATAATGGTATGTATATTGCATATAGAACAATTAGTAAGAATAATAAATTTAAGATTTAAGCCGGGAGGTTAAAGTTGAAAACAGCACTTTGTTTTATTATTGTAACAGCCTGTATCCTTACATCCTCGTTCGCATTTGCAGATATCATTTCTTCTTATACCCGGACAAGTTTTAATTTTGTTTCTATGATAGGCTTAGGACTTTGTCTTCTGGGTCTTGCAAGGTTCGGCAGGAAGATTACCTAAAGCCGATGTAATCAGTTGAGTTGTGCCCGTTGGAAGCGGGTGTTTCATATAACAGCCATGGGCTGACCTGGTTTTCACCGTGGTTCAGCCCACAACGAAAGTTGAAAGATCTGTGTAGATTACACAGACTTTCTTATGAAAAAGGAAAATGCAGACAAAATGAATACAAAAAGGTCCGAATCAGACCCGGAGAAAATATAAATTTTCATGGCTGGATTGGCAAACTATACGTCGGCGTTTTCGTTGACACAAAAGATCTAATCTTTAATATCAGTGAGATGGAGGTGTCATGGAAATAACAAAAGAGCAAGTTGACCATATCTTTAAACAGACCAAAAACACGGAAGAAGCCTTGATTGCTCTTTATAAACTTATTCTGCCAGACTGGGAACAAATCAAAACATCAAAAGGTTTTCCGCTGATCGGTAAAGACGGTTGGCTGTATATCTGCAAATGTTTTATCAGATTAAGCAAACCTACAGATAACGGTTTCCCCGGATTATGGCTTAACAAAGGTTTTGGCAGTAGCGATTATCTGCCAATGTGGACGGTTGATTTAAACCATTTTTATCCGATTTATTAAAAATGACCAGAGGAGCATAAAATTCCTTTGGTGTAACGAGTCCCCCCCCCCACACAGCAAAACCGATGGAATTAAGCAATAGTCAGTGGGATTAATTCCTTGCGCACTCAGGTGAACAAAGCGTAACAGGAAGAATAAAACTCATATCTGCGATATTAGAGACAGCGCTTTCCGGCGCTGTTTTCTTTTTGTGCTTCGTCTATGTTCAATAAATAAAATGGGGTGCATTTTACGCCCGATTTTTATCAAAAAACAGAGCAATAAAGAAAAAAGCGTTTTCAGCAAAATGCAAAAAACGCCTGATAGCCTTGGTTTTATTGGAGCCGGCGCGCGGATTCGAACCGCGGGCTTTCTCATTACGAGTGAGATACTCTACCAACTGAGTTACGCCGGCTTTTCAACGTAAACACTATATATCAGGGCTTCCAGTGATTTTCAATCAAAAAAGTATATCCCGCAAAGTGGCGCAATATAGACTATTTTTCCTGTGTATGCGGGAAAGATGCGGGAAAAAATTGTGACAACCCCATCCTCGTCCCATCTTTAGTTTAATTCCATACTTGGGAGTCGAACTAAACAAACACCAGTTGAATGCCTGTAGAGCCAAATCAATTTTATATTAAATTTATTCTTGCCTTTCGTTGTCAGGAATGGTTAATCTTCAAATAAGCTGAGTCTAAACTTAAAGAAAATTTATCCAGCGCTTACGAAATATGAATAATCTTCATATGAACAAACATATCTTATTTAGACTGCTATCCACATCCTTTAATAAAATAAGGATATAAACATGAAGAAGTATCTAAATTTAATTATTGCTCTATCAGGACCGCATGGCGCTGGGTGTAGCTCCCTTGCGGATGATCTTGAAAAAATCGTCAATAATTGGCCTGGTTGTTGCGCAATTAGAATACATGTAGCGGATTTAATAGAACGATATTACCATCTAATAGTCAATGAGGCTCTATCTGTAAACAAAGATAGTCAGCCTCAAAGAAGACAAGGCTTGCAAGAAGCTGGTACAAAAATGAGGAGAAAAGATCCTGAGAGTATTGGGAAAATTATTTCTACAGAAATTTATCACAGCGGGCTTAAGTTTGAAGAAAAACAAGACCAAAATATTAATACAATAGTTTTTATCGTTGATAGCCTTAAAAACAAATACGAATTAGAACTACTCAGAAAAACATATGGACAGGAATTCTATTTTGTTTTCGTACATGCCGATAAGGAAGGGCGATGGCGAAGGTTAATCGATTATAAATCATGGGATAAAAATGATAGAGTTGAATTTGAACAAAGGGATCAAATTGATCAAGAAGAAAAAATATTCGACCCAACGGTTAAAGCCTTTGGACAGCAGGTGCAAAAATTATCATCCAAAGCGGATTATTACATTGTTAACAACACTAATCGTGAAGACCTAAAAGAAGACGGACAAAGGCTCATTGATTTGCTTTTTGGCAGTGACAGTAATCAGCCGACTTTCCATGAGAGAAATATGCATATTGCCTATTCAGCCTCTAATTCTTCATTTTGTCTCAGCCGACAGGTTGGTGCAGCCATAGTTGATCAAAATGGAAACATTCTGGGTGTCGGGCATAATGATGTCCCAAAAGCCATGGGAGGCTTATATACTAATGGTGATGTTGATGATAGACGATGTTTTGCTGTGGGCGACAGACGTTGTATTAATGACACAAATAAAGAAGAACGCTATGATTTGTTATTAAAAAATAGGCTATGTTCCCTTTAAATGTTGAAACTCAATAAATGATTTCTATCTTTTGGATATACTCCAAGAAGGAGGAAATCATGAAAAATAAAGACTTT
>NZ_KB892912.1 GCF_000373985.1 Desulfobacter curvatus DSM 3379
TTCACCTTGTTGTGCAGGCTCGTCCCGGTATGTGCGCCTTATATCCGATTCCTGTACGTCATCCCGTACCTTCGTGGTATCTTGCCTTAACAAGACGGCTTCCTTCCGAAGTACCGTCACCGATACCCCGTTGCACTACCACTACACCCTTCGCCTCCATCAGGCTGGGTCTAAGACTTGCCAAACGTTCTGAAATTGTTTACGTTTGACTCACTTTTAAGAGCACGTGCCATGCCCGGCACACACAAGGCTTTTGCAGCGGAGCGCAAAAAGCACGCGCCCGCTGAAAAGCAGCGTTCACGGCGGCTCCGCCGCCGTGAATCGCGGTGCTGACTTCGTCCAGTACCTTGTCCAGTCGCCTCTGGCGCCTGAACAAGGTACTGGACCGGTCACTGCACACCGATCAATCAAACTATCGTTTGCTTGATCGGCGCACAGCGCCGGTCAGCACCGCGATTAGCATCAGAAATTAAAAGATATGAATACCCCAACTACAATATTTATTGATACAAGTGTCTTTGATGAAAGCGCATATAATTTAAGCTCAGCAAGATTTAAAGCCTTTCGTTCTTTGGCCGAAGCGATTAAATTTAAGCTGCTTATTCCTGATCCAACAGACCGTGAAATAAGAAGACATATTCGGGAGCGATCTCAGTCTGCCGTTAAATCACTTGAGGATGCAGCGCGACGCGCTCCCTTCCTCAATCAACTTAATGATTGGCCTCTCAATGGAACAAACAAAGCTATCCTTGCAAACAAGTTAGAACAGAATATTGAAAGGGGTCTATCAGATTTTTATAATAACTTTGAAATTCTAAAGCTTGATTACAACGGGGTAGATATAAAGGAGATTATGAACTGGTATGATTGTGGGCATGCTCCGTTCTCTGATAAAAAGAAAAATGAATTCCCTGATGCTTTGTCCATTGCTTCATTAAATCAGTATCACAAATCATCAAATGAAAATATTGCAATTATCTCTGGGGATGGGGATTTTAAATCGGCTTGTGAAAAACACAAACATTTTCTCTATTTCCCTTCTTTGCCAGCCTACACTGAAGCTATCCAGATGGAAGATAAAAGGGTTGATAAAGTTCATCATATGCTATCGAGTAATGATTCAATTGTAAGGAAATCAATTTCAGAAGAATTCCCAAATTTATCATTTCTAATAGAAGCGAATTGGGATGGTGAAGCTGAAGACATAGAGTTGTCAGATTTCAATGAGATAGAGTATTATGTTGTTGGCATCGGACATCACAATCATATTGTTTCTTTTGATGCTGAAATATCATTTTCAGCCTATGTGTCCTATTGGGATTTAGAAACCGCTATTTATGATAGCGGAGAAGCCTACCCACTTCACAAGATTGAAGGACGTGCAGAAACAGCGACTTCAATCTCTGGGACATTTAAAATTACCACAGATGACAATGAAGAAACAATTACCTCATGTAACAGTATAGAATTTGAACAGGACTACATTAGTATAGGCGATGAATCAGATTATTGCTAAAGGTGCTAACAAGGCTATTTCAGCCGACGCAAAAAGCTGCGCGGCTGAATAGCGACGTTCACGGCGGCTCCGCCGCCGTGAATCGCGGTGCTGACTTCGTCCAGTACCTTGTCCAGTCGCCTCTGGCGCCTGAACAAGGTACTGGACCGGTCACTGCACACCGATCAATCAAACTATCGTTTGCTTGATCGGCGCACAGCGCCGGTCAGCACCGCGATTGGAGGGCGCTATATGATCACACCAACAGCGGTGTACCGGGACAGACAAGATTTCTATGGGTACGTTTTCAAGGAACCTGTGCATTTTGACAATGTTGTGTTCGAGGAAGAAGTGGACTTTTCGCATGCGACCTTCGAGCGGGGGGCGTCGTTTAACGGCGCGCTTTTTAAGAAAGGTGCTAGCTTTAGAATGTGCACTGTGCAGGATAGAATATGGTTTTGGAATGCCCGGTTCAGGGGGCCAGCTAACTTCCATAATTTTGTGGTGGTGAAGGATCCTAGGGCGCCTACCGGTCATATTTATCCCGGTGAGGCCAATTTCAGTTGGGCAAGATTCAATGATGAAGCGGTCTTCAAATGGGCTCGATTCGGAGGTAAGACCTTTTTCTGGAGAACGCTCTTCTATCAAAAGGTTGATTTTGAGGGGGCAGTCTTCGGGGAAGACGGGGCCTTGTTCTGTGGGACTAAATCAGAGGTTCAGATCCCCGCTCAAGTGATGGACGCAGACAAGCTTGAGCTTTTGACTCAAAAGGGCATCTTGAGGCCAGACGTTGAGAGCCCAACGATAAAATATGTGGGCAAGCCAGAATTTCATTCCTTGTACCTATTCGCTGAGGGGATCAAGTCCTTTGACCAGTTTCTCGCCAACCTTGAAGCGCTGGAACCCAATCCCCTATCTCCGGATGAGGTGATATCAGTAGAGCGCTTTTGGCACGAGGGCGCACAACCCATGTTTCAGCAGCCCAATCTGGTTTCTTTCCAACACATCGAGTTCGCACGACCGGCGGCAATCGAGCTCATTAACGTCAATCTTCCTATGGAAACCCGGTTCGCGCTGTATCAATACAAAGAGCTTAAGGTTAATTATACAAAAGACGAAGATGGAACGGCGGATGAAAGTTATTGGTCGTGCTTTATCAGCTATAGCAGCAAAGATGCTGATTTCGTCAAATATCTAAAGGAAAGACTTCGGGGTGAGCTCATATCAGCGTGGCTTGACTTCGACAATATTGTCTACGGAGGACAATTGACCGAACAGATAGAGAGTGCGGTCAGCAAGCATGAAAGATTGATCATAGTCCTTTCCAACAGCAGCCTTAAAAGCGATTGGGTCAAGAAAGAGATTCAGGAAGCATTGAAAAAAGATCCCGAATCGCTCTTCCCCATCAGGATCACATCCATCGATGAGATCCAGAAGCATGAGTTCATATGGGATACCTTTAAACATGTGCCCATACTTGATTTTGAATTCGATCCTCATCAGGAAGTCGTGGACGCATCCTTCGAGGATTCCTTCAATAAACTCGTCAAGAGCCTGAAGAAGCCTAAATACTAATTCCGAAAAACGGCACGTCCTTCGGCTGGAAAAAGGGCTGACGTAGAGCATGGGTAGAAAAACGTCGGGTTAAGGGCCTATACATTTAACAGAATATGATTTCAATCATTTTTCCCAACAACGCCTTTCACCAGATGAACTGGTGAAGGCTAAAATTGACTTTGTCTATACTTCCTCAGAATTTAGAACATTCTCCCTGGCGTCGATTTGATCTGATAGTCCTGCCTGGCCGTCTTTCATCGAAAACCCGGGAAATTACCATGAATACTCGCTTCCATTTTTCTCAATGGACTAAGCTTTCTATTTACATCCGATTGCTTGGCTGCTATTGAAATAGGACCCTCTTTTTAACGGAATAGCATTCTAAGTCACAATTGCTCACAATGCTCGTAGCAAAAAACGAAGTTGTCGAGATCTTAAAACGTGTGGAATTGGTTGGTGGCAGAATTATAAAAGAACCACACGATACTTTCTGGGGAGGTTTCAGCGGATATTTCTCTGATCTTGATGGTTATGTGGCTTGGGGACCAATGTTTGAATTTGCAGAGAATGGTGAAATGAAATTAAAAGGGGGCGTATAACATGCCCCTCCGGCTGACCACGTGAGCGTGAAGCGTTGACAGTGAAGGCTGTTAGTGAGGCGGATTAATTCTGGGCATTAGCGCTGTAATATTCGAATCCGAAATTGGTTCATGAGAGGATTATGTCATTGGTTTCATCCCCAAAAAAGGATATTGCTCCACTGATAATGTAGATAGTCTTGTTTGCTGGGATAGTTGTATTTGCCGGTCTGCTGTCGATTATGGGCTATCCAAACATTGGGGCGGTTTTTATTCGCACAGAGTTTGCACTCTATCTCAGCATCAAATTGTAAGTTCGGGGCCGTATAAATTCATAAGACATCCTGCTTATGCAGGGATGATAGTGGCAAATTTGGGAATATTAGCTTATTTTTGATTGACAATGATTGTAAAAGGAGCGCCATGCGCCACTATGTTTCCAGACAGGATCAACTCCCGGTGGATGCCTCATCATGGCAGAAAGCCCCATGGAATGAAATCTCAAGCCAGAAACTGACCTGCCATATGGGAGAGCCGCCTCTCCATTTCCCGGACACCCGGGTCAAGCTGGCCTATGACGACCAGGCTATTTACCTGATGTTCCGTGTCCAAGACCGGTATATCCGGGCCCTGGCCCGGACCGACCAGGATCGGGTATACCAGGACAGTTGTGTCGAGTTCTTCTTCACTCCGGGCCTGGACCCGGAACAGGGGTACTTCAACCTTGAGATGAACTGCGGAGGCACCATCCTATTTCACTTCCAGACCTTGCCCAGGCAAAATCCCGTTGAAATCCCGGTATCTGACTGTGCCCGAATCCTCCGGGACGCATCCCTGCCCAAGGTGGTGAGCCCTGAGGTTCAGGACCCAGTACTATGGTTCCTGAGCGCCAGTATCCCTTTTGACCTGCTTTCCTCGTACACGGCCGTGATCCATCCCGAACAGGGCAAGGCCTGGCGGGCAAACTTTTACAAGTGCGCAGACAACACCTCCCACCCCCACTGGCTGACGTGGGCGCCGGTGGACCTACCGGCCCCGGACTTTCACCAGCCCCAGGCCTTTGGCACCCTCTGCTTCCAGTGAAACCAGGAAAAAGCGTTCTCCCGGCAGTTTTAAAAAAATGCGAGAAAAGGCAAATAAAATATGGGGCCCTCTGTCTATGCTTTCGGACCGAAACCCCTCTAAATAGATGAATTTACTACTTTCGTTATTCTTGACACGGAATAAAGGTACCGATTGACAGACCAAGGAGAATGACGCATGCTGAAAGGCATGATGACCGATCGTTCTTCATTCAGCGTGATGACCATAAACCTAAGGTTCGGCCTGGCCCGGGACAAGGAAAACGTCTGGGACAGCCGAAAGGGTCTGGTGGGAATTCTCCCGGTCCGGAACAAAGGAGACTTTATCGGTTTCAAGGAGGTCTTCCAACATGATGTCCCGGGCACCTGCCACGGCTTCACCGGAAACCCGGGCGGCAAACACATCGGCTGGAGACTCTACCGGGGAGGCATCTGCGCCCGCCATTCCCGGGTACTGATCTTTCACAGAGGAACGCGCTATCCGTCTGCTCATTTTCCCGTCACCGCCGGATTCACGGAGGCGGTCTGAATGGCGTCGGCTCTGGCGCTTTTCCACCCCCTGATCCGGGAGTGGTTTGAGACCAACGTAGGCTTGCCTACTCCTGTCCAGGAACAAGCCTGGCCCGTAATCGCGGAAGGACGGCACCTCCTGGCTACGGCACCCACCGGCTCGGGCAAGACCCTGACCGCGTTTTTATGGGCCGTTAACCAGCTCGCCTCGGGGCGCTGGGAAACCGGTGCCTGCCGGGTCCTCTATGTCTCCCCCCTCAAGGCCTTAAACAACGATATCCGGGAGAACCTGATCCGCCCCTTGGCCGAGATCAAAGCACGGTTCGAGGCGGCAAGACGCCCCTTCCCCGGTATCCGGGTGCTGACCCGGAGCGGGGACACCCCCCAGCAGGAGCGCCGGAAGATGAGCCTCCATCCGCCCGAAATCCTCATCACCACCCCGGAAAGCCTGAACCTGCTGCTAAGCTCCAAGTCCGGCCTTCTCATGCTGGGGCGGATCAAGACGGTTATTTTAGACGAGATCCACGCCTGCGCCGCCTCTAAGCGGGGCGTCCACCTGATCACGGCCGTGGACCGCCTGGTCCGCCTCTCCGGCGAATTCCAGCGTATCGCCCTGTCCGCCACCTTGAAGGACCTTGGCCCTATCCGGCGGCTGGTGGGCGGCTTTTGCCTCTCGGGTCCGCATGAGGCCCCCTCTTACACAGCCCGGCCTGTGGTCTGTGTCCAATCCGCCATGGCAAAGGAGGCCCGGGTCCGTGTCTGCTTTCCAGAAGCGGACAACCGGGAAGACGAGGGGTTTTCCATCTGGGACCACCTGGCCCGGGTTCTTGTACCTAAGCTCTCCTGTAACCGTTCCACCCTGATCTTCACCAACGGCCGCAGGCTGTGCGAGAAGCTGACTTACAAGCTCAACGAGGCTGCCGGTGGCCTTATCGCCTTTTCCCATCACGGCTCCCTGTCCCGGGAATTACGGCACGACGTTGAAAGCAAGCTCAAGGCCGGCGATCTTTCCGCTATCGTGGCCACCTCCTCCCTGGAGATGGGCATCGACATCGGCAGCCTGGACGAGGTGGTCATGGTCCAGGCCCCGCCCTCGGTCTCCTCGGCCGTCCAGCGCCTGGGCCGGGCCGGGCACCGGGTAGGAGAGAAAAGCCTCGGCACTATTTTCCCGGCACATCCCCAGGACCTGATCTTTTCGGCGGTCCTGGCCCGGGCCGCGACAGAGGGTGACATCGAGCCCCTGACGCCTGTGGATGCCCCCCTGGACGTCCTGGCCCAGATCCTCATCTCCATGGTCGGCATGGAATCCTGGGATCTTGACGAGCTATTCGCCTTCATCCGGACCTCGTCCCCGTTTCACACCCTTTCCCGGGAGCGCTTCAACCTCGTGGTTAACATGCTGGCCGGCCGTTATGCCGGAACCCGGATCCGGGACCTTGCCCCGCGGATTTACATCGACCGCCTTTCGAACCGGGCGGAAGGCGCCAAGGGGGCGCTCATGGCCCTGTACATGTCCTCCGGCACCATCCCGGACCGGGGCTACTTCCAGTTGCGCCACGCCCAGACCCGTGCCCGGATCGGGGAGCTGGACGAGGAATACGTCTGGGAGGCTAAAAAAGGACAGATCGCTACGGTGGGCAGCCGGAACTGGCGAATTACCGAGATCACCCACAACGACGTTTTTGCACTGCCCGTGGGAAATGCGGGCATGGACGCACCGTTCTGGCTGGCCGAGGCCATGAGCCGGGACTTCCACTTTTCAAAGCGGATCGGGGCATTTCTGGAGACGGTTGCAGATTGTCTGGACCGGGGGAAAGGAGGCGAACAGGCACTTACCGCACTTTTACAGACGGATTATTTCCTGGACGAACCGGGTGCGTCCGCTCTGATCGCCTTCTGCCGCAGCCAGATCAGGACAGCAGCCATTCCCCACGCCCACCGCCTCGTTCTGGAGTACGTCCGGACCGGCCCCGGAAAAAGCCCCGGCACCATGCTCGTGATCCACACCCTTTGGGGTGGCCGGGTGAACCGCCCCTTTGCCCTGGCGCTTTCGGCGGCCTGGGAGCGGGCTTTCGGGGAGCGCCCCGAGGTTTTTCCCGGCAACGACGCTGTGGTGATTCAGCTTCCGGCACCCGTGGCCCCCGAGGAGATCATGGCCTGGGTCCGGCCCGGCAACCTTGGCGAACTCGTTCGGGCGAACCTTGAAACCTCGGGCTTTTTCGGGGCGAGATTCCGGGAATGCGCGGGAAGAGCGCTGCTGATCACCCGGAACCGGGCCGGCCAGCGCATGCCCCTGTGGATGACCCGTCTCAAATCCCAGAAGCTTTTGGAGAACGTTCTGGCCCTTCCGGATTTTCCCATCCTTCTGGAGACCTGGCGAACCTGCCTGGACGACGAGTTCGACCTTACGGCCCTGTCAGGGTGCCTTGCCAAGATCGAAACGGGTGAAATCGCCTGGAAGGCGGTTCACACCGCCACGCCCAGCCCCTTCGCCGCCACCATGGCCTGGCAGCAGATCAACCGGTACATGTACCGGGAGGACCAGCCTGCCGGCAGATCGTCGAGCCTGGCATCGGAACTGATCCGGGAAACCCTGTACAACGATGCCCTGCGGCCCAGGATTCCGAAGGCCCTGATCCGCGCCTTTGAACGAAAGCGCCTACGCTTGGCGGAAGGCTATGCCCCCGGATCAGCCATGGCGCTGCTGGACTGGGTCCGGGAACGGGTGGTCCTGCCCCTGGACGAATGGCAGACCCTGGTGGCTGCGCTCCCGGACGAAGCCCCCCCTGATCTCTTTTCGAAAGTCGTCGTAATCCGGCCCAGTGCTTTGGTTGAACCTCTGGCGGGCCCCCTGGTGGCGGCACTGGAGAACGCCCGGGAAATTCTCAACGCCTGGTATCCTGACGGGGCCGAAGTCCTGGATTTTTCCGGGAACCCGCATCCTTCCACCCTGCCGGTGCCCTTGGACAACAGTGATGCCCCGCCAGCGGCCGCCCTCCTGGGCCAGTGGCTGGGATTCTACGGCCCTGTGACCCGGGAATGGGCCGCCCAAAGCCTGGGGCTCTCCGAGGATGTCCTGGACAGCTCTCTCTTCGACCTGAACGACGGCCGCCAGACGGTTTCAGGTCTCCTGGTATTGGAAGATCCGGGCGAATTCGTCTGCGATGCCGGCAACTTTGAGATCCTCATCCGCATGAACCGGGCCGCGGCCCGCCCCGATTTTTCTCCGCTGGAACTTGCCCGCCTGCCCCTGTTCCTCGCCCAAATCCAGGGATTGACCTCTCCTGCGGACGGCCAGGACAGGCTCTTTGACGTGTTCGAACAGCTCTCCTGCCTGCCCCTGCCGCCGGACCTCTGGGAGACCCAGGTGCTTCCGGCCCGGATCCGCCCCTATTACCCGGCCTTTCTGGACAGCCTCATGCAGGAAGGTGAACTGGTCTGGCTGGGCGGGGAAAAGCGGCAGGTC
Organism: Desulfobacter curvatus DSM 3379; assembly: GCF_000373985.1. Taxonomy (GTDB): domain Bacteria; phylum Desulfobacterota; class Desulfobacteria; order Desulfobacterales; family Desulfobacteraceae; genus Desulfobacter; species Desulfobacter curvatus. Next base: position 8,689 of record NZ_KB892912.1, read on the forward strand.
CGCTTCTGCCTGGCCCAGGACCTTGCGTTCCTGGCGGATGACGACGCCCCGGACCTCGATTCCGGCCATCCCCTGGCTGCTGCCATTCCGGGACAAAAGTACGGGTTTGAGGGGCTTAAGACCCTGACCGTAAATTCTGCTAATACCCTTGTCGACAGAATCTGGGAGGCAGTCTGGGAGGGGCTGTTAACTAACGATACGGCTACCGCCCTGAGGCAAGGCATTGAACACGGCTTCCGGCTCCCCGGTGCGCCTGCTGCCCCTGCGGCGGGATCTGCCGTGGACCGCCGCTGGGCAGGGATTTCCGGCAGGGGACGGGAATCTTCAGGGTTCAGTTTCCGGTCCCGGAGGGGGGCCAGGAGCCGGGGGCTTTCCAGGGGCCGCCCAAGGCGCAACCCGGCCCCCCTGGCCGGGAACTGGTTCCGCCCGGAGTTTGAGGCTGCCGGCGACCTGGTGAACCGCCAGGCGCTGGACAGAGACCGGGTCCACCTGCTCCTGGACCGGTACGGCATTCTGTTCCGGGAGCTTCTGGAGCGGGAATCCTTAGAATTCAGGTGGTCTGCGATATTCAAAGCCCTTTACCTCATGGAATTGGCCGGGGAGGTCGTGGCGGGATCATTTTTCAAGGAAATTAAAGGCCCCCAATTCGCCTCCCACAAGGCCCTGAGACGTCTCCAGGCTGGGGGGGACGACGACACGGTCTACTGGATCAACGCCGCAGACCCGGCCTCGGGCTGCGGTTTGGGGCCGCTTTCGGCCAGGCTTGGCCTGCCGAGGCGCTTGCCTGGCAATGCCATGGTCTACAAGGGGCAGGATCTAAAGCTTTCCTGCATACGGCAGGGCCGGGAGCTGATCATCCAGGCAGACCCGGACGACCCGGAGCTTTCCCGCTTTCTTTTCCCCTTAGCGGACATGATGACCCGGCAGTACCGGCCGGTGCCGAGGCTCACCGTTGAGACCATCAATGGCAGGGACGCTGTATCAAGCCCGTACCGTCTGGGCCTGGAAGGAATTTTCGAGGTGGCGGCCAGCCTTAAGACCCTGGATCTGTTCCTGAAAATAGCCGGAAGATAAGGCCCCTTGGAAACCGTATTGCTCTAATCGTCCACCAGCGCCAATAGTATTCCGTTTTTGACCGAAAAATTGTTTTTCATTGTCGTTTCGTGTAACGTGAATAATATCCACAGATAAAAGAGTTCCGATGGTATCAGACACATTTCTTCGGTGAAAAATAAAATCTCAATGATACCATCTGTATCGTCAAGGGGATTTGCATAAATAAAAACACCATGCGTTCTGAAGGGAGCAAATCAACAGCACTTGACACAATACTCGCTTTTTGAAGCATAACTCTCAAGCATGGTAAAATATTTCTATAAACGGCCATGGGCTGACCTGACATATCAGCACCGAGGTGTAGCCCACAACAAAGTAAGAAAGTAATTCAACAACTTATTGGAACTTTCTTATAAAAAACAATGGCAATTCAATCACACTTTAAAAATGGGAGACATCCTATGAATGAGCAGAGAATACTGCTTGAGTCAGGCACCAACGAGCTGGAGCTGCTCGCTGTTCTAATAAATGACCAGCCTTTCGGTATTAACGTTGCCAAGGTCCAATCTATTCAACAATATGATCAAAAATCAATAGCCACTCTGCCCAATAAGGTGCCAGGAGTTCTTGGCATGCTACTTTACAGGGATAAGACGATTCCTGTAATGGATTTAGCACAGATACTTGATATTGAGGAGACCATTGAATATGAAAGAAAAATCGTTGTCGTCACTGAATTCAATAATTCTGTAAATGGTTTCAAAGTTAATGGTGTAAGACGTATATATCGAATATCATGGAAAGACCTGGTACCACTCGATCAGACCATCGGGGATACAAATTATTTTACTGGTTCAGTAAGCATTGAAGGTGATCAGATATTGGTCATTGATCTTGAGCATATTCTATCAACTATTTTCCCAGATCTTATCATTGAAGATGTTAGCCCAAGTTTTCGATTGCAAATTATAACTTATTGTAATCACGCGGATTGTTGTTTTTAAGTTCCTGGTTATGGCACTACTTTTGTCTAAAAATGTTTTTAATCACCGGCCCTGGATATAAACCTATCTCCAAAGCTTTATAAATTTTTTGTTGTCTGGGTTCTGGTCGTGTGCTTTTTCTGATATGAACGGTTTGACCATC
>NZ_KB892913.1 GCF_000373985.1 Desulfobacter curvatus DSM 3379
AAAGTATTGGCACATGAGTAAAATCAAATGGGTGGCCATTGCCATGCCTGAACGATATTTTATTGATCAAGGATTATATCTGCCTGGGAACTGATTCATAAAATCAGCCGAACCGCCCTGGTACGAGATCCGTATGCCGGGTGGTGTGGGAGGGCTCCTCAGTGATGGGGAGTCCTATCCCGATTAGGGGAGTTATATCAACCTAGCCCCGCCATCAATCACTACGGATATTCCTGTTGTATAAGGGCTTCCCATCAGATAAATATATGCTTCAGCTACTTCTTTGGGCGAAGCAATTTTTCCGGCTGGAAACTGTTGAGAGTATTTCTCAATTTCTGGCGATTTAGGTGCAACAAAACCCGGACTCACAACATTAACTCTTATTGGTGCCAATTCTACTGCCAACGACCGACAAAATGCTTCGGTGGAACTGTTGATAATGGTCATAGTTGAAAAGTTCTTGAAAATCTTTTCACCAGCGATGCCGGTGGTCATAGCAATGCTACCATCTTGGCTAATGTGACCTTGTGCCTTCTGGATAAGTTGGTATTGACCCCAAAATTTTAATTCAAATGCCATTTTCGCCTGTTCGAGACTGGTTTTGACAAAGGGTGCCGGGGTTATCTCTGGCCTTGTGGTAATGACAAGATGATCGATAGCCCCAATTTTTCTTAATTCAGTTTCTGTTTCGATTTCAGATGTCACATCAAAAGAATATGTCTCGATCTCACAACCAACAATAGCAGCTAAATTATTATGCTTTTTTACGGCGTTTCTGGAAGCTATAATAACTTTGCCGCCCGCTTTGCACGCCTGTTTTGCAACAGCGAGGCCAATGCCAGAACTGCCACCGACTATAAGTATTCTTTTTTCTTGTAACGAATTACTCATTGTTCTCTTTTGGCCCCTAAAAACAACCAGAAGCGTTTTATCGATAGTCCAAAAAACCAGAAGCGTTTTATCGATAGTCCCGCTGTAAAAACGCCACAGCCGTTGGATTATAGTTTATTGTTTTTTTAATTATAGGCGGTTCAACCAGAAGCGTTTTATCGATAGTCCCGCTGTAAAAACGCCACAGCCGTTGGATTATAGTTTATTGTTTTTTTAATTATAGGCGGTTCGATCCTGCGAGCGGGATTATTGATAAAACGTTGTTGAACAATGCCGCGGATCAGTTACCGGCACGCAAATTTTTGCTATGGAATTTATATCTTGGGCAATTTGATCATGCAAGGGCAATTCGCCGTAAAACTTAAAAAGCTTTTTAAATAAAGTCGATTTTATCCGCTGCATCTTTTCATAGTTCTTGATTTTTTTTAAAAACTGGGCCTGGTAAAGCTATTTTTAGGCGCACTTATCCTGTATGACTTTATGTCATTATTTTCCCCCTTGAGCTGTTTTCGAAATTTATTATTTTACGAGGTGTCCCATGCCGTTTTTTTTCGTTGCGGCAAAATATAGTCAATATATTCTGGCATCAGTTCGTAAAGCCTTACCAAACGCCCTTTGCCGCACTTAGGACAGACTTTTATATCTATCCCGGTTAATCGCAGCATCATGTCTTCAACTGATTCGTCAACAGGGAGGGGGTGAATTGGGCTTTCGATACTGCACAATTGTCGGATCAGGGCAATGTTTTTTGTCTTATACCGGGGGGATAAAAAGCCAAAATGCCGGATTTTTTTAAACCCTTTGGGCAAAACATGAAGCAGGAATCTGCGGATGAATTCTACCGCATCAAGACGCATTTCTTTAACAGCATTGTTTTGTGCCCGGTCTTTCCAGGTGAATATTACCTCTCCGTTTTTAAAGGATTTGATCCTGTAATTTGAAATGGCTACTCGGTGGGTGTACCTTCCCAGATATTCGAGTACCTTTTCCGGTCCTGAACTGGGTGACTTGGCATAACCCGACCATTTTTTCTTTTGAATGGTTTTAATCAGGCGGTCAAACCCGTCCGGTGTTTGAAATTTGCCTGTGTCTCCGGGGAACTTGAGATCTCTCTGGGCATACAGCTGTTTAAGGCCCTTGATATAAATTCCTTTGAAGGCTTTAACCATTGATTTTGTCCTGAACAGGTAGTTTGCCCGGGAAGGGGTCCATCGGGTTCGATCTTTTGACAGTGCCCCGCCTGGAACAAGGCAATGTAAATGAAAATGATCCAGGATGGTCTGGCTCCATGTGTGAAGCACACCGATGAATCCGGGCTGACCCTGCAACCGCCATTGAGGATCTGCAGCAAAGGTTTGAATCACCTGGTTGACAGAAGAAAACAGCAAATCAAGCAATGCTTTCATGTTGCACAAAATGACCGGATTAAGATCGTGGGGTAGTGTGAACACGACATGGTAGTAAGTGGCCGGCAACAGGTTGTTTTGTTGATTGATCAGCCATTTTTCTTTAGTCATGGTCTGGCATTTGGGGCAGTGCCTGTCCCGGCATGAGTTATAGGCATTGCGTTGATAATCACAATTTGTGCAAAAGTCCATATGCCCGCCTAATGCGGCAGTGCGGCAGGCAACGATATGATTTAAGACCTTTACTTGTTCATAGGATGCGCCATGGGTTCTTAAAAATTGTTTCCCGTGTTGTCGAAATATATCTGCGATGTCATATTTGGGCCTGCTGCGCTTATCGCAGCCTTCGGATTTCATTGGGAGAGCATATCCAAAGGACTGACTACCTTGGATATGGTTTCATTGCTGATATGAAGATATCTGGCCGTTGTCCGGATGGACTGATGCCCCATCAAACGCTTGATGATATGACAGCTGGTACCATGTTCCAGAAGATGCGTGGCAAAACAATGCCTCAATGTGTGAATCCCTCTGCCCCTTGTCACGCCGGCTTTTTTCTTTGCGTTGTAATAAATCTGCTGTGCGGTCTCTATCGGCATGGGTTTTGACTTGGTTCTACCAAAAAAAATCCATTTGTCCGGTTGGTATGTCCGCCAATACTCTTCCAATGTCCCCAATAGTTGATCCGAAAGAAGCGTATATCTATCCTTCCTGCCTTTGCCTTGTTCGATCCGGATCATTTTACGGGATCTTTCGATATGAACCGGCTCAAGGTTGACGACCTCGCTGACTCTGAGACCTGCGCTGTAAACCGTCAACAAAAGGGCCCGGTGTTTGAGATTGGTGCAGGAAAAAATGATTTTTTTCACCTCCTCTTCGCTTAGCGCAATACTGATCTGTTTTTGTCTGGGACGCGGAGGTATGGACACCGTTGTGGGTTTTCTTAAAAAATCATCGTAAAAACATTTTATTGCAGAAAAATGAACGTTGCAGGTGCTCCAGGCCAGACCCCGTTTTTTGAGCAGGTAATAAAGATAATCCTGGATTTGGCTGTCGGTTAACCGGTCCGGCGGCAGCCAGTAGTGTTTTGCAAGCGATTCCACCGCATTCATATAAGCGGCGTTGGTTTTGGGAGAATACCGCTTTAAAATAAGGTGCCGTTCAAATGCATGTCTAAGTTCTGTCATAATTTCCTCCTGAAAATTAAAGGTTAATGTTCAGGAGGATGATGAAATATTACAATGAATTTTGAAAGGAACGGATTGTGAAATACTGCCTGCTTACTGTGAGGTTGCTTTTTTCCGCGTAGCGGTTTTGTTCAACCATGATTTACACCCATGTCCTCAATCGCGGAGGCAAGGGCGTACAAAGCCCTCTGGACGGATTATAAGCTAAAAAAACAATGACCGGACCCGCTTAAACCAGGTTAAAATCCCCTGCCTTGACAACACCCAAGACAGTTTTATGTTGACGTATTGTTTTTGTTACCGCAGCACTTATAATTTTAATTTAAGGATGAACTAAATGCTCAAACTTGGTGAAAAGGGAGCCATTCTCCAAAATGACAACGAAACCTATGCCATTGCCCCTCATATTCCATGCGGGGTTGTTACACCGGACATGCTCAGAAAAATTGCTGATGTGGCGGAAAAATATGAGGCCAAAGCACTCAAGCTGACCGGGGCCACCCGTATTACCATTGTAGGACTCAAAGAAGAGGATATTGATTCGGCCTGGCAGGACCTGGAACTTGACAAGGGTGCCGCCGTGGGCATGTGTATCCGCTCGGTACGCGCCTGTCCAGGGACCACCTTCTGCAAACTCGGCAAACAGGATGCCTTGGGCGTGGGCATGGAATTGGACAAACAATACCATGCCATGGAACTGCCCGGTAAATTTAAGATAGCGGTATCAGGCTGCAAACTGACCTGCTCAGAATCCTGGGTCAGGGACCTCGGACTCATCGGAGAGGCGGACGGTTGGAAAATTGTCATTGGCGGCAACGTGGGCATGAGCCCCAGAATTGCCCAGAAAGTGGCTGAAGGACTGAGCACTGAACAGGCCATGGACGCCTGTAAACGCATTGTCGAGTATTACAAAGAAAATGCCAAAAAAGGGGAGCGCCTTGGAAAGATGATCGAACGTATTGGCCTTGAACCCTTTGAACAGGCCATTCAAGGCTAATCATGCAAACTCCATACATACCTGAAAACCGGTTTCCCATGCAGATAAGTCCGACAGTCCAGGTGATCGGCAACTACTATTTTAACCTTATGCTGGTCACAGGGACAGAAAAGAGCCTGCTGTTTGAAGCCGGTGTTTCAGGTATGGTGGATCAAGTTATCCGGCAGCTGGATATGCTTGAAGTTTCCCCGGATATTATAGTGGTCAGCCATCCCCACGCCGATCATGTAACAGGGCTTCCCGGATTGGCTGACCGATTTAAACATGCCCGGATCATTTCGGGCACCGGGGCCAAAAAATTTATGGCCCATCCCAAGGCGGCTGCGGCACTGATCGCCGAAGACCGGTTCATATCCAGGCGCCTTGGCGAAGAAGGATTAACGCCCGGGCGTCCCAGCCTTGATGCCCCGCCGGATGTCAGCCGTATTGAAGAGGTTGACTGCCCTGCCCGCCTGGATCTGGGTGGCGGAATCTTTTTTGACCTGTTACCGTCAAAAGGCCATTCCCCGGGGGCACTTATGGGATTTGCCGTACCGGACCGGGTGTTGTGCGGCTCCGATGCCCTGGGGTTCCATTATCCCGGCCGGGATTTCTGGCCTTTGTTTTTCACAAGTGCGGCAGACTACCTTGACACCATTAAGCAGATCAAGGCGCTATCCCCTGCAATCATCTGTCCGGCCCACCAGGGTCCCATCATGGCCGGCAACGTCGCTCCAGCCTTAAAAACAGCGGAATCCAGGGCTCTTGAAATCATAAAAATGATAAAAGACACCCCCCTTGATGACGCTGATCTGGTCAAGAAACTATTCAACATGTCCTATAAAGACGAATTTTGCCTGTACACCAAAGAAAATATAACCAATTGTGCCGAACTGCTGGTTAAACGGGCCAGGGAATATCATTAACCGTTGCAGCAACGTCAAGGCTGGTTAGAAGAAGGGCGGCCGGAAAATTTGCGTACTTTTTTTATGGTTAAAAGCACATTTCCGGCAAAAATCAGAAACGCCCCCACCGATCCGGCCAAGGAAAGCGCGGGATCCATGACAAGGAATGGTCCCAGGATTGCCGCCAGAAAAATCCGGGTTGAGGCGATGATGCCCCCTTCAATGGCGGAAACGTATTTGAACCCTTGGGTCAACAGAAACTGGCCGGCGATGGCGATGGCCGAACACCAGAAAAGATAGACCAGTTCACGGCTATTGGGCAGTTGCATTTCATAGAAAAAAAGACAGAACACAACAATGCCCCCAAGGCCGAACATAAAAAACAGAATAGTCAGGGTGTCGTGGTCCTGCCGGGCCATATTCAGAATAATGATGGCAAAGGCCGCGATAATCCCCGAAGCCAGCCCCCACAAAGCCCCCAGGGAAAAATGTGTATCCGCCGGCATTAAAATCATAAAAACCCCGGCAAAGGCCACCAGGACAATCACAACAGTCCCCACATCCCTTTGGGACTTAAACAAAAACCATGAAAACAGGGCGATAAACAAAGGAAAGGTCATGTTTAAAATATTGGCCTGGGCTACGCTGGACTGGGCCACGCCCTTGAAAAAACAGAAAACGGCCAGAGTATTGAGCAGCGCCCTGCCCACCAGAAATCTTTTTTTCACCACCCGGATTTTGTGACGGACCAGAGAAATGATAACGCAGACAACGATAAATCCCAAGCTGAACCGGGCCAGGGTAAACATGGATGTACGGATATGAAGCCCGGCCATGGCCGACCACTTGATCACCACGGTGGACATATAAAAACAAAAGGCTGATGCAAACACAGCCAGGTATCCTAAAACTGACTTTCTATCCATCCTGGGCAGCATACCGTTAAACATGTCCGGTCCCTTCTTTTGATACCCTTATCCCTATGCCCGGCCCGGGTATTTTTCACCCGGCAGGGGTTTGTATTGCCAGAACTGACTGACTGATGATATTGTGGGTTGTGTTAACCCATTTTCATAAACACAAATTGCCATAAGACCATAAATTATGACCAAAGACAACTCCTCTTTTGAACAGCAGATCAAACCCCTTCGGGATGAAATCGATACCATTGATGCCCGGATTATCTCCTTATTGAGCCAACGCCGGGAGCAGGTGGAAAAAATCGTGGACGTGAAGAAGAAGCACAAGGTCCCCATTTATCATCCGGCCCGGGAGGAAGACGTGATATCCCGCCTGCGGGGAAAAGCCAAGGAGACGGATGTAGACCCCGATTTGGTGGAAAATCTTTATCGAACAATCATGCACCAATCCAGGAAAAGTCAGACCCGTGTGTCCAAAACCACGTTGGTTCGGCCCCAGGCAAAGATCCTTATTGTGGGCGGTGCCGGAGAGATGGGTCGCTTATTTGTCCGTTTTTTTACCGAAACCGGGTACCAGGTGGATATTCTGGACAAAAACGACTGGGACAGGGCACAAGGCTTGTGTGGGAACGCGGACCTTGTCGTTGTCTGTGTTCCCATTAATGTCACCGTCAAGGTCATTGAACAATTAGCCCCCCTGATGCGGCCGGATGCGGTGCTCACGGATCTGACGTCGGTCAAGAAGATTCCCCTTGAAGCCATGTGCCGGGCACACAAGGGTCCTGTACTGGGCCTGCACCCCCTTTTCGGCCCCACCACGGACAACTTGGACAAACAGATTATTGCGGCGTGTGCCGGACAAAACGAGGATGCCTGCCAGTGGGTCATTGACCAGTTGGTGGCCTGGGGCGCAGTAGTTGTTGAAGCAAGTGCCCGGGAACATGACCAGGTCATGGAGATTGTCCAGGCCCTTCGGCATTTTGCCACCTTCAGTTTCGGCAGCTTTCTTTACCGCCAAGGCATCCCCATTAAACGTACCCTTGAATTCTCAAGCCCGATCTACCGCCTGGAGCTGGGTATGGTGGGCCGGCTTTTTGCCCAGGACCCGGATCTGTATGCTGAAATCATCTTTGCCACACCGGAACGGCGCCAGCTATTAAAAACATTTGTTGAATCCTTGACCCAGTTCCTGGATATGCTTGAATCCGGGGACAAGGACGCGTTTATTAAAGAATTTAACCAGATTGCCGAATGGTTCGGCCCCTTTGGCCACCAGGCCCTGCGTGAAAGTACCTATTTTATCAACAAACTGATTGAACGGTTCTAAAACCGTTCAATCAGCCTCATTCCCATACCGCTTTAATTTTTTAAGCAAGGTTTTCCGGGTAATGCCAAGCCTTCGGGCCGCTTCACTCTTATTTCCTCCGGCAGCTGACAGGGTGGACAAGATGGCCCGCTGCTCCACCTTGGCCAGGGCCATATTTTCAAGGTTCAAATCAGCATCCCGGATCTGTTCAGGCTCATCATCCAGGATAAAGGAGAGATCAGACCGGCGAAGGTAATCGGTCCTGGCCATGACCACGCCGCGCTCCACGGCGTTCATCAGTTCACGGACATTGCCCGGCCACTCATACCGGATCAGGGTATCCATGGCATTGGGTGAAAATCCCTTGATATCTCTGCGGTTTTTCCGGGCAAACTCATCCAGGAAGTGCATGGCAAGTTCCGGAATATCCTCGATCCGCTTGCGCAACGGCGGAATACCAATGTGTACCACATTGAGCCGGTAGTAAAGGTCTTCCCTGAACTCTTTTTCAGCGGACATGGCTTTTAAATCCCTGTTTGTGGCCGCAATCACCCTGACATCCACGGCAAGGGTCTTTTCCGAGCCCACGGGTGCAATCTCCTTTTCCTGGATGACCCGCAGCAGCTTTGCCTGCATGGCAAGGCTCATCTCGCCGATTTCATCCAGCAGGATGCTGCCCTTGTCCGCCAAAAGGAATTTGCCCTTGCGTTTTTTATCCGCCCCGGTGAATGCGCCCCGCTCATGGCCGAACAGTTCAGATTCCAGAAGGGTTTCGGTGATGGCGGCACAATTGATCCGGATATAGGGATGCTGTTTTCTCATGCTGTTGTTGTGCAGGGCGGCAGCCACAAGTTCCTTTCCCGTCCCCGATTCCCCTGTGACAAGCACATTGGCATCGGTGGGGGCCACCATGTGTATGGTATCCAGCAGCGCCTTCATGGCATGGCTTTTACCCAGGATATCGTGGTGGAAGGCGCTGGTTTCCAGTTGTTTTTTCAAGTCCTGATTTTCGTTTTTCAGGTGAAGACGTTCAAACACCCGGTCCACGGTGAGTTTGAGCTTGTCAAAGTCCAGGGGTTTGGTCAGGTAATCATAGGCCCCGATTTTCAAGGCCTGGACCGCCGTGTCCACAGAAGAATAAGCGGTCATGATGATCACGGGAAGGGCCGGATTAAAGGCATGAATTTCGGCCAGGGCTTCCATCCCGGACATTTTCACCATTTTCATATCCATGAGCACCAGCCCAAAAGGGCTGTTCATCACCGCCGCCACACCTTCATCTCCGTCCGGGGCAACCTGCACGGTATATCCCCACCCTTTCATCAGGGTTTTAAGCATGGTGGCATGGGCGGTGTCATCATCCACCACCAGTACTGTCTTATCGCTCATAAAACAATCCTTACTTCTTCTCTATTGTTTCATCATCAGGCAGGGTGATATAAAACACAGTGCCTTTTGTGGGGCTGCTTTCCACCCGGATTTCACCTTTGAGATTTTCAACAATCCTGTGAACAATGGACAATCCGAGACCCGTTCCTTTGGGCCGGGTGGTAAAATAAGGGTCAAATATTTTTTCAAGATCTTTTGCCGGGATGCCGCAGCCGTTGTCCGCCACCCGGATTTCAATGCCATCGTCCGCATCTGTTACCCCAACTTCTATAATCCCATTGGTGTCCATGGCATTTAACGCATTCATGTAAAGATTGAGCAGCACCTGGCAGATCCGTTCCGGATCGGTATGAATGGTTTCTTTTCGGGTACGGATATCGGTTTGAACACGGATCTTTTTTTTCCCAAGGTCATGGGAAACCAGTTTAAGGGAGTGCCGGATAAGGGGTTCGATCCGGACCTGCTTGATCTGTACGCCCATGGGCTTGGCAAATTCCAGCAACTGGGTGATGGACCGGTCCATACGTTCCACTTCCTGGATCATGATTTTTGCAATCTCCACATCCTCGGGTTCATTTTCATATTGCCGGGAAAAATAGGTTGCAAAGCCCTTGATGGAACTCAACGGATTTCGAATTTCATGGGCCACGCCTGCGGCAAGTTTGCCTATGGCAGCTAAACGCCGGTTGGTTTCCACCTGTTTTTTCAAGTCTCGAATCTGAGTCAAATCCCTGAATAAAAGGACAAATCCCTGAATCTGGTCTTCATCCGACGGGATGGCCGAAACGGTCATATCCAGCCGAAGGTCGCCCTTCTCTTTTTGGTTCAAGGTGACTTCCCCGGACGCGACGCCCCCTGATCCCGAAATCTCAGCAGCCATGGCAGCCATCTGGGGAAACGCTTTTTCAGGAATTTCGCCCAAAATTTTTTCAGCTGCCCGGTTGGCTGACGTCACATTAAACTTTGGATCCAAAGTGATCAGACCCGAAGGCATGTTCTGAACCACATTGTCGGAAAACGCCATAACCTGTTCCAGGGATGACTGGGCAGCCCTGTAAGCCTGGAGGGCAAAAAGGGCAATAATACCCGAACAGCAAAAAACAAAAAACAAAAGCCCTTTAATGACAATATTCTTAAACCCTTGGGCTTGAGCCGCCTGCACCCCGGTCATGGACATTCCGGCAAAAATATAATGATCGGTCTGACTAAATGCTCCTAAAGCCGGCCTGCCCGATATTTCAGGACCCGGCAAGAGCCCGGAAGGCAACTTTTCAGGGCCGTAGTCGGAATCAGGGCCATGGCCGAGGCCTCGCCTTCGTCCTCTGAATCCATGATTAAACGGAACAAAGCGCTTGGCCACTTCCAGAACCGGCCCATCCGGTGTGTTCAGGGACCGGCTGGAGATCAGGTGGGGATCCCTGGGCAACGGGCCAAGGTCTGCCCATCTGTCATAAAGGTTACCCACCATGGCGGCATCGGAATGGGCGATGATTTTTCCCATGGCATCGGTGATCATGATATAGGCAACATCGGGCTGGCCTGCGATCTCCTCCAGCATGGTCTGAATCCGTTCAGTGCCCCAGTGCATGGAGCCCATACCAATCCGGGTGCCGGCTTCAAATGTACGGATCAAGGAGGTGCCGGTGATTAAAAACCGCTCCCGGATAAACTCATCCTGTTTCTTAACCCGGTCCAGGGTCATCAGGATAAATACCGGCAACAACACAACCAGGACCCCCACCATAACCAGCGGCGGGACCAACCCCGGCATTTTCGGGGTGATATTTAATTTAAATCTGTTCATTGTATTCTGTTCTGCAAAACAAATACCACCATTGCCGCAATGTGATTACCCATTGTCGAAATCATTTGCACCAGTGTCTTGTACCTTAAAACAACTTTACCCCAACATTTTGGAAATCATGAGGATTTTAGCTTCAAGACACCCAAGGGGTAATAAACAGTGTACTTTTTACCCGATTGCATACCTTTACCTGAGTAAAAAGTATACACCGTCTCTAATTTCTAAAAAATACCCTGATATGCCATTTGGACGCAAAAGAGTTGACACAAGGTGATTTCAATAAATTTAACGACAGGTGGCACGCCATTTGCTTTATAACTTAGCAACGATGATCGAAATTTAAGATCACCAAAAACCAAATCAAGCATATAAATCAAGCTCCAAAAGGAGGCATTTATGAAAAAAACATTAACCGTATTAACGATCCTAATCATCACATGCACCTTTTCCGCCGGTGCATTTGCAGCCCCCCCAAAACAGGGCAAAGGCAAGGGCTTAAGACAGGCCATGCCCCAGGCGTGTATGAACCTGACTGATGAACAGCAGCAACAACTTCGCGATTTGCATCAAAAATTTGTTGATGACACTTATGAAATGCGTGCAGAGATGATGACCTTAGATCAGCAGATCCGCATGTATATGGAAACATCAGATCCTAACCCGGCAAAACTGAAAGCCATGGTCATAGAAAAAGCGGATTTGGCAAAAGACCTGGCTGTTAAACGTTTGGAGTTTGCCCTGGATGCCAGAAAAATCTCTCCGGAATTAAAATACATGCCCATGGGAATGGGAATGGGATATGGCAGCCAAGGCTATCATGGATTCGGCAAGGGTTATCATGGATTCGGCAAAGGCGCCGGATATTTTTATAACGCCCCCCAGGAAGAGGCCCCTCCAGAAAATAATTAATATACCCACCGCTCAACTACTGATCCTTTCATTAACTCCCTTCTCTCCTGTCCCCCCGGGTAACCACCCGGGGGGACCCCTTTGTTTATCCTTTGCTACTCCTCTTGTTCCACAAGATTTTCAAGTACACCAATATTTTCAATTTCAACCTCCATCCGATCTCCCGGCTTGAGATACAGGCGGGGTTTACGGGTAAAACCCACCCCTTCGGGCGTACCCGTCAAGATCAGGGTACCGGGTAAAAGAGTGGACGACTGGGACAGGTAGGAAATCATATTGGCGATGCTGAATACCATGTCGCTGGTGTGGCTGTCCTGCATGGTTTCACCGTTCAGGCGTAATTTAATGGCAAGGTTCTGGGGATCCGGAATCTCGTCTGTCAAAGTCATGACCGGTCCACAGGGGCAAAAGGTATCGTAGCTTTTTCCCCGGGTCCACTGGAACGCACCGGCATGCTTCTGCCACCGCCGGGCAGAAACGTCATTGGTGCAGGTATAACCAAGCACATAATCCAGGGCCTCTTCTTCGGACACATTTTTAGCGGCCTTTTTAATGACCACCCCAAGCTCGGCTTCGTAATCCACCTCTGGCGGATCTGAGGCGCATTTCGGGATCACCACGGCATCACCGTGCCCGGCCAGAGATCCGGGATATTTCATGAAAATCGCCGGATATTTTGGAATTTCCTGGCCGGTCTCTTTGGCATGACGCCGGTAATTCAGACCGATACAGATAATGGCAGACGGTTCCACCGGCGGCAGAACTTTCACCACCTCCACCCGTTCACCGGTATCACTGAAAGTGTAATCCTCAGACTGTTCCACCAAGCTGGCAGTCTTTCCGTCCCAATCGCACCCCATGACTTCTTTACCCTGCTGGGTAGTAAAACGAATGATCTTCATTTAAGGCTCCTTTATTCTTTTTATCGCATGAGCTATATTCATAGCCGGAAACAATCACATCCGGCAAGGAAAAAATGAAATCTATTTTCACGGGCAGTATACACAATAAAAACAGCAGAAAGCAGGCCGATCTTATCCTGGTGGTTCTGGCCTCCCAATCCGTCAGGGCGGCCATTGAGACAGGCCCGGACGGATCGTGCGACATCCTTGTCCCCGATGACGATGTTGCCAGGGCCCGACAGCACCTGAAGAAATACGCAATGGAGAACAAGGACATTCCAAGGCCGGCCCCCCATGTGCCCACCAGAATTTTTTTCTCCCCTGCCGCCCTGGCACTGGCCTTTTTTCTGGCAGCCATCCATTACATCATCACAACCCTGGGCCTTCACAAACAAGCGATCCTGAACTTTGGTTCATCTTCATATTATCTAAGCCAGGGGCAAAGTTTCAGGGCCGTGACAGCTTTATTTCTTCACAGCGACACGGATCACCTTCTGGGTAATATGGCCGGAATTGTTGTACTTGCAGGCCCGTTACTGCGTGTGACCGGTTACGGCCAGGGCCTTTTGCTGCTTTTGGCGGCAGGCACGGCCGGCAATCTGATATCTGAAAGCTTTGGCCGGGATTTACGGCTCTCCATCGGAGCCTCCACAGCGGTTATGGCCGCCGCAGGGCTTTTGGGGGCCCGACGCATGACCATTGGTGCACAATCAAATCATTCACTATTTCCAAAACTCAAATCGCTGGCCCCCTTTGTCGCAGCAGCCACACTAACAGCCATGTTCAGCCATGGTGAAAATACCGATGTATCTGCCCATCTGTTCGGTTTTCTCGCCGGTACCGGCATCGGGCTGTGCTATTATCCGTTGTCTGCGCCGTTATCAGGTCCGGTGATGGGCCGTATCAGTTTCGCCATTGTCCTGGCAATTTTATCCACGGCCTTGATCCGGGGGGCTTTGACTTTTTTTACTTAATTTTTAATGGACCGGTTAAGTTTTCGGACAAACCCGACAGGAACGGCATAGGTGATTCCCGTTGGCTCCTTCAGGACGTATTCTTTTTTCCCTTTGACAAAAACTTTATTGATCACCCCGACGACTTCTCCGGTGGCAATCCGATAGACCGGGCTTCCGCTGTTCCCCGGAAAGGCAACGGCATCAAGCTGGATAATGTCCCAGGGATGTTCAAGGTATTTGATCATCTCTCCTTTGATCAGGCTGCCGTGGGGGGTGGGGAGAATGACCGGGGCAATGGCCGAAACAATACCTGTATGGGTGGTGGCATTGAGGCCGAGCACAAAGCCGATGGGATATCCGGTAATCGCCACCTGGTGGCCCTCTTTGAGGGTACCTTCCGCCGCCATGGGCAGGGGGGGCAGTTTGCCTGCCATCTCCAGTATGGCCAGGTCGTGGAAGGGATCTTCGGCAACCAGAACCGCCTTTACCCCCTTGCCCGGCAAATTCTTGTGAAAGATCCTCAGATGGAACATGAGTTTCTTTTCTTTAATGGCATCGACCACATGCTGGTTGGTGACGATTCTGCGGCCGTCCCCGATGGCAAATCCGGTACCCCGGAACCGGGTCATGGGGACATCCTTATAATAATAAGTGCCCACGGATACGGTGGAGGCTTTTATTTTTGACACCAGGCCGGCCATGTAAGCATCCCGGTCCTGTAACAAAGCGTTTTCCTGGGCAAATGCGGGAAAAACGAAAAAAGTAAGAATAATCGTGATTATGCTAAAATGGACTCTCATGGTCTGTACTTACCGATATACGCCCAAGTTGTCCATCTTTTCTTAGAGCCTGTTTGGTAATTAGGCCCTTAATCATGAAGCACGCCGGGTTGACGGAGAATAAACTCACTCATGTAATTGGCAACGGTGGTCACCTTGTGGCTGAACAGCGGGGCCTGATCACAATCCGTGGTAAAATCGCCGACAATCCAGCTGTTGCCCATTCTGCGTGAACATATACCGGCCAGATCGGACCCGGCAATGCCGCAGGCTGAAACCACGGCTTTTTTGCCTGCAAAGGTTTCAATGAACATCTTCTTATCAACTTGGCGGTCAAAGCCCTCAACAAGAAGGTCGCAGTCGGAGAACAGTTCGGCGCAGTTTTGCCTGTCAATACACTGGACCTGCGCTTCAAGGTCCACCTTGGGATTAATGCGGCTCAAATTGATTTTAAGCGCCTCAACCTTGAACAGGCCGATCTGGTCGGCAAAATAAAACTGACGGTTGAGGTTACCGGACTCTACCCGGTCGAAATCGACCAGTTTAAGCTGCATGACGCCGCTTCGCACCAGGTTCAGGGCCACGTTGGAGCCGATACCGCCGACCCCGGCAATACCTATTTTCATCAGATACAGTCCCAGTCTTTGTATATGGGCTGGTAGCCCTGCGCCAGGATCGCATCAGCCACCTGGGCCACAGTGCGGGCATCGGTAATCTCGAATTGCGGCGTCTGTCCGTCGGGTACCTCGGTGTATCCGCCGACACCGGTGCTGGATCCGGCAGAGTAACGCGTAACCCCCAGGGGAAGAATACGGTCACGAAAAGTGGCGCTTTCACGGGTGGAAACGGTCAGTCCCAAACGAGGCAGAAAGATGCGCAGTGCGGTCATGAACTGAACAAAGGTTTTATCATCCACCAGGAAGTCGGGTTGAAAATCGCCTTCTGCCTCGTTAAATCGGGGCAGGGAGATGGCAACCTCGGTATCGATATACTTGTTTTCAAGGTACCGGGCATGCAACCCGGTGAAAAACATTTCCCGCCGCGGCTCGGAAAGACCAAGCAGCGCCCCAAGATTAACGACCCGCATGCCGCCCTTAGCGGCCCGTTCAGGCCCGTTGAGCCGCCAGTGGTAATCCATCTTTTTACCGGCCAGGTGAACCCGTTTATAAACGTCTTCGTCATAGGTTTCCTGGAACATGGTCATGGAATCGACACCAGCCTCGTAGAGTTGGCGGTATTCATCAACCTCAAGCGGATAGACTTCGATGGCCACGGACGCAAAATGCTTTTTGAGCAGTCGCGCTGCATCCACCAGGTACGACATGGGGGTCATATGCTGGGCTTCCCCGGTGAGAAAAAGCACGTGCTGCATCCCGGTTTCAGCAATGGCCTTGGCCTCGATCTCAATCTCCTCCAGGCTGAGCTTTCGGCGAAGGATGGGGTTTTTGTGATTAAACCCACAGTAGGCGCAGCCGTTGTTGCAATGATTTGAGATATACAGCGGAATGAACATTTGAATCGTACGTCCAAAATACTGCACGGTCAACTGGTGGGCTTTGCGGGCCATGGCCTCAAGATGTCCCGCAGCCCTGGGGCTCAGCAGAGTCAAAAAATCCATGGGGCCGGGTTTTTCCCTGGCCATACTCAGGATGATCTGCTCATCGGTTACCTGGTCAAAAAAATGGGGTACATCAAAATCACGGTATTGTTCAACTACCTCGTAGAATGACATCATTTGATCCTCTTTTTTTAACCACGGAGGACACGGAATGCACTGAAAGGTAGAAGGCAAAACCCTCATTCCCGTGTTTTTCCGTGATTTCCGTGGTTCTATTATTCTATTCGTCAAGGAATCCGGTGAGCGGAGAAGAGGCCCGGGCGTGCGTGGACTCCTCGGCCATCTCAGCCAGGTAAGCCGCCCGTCCGGCTTTAACCGCAAGATCAAAGGCGCGCCCCATGACTTCCGGATCACGGGCCGTGGCAATGGCGGTATTCACCAGAACTGCGTCTGCGCCCATTTCCATTGCCGCCGCAGCCTGGGACGGTTTGCCGATTCCCGCATCGACCACGATGGGCACGGAGGCGTTTTCAATCAACATGGCAATCAGCGGTTTGGTCTCCAGTCCCCGGTTGGTTCCGATGGGTGCGCCCAACGGCATGACGGCTGCTGCACCTGCGTTCTCCAGACGTTTGGCCAGGGGCAGGTCCGGCAGAACATAGGGCAAAACCTGAAACCCTTCTTTGGCCAGAATTTCCGTTGCCTTTAAGGTTTCCCAGTTATCCGGCATCAGGTATTTCATATCGGTGATGACTTCGATTTTGATGAAATCACCACAACCGGCTTCCCGGGCAATCCGGGCAACGCGGACGGCCTGCTCTGCGCTGCGGGCGCCGGATGTATTGGGCAGCAGGGTCACGTTCTTGGGGATGTATTCAAGAATATTTTCAGACTGCTCCGTGATGTCCACACGACGCAGGGCCACAGTGATCATCTGGGAACCACTGGCTGCAAGCATCTTTGGGATCTGTCCATGATTGCCGAATTTCCCGGTACCGGTCAATAACCGGTTACTGAATTCTTTTCCCCCTAATAACAGTACATCGTCGTTCATAATCAGCCTCCTCCGACAAAACTGAGCATCTCCAGGCGATCTCCTTCCCGGAGTTCAGTCGTCGGCCAAAATTCCTGTTTGATGATTTGCTGGTTGAGTTCAACAACCAGCGCCCCTGCATCAAGCTTTTTCCAAGCGATCAACTGAGCCAAAGTGCAGGACTCTATGCGTTCCTGTTTCCCGTTGACAAAAATATTCATAGGCAAAACCCTAAAAACCAAAAAGCCACTTACCCTCAAGGGAAGGGCAAGTGGCTGTAAAAAATACCTAAATCCGGATTTTTCCCGATTTATTGTTGTCTTGTCCGCTCTTCCCTACGCCAGTATTATCCGGATCAGGTTCAATGGGTATCATCTCAGACGCTGTGCGCCACCCCAAACGATGAATCAGGCTATATAAAGAATAAAAAGATTTGTCAACCCCAGGTTAGCCTACGGTTAATGAATTATGGAATTGTTGGTTTTTTCTATATTAGGGATGGGAAATATGGTAATTCAGTTCGGATACAAAATGAAAAAAACGGTGGGGAAATGGGGTGAGACCAATGGGGAAGGCGCAATTTTTTTTAGGACGGTTGCTTGCACACATGGTATTTTTCTATGTGATGTTTGCGGCCGTGTTTGCCCATGCCGGAATAAACAACGATCTGCTGACCCCGGAAGAAAAAACATATATCCAATCTAAAAAAAGTATCCGTATCGGCATTACGGATAACGAGCCGCCCTATTCATTTTATTCCCGGGGCGTGATCAACGGCTTTTCCATTGATCTGCTCCATATTATAGAGCAGGCCTCGGGCCTGAAATTCAACTTTGTTCTGGGCAGCTGGTTTAATGTTTACTCCTCATTTCAAAACGGAGATCTGGATGTGATCGACCAGATATCCTTCACTGAGGAGCGCAGCCATTGGATGCTTTTCACCCCGGCCTATCATGTGAAGGGGCTGGTCCTGTTCATGCGGGCCAACGATATTCCCCACCCTTTTAAGGGCCTTGCAAGTCTTGGGGGAAAGCGGGTCGGCATTATCCGGGATATCTATTACGAAGAGGCCTTGCGGCAGGATGATCATATAAGCGTTTATGAGTATGATGACTATATCTCACTGATGAAGGCACTCTCTTTCGGATGGGTGGATGCTGTGGTGGCAAGTGAAATGACCGGGAACTTTGTTATTCGCGACAACAGCCTTTCCGGCATCCGCATAGCAGGGCTCTTCAACGCCAGGGGGATTGCTGAAGAAGATTTCCGGCTGGGCATCTCACAACAAGAGCCCCTGCTTCAGTCGATCCTGACCAAGCTTTTAAAAGCCGTCCCGGCCCAGACCATAGAGAAACTGATCCGGAAGTGGAGCCGGCCGCCAAACATGGACAACAGCGTTTCCACACTGCGGCTGACCGATGAGGAGCAGGCATTTGTTGCCGGCCATCCTACAGTTTCCATGGGCATGTTATCTGATTTTTCCCCCTACAGTTTTGTCAGCCAGGGACGTCAGGTGGGATACAGTGCCTCTTTGCTCAGGATTATTTCAAAGCGGACCGGACTGAAATTTTCCTATGTTGTGGATGACTGGTCCCATGTTTTTTATCTTTTTAAAACCGGCCAGATAGATGCTATTGCCAATATCTCCTACGCCGAGGACCGCACAAAATTTACCCAATACACCGATGTCTATCACCAGATTCCCACAGTGGTATTTGTGCGCAACGATTTTAAAAACTACCAGGGGATCGGCAGCCTAAAGGGCCGGGTGGTGGGGATAACCCGGGATGTATTTTATAAAAAGGTGATTTCCCGGCTGGCAGGAGACGGGCTGCGGGAATACGACGATCATTCCGCCATAATGAGGGACCTCTCCTTTGGCAAACTGGACGCGGTGGTGATGGCCCTGAATACGGGGAATCATTATGTCCGGAAACTGGGGCTGGTCAATCTGGTTATTGCCGGTGAGTTCAGCACCGGGGAGATAAAGGCCGAAGACCTGCGATTCGGGGTCCGGCCGGATCTGGCCCCCCTGGCTGGTATTATCAACAAGGCCCTCCACTCCCTGTCGGCATCCGACTGGCAGCTGCTTGAAACGGCCTGGCTTTCTCCCCGGGCCGGCAGCGCCGCCACCTCCGGCTATACCCTTCAGTTTTCCGATAAAGAAGCCGCCTACCTGAAAGAAAAAAAAAGGCTGATACTTTGTGTCATCTCGGATAACCTGCCGTTTGGAAAAGTGGAAAGTGATGGCCGCTACATTGGAATCAGTGCGGATTTCATGGCGCTGTTTACAAAACAGCTACCCATACCTGTGGTGGTAAGGGAAAGCCGCAGCTGGGCACAGTTGCTTGAACAGATAAAACAACGACAATGCGATCTTTGCATGGACGCCATGAAAACACCGGACAAGCAACAGTTTATGGACTTTACCGATCCCTATTTCACTGTTCCCAACGTCATTGCCACCTCTGTGAATGCGCCGTTCATTGATGATTTCCGCAAATTTACGGACCGCCCCATGGGGGTTATCAAGGCCTCATCCATTTCGGAACTTTTAAAGTCTACCTATCCCGCCATGAATCTTGTGGAGATGGACAGCGAACTTGACGGTATTTACGAAGTCCAGCGGGGAACGCTTTTCGGGATGATCGGCACCATGACGGATATCGGCTATCATCTGCGGCAGGAAAAGATTGTGGATATAAAAATCGCCGGTAAAATGCCCTATAACCTGGAGGCGAGCATCGGCACAAGGAGTGACGAGCCCCTGCTGGGGGATATTTTCCAAAAACTGGTCCTGTCCCTGTCCGAAAAACAAAGGTCACAGGTGATGGATCACTGGCTCAGTGTGAAGGTAGAGCAAAAATTTGACTACTCTCCTTTCTGGAAAGCGCTGGGTGTGGTCATTGCCCTGACGATTGTCACCCTTTTCTGGACCCACAAAGTGCGCAAACTCAACCGGAAGCTGATCGAAGCCAATCGTGCATTAGAGGAATTAAGCCGCACAGACGGACTGACCCGGCTTTTCAACCGCCGGGTCTTTGATGAGGAGTTCACCCGTATCTTTAACCTGTGCAAACGTAGCGAAATCTCTTTTTCAGTGATAATTCTGGATATTGATTATTTCAAAAAAGTAAACGACACCCATGGGCACCCTGCCGGGGATGCCTGCCTGAAGCGGTTCGGCGCGATTCTGATAAAACGGTTCCAACGCAACTCCGATATTGTATGCCGGTTTGGCGGTGAGGAGTTCGGCATTATCTGTACCGGCAAGGATGCCGCAAAGGTTCACACCCATGTTAACGCGCTGCGCAGGTATATGGCAGATAACCCTGTCACATATAACGGGAAAAAGATTACATTCACCATCAGTGCGGGGATTTATTCAATGGTGCCCCAAATAGATACGCCTGCGCAGTTGTGTTTGGATATGGCGGACAAGGCCCTTTATCAGGCAAAAAGCACCGGGCGAAACCAGGTGGTGGATTTAAGTGTTCAAACGCACTAGATATCAACAGTACCATTAAAAACCGTTTGAGCCGGCCCGGTTTTAAAAATATGTCCGCTGGATTCATCCCATGAAATATCCAGATCTCCACCGTCGAGATGAACACGCACCTGCCGCCCTACCCGTCCCGTCAAATGGGCGGCTGTAACGGCACCACAGGCTCCGGTGCCGCAGGCAAGGGTTACCCCTGCCCCGCGTTCCCACACCCGCATTTTTATTTGGCTGTCAGAGATGACTTCAATGAACTCCACATTGGTTTTTTCAGGGAAACGTGGATGAGTTTCCACCACGGGACCAATGGTTTCAATGTCCACCAAAGACAGATCATCCACAAAGATCACCGCATGGGGATTCCCCATGGAGACACAGGAAACGGATGTTATGCCCTGCTCCGTTTCAATGGGAACTTCAAGGGCCATATCTCCGCCATGGACAAAAGGAATCTGATCGGGAACAAGCTTTGGTTTGCCCATATCCACGCAAACGGAGACCACCTGACCGTTTTGTTTTTTTTCAATCCGGGGCACCACGGTTCCGGCCAGGGTCTGCACATTCATTTCATCTTTAACAAGAATATTATTCTCGTACAGATATTTGGCAAAACAGCGCATGCCGTTACCGCACATTTCAGGTTCGGACCCGTCTGAATTAATGATGACAAATCGAATATCATGGGTATCGGAATGCCGGGCCAGGATGATGCCATCTGCACCGATGCCGAATCTCCTGTGGCACAACTGCACTGCCAGATCCGAATAGTCAATGTGGTCGGCAATTGCCTTGTCCCGGTCATCCAGCATGATAAAATCATTGCCGATACCGTGCATTTTCCAAAAATCTATGCGCATTGTTTTTCCTTTCTCTTTTTTTTAATTACTGAACCCGGGACAGGGTCTCCATAATCTGCTCACCAAGTGCCTCAACCTGCCAGTTCCGTATGCCCGGAGTCTGCGACAGCTCTTCCAGGCATGCCGGTTTGCTCATGGCCACAGCGGAAATCATATTGTTATTGATCAAAAATCCAGGCTCCATGGCCAGGGTCCGGGATGCGGCTTCACGCATTTTCTTTAATGCATCAATACGGCCAAGGACCTGGGAGGTTTTCCTGGGCATCCGGGTTTTGGGGTAAGAGGGCAGTTCCCGGTGGGGTAAGGCAAGGGCGGTTTGAATTGCCTTAACACACAACTGCCCGTACATGCCTGCCTGTTTAGGGCTGAGCGCCCGATGCTTCAACACCGCCTCAACACTGGCCGGCCGGCGCTGGACCATGGTCATGATGGACTGGTTGGACATAATCTTAAAGGGTGGCAGATCCTTTTTTTCTGCCTGGGAGAGCCGAACTTCCAACAAATGCTCCAGCACGGCAAGGCTTCGGTTATCAAGTTTGCCGGCCCCTTTGAACTTTCTGAACAAGGGCCTTAAATGATTGCTTTCGTATTTCACCCTGGCCTGCAAATCAAACTCCTCTTCGGCCCAGGCCAGGCGTCCGATCTTTTCAAGACGATCTTTTAAAAGATCATGCAGTTCCACAAGCGTTGCCACGTCTCCCACACTGTAGGCGATCATCTCATCTTTCAAGGGCCGTTTTGACCAGTCCACCTTCTGGTATTTTTTATCCACATCAATATCAAAAAAGGATTTCAATAATGCACCCAGGCCCCGTTCCTTGATATTTAAGAAACGACATGCGATCTCGGTGTCAAACAGGTTCTCAATTTCAACGGACAACTCCCGGTCCAGGCTTCTGACATCAAAATCCGACCCATGGAACACCTTGATAATCTCCGGGTCTTCAAGGAGTTGAGAAAAGGGTGAAAAATCATTGATCAAAAAAGGATCCACCAGCCAGGCCTGGTCTAGTCCCGCAATCTGGATCAGGCATATCTTTTCTGAAAAACAATGCATGGAATCGGCTTCCAGATCCACACCGATGATCTCACAGGGTTCGAGTTTCAGGCATACTTGCGCCAGGTCTTTGTCCGTTGTTACAAACTGATAAACCACCTTAGTTTTCCCTTGATTGTTTAAAACACTTCTTTTAAAATTCTTTTTTTAAATTTAACGGCTTTTAATTACAATGCTTGATCATACGCTGCCTTGGGAAATAGGGCAAGGTCGGGGCATGATATATAAACAGGAAGTAAAAAAATGATTCAAATAACTTTCCCGGATAATGCAGTCAAAGAATTTAACGAACCGCCCACAGGCATGGATGTGGCAAAAAGCATTTCCGAAGGATTTGCCCGAAACTGCGTGGCTATGGAAATAGACGGTCAAGCTCTCGATTTAGGCTCGGTCATTGAAAAGGACAGTGCAGTAAGCTTTATCACAGCGAAAGACGATCAAGGCCTGGATATCCTGCGTCACTCTTCGGCCCATGTCATGGCCGAAGCCGTGCTTAACCTTTATCCGGACGCCAAACTGACCATCGGCCCGGTGGTGGAAGACGGATTTTATTATGATATCGACATGGACCCGGTGAGCGAGGCAGACCTTGAAAAAATCGAGGCTGAGATGAAAAAAATCATCAAGGCCAAGGCCGGTTTTGAACGCAAAGTGGTCACGCGTCAGGAAGCACTTGATCTGTTTGCCGACAACCCCTTTAAGGTGGAACTGATCAATGAACTGCCCGAAGGCGAAGAGATCTCTTTGTACCAGAACGGCAAATTCGTTGACCTGTGCCGCGGCCCCCATATCCCCAATACCGGCATGATCAAAGGTGTTAAACTTCTCAAAACTTCCGGCGCCTACTGGCGGGCGGACCAGTCCAGGGAGCAGCTCCAGCGTCTGTACGGCATCTCCTTTTTTGACAAAAAGAAGCTCAATGCCTATCTGACCATGATCGAGGAAGCCAAAAAGCGGGACCACAGAAAACTTGGTACCCGCCTGGACCTGTACTCTTTCCATGACGAAGCACCGGGCATGCCCTTTTTCCACGCCAAGGGCATTGCCATGTGGAATGCGTTGTTGGATTACTGGCGCATGGAGCACAAAAAAGACGGGTATGTGGAGACCAAAACCCCTGTGATGATGACCCGAAAACTCTGGGAACAAAGCGGCCACTGGGCAAACTACCGCGAAAACATGTACACTTCCACCATTGATGACGAGGAATACGCTATCAAGCCCATGAACTGCCCCGGCGGCATGATTCTTTTCAAAACAAAATCCCACTCTTATAAAGATCTGCCCCACCGTGCCGGAGAGATTGGGCTGGTGCACCGCCATGAATTGTCAGGTGCGTTGTCAGGATTGTTCCGGGTCCGGGCCTTTCACCAGGATGATGCCCATATTTTCATGACCCCGGACCAGATCCAGGACGAAGTGTTGGGCGTTTTGAAACTGGCTGAACGGGTCTATGCGCGGTTTGGGCTATCCTTTCATCTGGAGTTGTCCACACGGCCTGAAAAATCAATCGGCACGGATGAACAATGGGAAACCGCCACCAACGGTCTGCGCAATGCCATGGAGGCCTATGGCACGGAATTCATGATCAATGAAGGGGATGGTGCATTTTACGGTCCCAAAATAGACATCCATATCAAGGATGCTTTGGGCAGGACCTGGCAATGCGGCACGATCCAGCTGGACATGGCGTTGCCGGAACGCTTTGACCTGACCTACAAAGGCGCAGACAATGAAAAGCACCGGCCCATTATGATCCACCGGGTGATCTATGGTTCCATGGAGCGGTTCTTCGGCATCCTTGTGGAGCATTTCGCAGGCAAATTTCCCCTGTGGCTGGCCCCGGTCCAGGCCGTTGTCCTGCCCATCACCCAGGACCTGGCCCCCTATGCCAAAGAGATCCGGCATCTGCTGGAGGTCCATGGCATCCGCTGCGAGGTGGATGAACGCAGCGAAACATTAAAGAAAAAAATCAGGGAAGCCCAGCTGAACTACATTCCTTTGATCATCACCATTGGTGATAAGGAAAAGGAAGACAAGGTCCTGTCCGTGCGCACCCTGGACGGCAAGGTCAAAATGGGAATAACCCACAAAGAGTTTTTGACCAAGGTGTGTGCCCATATCAAAGATCGGATATTAGAAGAGATCGCCCTTTAATATTCAGGCAAGATCAAGTTTCAGGGGCGGTCCGGTTTGTGGCCGCCCTTTTTTCTCAGGTAGACCAGGAGACAAATCATGGCTGATTTTTCCGATAAACTGGTACGGATTCTCAATTACGGTTCCCTGAACCTTGCCTTGGGGATAGGCTACGCCCTTAAAATCTTTGATGTCATGGATGAAAAAGGCTGTGCCCTGAGCCTTGGGGAACTTTCCAAGGCAACAGGCCTGGACGCACGATATCTCAAGGAGTGGCTGGGGATCATGGTCACCGGCGGCATTATCGAGATGACGGAAAAGCCTGACACAGATGACACCTTTTTTCTGCCTTCTTCCCATGGCGAGCTTTTGTGCAGAAGGGCCGGGAACAATAATTTGGGGGTTTACACCCAGGAAATTCCGTTGCTGACCTCCTGTGCCATGGCGGCTGTAAAACAAGGCTTTCAAACAGGCCAGGGGGTTCCCTTTTCCAATTATCCGGATTTTCAGGAGTTCATGTCAGAGCTGGCCGATGCCAAGCACCGAAAGGTATTAATCCAGGAATTTATTCCCTATGTTGACCAGGGTCGGCTGGAAAAGAGACTGCAGCAAGGGATCCGGGTCTGTGATCTGGGCTGCGGTCAGGGCGTGGCGGCCTGTCTGATGGCCCAGGCCTACCCAAACTCTGAATTTGTCGGCATGGACAACCATGAAAAGGCGCTTGAACAGGCCCGGGCTTTATCCAAATCATTTGGCTTGTCCAATATCGAATTCATAAACCAGGATGCCGCTAAAATCTGTGATACGCCAGAATTCAGCCGGCACTTTGATTATGTATGCGCCTTTGACGCCGTCCACGACCAGTCCCATCCCTTGGACGCATTAAAAGGAGTGAAATACATGTTGCGTGATGAAGGCCTTTTTTCCATGATCGATATTAAGGCATCAACGAACATCAAGGACAATACAAATCATCCCATGGGACCGTTTTTGTATACGGTAAGCCTGATGCACTGCATGCCCATCGGCCTCAACGACAACGGCTCGGGACTTGGCATGATGTGGGGCAAACAGCAGGCCATGGATCTGCTCAGAGAAGCGGGCTTTTCAAAGGTTTGCGCTGAAGAGATTCCCAATGATTCTTTTAATCTGCATTTTTTATGCGCCCCGTAATTGAACCTGTATCTAAAAAAAAGGGAGCAATACGCCATGAAAATCACCTGTTTGCTTGAAAACAACACTACGGACCCGCAACTGGCCCCTGACCACGGTTTAAGTTTTTTTATCCGCACACGCGACCGGTCCATTCTCTTTGATATGGGCCAGGACAGCAAATTTGCAGACAATGCCCGGCATCTTGGTGTGGATCTGACGAAAACAGACCTGTCGGTACTCTCCCACGGGCACTATGACCATGGCGGCGGTCTTCCATACTTTCAAAAAATCAATTCAACCGCTGAAACCATCATGACCCAAAAGGCCTTTGATGAAAAATACTATGCCCAGTATCTCAATTATGATCCCAAATACATCGGCCTTGACACAGATGCCATTGACCAAAGCCGTTGCCGGTTTATTGATTCGGACCTGGCCTTGTCCGAGGATTTAACCATTATCACGGACTTCTCAAAAAAGGGTTTCATCCCCAAGAACAATGCAGGTCTTTTCAGGCAGAACAAAGACGGCCAACTTGTTGACGATGAGTTCACCCATGAACTGGCCCTGCTGATTGAGGAGGCTGGCACCACGGTGCTGTTCACCGGGTGCGCCCACTCGGGTATGGGGAATATGATTGATACGGTCCTTACCCGTACAGGCCGGAATCATATTGACCATGTCATCGGCGGATTTCACCTGTATAACCGGGTAACCCGAGTCACTGAAGCAGACAGCCGCCTGGACATCCTGGTCAATGAACTGTCATCTTATGCCGGCACAACCTATTATACCGGCCACTGTACAGGCCCTGATGCGCCGGCTTACATGTCCCAAAAAATGGGACGCCCTATTCATGTGTTTGCCACCGGCACCCGGCTTGAAATCTGAATTATCCGAAATCAACAATAAAATTCTTTGCAGGCATCCTGATATAACAGCCATGGGCTGATCTGGTCTATCGAGACCCAGACTCAGCCCACAACGAATGTTGAAAGATATGTATCGCTTACACAGACTTTCTTATAAAAAACTGATAGAAAAAATTCTATGGATATCCGGCTTCGTCAGGTACAATGTAGATAATTTCTAAAAAATTAAGAGGCAATCCATTGAAAAAATATTATTTTGTCTCCTTTGCACTGATCGGCGTTCTTTTCTGGCTGTATACCCTAAAAAGCAACGATATTGTCGGTAAACAAATCGTTTTGGGACAGAGCTGTGCACTCAGCGGTCCGGCAGCCCAGCTTGGCCGGCAAATGATGAAAGGAGCAACTGCCTGTTTTTCATTTATTAACGGTCAAGGCGGTGTACATGGGCGAACCATCCGCTTGATTACGTACGATGATTTTTACGAGCCGGATTATGCCAGGAAAAACACCATTGAACTGATAACCCGGCAGCATGTTTTCGCAATGTTTGGCGAAGTGGGGACCCCCACGTCCAAGGCTGCATTGCCTGAGGCACAAAAATATCATGTTCCTTTCCTTATGCCTTTTACCGGCGCTGAATTTCTACGAAACCCACCCAGTCCGTTGATTGTCAACCTGCGCAACAGCTATTATGCTGAAACTGAAGCGCTGGTAGAATATTTGAGGTTAACGTATCATATCGATAAAATTGCTGTTTTCTACCAGAATGACAGTTATGGTAAAGCCGGCCGGGAAGGTGTAAGACGCGCACTGGAAAAGCGCGGCCTGAAAATTGCTGCTGAAGGCCGCTATCGAAGAAACACCTTGTCCTATCGAAATGCCCTGCAGACGATCAAACTATCAGAACCCGAGGCGGTGATTATGATTGGTGCCTATAAACCGTGTACCGAGTTTATCAAGTCGGCCAAAAAGAGCGGAATGGACGCTACCGTATTTTGTAATATTTCATTTGTGGGAAGTGATGATCTGATCCGGGCCCTTGAGGGGCAGACAGAAAATGTTTTGATTTCACAGGTCGTACCGCTCCCGTGGGACAATAAAAATGAGGCGGCCCAGGAGTATCGGAAAATATATAAAGCGTATTATCCCGATGATCCTTACGGGTTTGTTTCATTTGAAGGATTCCTTGCGGCCAAACTGGTTGTCAAGGCCTTGGAAAAGGCAGGGCAGGACCTTACCCGGAAAAACTTTATGGCGGCCTTTGAACAGCTTGACAGGAAGGCTTTGGACGGATTCGAAATAACGATTGCACCCGACGACAGACAGGCTTTGGAACGGGTTTTCATTACGAACTACCACGATGGCAATTTTCAACAGCTTGAAGAAGTGTGGGTGACCAATGATTAATCGTGCACTATCATACCTTCGATCATCAGACGTATCTGTTCAGAGCCGCTTCCTTTTCATTGGGATCGGGGTCCTGATTTTTTCGTCTGCCGCAGGATTTGGGGGATATGTATTTTTTTCCAAAAACCTGTTCCAGGATATGTATGATCTGCATGTGAATCCTATCCTGCACCTGAATGAGATGAAAAACATCTACACCATAAACACCCTTGATACGATTGATGAGATGCTCAGTGGCCATGTCTCTGGCGATGATGCAAAGGAGATCCTTGAGCTTGCCCAAAACCTGGTAAAAAAAGAGTGGCAGTCGTATCGTTTGATTCTTGAATCTGAAAAGCATCTTCACAACCAGATTAACCATGCCGCAAAGGCGCATTTGCTTGACGAAGGAGAAAAAATCTTTGAGACGGTTCAACAACGGATAAACGAGTTGGTGGATGCAATAAAAACAGACAACAAGACAGAGATACCGAATCTGCTCTCTCAGCAGATTCGGCCGGTTATCATCAGTGCCATCGACATCCTCAATGATCTGATTGAATCCGAGGTAGCCGGTATCCAACAAAGCACTCAGTTTATGCGGCAACATTTTAACCACCTGATTTTCATTGTATTGCCCATTTTTGTTCTCGGCTTTGCACTGATTTTTATTTTTGTCAGGTTTATTCTGTCCAATATTAAATACATTACGCAACAGCTCAGCCGTTCACAGCAGGAACTTTGGGACGCAAATCAGTTACTGGAATATCGGGTTGAAAAACGGACAAGTGAAATTCAGGAAATGGCTGAAAAAGCAGAATCAGCCAATAAAGCCAAAAGTGAATTCCTGGCCAACATGAGCCACGAAATCCGAACGCCTATGAATGCTATCATCGGCATGTCCAGTCTGGCCCTGCAGATGGATCTGGACGAAAAGACACGCAATTACATTTCCAAGGTGCACCGGTCGGCAGAGTCCTTGCTGGGCATCCTCAACGACATCCTTGATTTTTCCAAAATTGAGTCCGGAAAAATGAACTTGGAAAACATCGATTTTTCCCTGGAGGATGTGATGCTCAACCTGTTGAATATCATCGGTATCAGAGCCGGCAAGAAGGGGCTGGAAATGATGTATAATATCACGCCCCAAATTCCTATAGCGTTAATAGGCGACCCCATGAGATTGGGCCAGATCCTGTTGAATCTGTGTAATAATGCGGTTAAATTCACGGACAGGGGAGGAGAAATTGTTGTTTCGGTTTCCATGGAGGAAACGAGAGACAAAGACAATCAGGTCAAATTACGGTTTTCAGTGAAGGATTCCGGCATCGGAATGAGCGGGGAAGAGCGGCGAAATCTGTTTCAGCCTTTCAGCCAGGCAGACACCTCCATTACACGGAAATACGGCGGAACAGGCTTGGGACTATCCATTTGCATACAACTGGTGCGGATGATGGGGGGCAGGATGTGGGTTGAAAGTGAACCTGGGGCCGGGAGCACCTTTTATTTCACGGTACTGCTCGGCAAACAGGAAGAGCAGCCGGTGTGTTTCCGTCTTGAAAAGCAGAAACCCAACAGCCCTGGAAAGGTGACAGATGCAATAAATAAACTGCGCGGCACCAGGGTGCTTCTGGTTGAAGACAATGAAATAAACCAGGAACTGGCCATGGAACTTTTAATGAATAACGGCATCCAGGTAGATTGCGCCTTTGACGGGCAGCAAGCCCTGGAACGTCTTGGCCAGAAGCACTATGACGGCGTTTTAATGGACTGTCAGATGCCGGTAATGGACGGCTATACCGCCACTAAAAAAATACGGCAAAACCCTGAGTTTGAAAAACTGCCCGTCATCGCCATGACGGCCCATGCCATGGTCGGGGACCGTCAAAAAAGCCTTGATGCGGGCATGAATGATTATATTTCCAAACCGCTCAATGTAGATAAAATGTTCATGACCATGGCCAGATGGATAGTTTCTGCTGAACCGACTACAAAGAATGATGAGAATCCCCTTAAAAAGGATGTAGAGCCTGGCCTGCCAAATATTCCAGGCATCAATACCAAGGCCGGTTTGAACATAACGCAGAACAATGTCAAATTGTACCGTAAGCTGCTCTTAAAGTTCCTCGACAAGCAGGCAAATTTCATCGAAACCTTTAAGAATGCTTGGGAAAGCGATGACACCCAGACTGCAGAAATTGCTGCGCATACATTGAAAGGCGTGGCCGGTAACCTTGGGATGACGGACCTGTTCACCTGCGCATCTGCCCTTGAGGTTGCCGTCAAGGAGGCTGCTGGGAATGTGGAGGCCTTGCTTAATGACGTTTCTGCCGAATTAAAACCTGTGCTTGCCGGGCTGCAGACCCTGCAGAAAAGCTCCTCTGCCGAAAAATCAGATGCGGATGATATTGTTGAATTCAATCGTATTAAACCCCTGCTGGCCGAACTCGGATACTTCCTGGGTGAAAACGATACGAAATCAATTGAGGTGGCCGGAAAGCTTATTCCTTTTTTCCAGAACACAGCGCATCGCGGATCATTTGAACAAATAATGCAGACGATTAAGGATTATGAGTTTGAGCAGGCTGAAAAGGATTTGCAGGAATTTGCATCTACATTAAGCTAATATTATTACTTCGCTGAAATCCATTTCGCCATTGTTTTATACATCTCATCCGGATCTATCGGTTTAGCGATATGATCGTTCATTCCGGCATCCAACGCCTTTTCCCGATCACCCACCATGGCATTGGCCGTCATGGCAATGACGGGTAAGTCTTTGAATTTTTTCTGTTCACGGATTTTCCGGGTTGCCTCATATCCGTCCATTACCGGCATCTGACAGTCCATCAGAACACCGTCAAAATTTTGATCTGCCAACATGTTGAGTGCTTCCAGGCCATCATTCGCCGTTTCAACCAGAATATCATTATGGGTTAAAAGTTCCGTAGCCAGTTCCTGGTTGATTTCATTATCCTCGACAAGAAGAATCCTGCTGCCGCGAATTTTTGCCAGTGCCTGACTAACGGTCCTTTCATTTATTGCAGCAGATGAATCTATTTTGTCCGAGTGCTCAACCTGTTTGCCAAGACGGACCGTAAAGGAAAAAGTACTGCCGACATCCTTTACACTCTCCACCCAAATCTTACCATCCATCAGTTGAACGATTTTTTTTGAGATCATTAAGCCAAGCCCGGTTCCACCATATTGGCGGGTCGTTGAGCCATCTGCCTGGGTGAATGGCCGGAATAATTTCTTTTGTTGTTCGACAGACATACCAATGCCTGTATCTTGAACTGAAAATTGCAAAACAGCTGTTGTTTCGTCTTGTTCCTTCATGCTTATTTTAAGGGATACCATGTCCCCTTCATTACTGAATTTTACGGCATTGCCACCAAGATTGATCAATACCTGGCTTAGTCGATGGAGGTCACCATTCAGGGCTTTGGGGACATCACGCTCAATCTTTACCACAACTTTAACATCCTTTTTTTGGGCGCCGAAATTGATCGTGTTAACCATGTTGTCGATGACCTCTTTGAGTTGGAAATCTATATTTTCCATTTCCACCTTTCCGGCATCAATTTTTGAAAAATCAAGGATTTCATTGAGAATGACAAGGAGATTTTCTGCTGAGTAGTGTGCCTTTTCAATATAATTTTTTTGTTTATCATCCAGATCGGTCTGCAGTGCCAGGTGCATCATACCAAGGATGGCGTTCATGGGTGTCCGGATCTCGTGGCTCATGTTGGCCAGGAATTCTGATTTAGCCTGGTTGGCAGCTTCGGCTTCGTACTTGGCTATCTGCAGTTCCGCATTGGCGGTTTCAAGATCCATCGTCCGTTCACTGACACGCTTTTCGAGTTCACCATGGGCTTGTTGCAGGGCGGTCAGCAGATTTTCCTTTTCATTAATGGATTTGCTGATGGAATGAATCATTTTATTCAGTATTTTTCCCAATGCCTTGATTTCCCTTGTCCCGGTGATGGGGATGTCACCGGATGATATTCCGCCCTTTTCAATGCCTTCAGCGGCAACCATCAATTTCCTTAAAGGATTTGTCAGGGTTTTTGAAAGAAGTACGGATAAAATAATGGAGAGTACAAGAAAGATGATTGACAAAAAGAAAATGGTTTTTATCAAGCCCTGGGATGCACTTTCGATTTCATTCACATAAACGGAGCTTGCAATATACCAGTCAAATGGGGGGAAGTATTCAATGTAGGCCCGTTTTAAAAATTTGAATTCCCCTCTATGCCCTGGTTTGTCCCAGATATATTCATACGCCTTTTCAGGTGTTTGGGACGCCGTCATTAAATCTTTGAATAGAGGATTCCCCGTGGAAGGATTGATCAGGACGCTACCGTCAGGCCCGGTAACGGTAGGGTGGACCACGACTTGATTGTCCCCGGTGAAAATAAACATGTAGCCGCTTTTGGCCAGGCGAACCTTTGAAAATGTCTGCCGGAGTTCAGAGACGATGGCATCCAGCCTTTTCCGGGCGTCGAGTTCAATGTCTTCAATATAAACCCCGGTTCCGATAACCCAGTCCCATGGTTTGAAAAGTGCGACATAAGAAATTTTGGGCTGATCTTCAGTCAGGCCGTTTTCGGTGGGTTTGGGCCACAGGTAATCGACATATCCCTGCCCCTTGGCAAGACAGATATCCACAAATGCCTGGAAAAGGTTCTGTTTAATCCCCAGCGCGCAATTGAATTTTGGATCGTCAAGAATGGTATTGTCCAGCCCAGGGATAGTCGGATGCATGATCATCCTGGGTATCGGGCGTCCAGTGTCATTAATCCACAGATACCCCACACCCTTGTCATACCTCATATCCCGGATTATAGCGATGGCTTGCTTCTTCGCCTCTTCCTGGGTCAAAATACCCTGGCTAAATTTATCGTAGAACTGATGGATCGCTCCAATAGCCATTGTGACAACGTTTTTTCTTTCGTTTTTCCGGGTTTCAAGTAGATTCTTTTTATGAAAAAGCAGACTCTCGTATTCATTTTCGACACTCAGCACAACCGTGTTCAATATATTTCTTGCGTTTTCTTCCTGAAGCTCGGACAGGGTTTTTAATGTTTCTTTTTGAACACAATAGATGATACCGGTAACAGTTGAAACAACAATAAACACGACTATCATCAGTATTCTTGATCGCAAGGATTGTAACATTTGCTCTCCGGATAATGTTTCGGCAAGAATGATCTGTATTACAGATACCATTTTTTTCTGTCAGAGTGCCAGGTATTTTCAACCATTACCAAGTTAAGATTTGGCAGAAAAATATATCCCGGCATGATCAATCGTTCCAAAAATAGTAGAAATAAAAAAAATTTTGAAAGATCGTCTTCGTTGGTGTAAACTTTTATACATCGTAACTCGTTATAATTTATTTTTTTCTTAACATTTGTGGTGGATATGGACAATAAACCAATCCTTGGAATCGGCTATTTGAATATTGACGACCATCTCATTCTCGGCGTCACGGAAAGAAAGACATTTAAAAAACGAAAAAATCGTATTCATCCGGGTAGCAGAGGGATGCTTGCCCTGCTTCTGGCCGGTATACTTTTTTTTATCATTGCAGGGCATCCCATACCTGCGGCAGCAAAAAAGCAGATCACAATAGGCATCCTCATGGCCAACGACACCCGCCAAAACTCGGTAAACGGTTTTAAAGACGGCATGACATATTTTGCAAACACTTGTACTGAAAAATTCACGTATACTATTTTAAATGCCGACAATCAAAAGCACAAGCTGCCGACACTTGCCAACGAAATTATTGAGGCTAAGCCGAATATTGCCGTGGCTGCAGGGGGGATTGAAGCAGATGCCCTGTTAGTCGCCACCAGGGGGACGGACATCCCCGTGGTGTTTCTTGCGGTCTCCTCATCCATTGACAGGGGGCTGTCCTCAAACATGACGGCTCCGGACAAAAATATCACCGGCATAGAGACGAATGACACCAATATTACAGCCAAGCGAATGTGGTTCATTAAACGGATTCTGCCCGGTGCCCGTAAAATATTCTGCTTTCATATGCCCTCCAACGTCGCCTCTGTGGAATCCATCAAAATCGCCCGAAAAAAAGCAAAAGAACTCGGCCTGGAACTTGTCGTAAAAAAAGTGGAAACCGTTTATGATATCCGCAGCACAGCGCAGATGATCTTTCGGGAGAATGTGGATGTGATCCTTTTAAATCCGGTGGCCGTCATTGACGGAGCCCTCAAGGAGATCATCCTGCCAAGGGCCATGGAACAAAAAATTCCGGTATTCGGGTATGGCATGGCATACATAGAAAAAGGCGCCTTTGCCTCATATGCCGGTTCCAGGTATCTCAACGGAAAACAGGCTGCCCGGCTGGCACATAAAATTGTCCACGGTGAAAGCCCCAGGAACATTCCCATTGAAACACCTGAAAAATACGAATTCATTATTAATACATGGATGGTAAAAAAACTGGGGCTCACACTCCCGCCCAACATGTATAAAATGGCGGACAAAATCGTCGAGATTGAATTTTAAAAAAAAGAGGCATCCATGAAATGGTGGAATAAAATCAGTGTCAAAATAACCCTGGCCATTTTACTTATGGCTGTGGTGCCGTTGGGTGGATTCGGTATTATGTCCATTGCCAAAATCCGGTCTGCACTGTTGGCCTCCGTATCCCAGACCAATTTTGCAGCGGCAAAAAGGGCAGGCGCTACCATTGAAGCGGCTATTCATGATACCATCGTGGACATTCGTATTATCATGGAAAATAACGGGTTTGAAGGCCAAAACCGGTATGATCGGGAATGGAGCCTCCAACTGATGCTCAAATCCTTTCCACAGCTCTCTTCAATGATGGTCACGAATA
Organism: Desulfobacter curvatus DSM 3379; assembly: GCF_000373985.1. Lineage (GTDB taxonomy): Bacteria > Desulfobacterota > Desulfobacteria > Desulfobacterales > Desulfobacteraceae > Desulfobacter > Desulfobacter curvatus. Next base: position 34,755 of record NZ_KB892913.1, read on the forward strand.
CTTCCGGAACGCCCTTATTAAAAGTTACAAAGGAAGACACTTATTCCCCTGGCGATATTGAAACCCGGCAGGAAATTAAGACGGCCTTTGACACGTTAAATACCAAACAACGGCTCCGACCCATTTCAAGGACCAGCCACGGTTTTTTGATTCTTCCGGTTGATCTGTTTTTTGTCGACCCACAGGTCCGAGAAAACAGCTTTGCTTTGACCCTGGAAATCAATATGAACCGACTGCTCGAAAACGTATCGGACCAACATATTCTCAACGCCGGATACCTGTATGTTCTGGATAAAAAGGGAGAAATCGTCCTTTATCCGGATAAAAGTGTCGCCCTTGCCCGGGAAAAGGCGATGTATAACCCCCTTGCCGACTTATTTGTACAAGGCAAAAAGGTGCCCATAACGCTCGCTCGCCACATGAACCGGGATAACACGCCGGTGGTATCCAATGCCTTTGTCACAGCTCAACCGCGCCTTTTGGTGGTGGTGGAACAGACAGCCGCTAAGGCCATGGCCTCGGCCAATTTGATTTTAAAATGGCAGGTAATGGCTATAACGGCGGTTGTGCTGGTGTCAGCCTTGCTTTCCTTATACTTTGTATTGAGACTGAGCCGGCCGATCAATAAACTTGAGAACGGTGTCGCATTGATCTCAAAGGGTAATTTTGATGTCTCCATCCCCATTGGTTCCCCGGATGAAATCGGAAATGTGACAAAGGCGTTCAATGAAATGGCAGCCAGCCTCAAACAGGCAAAAAAAAAGGACTTGGACTTATTATGGATTGAACAGGGAATTTCCAGGCTTGAAGCAATTTTAAGGGAAGAGCAGGTATTTGAACGCTCGTGCGGGGAGTTGATCAATTTTTTGTGCGGGCATGTTCGGTCCCATATCGGCCTGTTGTACATCCGTACCCATGAAAATCGTTTTAAACCGGTCGCCGGTTTTGCCGTTTCCCCCGGCCAGGGTGGGCAGGCCCAGTTTGGATTTGGAGAGGGGCTCACCGGACAATGTGCAACTGAAAAAAAAATCAGGTATATGGAAAACTTGCCCCATGCTTTTTTTACTGTCTGTTCGGGCTTAGGTGAAATGCCGCCCAGGCAGTTGGCCATCATTCCTCTGATATTTAATGACGAGGTGGAAGGCATCCTGGAACTGGGGACCTTAAACACCTTCACGAACATTGACAAACAATTCTTAAAGGAAGCGGCTGGCCGTATCGGGGTCGCGCTGAACGCGGCACGTTCCAGACAGGAACAAAACAGGCTGCTGGAAGAGACAAAAACCCAGAAACAAATCCTGGAAAAACAGCAGGAAGAACTCCGAGCGGCCAACGAAGAGCTGGAAGAACAGACCCAGCAGCTGACAGCATCCGAAGACCAGCTTAGAAAGCAGCAGGAGGAGCTGCAGGCCTCCAATGAGGAGCTCGAAGAAAAGACACAGTTCCTTGAACGCAACCGAATTCAGATAGAAGAAAAAAACCGGGCGCTGGAACAGATGAAGGCTGAGCTGACCAAAAAAGCAGAGGACCTGGCCCTGTCCAGCAAATATAAATCCGAGTTCCTGGCCAATATGTCCCATGAACTGCGGACACCACTCAACAGCCTGCTGCTGCTGGCAAAAATATTGTCGGAAAACAAAGAAAGCAACCTCACCCAGGACCAGGTTGAGTCGGCACAGGTGATCTTTTCTTCCGGTTCGGATCTGCTCAACATGATCAATGAGATCCTTGACCTGTCCAAAATTGAAGCCGGAAAGATGACCCTGAATTTTTGTGAAATCAAGATATCCGAACTTGCCCGGAATCTTGAAACCACCTTCGCCCATCTGGCCAGGGAAAAGAACCTGGAACTGGATGTCCGTGTTGATCCCGATTGCCTGTCATCAATTTCCAGTGATTTTGAACGGGTCAGGCAGGTGTTGAAAAACCTGATGGCCAATGCTGTTAAATTCACATCCCAAGGCGGCATTTACCTCACCTTTTACAGGCCCGAAAATGATGTGGTCTACCAGAGCCGGGGCCTGACCGGAAACAACATTCTGGCCGTGTCGGTCAGGGATACGGGTATCGGCATTGCCCCAAATAAGCAGGCGTTGATATTTGAAGCGTTCCAGCAGTCAGACGGCGGAATATCCCGAAAGTACGGCGGTACGGGACTGGGACTGTCCATATGCAGGGAACTGTCAAAACTATTGGGTGGTGAAATTCATCTGCAAAGCGATGAAGGGAAAGGGTCCACGTTTACCTTGTACCTGCCGGCCGGACTTGATCGGAAAAAACAAACTATTGAAAAAAAGACGCAGACTGCTCATCAGTTATCCGCCCCCCTTTTCCTCACTAAGAAGGCGGAGACACTGCCGGATATCCCGGATGAGTCCCGGGTACATCTGCCCGATGACCGGGATGAAATCACGCCTGACAGCAAAAGCGTTCTCATCATAGAAGATGACATCAATTTCGGTAAAACATTAATGGATTTCTGTGCCAAACGCGGATTTTTATGTCTATATTCAACGACGGGAGAAAACGGAATATCTCTGGCCCGCCAATACATTCCCAAAGCGGTTATCCTGGATATCACACTGCCGGGCATGGACGGTTGGGCGGTTTTTCACAGCTTAAAAGAAAACGCCGCCACCCGGCATATCCCGGTTCATTTCATGTCGGTTGAAGAACCCGTATTTAACGTACTCAACCAAGGGGCCACGGGGTTCCTGACCAAACCGGTATCCCCCAAAAGTCTGGAAACGGCCCTGGACAGGATTGAAGCGGTGATCACCAAAAAGGTAAAATACCTGCTGATTGTGGAGGATGATGTCACCCAGCAAAAAAGTATCAAACGGCTTTTAACCGGGCGGGACATTGCCATTGATAACGCCCCATCCGGCAAAAAGGCCCTGGAAGCCGTTAAATCAAAGAGTTATGATTGCATCATTCTGGATCTCGGCCTGCCGGATATGACCGGATTTGAACTGCTTGAATTCCTGACAAACGATCAGGAAATCGCTCTTCCGCCCATCATCGTCTATACCGGCCGAGACCTCTCCTTTGAAGAGGAGGGCATCCTCAGGCGGTATTCGGAATCCATTATCATAAAGGGGGTAAAATCCGAGGAACGGCTCTTGGATGAGACATCTTTGTTTCTGCACCGCATGATAAAGGATCTGCCGGCGGATAAAAAACAGATCATCACGGATATCCATAACAGCGACCAGATGTTTGACGGCAGAACCATACTTATCGTGGACGATGACATGCGCAACGTGTTTGCACTGGCCAAGGTGCTTGCCGAACGGAAAATGACTGTATTAAAGGCGGAAAACGGACAGAAGGCCCTTGAGATGATTAAAAACAATTCCAAAATTGATTTGGTGCTCATGGACATCATGATGCCGGTCATGAATGGGTATGAAGCCATAAAAAAAATCCGAAAAGATACAAAATTCGCCCACCTGCCCATCATTGCCCTGACGGCTAAGGCCATGAAGCAGGACAAAAGAAACTGCATTGAGGCAGGCGCCAACGACTACCTGACCAAGCCCGTGGACATTGACCGCCTCTTGTCCATGATGCGGGTCTGGTTATATGAGTAAAAGGCAATTTAATCCATGGAAACAACCGAACTTGAAAAACTTGAGGTCAACCTGCTCCTTGAGGCCATTTTTCAACGGTATGGACACGACTTCCGCCAGTATGCCAGGGCGTCTGTTCACCGGCGGATTCACAATATCCAAACCCAGGCCGGTTTGGGTACCGTTTCTGAATTGATCCCCAGAATACTGCACGACCCTTCATTTTTTGAACAGATGCTGCGGGAATTGTCCATTACAGTCACGACAATGTTCAGGAATCCCGGCCTGTTTCTTTTTTTAAGACATAAGGTACTGCCGTACCTGAGAAGCTATCCGTCCCTGAAAATATGGCATGCCGGTTGTGCCACCGGACAGGAAGCCTATTCCCTTGCCATTCTGCTTAAGGAGGAAAATCTGGCAAAACGCACCGTTATTTATGCCACCGATTTCAACGACACAGCGTTGGATACTGCCAAGAAAGGGATTTATGATATTAAGGATGTCAAAGATTACACAAAAAATTACCAGGCAGCCGGCGGCAGCAGGTCTTTTTCAGAATATTATCATGCTGAATACGGCGCCATGAAACTGCGGCAGTGCTTAAAAGATTCCATAACCTTTGCCAACCACAACCTGGCCATCGACGGCGTATTCAGCGAAACACAGCTGATTATGTGCCGAAACGTATTGATTTACTTTGATGAAAAGCTTCAAAACCGGGTTTTTAACATATTTTACGAAAGCCTGGCGGAAAATGGCTTTTTATGTCTGGGACGCCGGGAATCGATCATTTGTTCGAACATCAGGAACAAATTTGTGGTCCTGGACGAGAAACACAAGGTATTCCAAAAGAAAACAGGGAGACAGCATGTTTGAAGCCGTTGTCATTGGCGGATCTGCTGGGTCGATAGAAGTGCTCATATCTTTGCTGGGCAATCTGCCGCCGGATTATCCCCTGCCCATTGTCGTCGCCATCCACCTGCATCCTTCGGATCAGGGGGATCTGGCCAGGCAGATGGACAGCCGGACATCCATTCGGGTAAAAGAGGCCCGGGAAAAACATCCCATTAAACCGAGTAGCGTTTATATAGCTCCGGCGGATTACCACCTTTTGGTGGAACATGATAAAACCTTTGCTCTGACGGTGGATGATCGGGTAAACTATGCCCGTCCCTCCATTGATGTTCTGTTTGAGTCCGCGGCCTTTGTTTATGGGGAGCATCTGGCCGGAATCCTGCTGAGCGGGGCGAATAATGACGGCGCTCTGGGCCTTGCTGCTATAAAGCGATCCGGCGGCCTTACCGTTGTCCAGGCACCGGACACAGCCCAATGTCCGGCCATGCCCCAGGCAGCCATTAATATCGGATGTGTGGATCGGTTCCTGGAACCTGCGACTCTGCTTGACATTTTGAGGTGATGGTATGGAAATAAAACAAAAAATCTTAATTGTCGATGATAGGCCGGAGAATATCTTCAGCTTAAAAAGAGTGCTGGCAGGGATTGATACTGAAATCATAGAGGCCCTGACCGGCAACGACGCCCTGATCGCCAGTCTGCACCATGAATTTGCCCTGGCCATCCTGGATGTGCAGATGCCTGAAATGGACGGGTACGAACTGGCTGAACTCCTGCGTTCCGAAGAGAAAACCAGCAGTATTCCCATCATTTTTATGTCCGCCGTCTATTCAAGCGATTACCATGTATTTAAAGGATACGAAGCAGGTGCTGTGGATTTCCTGGTCAAACCTTTTGAAACCAGAATCCTGTTAAGCAAAGTCAATATTTTCCTTGAGCTGGACAGACAAAAAAGCGAGCTGGCCGCATCAAAGGAAACGCTGGAAAAAAAAGTCGCAGAGCGAACCCATGAATTAATGGCCAAAAACAGGGAACTGCAGGCAGAGATAGAGCGGCGGAAAAAGGCCGAACAAAGCGTTCGAAAGGCACAAAAGCAATGGGAGGAAATCTTTGAGGCCATTGGCCATATGGCAGTGGTGATTGATGACAATCATACGATTATCGCGGCAAACCGTTCCGCTGTCAAACAAATCGGAATGCCTAAAAAGGCGCTTATCGGGGCGAAATGTCATGATATTTTCCATGGATCAAAGAACCCTATTCCGGATTGCCCTATTAAAAAACACAAAAAAGGGCGCTTGTCCCCGTCTGAAATGATAATAGAGATTTTTGATAAAACCTATATCCGCAGTACCACGCCAGTGTTTGAAGGCAATGACAATTATACGAAATTCATTGCGATATTCACGGACATCACCCGCCGCAAGGTGCTTGAAAAAGAGTTGCTCCAGGCCCATAAAATGGAGGCCATCGGCACCCTGGCAGGGGGAATTGCCCATGACTTCAACAATATCCTGTCTGCCCTTATCGGTTTTTCACAGTTGGCACTGAAAAATGCAGAAAAAGACTCTTTGATGGAAGATGACCTGACAGAAATTTTAAACTGCGGGCTGAGAGCCAAAGAACTGGTCCGGCAGATTTTAACCTTTGCCAGGCAATCTGATGAAAAATACTCGTATATTCACCTGGATTACATTGTTAAAGAGGTGGCCAAGTTTATCCGTTCCACCATTCCCTCCTCAATTGACCTTAAAACAGAGGTACAAAGTGCGTCCCTTGTATTTGCCAATCCCACCCAGATTCACCAGGTACTGATGAACCTTTGCACCAATTCGGCCCATGCCATGAAAAACGATGGCGGCATTTTAAAAATAAGCCTAACGGACGAACGAATAGATAAAAAAGATACAAATTCAACCCAGAATCCTGAACCGGGTAATTATGTCAAGCTCGAAGTATCAGACACCGGTACCGGCATTGCCCTGCATGTGATGGAAAAAATGTTTGAACCCTATTTTACCACCAAAGCCCAGGGAGAAGGAACGGGCATGGGCTTAGCCATGGTTCAGGGAATTGTCAAGGATATCGGCGGCACAATCAAGGTAAAAACCGCTTTGGGCCAGGGCACGATTTTTACCATCTTCATACCCATTGCAGACAGCGAAGAAATTGATCCGTACACAGAAGAAGCCATTTATCCGAGTGAGGGTTCCGAAATGATCCTTCTGGTAGATGATGAGCCCGCCATCACGAAAGTCGGAAAACGAATGCTGGAAAAGGCGGGCTATGACGTCATTATCGCCAATACACCCTGTGACGCCCTTGATCTGTTTAAAGAAAAGCCCGCAATATTCGATCTTGTTATGACGGATCTGACAATGCCCGGGATGAACGGTGATAAACTGACGGAAAAGATATTGGAAATCAGGCCGGATATTCCGGTGGTGCTCTGCAGCGGATATCAAAATAAGCATGTGATGGACGCAGAAATGAAACATCTATGGCATGCCTTTGTGCAAAAACCCATTAAACAGGAGATTTTCATCAATACCATCAGAAAGGTGCTTGATGAAAACACAAAGGGGTAGCACCATGACAGAAAACAAAAACAGATCAGAGGAAAAAATAAGCGTTCTGGTGGTGGATGATGAAAAAAGTATCCTGAAGCTGGCACAACGTCTGGTTCTGCAGGAAGGGTATAACTGCCTGGTTGCGTCAAACGGACTTGAGGCGATCTCAGTGATGGAAGAAACGGTGGTGGATGTGGTGATAACCGATCTGGCCATGCCTAAAATGGGCGGCATTGAGCTGACAAAACAGATCAAAGAAAACTACTCGGCAGATGTTATTATGATGACCGGGTACTTTAGAGACTTGTCCTACGAAAATGCCGTCACACAGGGGGCCAAAGATTTTATTCAAAAACCGTTCAGCACTAAAGAATTTCAAATCCGGCTTAACCGGGTGATCAAGGAGCGTGAGACCAATCAGGAACTCAAACAAAGCCTGAAGCGGATGAACGAAATTGTAGACGGGGTGATAAACAGTCTGTCTTCAACGGTGGATGCAAGAGACCCGTATACGGCCGGCCATCAGAAACGGGTGGCACAGCTTGCGATTGAGATCGCCAAATCCATGGGACTTGGGGAAACCAAGGTCTCCAGTATCCGCATGGCCGGGATTCTACATGATTTAGGGAAAATTGCCATCCCGGCCGAAATCCTGTCAAAACCCAGCACGCTGTCGGACATCGAATTCAGCCTGATAAAAACCCACCCCCAGGTGGGGTATGACATTCTTAAAAATATCAATTTTCCCACGCCCGTTGCCCGGATTGTTTATCAGCACCATGAACGCCTGGACGGTTCAGGCTATCCTTTGGGACTTTCAGGAGATGATATTCTGCCCGAAACAAAGATATTAACAGTGGCGGATGTGGTTGAGGCCATGTCTTCACACAGGCCCTACCGGCCGGGACTCGGCATGGAAAAAGCATTGGCGGAGATCCAAGACAAACAAGGCAGGTTTTATGATCCGGATGTTGTGGATGCCTGCCTTAAAACAATGGCTGAAAACTTTAAATTTGACGGGTGATCCATTGAGTGAAACACATACATATCCGATCCTGATCGTGGATGATGAAAAACCTATCGCCACCATTATCCAAAAGCTCTTAAAACAGGAAAACATCACAACAGAGTATGTGGCTGACGGTGACCAGGCGTTGCTGAAAATGCGCCAGGCCGCCCTCCCCTATGCCCTGGTGATCAGTGACCAGAAGATGCCGGGAATGACAGGGGATGCCTTTTTAGAAAAAGCGGCCCTGATCTCACCAGACACCGTGAGGTTTCTGATGTCAGGATATACGGACCTGGCTGCAGTGATTCGGGCCATAAATAATGGGGCAATCAACCGGTTCATTCCAAAGCCCCTGGATAGGAAGACGTTCATCCGAGCAGTTTTAGATGCTGTGGCACAATTTGAGGCCGACGTTGAGGCCAAACGCATGTTTGAAGAAGCCAAAGCCCAGAATCTCAAGCTGTTTGAGCTATATAAAGAGTTAAAACAGGAAACGCAGAAATTTGACAAAGTCATGGATGGACTGGACGGGCAGATCGCAAAGTTGACAGATAAAATGAATGCGTTCAAAGACGCTGATTTAAAAAATAAAAATGCACTGGACCGCATTGAGCAAACCATGAGAAATAAAAACATCCTGACTCAAAATAATTTTGCAGGGTTTGCCGCCCAGATTAAGGAAGAAGTATATATCCAATTTCAGGATATTGCGGTTCGAAACGGTTTGACAATGCCGGGAAAAAGCTGATGAGTGCCATAAGCCAAGACATACTGGAATCCGCAATTTTGATTGTGGATGATGAACACAATGTTCTAAAATCATTGCGCAGGCGTTTAAACCGCCATGGGTTCACCAACGTAAATACGGCGTTAAACGCGGAGCAGGGACTAACCATCATTCGGAATGCGGACAAACCGTTTTCCGTGATTCTGTCGGATCAGCACATGCCGGGAATCAGTGGTTACACGTTTTTTAATAAAGTCATGAATCTTTGCCCGGATTCAAGACGGATACTGATGACCGGCTATCATGATTTTGATGTTGCCATGGATGCCATTAATCAAGGGGGAATTCATAAGTACATTACCAAACCCTGGGACGAATCTGATTTATTGACGATGCTGACCACTGAAATTGAAATATATAACAACATCCATGAAAAAAGACGAATTAGCATTATTATCAAAAATCAAAACGCACAACTTTACCGGTTAGCCAAACAAAAGGCCTTGGAAAAACAAGCATTTAAAAAGCAGGAAGCGGCGAAAAGGAAACAACTGGCGACCATTAAAAAGGTGCTGAACGAATTAGAAAAAGCCGAAAGCATGAAAAAAACGTTGCCGGGGCTGGACCATTTTTTTTCCGACAAACAAATCCAGGATCAAACCGTCATTATCCGGGCATTTGACATCATCAACCAGGAAATAGACACCATCCTTGGCCGCATGGCCCAAAAGCACAGCCTCTCTTTTCCCGCAGACGGCACTCATTCAGGCATGGCCTCCCCCGACTACGACCTGATTGATCAAATCCTGGGGATCGCACTCCAAAATGCCATACCGTTAATGAGAAACATCCACCCCTCTTTTGGTGACGGCGTTGACATTGAGTCGTACACAACGGTTCCGGATATCTGGGAACTTGCCCAAAAAGAGGGATTGCTTGAGACGGAACAAATTTTGGAATTAAAAGAACACATGGCACCCAAAGAGGGTGTTCCTCCCTCCCGAAGGGAACCTGAAGAGATACTCTCTGCATCAGGAGCACTCTCCCGGTTGGATATCAGCCGCCTTGTGGTAAAAAGACGGTTTATCCAGGCAAGAATTCTGGATAAATCCGGTGCCGGGAAACTGATTGATCAAAAGCTGATTTCGTCCGGGGCCCTGGAAATCTGTCTGTCAGAGCAGATGAGGCGGTTTAAGCGGAATGGAGAATGCGTTCCCGTAAGGGATCTTCTTTTAGAAAAAAATATGATCGACCACCACACCTGGCAAAAAATGTTTGAAGATGCCGCCGAAACAGACGTGGTGTGTGAACCTGAAGAAATATCAGAAACGATAAACCTGTCCGAGGATGAAATCCCTATTGAACTGATCGTTTCCAACGACGGCACCACGGCATGGATCAAAAATAAATTACCGTTGCTCAAAGATGTTAACACAACATTGGTTAAGACGTTGCTGGAAAAAAGAGGGGTGGTATCCGGTATAATAGCGGATGAGCAAATCGCAAAGCTTCTAAGTGACTATCTGGGAGCCGGAGAAAAATGGATCGTGGCGCAAACGCCCATAACCCAGCCAGAGACAGACGGTAAAATTGAATATTTTATCAATACCAATGACCGGCGCCCGGGGATTTTTAAAGAGGACGGCACCATAGATTTTAAAGACCGGGGCGATATCCCCTTTGTAAGAGAAGGAGAGCTTCTTGCAAAAAAAGTTCTCTGGGAAGAGGTTCCTGTAACCCCCAATATATTCGGAGAGCATATCCGGCTCGAACCACTGGAAAAAGTGGCGTTAAAAGGGGGGACCGGGACAAGGCTCTCCGAAGACGGGCTGGAATTGTACGCGGCCGGCGAAGGTGAGCCATGCCTGGACGGCAGGGGTATTATTTCTGTTTATCAAGAGCTTGTCGTTAAAAATGATGTGGGTTTTGAAACCGGTCATATCGATTTTAAGGGCAATGTATTTGTTCACGGTAGTATCAAGGATGGATTCAAAGTTTCCTGCGCCAATCTCACAGTCAGTGAAATCAACGGTGGAATAATATCGACCACCGGAGACCTGAAAGTTTCAAAAGGGGTAATCAATGCACAGGTTTCAGCCCAGGGAAATATAACCGCCCAATTTATTAATAAATCAAAGATTAGAGCCTTGGGCAATATGAACGTAACCAGGGAAATCATGGAATCCTCAATTTCCATCAACGGCCAATTCCTGAACAAGGAAGGCCGAATCATATCGTCTGCCATATGTGCAAAAATGGGACTGTTTGTGAGACTGGTGGGCACGGAAAAGTCAGAACCTTCTCTGCTCAAACCCGGCAGTAACGATTACCTGAATGAAGTAAAAGACAAATTGACGAAAAAAGAAAATAAGACAAAAAACCTTATCAAAAAACTGACCCCCAAAAAGAAACAATTGGAAGAAAAAAATTATGACATACATGAAAAAATTATGTTCCATTCCAGTTCCTGCGAAACGCTGAAAAACAATGCAGCCAAACTGCAGGCACAGGTACAGGTACAACACATGACAAAAGACCCCAAAGCCCGTTTAAAAGAGGAATACAAAGAGACCGTTTTCCAGCTGAAAACTGTTGAAAAGACCATTAGAGAGTTGTTCAATACCCAGGATGGCCTGGTGGCTGAAATTGAGGCCCATCAGGAAAGTATTCAAAAAGCCATGGATAACCTGGCTGAAATTACTAACAGGATTACGGAAATTGATCAGTTAAAAAAGCAAGATAACGGAATTCCCAGGGTGCAGATCTCCAAACATATACAAGCCGGAACCCGGATAATTGGCCCAAGTAGTGCCATAAAAATTCAGCAGAGCATAGGCGCATGTAACATATTGGAAATAAAAAAGTCCTACGGCGACCTATCCACAGAAAAAGAGATGGTAATCCGGAATTTTTAACCCGAATTTAAGGAAATTAAATTTGGCAGCTTTTTGGAATTTTCATATAAACGGCCATGGGCCGTCCTTGGTCTATCCACCCAGGCTTGGGCCCACAACAAAGATAGAAAGAATCCAGTTAGTTGTTGGAGGCTTTCTTATAAAAAAAAGACTACTTTTTTTATTGATTCTTGTTTTTTTAGGGATTGGTATGCCTGTCATGGCAAACATCTCAAAAGAAAATAATATTCTGATGATTTTTTCCTGGCACAAGCGTATGCCCTGGCAGATGGAAATTGAAAAAGGCGTCGAACAATATTACAAGGCACTGCCGTCAAAACCAAATCTATTTTATGAATATATGGATGCCGGACACTTCAACGGTCAGGGCCAGATCGACATTTTCAAAGAATATCTATCAAAAAAATATGCCGGTTACCGGATTGATCATGTCATTTTTGAAAGCGCTCCTGCCGGCAAGCTGTTTACATCGTATCCTGATCTGTTTCAGGGAGCCCGAAAATACCTTTTAAACCCGGGTCCCATCAGTAAAAAAGCCCTTAAGAACCGATCAGTGGTTATTCCTGTGAATATTGATACTCAAAGGGCAGCAAAAGAATTATTAAAGATCAGCCGGGGTAAAACAATATATCTGGTTGCCGGTGCAACGGAGCCCAGCAGGAAAAGGGTTGAAATATTTTTAGACCTATTCCCAAAGCTTAATCCGGATCAAAAGGTCAAATCCCTGATTGGACTGCCCATGGACCAGCTTTGTAAAAAGGTGTCACAATTGGATAAGGACGGTGTCATATTCTATTTACTCATCATGCGGGATGGGGCCGGTGTCTGCCATACCCCTTATGATGCCGCAGCTCAAATCAGCCAAAATGCTACGGTACCGGTTTACAGTTTATGGACCTCTCTATTGGGAAGCGGAGTTGTCGGGGGGTATTTGCTTAGTGGAGAAATGGTCGGAGAACGGATGATAGCCGTATTGAAGGACCCTGAACTTGTCAAAGAGGCTGCCGGGAAATGGTCTGATCAATTCCATGGTTTTTTCTACGACTGGCGTCAACTGGAACGCTGGCATATCCACAAGAACACACTGCCTGCCCAAAGCAAAATATTATTCAAGAAAGGCTCCTTTTACGAATACTATTATAAAGAAATCATCTTAGTTTCGCTGGCCGTTATTTTATTAATTTCATTTTTCTGGAATCACCGGCTGAAAATCGAAATAGAGAATCGGATAAGGACTGAGCAAGAGCTACAAGTGAGTGAAACTCGCTTCCGGACCCTTTCCGAGACAACGTCCGAAGGCGTTGCCATCACAAAAAACGGCGTCTTGATCGATGCCAATAAAAAAATGTGTGAGATGTTCGGTTACGGGTTTGAAGAACTCATGGGCATGAGGCCCACCGATTTTGTGGTCCCTGAACACAAAGAAACGGTAAAATACCATGTCGCACAAGACGTTAAAAAACTCTATGAAGTGACCGGCATAAGAAAAAATCGTTCTGAATTTCCCCTGGAAGTCCAGGGCAAAAAAATTTCAATTAACGGACAAGAAGCAAGAGTTACCGTGATAAGAGATCTGACCGAACGAAAACGTTCTGAAGAGGAGATTAAAACCCTGCAGGGCCTGTTGCCCATTTGTTCTGTCTGCAAAAAAATCAGGGATGACAAAGGCTATTGGACCACTCTGGAAGCTTATATTTCCGACCATTCAGACGCAGAGTTCAGCCACAGCATATGTGATGAGTGTATAGAAAAAAAATACCCTGAATAACAGCCATGGGCTGACCTGGTCTATCAACGCCCGGATTCAATCCAAAACATAACAATTTTTAAAAATCGGTGTCCGGGGGGCTTGCGCACTTATGTGATCATATCGTATTGTTTTGCAGCATATTTCCACAAGACAAAGGAGGTTGCAAAAAAAATTTTGGGAACCGTTCTTGAGCCGGATAAACAGGCCTTTAAAGTGCTTACAAAGGCACAAATGCCATTTGGCAAATACAAAGGCCGCCGTCTGGTAGACCTGCCCGAACCCTATCTGGTATGGTTCAGCCGACAGGGGCTTCCCCCGGGCAAATTAGGAGAGCAACTGCGTACGGTATATGAAATAAAGCGTAATGGACTGGAGTACTTATTTAAGCCATGAAAACACTTCACCTGATCCGCCATGCAAAATCCAGCTGGACGGACCAACGCCTTGCAGATATTGACAGGCCCCTGGCCCCAAGGGGCATCCGGGCATGCGCTGTCATGGCGCCTGAAATTGCAAAAACAGGCTGTGATTTCTCCAATGTTTTCACAAGTCCTGCAAAAAGGGCCAAAGAAACAATTGAAAGGATTGCCGGCAATCTTCAAGACATCTCTTTTACCTGGACCGTGGCAAAAAAGCTATACACCTTCAGCGCCCACGACCTTTTGACATTCTGCCGGCACGATCTGCCTGCAAACATTGACCAGGCTGTTATTGTGGGCCATAACCCGGCCTTTCATGAATTCTGCAACCGGATGATGGCCGACACAACCCTAAAAAAGGTACCGACCTGCGCCTATGCCCGGCTGGAACTGGATGCCGATTCCTGGAACGATATCGGCCCCGGAAAAATGAGGATTACTGCGTTTTTAACACCCAAAATGTTCCGGTAATGGAGATCACCCAGGATATAGACCAAAATAGTGGACGGGAATCAGGCAGGATACCGTCCCCTGCACCAACGAATCTGCCTGCCGCCCTGCCCTTTGACCTGAAAACCTACCTGGCCAATCTCCTGATCATTGATTTCGAAGCCACACCCGATGGCGATGTGTTTCACATCGGCGCCGTATTTAACGGGCGGGTTTTCAATGAAGTCAACATTTCGAATCCGGTCCCGGCACTCAAACGGCTGTCCCAATTTGCACAAGGTGCAACGTATGTCCTGGGGCACAATATTATCAAGCATGACCTGGCTCTGGTCCGGGAACATTGTCCGGATGCAGAAATTCTGTCTTTAATCCCCATTGACACGCTGGTACTCTCGCCTTTGGCCTTTCCGGAAAATCCCTACCACCGGCTCATCAAAGGATATAAACTGTTAAGTACATCGAAGAACAATCCTGTGGCCGATGCAAAGCTTTCCATGGTGCTGTTTGAAGATGAACTGGCAGCCTTTCTTCTTTTAAAAAAGACCGAACCAGGGCTCATTGCTTTTTTTGCCTGGGCCTTTGACCTGCCGTCAGGAAAATTTAAGGGGATCAGCCGGCTTTTTGAAAAAATAGGCAAAGAGAAACCCGATGAAAGCTGTGCCCGGGATCTGTTTTTAAATTTATGCCAAGACAGGGGCTGTGCCAAAGCGGCCCGGGAAATCTGGAAAGAAATCTGCCGGACGCCAAACAGGAAACCGGAACTTGCCTACCTGGTTTCCTGGTTGCGGGTTGCCGGCGGCAACTCTGTTCTTGCAGGCTGGGTGCTCCACGAGTTTAACGGCATCGCGGATCTGGTTTCAAGGCTTCGGATGGCCTGCGGGGATGACGCCTGTACCTTTTGCGCACAGCATAACAATCCGGAACGCCTTTTAAATAAATATTTCGGGTTCAACGCGTATCGGAGCATCCCCGACGGCCGGATGCTCCAGCGTGAAATCGTTTCCGCGTCCCTTTCCGGGCGTCATCACCTGGCCATCCTGCCCACGGGCGGCGGCAAATCCATCTGCTACCAGATCCCGGCACTTCACCTATATGAACGGACAGGCGCGCTCACCATTGTCATTTCACCCCTCAAGGCCCTGATGAAGGACCAGGTGGACAACCTCAACCATGCCACCGGCACCCAGGCCGCCGCAGCAATCAACGGCAGCCTGACCCTTCCCGAGCGGGGCGCCGTGGTGGAAAAGGTGCGGTTGGGCGACATCGGGCTTTTGTACATCTCTCCTGAACAACTGCGAAATAAAAGCGTGGTGGAACTGATCGCCTCCCGCCAGGTGGGCTGCTGGATATTCGACGAAGCCCATTGCCTGTCAAAATGGGGACATGACTTCAGGCCCGACTACCTGCACGTGGCAGATCTCATTGCCGACCAGAAAAAGCGATCCAGCCGGCTGCCGGTGATCGGTGCTTTCACAGCCACGGCCAAAAAAGATGTCAAAGAAGAAATCCGCCAGCATTTTAATGAAAAGCTCTGCCTTGATTTAGACGGCTTTGAAGGAGGTGTCGACCGGGACAACCTTCACTTTTACGTCTATCCTGTCACAGCCGCTGAAAAATACGATGTCATTGCCCGCACCCTGAACGACAATCTGTCAGAGACAAAGGGCAGTGCCATTGTCTATTGCGCATCCCGGAAAGGCACCGAAGCGTTAAGCCAGTTTCTCAGCGAACGCGGTATTGTCTGCCGGGCCTTTCATGCCGGTCGAACCGAACCGGACAAGCGCAATATCCAGGATGAATTTGTCTCAGGCAGCATCCCTGTGATCTGCGCCACTAACGCCTTTGGCATGGGCATCGACAAAAAGGATATCCGGCTGGTCATCCATGCGGATATCCCGGGTTCCCTTGAAAACTATCTCCAGGAAGCCGGCAGGGCCGGACGGGACCAGGACCTTGCCGACTGCATCCTGCTTTATGAACAGGATGACATTGACAGCCAGTTCTCCTTGAATGCCTATTCTAAACTGACGTTACAGGACATCAAAAAAATCCTCAAAGTGCTGAAAGACCGGGGCAAAAAACATCCCGAAATCGTGATCACTCCGGCAGAAATCCTTCGCCTGGCAGGATATGAGCACATGGGCGGTGATGATCAAAGGGCCAGGATTGCCGTGGCCTGGTTGGAGAGACGGGGCTTTATCCGGCGGGATTTCAACCGCACCCTGTTTTTCAAGGGGGTACCTTTGGTGAAAAGCCTGGATGAGGCGGAAAAGAAACTTAAAAGGCTTAACCTGTCCCGAACCGTTCACTCGGTATATATGACGCTGTTGCAGACGCTTTTTAACGAAAAGAAAAACGCCCTGATCTCGGCGGACATGCTGTGCGAGGCCCTTAGCGGCATTGAAAACCTGCCGGATAAATACCTGGATCCGCGCACCATCATAACCGAACTGAACAATATGGCCAATGCAGGGCTCATCCGGGAAGGGTCAGTGATGACCGCCTTTATCCGGCCAAAGGGCAAAAACAGCGCCGGGGATCTGTTGGACCTTTTTTCCCGCATGGAAAAAAACATGGCCGACCTGATGGCAGAACTCTCCCCGGAATCCAGTGCGGACAAAGCCGACCTGATCAATCTGCGCCTGGTGGCCCAGCGTCTCAAGGACAAAGGATTTTCAACCGCCACCACGGATATTTGTACCACCTTACTGCATATCATGGCCGCCGACCAGGGGGAATCCGGAGGCAAAAGTTTGAAGGTCGCCGGGAAAAAAGGTGCAGAACAGCAGCGGGTCTTTGTTAATGTACCCTGGCAAATTTTAAAAGAACGCATGGACCTGCGCCACCGGTGCGCCCGGGTTTGTATTGACGTCATCATAAAAAATCTTGGACCGGATCTTAAATCCGCCCAGAAAGAGATCCTGGGGCAATTTTTTCTCTCGGACATCACCCAGGCCATGACCCAAGACATTTTTCTGTCCGGGTTCAAGGGAAACGGTAACAGGCTGGTGGAAAAGAGCCTGCTGTTTTTGCACGACACAAAGGTGATCACCCTTCAAAACGGTTTAGGGGTATTCCGCCAGGCATTTACCCTGTCCGTGGAAGAGGCGGCCCTGACCCGGCAGTACACCCGGGGAGATTACGAGCCCTTATCCCAGCATTATGAACAAAAAAATGTTCAGGTGCATGTCATGGAGAAATACGCCGAATTCGGCATGGAAAAAATCCGCACCGCCCTGGACTTTGTCCGGGACTATTTTCAACACTCCCACGACAAGTTCATTCTCAGGTATTTCCCCGGACAAAAGAAAATAATCACCACGGCCATGACGGCCAAAGCCTATGCAGATATTATCCAAAGCCTGGGGAATAAAGTGCAGGAGGCCATTGTGGCAGTCCCTGAGAACAGGAACCTGCTGGTGCTGGCCGGTCCGGGCTCGGGAAAGACAAGAACAATCGTCCACCGGTGTGCCTGGCTGATCAAGGCACGCTCAATCCCCCCGGAAAGTATTCTTGTCCTGTGCTTTAACCACGGCACCATGATTGAGCTTCGCACCAGAATCAAAGCCCTGACTGGAAAACGAAGCGCCCGGGTGACGGCCATGACCTTCCATGGTCTTGCCATGCGCATCACAGGCTGCTGCCTGATGGATTCACAGAATGGGCAAAACCGAAACCGGGAGATCAATTTTGATAAAGTGATTGACGAGGCTGTTGAAATTCTGGAAGGCAAACGGGAGATCCCCGGTATAGGCACGGACCAGGCCCGGCAGTACCTGCTTGCCCGGTACCGTTATATTCTGGTGGATGAATACCAGGACATTGACGCACGCCAGTACCAATTTATTACGGCACTCACCGGCCGGCTGGAAGCCGACGACGATGCAAAAATCGCCATCATGGCTGTGGGAGATGATGACCAAAGCATTTACGGCTTCAGGGATGCTAACGTCAAATTCATTCATCGGTTCAAGGAAGATTATAATGCCCGGGAATTTTACCTCACCGAGAACTATCGCTGCCCCCACCCGGTAATTGAAGCCGCCAATGACCTGATTGCCAAAAACAGGCAGCGCATGAAAACGCAAGTACGGTGCCGGATCAATGACAAACGAAAACATCTGGCCATGGCCCCTGACAAAACACCTGAAAAAGAGCGGGTAGCCATGGTCTGCTGCAAGGATATCCAAAGCCAGGCCGTCTATGCAGCCGCCCGCATCAAAAAACTTCTGGACCAGGAAGGCGCAACCGTCCAAGACATTGCCGTGATATCCCGCCAAGGCATTGAATATCCCGCCCTTGTGGCTGTTCGCATGGCCCTGGCAAAACTTAAGATTCCCATCAGTTACAGTCTTAAATCAAGCCCTGGGTTCCCACTGTTTAAAATCCGGGAATTCCAGGAAACCTTAAATTTTTTTAATGAACATAAACATAAGAGCATGGCGCCTGAAGATCTAAAGGAAGCAGTCATGGCTCTTTTTGAAAACAGGTCTTCATGGACGGAGCAGGTCCGGGGAATTTTAGATGATTTCTGTTCCATCATCAGCGGTACCGAGATCTCGGTTGCCCAGGCAAGGGAATTTTTCCTAAGCGCACTGCTCGAAGAGCAACAGGCCCGGAGAACGGGCACAGGCGTTTTTACCGGAACAGTCCACAGCATCAAGGGCATGGAGTTTAAACATGTGTTTATCCTGGACCACGGCTGGAAAAATAAAGAAATAGAAGAGGAGCGTCGTCTTTACTACGTCGGCATGACCCGGGCCATGGAACACCTGACGCTTTTTTCGGTTCAAAATTCAGGCAACCCGCACACCGCAGTTCTGGCCCGCCACCCATTTGTCTGCTGCAAGCAAGCGCCTGATACAAAAATAACAGGTTTTTCAAATGATGTGACCATCTCAATTCTTGGGATGGAAGATCTTTACATCTCTTTTCCCCAACGGTTTGACAAAAATCATCCCATCCACGACCACCTGTCCGCCCTTAAAACAGGAGACCGTATATTTCTGAAAAAAGATGGTGCTTATATCCGTATCCTCAATCCGGACCGCCAATGTGTGGGCAGCCTATCCCAAAAAGGCGTTGAAAAATGGAAATCCCGCCTGCCCGGCATCCTCAATGCCCAGGTGTTAGGGGTGGTCATCCGCAATGCCGATGAAAATAATTTACCGCTTAGAAATGAAAACAACATTGAACAGTGGTATCTGCCCATTGTGGAGATCCTTCACAGGAATTGTTCTCCTGAACAAAATCCATAATAAACGCCGCATGTAAAAAACAGTTAAGATATAGCTTTTTACAGGTTCATCGTCTTCAACTTAAATAAAGATCATCAAGAAGCGTAAACAGTTCTTTTCTGGCATTTTCAAACTCTTTAAGTTTTTCATTCGCAGCGGTTTCATTTTTCTGGTTATAGAGCGAAACAATTTCCCTGGCTATGTCATGTACTGCTTTATGGGGTCTCTCAATATCTTTGAATGATTGCATTTGTGTAAAATCTCCCTTAGCCGAGTCATACCATTTGCCAAGTATACAATCATGGTGACCGGTGACCTCTTCAGGCTGCATCAGCTTTCGCCCTTCCAGCACAGCTTCAAGATTAATTTTCCAATTCAAGTGCGCAGTTTTTACGGTCCCGATATCAAATAGAGGCGGTTTAACCTGAATATGAGAGACCGATTGATCCATTGCGTACACCAAATCATTCAGCACATGGGAGTACTCCCTTACCTCAAGGCAACGATTTGTGATCTGATCGGTGGTATCGCGAACCCTGACGATATCGCCGGCAACTCCCTGATTAGCTTGGGAGGCCTGGGAAATATTGCTGCTGATTTCCAGTATCCCCTCAGAGACCTGCGAAATATTGGTAGAGATCTCACCACTTGCTATGGCCTGTTGTTCAACGGCACTTGCAACGGTCTCAACCAGTTCGCTTACCATTAAAATGGTTTTTGATATGGTATTGATAGCCCCGATTACCTGGGAGGTTGTCGATTGGATGCTGTTAATTTGCATTTTAATATCATGGGTTGATTCTCCGGTCTGTTTGGCCAGTTCCTTTATTTCATTGGCAACAACAGCAAACCCTTTACCAGCCTCTCCGGCCCTGGCGGCCTCAATGGTGGCGTTAAGCGCAAGCAGGTTGGTCTGACTGGATATTTCCTCAATGGCAGCCGTGACTTTGTCAATTTTTTGGGCGGCTGATCCAAGCGCCTCGACATTTTGAGAAGCATTCTTGGCTTTCGCTACCGCCTCGGAACTCACATTTTTGGCCTGGGAAGTGTTCTTTGAGATTTGGTTGATGGTAGCAGTCATTTCCTCAGATGCGGTTGCAACAATTGAAACATTAATGCTTGACTGCTCCATTGCTGCGGCCACAGTATTCATACTGGAATTCACTTCTTCTGCAGCGGCAGATACGGTATCCGCCAAATCGTACAACCGCATGGCACCATCGGTCAATTCATCAGCAGCGTTACTCATGGCTCCGGAAGTTGCGCCAAGTGTAGAAATATTCCCGCCCGCCAGGCGAAATACTTTGCTCCAGTTATGCCGTATTTTCTCGACCAGAACCATTGCGCCATGCCCTGTGTTACCAGGAGGAACAGAGTTGTCTGTCTGCAGATTATTTTTTGAAATCAACTCTATTCTATCAGTAAAATCAGAGGTAATATTTTTGTATTTAAAATAAAAATAAAATACACCCCCCAGGCAAACAAATGAAAAAGCCCCTATTATAATGTTCATAGTCATTTCCTTAAAAATAGAATTCGCGACAGATTGAATCTAAACTTTATAAAATATGAATTGATTTAGAAATTAAACATCCTTTTATCAAAAATTACAACAGTCGATTTAAATGCGATTACCCTGTCGGAATATCCCGAGAGAATCATGGCATGGGATCAAAATGAAGAGACAGCCCGACACCGGCATCCTTCAACGGCGCCACTCCGGCCAGAGCAATCTTTGAATCAAGACCCGTGCAGTGGCAGGCATGAAGGGCCATGGGCCTGGTCTGCCTGAAGTAATCCAGGGTTCCCGCCATCTGGGAGGCCGACGGATTGAGCAGATGGAAACCGCCGATGATGTCAGCAATCCGTTCGTCCCCACACACCCTTTGGGCATGGGAAACGATGTTGCAGATTCCTGCATGGGAACATCCTGTGATAATGACAAGTCCCTGGTCCGACTTATAGGCCAAGGCGGAATCGTCCCAAATCAAGTCTGGAACAGCCCCGTCAGGTGTTTGCTTCATCCCGATGGGCGTTTGGCCTTCAAAGGTGTTTTCCCTGGGGATTTCACCTAAAAAAACAAGGCGGGAACTTAAATTAACCGGGATTCTGGCCAGGGCCAATTCCATGTGGCGACCGGCCTTTTCCTTTGTCACCAAACACCCGATCTCTGCCAGATTGCCAATCCGCACTGAAGAAAAGACTTCCGGATGGGCCACAAGTTTCGGATGTTTTATGTCCAGACCTTCAATGGTACGTTCGGTCAGGTAACGGATAAAAGGGTCCAGTCCCCAGGTATGATCTAGGTGGCTGTGGGAAAGGACCAGAAAATCCAGATTAGACAAATCCTTCCCCAATTTCTCAGCGTTTTTTAAAAACAGGTCTGAATACCCCAGATCAAAAAGCACCTTTACATCTTCATCTTCAATCAGAATTGACAATCCCGGCTCGGCTGTCAGATACCGGTCTATAAGCGTATTGTTGTCTACCAGCAGGGTAAGATCCATGGTGTATCCTTAAACGGTATATGTGCCAAGTCAATTGTCCTATCGCTGCAAACAATCAAATTTTAAGCACCATGAACAGATATTCCCCGTCATTGACATCAATGGTGAGATTTGCGCCCCTGCCCTGGGCATAACGAATCCAGAAAGGCTGATCACCGATGCCGCACTCATAATCCGGAAAGGTCTGCCCGGTAATCCCGTTTTTCCATGACAGGATCATGGGATGAGAACAAAGCTCAAGCGCTTTCTCTTTGGCCGCCTGTTTGGCCGCAGCAAAATCCAGGTCTGGCAAATTAATATTCATATTGATATATTCTTCGGACTGGTTTTGGGAGATACTGCCGATTGCTACCATAATAACCTCCATATATCGGTATGGGTTTAACATCGAGGCCGTACGTGCAGTTTTCACGTCCTTGTGAAAAGATAAGCCCTGATTTATGGTTTGGCAATGTTCTTAACAAATTGATAACGACATACCGAAGCGCAACCCAATAGAAGAGTGAAAAGAAAATTAATGACCTGGATAAAAAAAATCATTGCCGGGCTGGTTATTGCCGTGATGGCAACTACCGTTTTCCAGGTCGCAATTTTCAGGTATCTTAATCCCCCCTTCACAGTCAACATGATCTATGAAAAAGCCATTGCAGCCCACAAAAAGATGCCGTTCAAGCCCAGGTCCTATGAATGGAAGGATTTAGAACAGATTTCCGTGTATCTGCAGCGGGCCGTGCTGGCCTCCGAAGACCAGCGATTCATGAACCATCATGGTTTTGATTTCAGGGAAATAAAAATTGCTCTAAAGGACATCATTGCCCAAAAGGGATTTAGGGGAGCATCCACCATCAGCATGCAGACAGCCCGCTCCCTTTTTCTCCCCTCAAGCCGAACATTGGCCAGAAAAATTGCCGAAGCCTGGTACACGGTCCTGATTGAACTGCTCTGGGATAAAAAAAGAATTCTGGAGATGTATCTGAATACCGTGGATTGGGGAAGGGCCAATGTGGGTGCCCAGGCGGCAGCCCGGGCTTATTTCTCCTGCGATGCCAAAAATTTAACAGCTAAACAGGCAGCCCTTTTGACCGCCATCCTGCCAAGCCCCCACAAATGGTCTGCAATCTCCCCCGGTCCCCATGTACTGCAGCGTCAAGCACGCATCTTGAAACAAATGAGAAACATGCCGGTACTAAAATAACGGCCACGGGCCGTCCTTGGTCTATCTACACCCAGGCTTCGGCCCACAACAAAAACAGAAAGAATCCAGTTGGTTGCTGGGAACTCTCTTATAAAAATATTTACTGGAAGTCTACCAGTTCGACGTCGAAGATCAGGGTAGACTTGGGCGGGATCGCACCAGGATATCCCCGCTCCCCATATGCCAGGGGATAAGGTATCAACAGTTGCCGGGCCTCGCCTTTTTTCATGCCTTCAATCCCGATATCCCAACCTTTGATCACCTGCCCCTTGCCAAGGACGAATTCAATGGGTGCGCCCCGGTCCCTGGAGGAATCAAACTTTTTGCCGTCGATGAACATCCCCGTATAATGCACCTGCACTCTAGCCCCGAAGGTAACGGCAGAACCGTTTCCTTCCTGCACCGGTACATACATCAAACCGGATTCGGTTTCCACGGCATCGGGATATTTTTCATGCATCTGTTTTTTAAACGCTTCCATATCTTTGGCTCCCCTGTTTGCAATAATGGCATCAAATCCGGCCTGGTCTGTTCTGAAAGCCTTTGCCTCGTCCCCGATAGCCAGGATCTCAACGGTCTTGATTTTATCCCCTTTTTCAATGGCATTGACCACCGCCATGCCCCTGACCACCTTGCCGAATACCGTGTGTTTGCCGTCCAGCCAGGGTGTGGCTTCATGGGTAATGAAAAACTGGCTGCCATTGGTGCCGGGGCCGGAATTGGCCATGGATAAAATTCCGGGGCCATCATGTTTTAATTCAGGGCGAAATTCGTCCGGGAACCGGTATCCCGGACCTCCCCGGCCCGTGCCTTCAGGGTCCCCGCCCTGAATCATAAAATCAGGGATGACCCGGTGGAATGATAGCCCATCGTAAAACTTTTCGCCTTTTTTAACATTTGTATCCATTTTCCCCAGGGCAAGCCCTGCAAAATTGGTCACCGTCAACGGGGCCTGTTTGTAAAAAAGCCGAAGAAGAATGGTCCCTTTATCCGTATCCATTTTTGCATACAGACCGTCTGCAAGCTGAGCCCCGTCTTGGGCCAGTGCACCGGAAGGAATCGTAGTCAAAGAAAAAAGAATCCCCCAGGCCAGGACAAATCTTAATATTTTAAAACTAATCTGATTACAACAACATAAAAATGTGCCATAGCCGAGCCGAGCGGTTTTATTATTATCTTTCATCTGATGCATCCTGAATTTGATTTTTCTTAATGTTGCCGTGTAACCGGAACAATTGAGATTTATGGCCTTAAGTCCCGGTACCTGGACCCAATTTTGGATCGAATATTACCATGTTTCTTCCAAAACACAAACGCCTTTGACCTTGATGTTGCAAAATTCAATCCGGCATTCAGATATGAAACACAAAGCAATCTATATGAATTTAAAGACAAATCACATCCAACCATACAAATTGTTTCACAATGCAACAATTCATAAGAACATGACCAAGCGATTCTCATAAAAATAATTCACAATAAATTAAGGCAATTACACTTCTTTACACCTCCGGCACAATAGTTGCCATAGTTATTATCTAAAGATTTTTAAAACGCAATAAAGAAGGGCCGTTAGCAAAGGAGACAGACATGAGTGTCATCACATTTTTTGGAAGAGCCTACACAGGTAAAGCACAACTGGCACAAAAGGCAGCAGACGTACTGGGTTGTAAGGTGTTGTACGACCAGGACATCATTGATGCGGCAGCCGAAAAGTACAATTTAAAAAAATGCCGTATTGAAAGCAGTATTTTTAAAGATCCGCCTTTTGCGGACCGGTATACACCGGTTAAAGCGAAGTGTATCGCAGCGGTAAGGTCTGTCCTGGCTGACAAAATCGAACAGGGCCCTGTTGTTGTCAGCGGATTTTTAGGCAGATTGATCCCGCCAGAAATGGGGCTGCACATTTTGGTCACAGCGCCAAAGGGTTTCAGAAACCGGAACATACAGCGCGAGACAGGCAAAAAAACCGGCGTTGATACAAAAAAGTACCTGGAACTTAGTGACGAAGCGTTTTTACGCTGGTCCCTTTACCTGCGGTCAGCGGAAAGCCGCAGACCCATGGATTGTGACGGCGTTGTGAATGTGACCACCACCGGACTATCCGATCTGATTGAACTGATTTCCAGTGCCGCGGAAAACAAAAAAGAAGAGATGACCCCCCAAGAATTTGCTCTGTCCGCTGAAGTCTCTCACCTCATGGCTGAAAAAGGCCATCCGGTTTCCGTGGCAGCACGACATGATCAGTTGGACCTTGTTGTCCATAAACCCGTACTAATGTTTTCCAGGTACGGCAAAAAACTGGCAGCCCTGGTCCAATCCGTTAACGGAGTAAAGAAAATCAACACTAGAAGCGGCAGGCTATTTTACCAAACAGATATCCTTCCGGGCAGCAATTATTTCAAAACCCCGACTTCAGCCCCGATTAAAAAACAATATGAACAACTTTACAAAAGGGTTACAGAACGCCGCCCATCCTTTATGAACCGTGTAGCACCAGAGCCACAACTGGTTGCCCATGCCTGATGTAAAGGCGGCATTTTAACGCCGCCTTTTTTAAACCACAGCCGGTGCCCATCCTGTCTTTCCGGCTGTGGTTTTTTCTTTTACCCGAATCAAATTTAAAAAGTGATACCTAAAAGCTATGGAAATTCCTATACGCTTCAATCCTTGGTTTTATCAAGCAGTAATTTTATTCTGTTCAAATAGTCAATATGTTGGCAGGGTTTGGAAACGTGGTCAACCAAACGATCAGCCCTTTTTAAATCTTTTATGGACTCCAAAAAGTCTATGTTACCGGAAATAAATAAGATGGGAATCGTTTTATTTTTTGACCGAATATGGTCATATAAATTTTTACCATTTATTTTTCCAGGCAAAATATAATCAAGGCTTATCAAATCATAATCATTATTATCAAAAAATTTTAAAGCCGCTTCTCCTGTATGTGCGACATCAACGATATGATTACACGGTTCATTGGTCAAAACAAAACGCTGAACTTCTGCAATTTGAATTTCATCTTCAACTAATAAAATCCTTTTATTACTAGGGCACCCTTCGTTTTTTATAATTATTTTTTCTTCTTCTGTGAGTTTTTTTTCAATCAATGGAAAACTCAACTCAACCGTAGTGCCGATATTTAATTGAGAACGTACTGTAATTTTGCCTTTGTGAAGCTCAATATATTTATTCACGTTGGCCATTCCATAACCAGACCCTTTTATTGAACTGTCATAAGAGGAGAGGACATCTCTACTGCCCTTAAGGGAGAAAGAGGGTTCGAAAATGTTATCAATATGCGTCTCAGGGATGCCGCAACCATTGTCATCAATGGTAACAATTACCGTTCCATTGGATTGCCGCAGTTGAATGGAAATAACGGGGTTTTCAGACTTACTCAATGCATGAATGGAATTTTGAAAAATATTTACGAGACAATGTTCTATCATCCCCGGGTCAGCAAGAAGCTCTATGTTTTCAGACAAGCCCTCTTTTCTGATTTCAATGCCTTCTATATCCTTTTTCAACAAACTTAACACCAGTTCAATTTTTTCATTAAGATAAAAACACTCATATTTGGGTTCCTGATCTTTGGCAAACGCGACCAAATTTTTGGTTAAATTTCTTCCCCGCAGAGATTGATCCAATATACGTTTAAGTATTTTCAACGTTTCCGGCTCCTTACACTTGAACAATCCTAACTCTGATTGCCCCATGATGATCCCAAGGACATTATTGAAATCATGGGCCATTTTTCCGGCAATTTTCCCAACCAGAGCTAATTTTTTATGTTCTTCAAGGGCCAAGTATACTTCAATTTTTTCTGCTTCGTTTTTCTTCCGTTCAGTTATATCCCTTGCAATCCCAAGAACCCCTTTAAGATTGCCTTCAGAATCAAACACGGGGGTTTTTATTGTTTCAAGATGTTCTTTGTGGCCATCATCGGCATACACGATCTCTTCTTCATTTATACACGGTTTATTGGCTCTTATTGCAGCTTGGTCCTTTTCTTTAAAAAAATCGGCTGATTTTTTATCGAGAAAATCATAATCCGTCTTTCCTATGAGATCCTTTTGTTTTGCACCAAAAAAGCGTTCAAATCTTAAGTTGCATAACAGGTATTCTCCCTGGGGACTTTTCAGCCATATAAGATCAGGGATAACTTCAATGAGCGTCCTTAGAAGCACTTCATTTTCTTGAAGTGTGTCCAACATTGTATTGAAATGATATCCATATCTGATTAATTCATCCTTCTTGTTGCCGGCCCAAGAGAATCTTTCATCAAAGCTTCCTTCTTTAACCTTACGCATCACTATGGCAAGAGAGCGAATCGGTTTAACTATCGTTCTTGAAAACAGATAAAAAACAAAAATCAGCAGGATTACACTGACTATTGTCAGCACTAACGCCATGTTATTCAGATTGTTTCTTTTGGATTCCGCCTCGACGTATTTATTTTTAAACAATGCTGACGCTTGTGTAAAAACACTTTCAAACTGCTCGAAAAGGCCATTGTTTGCCGACTCGAACTTTTCTTCGGTATTATTAATTAAAATCGAAAGGTTAAAATCCTCCGCCAATAAATGTTTAAAGGATAGAAGATATTCCCGGGTCCTGTCGTCTGCCGGATCTATTTGTTCAATCTTCTTATAGAGGTAATCAACGACCATGATCAGTGAATGATAAACAGGCCCATCCTGCTGCATGATGTAAACGATAAAGAAATGATTTAAATTGAACAGGGGCTTGTACAATTGCCTCATATCGTTATTCAGAACATTGGAAATCAAAGATCGATAACTTGTGTTCAGGCTTGTTCTGTGGAGGTTCCAGGTTGTTTTTAATTGCTGGGCCTCATTGAAAATTGTTTCATGCCGGAGGATACCAACCCGAATGGCATGCAATTCGGTTTGAATCTTTTTATTGGTTCCAAGCGCTTCTAAATCACTAAGTTCGGCTTTAATACTTGAAATTGAAGACCCATAATTTGCAATCGCGTCCGGATTTTTTTCTTCAAGAACTTTTTTTTCCCAAAATCGGACTTCATAAAATCTACCATTTAATGAATGCAGTCTTCTCTCAGCCTGGGACATCTCCAACATCTGTGTTGCCAATATTTTCTGCTCATTAAGAAAATAAGTTAACAACCCATAATTCATCACAAACAAAAGGAGAAGAAGGGATACTATCGCACTGATTTTACTGGTAATGGTTCTGAACAAATGAACACCTCTATCTTATTACGGAAAGTGTTACGGGTATATTGGATGAAATTTCTTCACCTCGAAAATACTTTGCCGTTACTTCAAGAGCCATTCGTCCCATTTCCTGGGGGTGTTGTGCTATTGTTGCGGATATCTTTTTTGTTTTAACAGCCTGGACAGCATCTCTAATCGCATCGAATCCCACAAGAACTTTACTTTGGGTTAATTCAACGTCTGCCAATGCGTCCGCTACCCCCAAAATCATATTATCATTATGCGCAAAAACAGCATCAAAAGAGATCTTCTCCGCCAATAGCTTAACCATCACCTGTTTAGCTTGCTCTCTGTCAAAATTTGCCACTTCTCTGGCAATGACTTCTATATCACGAAATCTTTTTATTTCATCATTAAACCCGTAACCACGGTCATGGGCTGCGGA
Organism: Desulfobacter curvatus DSM 3379; assembly: GCF_000373985.1. Classification (GTDB taxonomy): domain Bacteria; phylum Desulfobacterota; class Desulfobacteria; order Desulfobacterales; family Desulfobacteraceae; genus Desulfobacter; species Desulfobacter curvatus. The sequence goes on from NZ_KB892913.1 coordinate 63,607, forward strand.
TGTACCTGGAATGCCTTCAATTTCGATAATACGTCCCTTATTTTTTAATAAATCCGCCACTAATTTTGCCGCCATTCGCCCACCTTCAATATTATCCGAGGCGACATGACAAAGAATTTTTCCGCCGGCGGATTTTCTATCCACCGTGATCACCGGTATCTTATTCATAACGGCCATCTCAATACCCGGAACGACGGACTCAGCATGTGTCGGGTTTAAAATAATGAGATCAGAATGATTCTTTTGAAAATCAACCAGGTCCATTAATTGTTTTGAATCGTTATTCTCAGCACTTTTAACCGTCAGTTCAACGCCATATAGTTCGGCAGCTTTTCGGGCACCGCCGGCCATTGATAAAAAAAAGGGATTTTTCATATCAGAGATTGAGAACGCAACGTTTTTACCAAAAGTTTCGTAAGTGATAATATCCAAAGGTGTAGCCAAGTTATCAGGAACCACCTCTCCGTTTATTTTTTTTTGGGCCAGCATCACACCATATGCCCCCATAAGTTCGGGATGCTGCTCCATTGTTGCGTGGATTTTTTTATGTCTGATTTCATTTCTGACAGATTCTATATTGTCGTATCCGGCAATGAGGATATTTTTATTCAAATCCAGAATGTCGACGGCCTGTAATGTCCCAAGGGCCATCTGGTCGTTTGCACAAAAGATCGCATCAATGGAGGGATATTTTTGCAAAAACTTCATGGTTACAGAAAACGCTTCCTCCGTATTCCAATTTGCCGACTCTGACCCCACAACCCAAATTGAAGAATTTTTCGTAACGGCTTTTACAAAACCGGATTTTCGAAGCTCCGCATTTTCTACCCCCCGGATACCCTCTATAACAAGAACACGACCTTTGCCTTTCAGTTGTTGCTTAATATATGTGCCGAGAAGTTCACCACCCGTCTGGTTGTTCGATCCTACAAAGGGTATGCTTAGCCCCGCTTTAATGAGCAGGTTACTATCTAACGGATTATCAATATTGATAATTGTAATGCCTTGCCCAACGGCTTTCTTACAAACAGGTATCAATTTTTTTGAATCCGCCGGCGCAAGTACAATTGCACGGATATTTCTTGAAATCAGACTTTCCATAATGCTTATCTGGTGGGACGTGTCCGTTTCATTGATAATACCGAATACTTCCAATGGAATTTCATTCTCTTTTGCGAAATTTTTGGCACCCTGTTCCATTTTTGCAAAAAATGGATTGGTCAAAGCCTTCATTACCAGCGCAATTGTCTGATCGCTCCCGGCAATCGCCGCTGGAGGAATGAACAAACTTGCGGCACAGAAAAAAATGAAAAATAAAATCGCCGACCCATGTAATTTTCCCATTATTGTTTCTCCTGTCTTTGGATCTACGAAATTAGAATACTACATTTCAGAGTTGTCTCATACTAAAATATCAGGATTATAGAAACCGATTGAAGATTGAAAACAGAACGTCTTTTGATCGGACGTCATAAACATGGAAGGAGAGTTGTGCGGTTCTTGTTGTGGGCTGAACCTGGGTTTCGATAAACCAAGGTCAGCCCATGGCTGCTACTCTAACTTAAAAGCTTTGATCTTGCGCCACAAAGAGACCCGGTCGATCTCCATGATCTCGGCAGCCCGGGTTTTGTTCCAGTTGGTCTGTTCCAGCACCCACCGGATATACCGTTTTTCCTGCTCCTTCATGGTGGGAATTTTGCCTTCCGGGGCCGTTCGGTAGGTTTCAATAGCCAGCTGAGTGAGATGGTCGGGCAGTGCCTCGGGATATATCACTTCGCTGTTTTCCATGGCCACGGCCCGTTCGATGATGTTTTCAAGTTCCCGGACGTTTCCCGGCCAGGCATAATTGACAAGAAACTCCATGGTGGTGCGATCAATTTCCTTGATACTTTTTCCCATATCCCGGTTTTTTTTTGCCAGAAAATGATAGGCAAGCAAGGGAATGTCCTCTTTCCTGTCTGCCAGGGCAGGCAGTATGATGGATGCCACGTTGAGCCGGAAATAAAGGTCCTGGCGAAAATGGCCCTTGTCCACCTCGTGGCGCAGATCCCTGTGGGTGGCAGCGATGAATCTTAAATCCACGCCTATCGTCTGGGTGCTGCCCACCCGCATGATCTCTTTTTCCTGGATCACCCGCAGAATTTTGATCTGCATGGAAGCCGGCATATCCCCGATTTCATCAAAAAACACCGTGCCCTGGTCGGCAAACTCAAACAGGCCTTTTTTGGTTTTCATCGCACCGGTAAAGGCCTCTTTTTCATGGCCGAAAAGCTCATTGGCCATGAGATCCTCTGAAAACGAGCCACAGTTGAAGGCCACCATTTCATGATTTTTCCGGCTGGAAAGACTGTGAATCGCCCTTGCCACAAGCTCTTTACCCGTGCCGCTTTCCCCTAAAACCAACACGGAGATATCGGTCTGGGCTACCTGGGCAATGGTCTTTTTCACCTGGCGCATGGGCGGGCTGTTACCGATGATTTCAGGCAGCTTTGCCTGCTGGTCAAGCTGTTTCTTAAGCGCCTGATTTTCCAATTGAAGGGATCGCTTAAGCAGCGCCTGTTTGATGATCTGCCGAACTTCGTCTATTTTGTAGGGTTTTGCAATATAGTGATAGGCCCCTTCTTTCATGGCGATCACCGCATTGTCCACGGTGGCATAGCCGGTGATTAAGATAACTTCGGTGTGGGGCTGCAACTTCCGACTGTGTTCAAGGATCTGCATGCCGTCGATCTTTTTCATCTTATAATCGGTGATAATCAGATCAAAGGTTTTGGATTTGATAAGATTCAACCCCTTGGTTCCGCTCTCGACAGCCGTAACCTTGTATCCATCCTTGAGAAGAATGTGTTCAAGATTTTTAAGAGCGATCTGCTCATCTTCGATTATCAGAATGTTTTCCTGCATGTTTCTCCTAATGTTCGTCAGGTAGGCTGACTGTAAATATCGTACCCTGTCCAAGGCTGGAATTCACGCTGATTGTTCCGCCGTGCTGCTCAATAATGCCGTGTATAATGGAAAGCCCTAGGCCAGACCCCTTTCCCACTTCCCGGGTGGTGAAAAAAGGATCGAAAATCTTGGCAAGATGTTCTTCTTTTATCCCATTTCCCGTATCCTGAACCGCAAAAACAAAGGCGCGTGCCTGGTCGTCCTTAAACGCCGAAATGGTCAGACGTCCACCGTCCTGATCCTCCATGGCAAATACGGCATTGATAATCAGATTAAGCAGCACCTGCTGGATGCGCCGGGGATCCATGTGGCCCTCAATATCATCGGGAACGGAGATTTCCACATCAATATCCGAAGGGATATCCCCTGTAATCAGGTGCATGGTGTTGCCGACCAGTTTTTTAAACACCACCGGTTCAACACTGAAATCACTTTGTCTGGAAAAATCAAGCAGGGCCCGGATAATTTCCTTTGACCGGTTGATCTCCTGTTCAACATTGGCCAACAGCGTTTTTTTATAATCAATATCCGGGTCTTCAATTTCCTCCTGGATAATCTGGACGCTGGTGGAGATATTGTTCAACGGATTGTTCAGTTCATGGGCCACCCCGGAGGTAAGCGTGCCCAAGGACGACATTTTCTCGGCCTGGATGAGCTGGGTTTTACGGCGATCCAGCTCTTCAATCATATCATTCAGACTCACGGCCAAAGACTCAAACTCGTCTCCGGTTTTTATTGCCGGAATTTTATCATAATCGCCCTTGGCAATGTGTTTGATGCCGGTTTCAATGGCTTTTAAGGGGCGGTTAAGCTTGATGACCAAAAAAATGGTGGCCACGACAGTGAGAATAAACAATAGGAGCAGAGAAACCATTAAGTATTCCCTGGACCGGTCCAGCAGTTCAAACACCTTTTTTTTCTCTGCTTTTACCACTTGTTCAATATCAGTAGTCAATTCCCGCCCAAGCTGGGTCACCGTATTTTGAATCTGCAAAGACCGCTCAGAAGAAACTGTACCACTTTTATACAAGTTTAGCAGGGTTTCCATGTTGGTGCGGTAGGCATTGATGGCCTGGCTGCGTTGCTGGAAAAAGGGGTCCCTGACTACAAGGTCAGAAAACTCTTTTTCAATATGAGCCTGTTTTTCATCAATTTTACCAATGTATGACAGGGCCATGGACAAATCCCGGATGTCCTTTCTTAAAAAGAAATTCTTCTCGTAACGCCGGGCCTCCAGCACCGTATCCAACAGATCCCGTTTTTTTTCAATGAGCACCAGGGTGCTTAACACTGTGGAATTGCTGTAGTGGTTTATGAACCAGATAATGCTGTTCACCACCATGAAAACCAGGAAAAGAAATGATACTTTTTGTCTAAGACTAAAACGCATAATAATCAATATATATATATGTTCTCTATGGGAAACAAGGCCAATGTCATAAAGTTAAGATACTTCCGGATTAAAACCATGAAGCGCATGAAGGACATGAAGATTGATTTCCCGGTATATATTTTTCGTGCGCTTCATGGTCTTCATGGTAAAATAATCGCTACAATAAACAGGCCGACCGGACATAAGGTCATCCGATCGGCCCGGGGAATAGCATTGTTTTTTTGGTTTAAGAAATACCGTAGAAAAAATAGATCACGGTCAATTCCACAACAAGAAACAGCACGGTCATCACGGCACCGGCCTTGGCGTAGTCAATGGTTCTGTAGCCGCCCGGACGCATGATCAGTGCATTCACCTGATGTGTAGGCAGCACAAAAGTATTGGAAGCAGAGAGCCCCACCACCAGCGCAGCCATCCTCGGGTCTGCCCCGGCCATCACCGCCATGTTCATGCACAGGGGCACCAGAAGCACCGTGGCCCCCACATTGGAGATAACCAGGGTAAAAAAGGATGCCATAATCCCCACAACCGCCAGAAGAACAATGGGTGAAGGCGTCCCGATCAGGTTAAGCACCGTATGGGCAATAAACCCGGCTGTTCCGGTTTTTTCAAAAGCAATGCCCAGGGGAATGAGCCCTGCCAATAGAAATACTGTCATCCAGTCGACGGACAGATATGCCTCGTCAACCGTGAGAACCCCGGTAATGATCATCCCAAGCGCCCCGGACATAAGCGCCACGGACAGCTGAATTTTCAAGACCACGATCTGGAAAAGGGCAAGAGCCAACCACCCTACAGCCAGCATCGCTTTCTGGGGCCGCAGGATTTCACCTTCCAGCTTGGATGCAAACACCAAAGATCTGGGTTTGGGCCTGTTCATCAGAATATGAAACTTCTCCCATGGCCCCTGGAGCAACAGCGTGTCCCCCATGGCCAGCCGGATATTGGTCAGCCCGGAGTAATATTTTCGATTGTCCTTGAACAGCACCAGCGGATTAAGTCCGTACATTTCCTTGAAATTAACCTCATTCAATGTTTTGCCGATGAGTTCGGATCTTGGTGCCACAATGACCTCGGCCATACCGGCATTGGTATTGGCCAAAAATTCTGCAAAAGTTTCAAGGGCCGGCTTTATCTCCCAGCCATACTCTTTGGCAAGCTGCTCTATATTTTCCCTTTTGCCGACCACGGCAATATCATCGCCGCCGTTGATGCCTTCATAACTGCGGGGCACATGGTTGGTGGTCCGGGTAGAGGGAGAAGATATGCCGATGACCGTAACAAGAAACCGGGGACGAATATTTAAATCATCCAGAAGCCCTGTGGTACCGGTCTCTTCGGGTACGTGAAGTTCAACCAGACTGTTGACACCCTGATATTCGTTAATGAGCACATCTGTGGCGCCTTTGCCGGAATCGCCGCTTGCGTTGGGAAGAATCAACCGTCCGAAAATCAAAAAATATAAAAGCGCCGTAACCAACAAACACACACCGATGGGCGTCTGGGTGAACAACCCGAAAGGTTCAAGCTTTTCACCGCCCAGCACCATAAGGTCATTGAGCAGGATGGTCGGGCTTGCGCCCACAAGGGTAAGCGTTCCGCCGATAATGGCGCAAAACCCCATGGGCATCAGGATGCGGGAGGTGGGAATCCCCACCCGCTTGGAGATTCTCTGGGTGGCGGGCAGAAACAGGGCTGCGGCCCCAATATTCTGCATCATACTTGAAATAATACCCACAGTACTTGAGACCAAAAGCATGATCTTGGCTTCGCTTTTGCCTGCCAGGGCCAGGATGGGCTTGGCCACTTTATTCATAACGCCGGTTTTATCCAACCCCGCACCAATGATAATTACGGCAATAATGGAACAAACTGCATTGGAACTTAAGCCCACAAAGGCTTCTTTAGGAGAGATCAGTCCAATCAGGGGGAGAAGGACCATCATCATTATCCCGACCACATCCACCCGCACCCATTCGAACACAAAGAGGCAGATAACAAAGACCAGGATGATCATGGTCATAATCATATCAGGTGTCATTCTAAAAAACACTCCATTGAAAATTAACTATTTTAAAATGCCGGTACTATTCTTCTTCTTCATTTCTGTAGATAAAGCACAGCACCGCTGTAAACAAAACGATACAAAGACCGATGATAAAATGAGCACTCATGCAACAGTCCTCCTAATTCACTGAATAAACGCAAAGCCGCTGGGCAATCCGATCCTGGTTGACGGCAGCGTCCCTTACCGCAGCAGGGCGCTTGTTCTCGGAAATAATAAATTCAATGTGGCCGCACTCCTTGGTGATATCGGCAATGGCATGGTCCACATCGGCCTGGCTTGTGGTATGGGCAAATTTCAGGCCCAGTTCTGTGGCCTTCGCCTCGAACGGCGATACATTTTTTGCCGCCGTTTCCTTAAAATCGGCGTACAGTTCTTCCTGGGTGGTGGAAAAAAATGAGGTTACATCATGGGTCAGATTAGCTGCATTTACCGCAATAATGCCGTAATCCATGCGCTTGGCCATATCCAGGGCATACTCAACCATATCATCGGAAAACCGGCTTTCAAGGGTGGCAACCACCAGATTTTTCCCTTCGTTTTCCTTGCACAACATGCACTGATCCCCATCTGTACCAGCATCGTTGCTATCGCAACGCTGGGAAAATTGAATCGGTTTTTCCGCATTGCCGTGTTTTTTACCAAGGTTTAATATTCTATTTAAAAACTGCATACGCGACTGTCCTCCTTAATAAGTGTATTGGGTTTACCATCTTTGCTGGCAAATAATGAGCAAGTTGCATACCAGTTTCCAAAAACCGTCTTAATTGCCTACACAGTGGGGCTTTTCACAGATTTCCCACCAGCCCTGCGCCGCCGGTTGTGTTGCAGAATGCAATATTATTTAAAAATTATTATCAAAGCCTTATCTCGCGCTTGTTTACAAACATTGCAATTGTCAATGTTTGTGTTGCACAATGAAACGATTCATCAGAGATTCATCTCTTACTTTGGGTTGATGTAAGGTGAAAAAGCCTTATGACTTCCCTTCTTAAGGAACCGCCGTACCCCAAATCAGGTATCAGGCATGGTAATTGCTCTAAGCTAAAAAAAACTGAATAATTTTCAAATTTTGAAGTTCTTAGAAGAAAGGGCTGTCAGGGTGAAACGGATCTTTAAAAAAGAAGAAGAAACGCAGGTTGTTGATACGGGAGCAGAAGAAATTGCTGCGTTGCGCGAGGCCGTGCTGGAGCAAAAAATCCCGGCTGAAATTGAAAAAATTTTACTCAAAGAGGTGGACCGGCTTGAAAAGATCAATCCAAGTGCGGCCGAGTACACCATCGGGCTCAATCATATCGACTATGTGACCACCCTGCCCTGGAACCGATACACCCAGGACAATCTTGACATCCAGCGCGCGGAAAGAATCCTGAACTCCGACCATTATGGACTTGAAGAAATCAAGGAGCGAATCCTCGAACATCTGGCGGTCCGGCAAATGAAGCTGTCCCGGAAAAACACCATTCTTGTGGTGGATGATGAGCAGATCACCCGGATGAACCTGGAGCATGTCCTGTCCAAAGAGGGTTATGAGGTCAGCACGGCCGACGGCGGTACCCAGGCCCTGGAATTTTTAAAAGACAAAACCGTAGATCTTGTGATCACGGACCTTAAAATGGACAAAATTGACGGTATGGCGCTTCTGGAACGTATAAAGGCCACAAGCCCCTCCACAGAAGTGATCATCATCTCCGGGTATGCCACGGTACTCACCGCCGTGGATGCCATCAAGCGGGGCTCATTTCACTTTATTCCCAAGCCCCTTAAACTTGATAATATCCGGGAAACCGTCAAAAAGGCCCTGGGCAAAAAAACAGGGCTTGTGGAAGCCAAGGGGCCTGTGATCTGCTTTGCCGGTCCTCCGGGCACGGGAAAGACGTCACTTGGCAAGTCCATTGCCCAAAGCCTGGAACGTAAATTCGTCCGGATCTCCCTGGCCGGCATAAAGGATGAAGCCGATATCAGGGGACACAGGCGCTCCTATGCCGGTGCCCTTGCCGGACGAATCATCCAGGAAATACGCCGGGCCGAATCTTTGAATCCCGTGCTCATGCTCGATGAAATCGATAAAATCGGACAGGATTTCAAAGGCGATCCTGCCTCGGCGCTGCTTGAGGTGCTGGACCCCCAGCAGAACTCGAAATTCATTGACCATTACCTGGACATTCCCTTTGACCTGTCCAAGGTGATGTTCATTGCAACGGCCAATATGGTGGCACGGATTCCAGGGCCGTTGCTTGACCGGTTTGAGGTGATATCCATGTCCGGATACACCATCGAAGAAAAAACACACATTGCCCAACGCCACCTGATTCCCCGGGCCAAGGAGGACACGGGACTTTCGGGATTCGACCTTGAATTTACGCAAAATGCGCTTTGTGCCATCATCAGGGAACACACCCGGGAGGCGGGATTACGGGGACTTGAACGCCAAATTTCAGCCATCTGCCGCAAAATTGCCCGGCGGTATCTCAATACGCCCAATGCGTCCCGGAAAATAAAAATAGATGAAAATACCGTAGAAAAACTTCTGGGGCCTGCCAGATACCACTATGAAATTGCAGGGGCACGGGACCGGGTGGGGTGCGCCACAGGCCTTGCCTGGACGGAAAGCGGCGGGGAAATCATCTTTGTGGAGACCACGCGGATGATGGGAGCCGAACGTCTGATCCTCACCGGATATTTAGGCGAAATCATGAAGGAATCCGCCCAGGCCGCCTTAAGCTACATCCGCAGCCACACGGAACAATTGGGGCTGGCTGCAAACTTTTTCCAGGGCCGGGATATCCACGTTCATGTGCCGTCGGGGGCCATTCCCAAGGACGGTCCATCCGCCGGGATGACCATTGCCGTGGCGCTGGTTTCTCTGTTAAAGGATATTCCCTGTCCCCGGGATATGGCCATGACGGGAGAGGTAACCTTAAGCGGCAGAATCCTTCCTGTGGGCGGCATCCGTGAAAAACTGCTGGCAGCCAAAACCGCCGGAATCAAAACAGTCATTTTTCCTGCCAAAAACCAGGCTGAAATTGCAGCCATGGATGACACGCTCAAGCAGGGAATAAAAATCTTTACAGCAGGTGAACTGGACGAAGTAATCCGGCAGGTGTTGGGGCAAGCGGCCATTGATCAACCGGTGCCGGTGAAAAGCCCAATCGACGGATAGATAAAGATGTCCGGCTACAAAACTTGGTGCCTGGCCTGGGAACAACTGCAGACATACAGCATATCAAACGTCTGGCCAGGCACCATAAGGCAGTAAGCGGAAGATTTTTGACGACATCGTCACCTTTGATTCTGCCCATATTTCACTCAGTCAATGATGATCACGGGTATGCCGTTCAAGGCGTGCATCACCCGCGAAGCGTTGCTGCCCATGAAAAAGTCCTTAATGCCTGAAGACGACCTTCGTCCCATGGCCACCAGACTATATTTTCCTTTTTGGGCTTCCTGAACAATGTCACTGGCGATATTTTTGTTCTGGGCCTCAATTTTGATGTGAATATTCTCTTTGGAAAACCCGGCATTAATTAAAACATGCCTTGCAGCATCAAGGATTTCTTTCATCATAGCCTGGCGCCGTTCCTCCATCCGGCAAAACGCATTACGTTCTTTTTCGAAATAGGGTGTAAGGCTGGGACTGTCGAGCCCGCAGGCTGCCGCCGTATCCGGCACTACGTGAAACAGTGTGATCTCGTGCTCTTTATTTAAGTGTTCTGCGACAAAGGAAACAGTATTTCCGGCACTGTCAGTGTCATCGAACGGAAGCAAGATTTTGGAATTCATGATTTTCTCCTTTGAATTTATAGACACGTAGACGCTTCTTTTCAGCTTTGGGAATCGTATCGTTGCAATTCCCCATACCCAATATCGTAATGTTCCGGTGCAAAAGTGTAAATGCGGGAATTGCTGTATTTCTGCTGAGAATATACCCCAGCCGATTATGGGCACAGCATGTTGTACCCACAATCGGCAGGAAAAAAAGACAGGTATTTCAGGGTAAGGGTTGGCCTGTGGTTGAAATGGTTACCCGGTGAACAGGAATACTCTTTCCGGATTTTTCCATGGCACAGTCAACAATCCATTTCATTTTTGAACAGCAGGGAACTTCCATGACCATCATGGTGATGCCCTGGATATTATTTTGGGCAAAAATATCTGCAAGCTTGTCAATATAGAGATCGGCATCATCAAATTTAGGACAGCCGAGCATGACGACCTTGCCTTTCAGATAATCGGAATGAAACGATGGGGCGGCAACAGGAACGCAGTCGGCTGTGATCAGCAGGGTTGCATCTTTTAAAAAGGGCGCTGCGGCAGGGATCAGCCGAAGCTGCACCGGCCAGTGCCCCAGGGCTGAGCCGCCGGCAGATCCATCTGTCGCCGCCCCCATACCCGGTAACGGAGAGATGGGAAATGTTGTGACCTGCTGGGACGGGCACCCATTGGGTTTTGAGATCGTTGCGGACCTTTGCCTGTCAAGCCGTGCATGTACAGCCTGTTCATCATATTCGTCAGCCCGGCGCGCAATGAGCTTAAGCGCGCCTCTGGGGCAATCGCCAAGACAGGCGCCAAGCCCGTCACAATACTTATCGCCAATAACCTTTGCCTTGCCGTCAATAATCTGAATGGCCCCTTCGGCACAGGAGGGTACGCAGTTGGCACAGCCGTCACACTTTTCTTCGTCTATCTCTATAATTTTACGGATAACTTTCATGGGGCTTACCTTTTATGATTAAAGTTTAAATTAAGTTTACATCTTGGTTTGAAGTTACTATAGAAAAAAAGGGAAAACCTTGATCTGAATCAAGCCGTTAAATTTTTGTTGATTTTTTTGCGGTTGTCCAGACAATCCAATTGAAACCATTGCTGAAAAACTTTTCCGGAGACCAAACATCGAACAGTATCTGCACATCATTCCCCTTTTTTCAGGACTGACGGAAGACCAGAGTGCGACTCTCGCCGCTTTGGCCAGTGAATTAACCGTAAACAAAGGCGAAATTATTTTCCAGGAAGGCGACCGGGGCGAAGGGTTTTACATTGTGGCAGCAGGAAAAATCAAAGTATTCAAAATGTCTTTTGAGGGGAAAGAGCAGATCCTGCACATATACGGCCCAGGCCATACATTCGGTGAGGTTCCGGTATTCCAGGGAACAAGCTTCCCGGCGTCTGCCATGGCCCTGGAACCCTCAACCATTCTTTTTCTGCCCAGACAAGCCTTTGTCCGGCAAATTGGAAAATCCCCCGCCCTTGCCATGAACATGCTGGCAGACCTTTCCAGGCGCCTGAGGGAATTCACGGTTCAAATTGAAAATTTAAGTTTGAAGGAAGTGCCTGCCAGGCTTGCCGCTTATATTCTGACCCTGGCACGGGAAGAGAGCGTGCATTCACAAAAAGAACACCGGACGTCAACCAAGGTATCGTTGCCTGTTTCAAAGGTTCAACTGGCAAGCCTCATCGGCACAACCCCGGAGACCATTTCCCGTGTATTGAAAAAAATGGACCAGGCCGAATTTATCAAGGCGGATGGGAAAAAATTTTTGATTTTAGATCATGGGGGACTGGAAGAGTTATCCCATACCGGTCGCCTTTAGAATTGGAACGGCCACCGAAAAAATAATTTTATCCCGCTGGTATGATTTTACAAAAGCGTCATCAACGGGGGCATGATTTTCATATAGTGTTTCATCCAGCCATTCGATTTTTTTTGCAGAATTTTTTAAACCGGTTCGCCGGTATTTAAGCACGGCTTCTTTGATGGTCCAGATTTTCAGGATGTTTTCAAGGTCTTCCCCGGCGTATGCACTCTGTTCTTTGTTGGAAAATCCGGCGTGTAAAAGGGCCGGGATATCCATAGGGATTATGGTCTCCATATCAACACCGATGGCATGGGCTTTTTTGCACAAAGCGGCCAGGGCGTAATCCCCTGAATGTGAGATGGATATGGCATAATCAAAGGCAGGGGCCAGGACGGGTGCCCCGGATGCGTCATTATGTATCTCAATGGCATCCGGGGACAGGCCTGTCTCCTGCATGACAAGATTTTTTACCGCCCATCGTCCGGCCAGTCGTTCCACCTGCTTTTTCAGGGCAAACAATTGATTCAGCTTATTGAGTTCGGCCGGGGAAAGCATGGGCCTTGCAAACTGATCCGGACAGAATCGGCAGCCGGGCCTGGTCTGGTAACCAGGCCCGACAGTTTGGGGTAATAACGCTTTGAGCATGTCCGGGATGTGAACAAGGCAAAAATGGATGCCCTGTTCACGGAACAGCAGGTTCATGCGTTGCATCTATACGGCCATCAGGCGGTGACCGTATTCAGCGTGGGCATAGCCGGACGATTCTCTTCGGCCAGGTGATCCACCCGGACCATTTGAAAATCCTGAATGTCAACGACCACACGGCCCGAAGGATCTGCCAGCTGCATATGATACGTTTTGGTGTCACTGTCCTGGGCCATACGCCGGGTCACGCAGAAATAAGGGGTATTGGGCAGAACATCCCCTGCAAACGAAACCTTGCGAATGGCATAGGGCAGCATCACGTCAGCACTGGTGAAAAACTCCAGTATTCCTCCGGTTTGGAATACGGCATCCATGATCACCACTGGGGTGGCAAATTCAGGATAGGTCTGGCCATTGAAAAATTCGCGGCCGGGCCGCCATTGAACCACTGTAACCAGGCTGTCCTCGTCCAAGGCGGCCAGCTGATCCACGGAGCGGAACAACCCGTCCATGAACAGGCGCTCCGGGTGGTAGATCTGTTCCTGCCACTGGGTATCAACCTTGAATTCGGACAATGCCGGGGTGGAGATCTCATCCAGGACGGGAAAATCCGTGCCGATTTTAAATTTGCCCTGGTAATGCAGGGTGTCCTGGACAGGGGCTTTACCACCCGGGGGAGTGAAAACAGAATGGATCTCTGTTGTTATTGAACCGTCCGCATTTTTTTCAGCAAAAATTTCAATATGTTTCGGGCGATTTTTCAACAATTTGATGCCATAGGGGATCTTAAAATCACTGACTTCAAGGACGCGTCCTTGGGAACCGCTGCATTCAAGGGCCGCTTCAGCCATGGTTTCCAGCCCGGTTGCCCCGAGAAACAGGGGCACGCCTTTTCTGGCATGGTCGAAAAGAAAAAGATCCCTGTCCGCTTCCAGAAGGCGTTTGAATTTCAGCCTGTCCCGACCGGTATCTTTTTCCACGGTATCCAGGAACGGCCCCACGGCAAGCAGGCCGTCCGGATCGAATGCGGCTGGATTTTTCTCAGGAGGCGCACCGATCAGGATTTCATTGCCGGCCGGATTGAGCAGTTCTTCCTGGAAAAAGCGAACCCCTTGGGCCACCGGAAGAAAGGCAATGCCCTTTTCCTTTAACACAGCCTCAATGGTGCCTTGGGCCGCCATTCCGATTTCGGCCCAGGCGGTCCAGTCAAAAACCTTGTAGGTCATTTCCGGTGTTTTAAAGGCGATTGCCTGTATCATGGCCCCCATCATGTCGTTTCCGGCCGTATAGTCTGACTGGGCCTCATTGCCGAATCTGGCGGTAATGGATGAAAAACCGATGAGATAGCGGCAATTTTTATTTTCAATGGCTGCCAGTACATTAGCCATCCCCTGGACCTTGGTATCAAAAACCAGATTGAAATCCTCCATGGATTTTTTCTCAATCATAATGCTTCGGTCCACACCGGCGGCATGAATCACCCCGTCAATACGGTCATATTGGTTGACCGCCTTAAGAACGGCGTCGGGATCGGTGACATCCACGGCATGGTAATCCACTGATTTTACCTGGGCACGCAATTGGCCCAGATTTTCCCGGGCCGTAAGAATCCGCCGCAGTCCGGCTGTTCTATTTTTCAGCTCCACGGGTTTGGCGTTCGGGTGTATGGACTTGAGCGCGGCCATGATTTGTGTGTCATCCATGGCATCGGTCACAGGAATCTCCAATTCATCCTCCACCCGGCTGCGTCCTAGAATAACCAAATTCATATCCGGACGGATGACCGCCTTGAGCAGTTCATAGGTGATGCCCGCAGCACCGCCTGTAACCAGCAGCGTGTCAGTACCTTTGATGACAGAGGACTCTTCGCCCTGGGACTGTGATGTTTCAGGACTCCCGGTCTTTGCCCGGATGCCGAATCTTGCCCCCTTTTCAATGCCCACCTCCCGGCGGGTGCTGGTGCTGAACACCTCTTCCATAAATATGGAAGCGGCCTGGGTCATATCCGCAAGTTCATTTTTATCCATGAACTCCACAACTTTCACCCCTGTTTGCGGATACTCTTTGGCCACGGTTTTCAGCAGGCCTGAAATGCCGCTGAACACAGGGAAAATCTGATCCGGTGCAGGTTCCTTGAAACGGGCCAGGGCGGACTGAACCGATAGGGCCGCCAAACGGCCGTGGGATTGATCCAGCCGAATGCCGAATGCCTTGCACAACAGAAATAAAAATTTGACTGATGCACTCTCTGCCACCGGGTTCTCACCTGCCTCCATGGCAAAATCCAGGGGGTGAAGGAAAAAGATCCCTGCAATACCCTCATGGTCCGCCTTGATCCGGGAAATGACCTCTTCGGCGCCGTCAACGGTGCTTAAATCAACAATGTAATCATCTTGCTCACTGTTGCCCACACTGATGACATTCCCTTTATTTTCTTTGATTAAATTCGCCACAGCCTGGCCGAATCCCTGTTTGTCCATGGTGATCAAATAAGTTTGACCTTCACAACTAGGGTTGCCAGGTGTTGCGTCGGGCAGCTTGCGCAATCCAAAGGTATAGCGTTGAATTCCCGTTTGCTCAGAGGTCTCTGACGTTGACTGCCCGGCGTGTTCAGTTTCAGATGCCTGGGCGCTTTGGGCTGCCGGCGTCGGCGGGGTATCCGCATTATCGTTGCCCTCCCCGGAGACTTGTGCCTGTATATATTCACTGATTTTACGGATAGTGTTCAATTCAGACAGATTGATATCCTCGGGAACGGACAATCCGTATGCTTTGGTGATCTTACCGAAGGTCTCCACCTGCTTAACCGTGTCAATACCCAAATCCGCTTCCAGATCCAGGTCCGGTTCCAGCATGTCCTGGGTATAACCGGTCTGCTCGGCGATCATGGCCGTGATGTCGCCCGTAATGTCCTGGCCGCTATCAGTACCTGAAGCCGGTGCCGGTTCAGTTGTGCCGGATTCAGCTTGCTTTGGAATATCCTCGGTCTGAATCTGGCTGCCGATATACTCGGCAATTTTGCGGATGGTATTCAGTTCAGAAAGGTTGATATCTTCGGGGACACTCAAGCCAAAAGACTTGGTGATCTTGCCGAAGGTCTCCACCTGCTTGACCGTGTCAATGCCCAAGTCCGCTTCCAGGTCCAGGTCCGGTTCCAGCATGTCCAGCGTGTAACCGGTCTGTTCTGAAATCAAGGCGGTGATGTCATCCATGACATCCGGGCCGCTGCCGGAACCTGAATCCGGTGCCTGGGCAACTGTGCCGGACTCAGCCTGTTTCGGAGTATCATCCGTCTGAATCTGGCTGCTGATATACTCGGCAATTTTGCGGATGGTATTCAGTTCCGAAAGGCTGATATCTTCGGGAACGGTCAGGCCAAAGGATTTGGTGATCTTACCGAAAGTCTCCACCTGCTTGACTGTGTCAATGCCCAAATCCGCTTCCAGGTCCAGGTCCGGTTCCAGCATGTCCAGCGTGTAGCCGGTCTGTTCGGCAATCAAAGCGGTGATGTCATCCATGACATCCGGGCCGCTGCCGGAACCTGAATCCGGTGCCTGGACTGCTGTGCCGGATTCAGCCTGTTTCGGAGTATCATCCGTCTGAATCTGGCTGCCGATATACTCGGCAATTTTGCGGATGGTATTCAGTTCCGAAAGGCTGATATCTTCGGGAACGGTCAGGCCAAAGGATTTGGTGATCTTACCGAAGGTCTCCACCTGCTTGACTGTGTCAATGCCCAAATCCGCTTCCAGGTCCAGGTCCGGTTCCAGCATGTCCAGCGTGTAACCGGTCTGTTCGGCAATCAAGGCGGTGATTTGGCTTAAAACATCTGTGGCCTGGACATTTCCCGCAGCTTTTGCCGGTTGTTTGGGTTCATCGTCTTTCTTTGATGTGCGGCGTTCAGGTGCGTCTTGGCTGGCGGCACGACTCACTTTCTCCGCCACCTTCTCCGGGGCCTTTGTGTCTGCGTGCTTATCCTTGGGGAAAACGCACAGGGTTCTGTTTATGACACCCAGCATGGGCTCTGGGCTTTTGGTAATCCGTGCCAGCCACTCATGGTAGACTGGGTTGTTCTCCACGTCAGCTTCCTGGACCCGGTCCACCAGTAAAAAGGCAAAATGGGATCCGAATCCGGCGCTGAAATGCAGTCCAAAGCGGTAATCGCCATGCCCTGATTGTGTAAAATTCAAATCTGAAAATTCAGCAGGTACATGATCCAGGTTGGCCACAGGCGGAAAGGTCTTTTTCTGCAGGCCTTTGACCAGTATGGCATCCTCAATGCCCGCACCCAGGGTGTGTCCGGTATATCCCTTGGTATTGGTGATTGCAATTTGCTTGTAAAGATTTGGAAACGCTGTTTTTAACGCCTCAACTTCAGCCGAGGCACTGCCGCCCCGGGCCGGCGTAAAGGTCTCATGGGACATGAACACCAGTTGCTTGGCCATGTCCGTGCGGGATAAAGCGTTTTGTTTTTCCACCTTGTTTACGAATTTATTAAGTTCACCGGCAAGGTGGTGCACATCAATACGGGAGGGATGGAATGCGCTGTTGCCGATATAGGTGCCTAAAATCCGGGCCTGGCCGTTCAACCCCCTGTGTTTCAGGGTGTCTTGTCGTTCCACAACGAGCCCTACAGCACCTGAACCTAGGATCGTTCCGTTTCGGTCCTCATCAAAGGGTTTGGCAGCGTCTGAAACCACTTCCTTGCTGGTGGCGGCGCCCATGGCCAGAAATCCGGATCCCACCCACGGCATCTGGGCCTCACTTGTGGCCGCTTCCCCGCCGATGACAATCACCCGGTCGCACCGGTCGTTTCTAATCCAGTCCTCTGCCACGCCGATGGCCTGGGTGGTGGACGCACACGCCCCGGTCAAATGAATATTGGGCCCCTTTGCCCGGATAAGCTGGGCGAAATGTGCGCCGCCCAGGGACACGATGTCAAAAAGGATATTGCGCTCAAATTTATACTGGCCATATACCTTGCGGCGCTCACGGATTTTAAAGAACCAGTCCGTAATCACATCCTTCATATCCTTGTCCGAAAGATTCTCCATCAGGTGATAGTAGATGTTTTCCAGCTCTTCATAGGGTCTGACGTAAAACTTGTTGTAATAATACGCATTGAGATGGTGCAACAGGGTCTCAAACCCGGGGAAAATACCGGTCATGATCACGCCGGTTGTCTCCTGCATCTCTTCGGGCAAGACAAGTGCGTCGGGGATGCTGCTGCCGGTGGAGGTTTTTTTATACCCTTGGACCAAGGGGATATGGGCGTCTTTCAAGGCTTCAAGCCCGGCTGCCATAGCCAGTTCATCCACAAGGTCAAACTTGCGGCTGATACCGTACTCCGTAGACAGATCAAAATACCCGAGTTTCCCGGCCAGCTGGATCACATCCTGGGTGTTTACGATATCCACAAACCTGGCATTGCCGTTGGGTTGTTTGTAGACCCGGGTAATATTCATGTCCACAATTTTGTGTTTCTCTTCCTGGGTCAAAGGTTCAATGAAATTATTCCCGGCCAGAATACGGTCAAAATTTTTCTCATTGAATACCTGGTGTCCTTTGCCCGGCAGGCCCACGGCAACACCGGCAATACAGACGGAACCGGTGTACAGGCCTAAATTTTCAATGGCCGCCAGGGCATTTTTCTGTTGAAACGCCTGATATTCGCGCTGTAGTGTCGCCTGTACAAGGTTTTTGTTCTGTTCTAAAAAGGTGTTAAAATCCATATCCTTGTGCATTACTTCTCTTGGGGATTCTGTTTTTTCCTGACTCTTATGCTTCACATCTTTATTATTGAGGTTTTTAGGTTCAAAGTTCATCAATTCAATCGGAGCTGCTTCACTTGTCTGAACAGTCTCTTTTGCCTTGGGTGCAATAAACCGCTCTGCGGCCAGGTTGAAACTTTCAAGTTCTCCCTTTTTGGCATCTGCCGTGGGCATGGATTCCGGATTTTCAATGGAGATGTTTTTCAACAGGTTACACAGCAGTCTGCCCGGCCCGATTTCAATAAACCGTTTGCAGCCCTGGGCATGAACGCCTTTGACCGATTCTACAAATTCCACCGGGGAGACGATCTGACGTGCCAGGTGGGTCCGGATCATCTGTTCATCGGCAGGATAGGGTTTAGCCGTCAGATTTGAGATGATTTTATGGGCATTTTTAAGATTAAAATTTACCGACCCAAGGGTCTTGGCCATATTGTCGGCCGCAGGTTCCAGCAACGGAGTGTGGAAGGGTGCGGACAGGGCCAGTTTTTTATGGAAAATATCTTTGTCTTTCAGATGGGCGCAAAAAAGGTCTATGCCCTTTGTTGTACCGGCAATGGCCGTCTGCTTTTCGCTGTTTTTGTTGACCAGCCAGATATCTCCGACACCGGACTTGTCGATCATGTCCTGTGCGGCTTTTTCTCCGTCAAAGACCACCATAATTCCGCCGGGGTTTTCACTTGCTGCCCGGGCCATGAAATCAGACCTGGAAATCACAAGGTTCATGCCCGTACTGAAATCAACCAAGCCTGCGCAATAAAGGGCTGAGTATTCTCCGACACTGTGCCCGATATAAAAATCAGGTTCAAAGCCTTTGAGCTGCAATGCATGATAGATGGCCGCCGTGGAAAGGAAGATGGCGGGCTGGGTATTTTCCGTCTGGTTGAGCGGTGAACCGCCGGCATTCATGATCTCCAGCAAAGATGCTCCCCGGCGCTCCCGGAAAATGGCATCCCCCTGATCCATCAGAGCTTTGATTTCAGGAACAGTATCATAAAGGCCTTTCAGCATGCCTGCCGACTGAGCGCCCTGGCCTGAAAGGAGGGCTGTGACAGCAGCGGTCCGGACCGTATCCGGCCAGGCCCCGGGGGTGACAGCCGGCTGTTCCACTGAGGCCAACTCCTCTTGGGACCGCAGAAACCGGGGCAGTCTGCCGATGATCACATGAGCATGGTTGCCGCCGATACCGTTGACATCAGCGCCTAAAAGCGCACCATCAGCCAGCGGCGTGATCTCTTTGACCGGGTGCAGCAAGCTGTCCTTTTCGATAAGTGTGGAGTCGGGTTTGTATCCATGGGTGGGCAGCAGCACCCCTTTTTCCGACATCATCAAAAGCCTTGACATGACCACAGCGGGATTGGCGGCTTTAAAGTACCCGAACTCGGTTTTGACATTTCCGTATGCCAGGGGATGGTTCAGGCTTTTTTCAATGGCCTGTTTTTCAACCAGATCCAAGAACGGGTGGGACACACCAAACACATCCAGATATGCCAGATCGGGTTTCCGGGTTTTAAAAGCCCCGGTGTCATTTGCAATCACCTTTTCATATTTATTTTCAGAAGGTGACAGCAAATGCTCTGGCGCACTTGCAGCCATGTTCAGGCATTTTAATTCACCCAGGATCGGCATGTCGTTCTGTTTTGCATATTTATAGGTGGTGACAACCAGACAGGCAGCCCCTTCGCCCATGACATATCCGTTGGCATTATTGTCAAACAGGCTGGGTTCTGTTTCCGCAAGAATGCCCAGACGCTTGAATGCCAGCAGCACTCCCGGATACAGGTTAGTGTCCACCCCGCCGGTGAGTACGGCATCCAGGTTGCCTGCACGCAGATTTTTAACCGCCAGATATAAGGCCATGGTGGCAGACGCACATGAGGCATCCACCACAAAATTGGTGCCCTGGGTATTATAATGTTTGGAGATGCGTGCCGATACAATGTTTGACAGCATACCGGGAATGCTGTCCCCGGTCATGGCAGGATACTTCTCAGTTAAAAGATCTCCCACGTGACCTGCAATGGCAGAAAGGGTATTTTCATCCACCTCCGAAATGGACCGGATCATGCGCTGGAGTAACGGAATCCGGGTGCGGATGATAGATTCAACATTCCGGGTCCCGGAAATAGTACCCAAAATGGTACCGATTTTATTGCCGGGAGTTAGTTTATCCTGAAGACCGGCATGTTCAAGGGCCTGCCCTGCCGCATCCAGGCCGAACAACTGTGCCCGGTCCATGTAGGTCATGGCGGAAGGCGGAATCTTAAAGGTTTTGGGGTCCAGCATAAAATCGTCAACAATGCCGTTTTTCATCATGGGTAGGCGAAAGCCTGAATTTTCGTCCTCTTCGGCATAGCAGTCATTGGCCAGACGATCGGCAGGCATAGGCTGGTAAGCCTTTTGCCCTGAAACCATGGCATCCCAGAACGCGTCTTTGTTCTTGGCCTTCGGCAGGACAACGCCCATGCCGGCAAAAACGATTCTGTCGTCATTGGGATCATGGTCAAGGTCTACAAAAATCTTTCGGGAAAGCGTTGCGTCTGCTTGGCGGAACTCGCTGACCACGGCATGGTAATTAATGCCCCCGAATCCATAGGAGCTCACCGCTGCCATGCGCGGTCCATTGGCCGGTGCATCCCAGGGTTTAGGATCGCCCAGAACAAACAGGGATGTATCTGCCATGTCGATTTTCGGAGATAATTTTTCAAATGTGCCGTTGGGGGGCAAGGTTTGATGGTTTAACGCCAGCAATGTTTTTATCATGCCGGCCATACCGGCCGCCCCGAGCAGATGACCGATCTGGGATTTGATGGAGGAGACACCAATGGACGCCTCTTGGTCATATACCTGGCACAGGGTATCCATCTCAACGGCATCCCCCACCTTTGTGCCGGTGCCATGGGCTTCGATAAACTGCACCATCCCCGGAGAAAATTTCGTCTTGATATTTTCATGGCAGCGCTGAAATGCCAGTTTCTGCCCCTCTTTATCCGGGGCGGCAATGCCTTTGCCTTTGCCGTCGGAAGCCGAGGCAATACCCTTGATGACACCCAGAATGTGATCCTTTTCCCGGATGGCATCTTTAAGACGTTTCAGGACCAGGACGCCGGACCCTTCGCCCAGAACAAATCCGTCGGCCCGTTCGTCAAAGGGGAATGACCCGTTGGCGGACAGGGTGCCCATTTTGCAGAATCCCACAAAGGATTCAGGTGTCAGATTGGTGTTGACACCACCTGCGATAACCATGTCATGGGCCCCGCTCAACAGCTCATGAACTGCGCATTCAATGGCGGCAAGGGATGTGGCACATGCAGCATCTACCACATAGTTGATGCCGGTGATGCCCAAATGATATGCAATGCGGGCCGCTTCCATGTTCAAGGTGACACCGTGCACAGGTTCGTAAAGCGAGCCCTGGGACATCTTTACGCGCAGCTCGTCAATGAATTTCTTTTGTTCTGCTTCAGACAGGGCATTGAATTCCGGCGTATTGCGCAGGTATTGTTTAATCTCCGGGAAAAAGTACTTAAAATGCAGGTCCGATGCCATTTCATTGCCAAGGCATGTAGCTACAACAACCGCAGTGCGGTCCTGTACGTTTGCTGCAATCCGGTTGTCATCGGTTAAAAGATTTGCATTTTCCACGGCCTGGTAAGCGGCATGCAGCAGCATCTGCTGGCTGCGGGACAATTTGGATGCCTTGGCCGGTGTATAACCAAACCGTTCATTATCAAATTGAAAGTCATTCACTAAACCTGCGACCTGGGTATAGGACTTGTCTGTAGCCTTTGGATCGGGATCATAGTAAAGGGACTCTTCCCAACGGTTGTCAGGTACCTTGCCGATACTGTATTTCTTATTAATAATATTCTGCCAGAAGGTGTCTGTGTCATGGGCGTCGGGAAATACGCAGCCCATGCCCACCACGGCAATGTCGTCATTGATTTGACCGTCAGCAGAGGTCAAAACTTCAAGTGCATTGAGCCGGGCAATCATCGGCTCCTTTGTCAGAAATAATTTCTCATGAATTTGGGCGATGGTGGTCTGCTCTTCAAAGAAAAGCAGTCCTTCTCCGGTCATGAAATTGCCGCTTTCCCGCTGTTCCTCATCGGTGTATATAATCCACTGACCGTTATTTTGATAACTGAAATCAGGGGTTTTGCCTTTGGCGCTGATGAGAAGAGAACCCAGATTATCCTTTTCAAATGCACTTTTGCGTTCGCCTAAATTCATGGCGCCGTCTGCCAGGCGGCAATGCTCATTTTTCATCATCTGGCCGGCAAACGTCGTGTCGGCGGTGCGGCAGTTCAGCCCAACGGTGGAACCGATGATGGTGGTGCACGTGTGCTCCTGGACCACCTGCTGATAAACCGGTGTCAAGGCACCTGTTTCAACAATCTCCTTTGTGAACAGATATGCTGTGCCCAGTTGAATACCGATTTTCAGCCCCTGTTTTGCCAGAAGAGCTGTCATGGCGGAAACAAAATGGGATCCCACAGAACTGATAATCCCTCCGGCAAACAGAACGCTCACATCATCCAGGCTTTGATCGGCGTGCATATCAAGCAGAGCTTCAATGCTCAGTTCCCACAAAACCGCGCTGGAAAGGCTGCCGATATGGCCGCCGGCTTCATTGCCTTCCAGGATAAAACGCCTTGTGCCTTTCTCAAAGGCGTTTTTCAAAACGCCCGGCATGGGGGTATGAAGGTAGGCCCGGGTGCCGCAGGCTTCCAATTCATTGATCTGGGAGGGGATGCCGCCGGCAAAAAGAGCAAAGGGGGTTTTCTTTGTTTTAATCAGTGACAGATGATGATCCAGGGTGGGGTTGAACGCTTTGATACCGATCATGCCGGCACCAAACGTCGGCAGCTCATCGGATTTTTCCGGCAAAATACCGTCTGCGATCTCGATGGGAAGACTGCCTAACGCAAAGAAAGGCAAAGCGCCGTTGTCATAAACGGCCTTGGCAAATTCCTTGTTGTCCGAAATGTTGGCCATGGGGCCCTGGGTGATGGGATAACGGGTACCGTGCTCCTTTGCCAGTGCCGTGTTTTCTGTTAAGGGATCAAATTGTTCCACAGCGTTCAGGGCCTGCCCCACGCAAGTGAACAGCGCCCGGATCATCCCCTTGAGTCCGCTGCCGCGCTTTGCAAAGTGGCGGGCAAAGAAGGCATCCTGGCCAAGATAGAACAGGGACTGCATGGGCGCGTCATTATCCTCGCCCAGGGATGCCATGTTCTGTTCAATCTCGGTTCTGATAAAATCCAGACTCTGTCCTTCTGCCTTTTTAATACTGATTTTTTTGATCAGGTCCCGGACAATCTTTGTCCCGGGTTTGGCAAACACCCGGTGCTGTGTATTGCCGTCACCGTCTAAAATGACCGTGTCGGTCTCTTCCATTTTTCCAAGGGCCTCTTTAAACGCCGTGGAAACCGGCGCGTCCTGGGCCAGATAAAGCTGGGCATCCAGCACCAGACCGGCAGCCCCGGCTGCAAAGAATCCCGGCGCGGTGTGGAACCCCACGCCGCCGTGGACAAAGTACGGCATGTCACTTTTTTGTGCATAATATTGACTGAGCATGAAGCTTGATGCAGAAGAGGCCCTGCCGCCGGCTTCCCTGCCCTTTAAAATGATGCCATGGGGATTGATCTTTTTTAGTATGGATTCAAGCCCGGGATCATAAATCTCCATTATCAGGATCTGGGCATTTACCTGTTTGTGTTTGATAAGCGAATCCGGATTATGGTAGGCAACAATAACGCATTCGGGCAGATCTGCCGGGTGCTGTTTAAAATAGTCCCATATATCTTCATCCTCAGCATAGATACGGATACCGTGGCGCAGATTTTGTTTTTTAAGCTGTCCAAGCAGATCAGAAAGCGTTGATGTGCTTATAAATTCAGTATCCAAAACAGGCATGGCACCAGCCAGCCAGATGGTTTTAAAAAAATCAATGTCATATGTTTTCGGGGGATGATATGCCAGCAAAGGCAGGCGGGTGGTCAGTATTCTATTCAGCACAGGGTTTCTCCTTGTTATTTTCAGTTTACTCCGGCAAAACGCAAACAAAGATCGTGCCACCCTTGTGTAACAGCATGATAACAATCTGAATATATAAGAGAAATAAATCTCATGAATCAAAAAATAAAATTTGAATTATATTTTATTGTACAAAAAATGTATTCGTGGCATACAACAAATGAACAACAATTTAATCATTGGATCGGAATATGAAAGAAGTAGCCGATTTTCTGCCCGAAGAGCTGGCTTTTTTTAAATGCGTTCACTACGCCGGTGCCGCCAACCCCTTCGGCAGGGAACGGGTTCTGCGGGAAGCGGAAATTGCAGGCGTTTCACCGGATAGTCCCAAAGAGATCAGGGTGCTTAAGGCGTGCCAGGCCGTGGGACATCGCCTGGCTCAGATGGAAGCGCGCGGCAGGATCAATTTGAGTTCGTTTAAGGGAGAGGCCCGGTATTTTTTACGGTCTGCACTGCTGTTTCACTTTTTCCATCTGTTCAGAAAACAGATCGACACCCTGATCACACGCCAGCTTGATGATGCAGAAGAGTCCCTGGAAGCGCATTTTGCGCCCGAGGCCCTGACTCTTTTGCGTGGCTGGGGATTCGGTATTGAGGAGAGCCGACGCTTCATTGCCCTGGCGTATCAGTTCCGGCGGGCCTATTATTTTATTTTCCGGCATCTGGTAGGCCGCAGCCGCTGTATGCAGGAACTGCGGCGGGATCTGTGGCAGAATGTATTCACCCATGACATCCTTATGTATGACCAGTATCTATGGAACCGCATGGAAAACTTTTCCACCCTGCTGTTTGGTGAAACCGGCACGGGCAAAGGAACCGCTGCCCTGGCCATGGGGCGCTCCGGCTATATCCCCTTTGATGAGAATGAAAACAGGTTCACCCATAATTTTGTCAATACCTTTACCACACTCAATATCAGCGAATTTCCTGAAACCATCATCGAATCCGAATTGTTCGGCCATGTGCGCGGCGCATTTACAGGGGCCGTCAAGGACCATAAGGGTGTATTCAGCCGGTGCAGCCCCAACGGTTCTATTCTTCTGGATGAAATCGGTGAACTGTCCACCCATGTTCAGATAAAACTGCTCAGTGTGCTTCAGGAACGCGTCTATTCACCCGTGGGAAGCGATGAAAAACATCGGTTTCACGGCAGAATCATTGCCGCTACAAACCGCAACATCCGGGAGATCCGGGAAAAGAAGATATTCAGGGATGATTTTTACTATCGCCTATGTTCAGATATCATCACGGTGCCACCCCTGCACAAAAGGATTGCCCAGGACCCCGAAGAACTTTCGGATCTTTTGGCACATACGGTGGCCCGTATTGTGGGACAGCCCTCCCCGGAAATTGTCTCCCGTGTGCTTGGATATATCGAATCCAGACTGACCCTTTCATATCCATGGCCGGGCAATGTGCGGGAATTGGAACAATGTGTCAGGCGTGTGGTGCTGCGTAATGCTTATGATATAAATGAGGCACCGGCACAGGCGTCCACAACCGACGATTTAACCCGGCAAATTCAAGACGGCAGTCTCAGTGCCCAAGACCTGCTTGCCCTTTATTGCACCCGCCTGTATGAAAAACACGGCACCTATGAAGCGGTTTCCCGCATTGCCGGGCTGGACCGGCGGACAGTAAAAAAGTATATTGATTCCCAGGACCAGGTTTATTAAAACAGCCATAGGCTGACCTGGTCTATAAACACCGGGGCGTAACCCGTAAAAGCATAAAAGCAACCCAACAATATTAGATTAATAATCTTTCATATAAAGGAAAATCCATGTCAAGTTCATTTGGAAAATTGTTTCGTGTGTCCACCTTTGGTGAATCCCATTGCCCCGGGGTCGGGGTGGTTGTGGACGGGTGTCTGCCCGGCATGTCTTTGACTGAGCCCGATGTTCAGTGCCAGCTCGACCGCAGGCGTCCTGGTCAAAGCGCCGTTTCAACGGACAGGCAGGAATCGGACCAGGTGGTCATTCAGTCCGGCACGGAACACGGCCTCACCCTTGGCACGCCCATCAGCCTGTTTGTACCCAATAAGGACCATCGCCCTGGGGATTATAAATCCATGGCAGATATTCCACGGCCCTCCCATGCGGATTTCACCTACCAGTCAAAATATGGGATCCGGGCCTCCTCAGGCGGCGGACGTTCTTCTGCCCGGGAGACCATTGGCCGGGTCTGTGCCGGCGCCATTGCCGAAAAAATGCTCAACACCGCACTGGGAATTGATATTGTGGCCTGGGTCAGTCAGGTGGGTCAGATCAAAGCACCGGAAACCGATGGGTTGAATCTTACCCGGGCCATGGTGGATGCCAGCATGATCCGCTGCCCGGATGCGGATGCAGCAAAGGCCATGGAAGCGGTTGTTCTGAAGGCCAAAGAAGACAAAGACTCCATTGGTGGCGTTGTCTCATGCGTCTGCACCAATGTACCGGCAGGCCTTGGCGAGCCCATATTTGACAAACTTGAGGCACTTTTGGCTCATGCCATGCTCTCCATTCCCGCCACCAAGGGGTTTGAAATCGGATCGGGATTTACCGGGGCGCGAATGCGTGGTTCCGCCCACAATGATCCTTTTATCCAAAAAGACGGGCGGCTCGGCACCACAACCAATTTCAGCGGCGGCATCCAGGGTGGGATCTCCAACGGGGAACCCATTACGTTCCGGGTGGCGTTTAAACCCCCGGCCACCATCGGAATTGCCCAGGAAACGGTGGATTTCCAGGGCCGGAAGGCCACGCTTGCGGCCAAGGGTCGGCATGACCCCTGTGTAGTAGCCAGGGCGGTGCCCATTGTGGAGAGCATGGCCGCCCTTGTGCTGGCTGATGTCATGCTGCAGCAGCAGGCCAGGTTGGCCGGTATGGCGCTGATAAACGGGCACTAAGGTGCTCTCAGTTTAAATCAAAATACCGGGATACCCTGGGTTTTAATTTAAACGTGGTACATTGATTGCTAATATATCCTTCAAATTCTTTGGAAGAATGTCTGCCCAGAAACAAAAACTGCGTTTGGGTTTAGGGCAGATGAAAATTTTAACGACAGGCATATATAAAATATAAGGAGGAATTATGTCAGATCCCAAGGATATGTACCAGTGCCAGGTTACCAATTGCGGATTCATTTATGATCCGGACAGGGGTGATCGAAAAGGAAAAATTAAAAAAGGAACAAAATTTGAAGACCTGCCCGAAGACTGGCGCTGTCCGGTCTGCGGTGCCAGCCCGAAAAGCTTTAAGTGCCTGGGCTGAAAATACGGTCCGGCGATATTCGGCAAAACAGAACCGGATAACGGGTTTTAAATAAATAAACGCCTTGCCTGGGTAAAGCCGGCAAGGCGTTTATTTATTATTCCCCAAGCAATAAACATTTTCGATTTTTTCAGATCTTTAAGCAGCTCAACAGATACAAAATCGTCTCAGAGAAACTGTCTCTCTTATTGTATCACTACAAATTTCACACGTAACCGGCGTGATTTAATTCAGACATAACTATTTGTTATCATGTACAATACAATCATTCCGTACAATCTGGCACAAGGCTTGCTTTTTAATCTTCACAGCTGAAGATTAAACGCAAAAACAGGAGGCTTCCTATGAGACTTAAAGACATAAAAAAAGACTACAACCTCATCAATTCCGTAGACTGGGACATGACCCCTGAAGAAGCCATTGCCCTGCATCTGGAATGGGGGCCGTTACGTTCCCAGAGCTATTACAATTCCAGGGACAATAATAATGAAACCGTTTATTTTGTTATCAATACCTGGAAGAAAAACCCCATCCTGACCCTTGTCAGAAGAAAGGGGTTTGATTCCGAAGAACTCGGCAGTTTTGATCTGCCCCGAGATGTTGTTTCGGAATTCATGCAGGGTATCGGCAAGTACAAAGGGATTTATGCCGTGGAAGGAAAAGTCAGAGACTGGCTTAAAAAGGAACTTAATGCGTAATCCGCCGTCAACATATAACCACCTGCATTAATTTCCTTTTTTTCGGAACCGGAGGATGGACGTCCTGACCATCTTCCGGTTTTTTTAGTGTTTGAACGCAAAGCCACACACCTGCGGCAAAAATTTCCAATCTTCACAACCGTGAGGTTGCTCCGGTTGCAACTTTTTTTGTGCCTTGCATCTGGACAACGTTGCGCCAAACACCGAATGTCCGTCGAGACCTTAGTTCTCGGCGTTTTTAATAAAATCCTTCACCATCATGTCACCCAGCTCCATGGACCGCTTGGTAGCGGATTCAACGGCATTGATCAGGGTCGTGCGGAGCCCTCCCTGTTCCAGGGTGTGGATACCGGCAATGGCAGTGCCCCCTGGAGAGGCCACCCGGTCTTTGAGCTGTCCCGGATGCTCCCCGCTTTCAAGAAGCAGACGTGCCGCACCCAATACGGTCTGGGTGGATAAAAACAGAGAATCTTTTCTGGACAGCCCCATTTTAACGCCGGCATCAGCCATGGCATCAACAATGGTGAAAATATAGGCCGGGCCCGACCCGCTTAATCCGGTGAACGCATCCATGAGTATATTTTCCTGGATGAAAACGGTTTTTCCCACGGAATCAAAAACCGCCCGGGCCAGTTCCACATCGCCATCCTGGACAAATTGCCCCGAGCATATTGCTGTGGCGCTCTCTTTGACAAATGCGCAGATATTGGGCATGGATCTGATCAGGCGCAACTCTTTTTTAAGGCCTGCGGCAATGGCGGCTAAAGGCACACCCGCAGCAATAGAAATCACAAGCTTGGATTTATCCAGAGCCGGTGCGGTCTCCTTAAGTACGGAACCCAAAATCTGGGGTTTGGTGGCGTAGATAATAATTTCCGATTTTTCACACACTTCAATATTACTGGATGTAGTCAACACCCCGTATTTTTCCTGAATCGCCTTGAGTGTCTCGGGAAAAACATCCGAGCAAATAATATTTTCGGGTCTGGCCGCCTTGGACAGCACAAGTCCGCTGACCAGGGCTTCCCCCATATTTCCGCTTCCAATGAAACCGATTTTTTTATCCTGAAGCATTCCGCCTCCTTTTTTGGGCTGAAGTAATAATAAGGAGCCTATACTATGGCCCAGTCTGAATTCGTGTCAAGGCAAATATCATCCCTGCGTATGCCAATCCCCTGCAACTTGTCTACAGTCTAATGCCAATTTCGCAGGATTGAACACTTTCCGAAATTATCCATCCCATATGTTGTGCCTGTTTTGAAAAGACAAAATTCAATTTAATTGAAGAATCTCCGTATTTTTATTTCCAGGTGAATTGGCCCCTATTTTGCTTAACGTGTTGATATGAAACTTGGCATACAAAAACTCAAATCAAAGCTGGATCAACTTTATTTAGCATATAACCGCAAACAGTATGTTGATCCTGATCCATTGCTGTTTCTTTACAACTATCCGGATGTCCGGGACCGGGAGATCGCAGGGATTATCGCATCGGGCCTGGCATATGGCCGGGTGGCGATGATCATGCAGGCGGTGTCGACCGTGCTTGAAAAAATGGGGCCGGACCTTCGCGGGTTTGTAATGAACGCCGATCCGAAAAACGTTTCCTGCATGTTTCAAAACTTTAAATACAGGTTTGCCACAGGGGATCACTTAAGTGCCCTGATCATGGGTCTTCGGGCGGTTATTGACGATTACGGATCACTGGGCGCCTGTTTTACTGAGGATCAGGCGGGCGGAGCAGATCTGTCTGAAGGACTTGCCCGGATTAGAACACGGGTTTTACGGGCTGGGGATGCCGGGCATCTTCTGGCCGATCCCTTAAAAGCGTCTGCCTGCAAGCGCAGTCACCTGTTTTTAAGGTGGATGGTGCGCAAAGATCAGGTGGATCCGGGAGGCTGGTCTAATATCCCGGCCGAAGTGCTGACGTGTCCCGTGGATGCGCACATGTTTAAAATCGGCCATCTGCTTGGGTTTACAAAACGACGAAGTGCCGACGGAGTCTGTGCCGCCCAGATTACCGAAGGCTTCAGGCGGATCAGCCCGGATGATCCGGTGAAATATGATTTTTGTCTGACTCGGTTCGGCATCCGTGACGGACTTGATATGGCTGAGCTGAAACGGTTTTTAAAGGACGATACTTATCATGTATAACGGGTATGAACTGCCGCCTTTGATCAAGGGAAGACTTTTAAAGCGATATAAACGCTTTCTGGCTGATATAGAGCTGGAAAACGGAGAGGTGGTCACGGCCCACTGCCCTAACTCGGGGTCTATGAAAGGCTGTGCCCAGCCGGGCGCCGAGGCGTGGATCTCACAAAGCACCAATCCGAAACGAAAACTTAAATACACCTGGGAACTTACCCGGATTGACGGCACGTTCATCGGTATTAATACACTGGTGCCCAACCGGCTGGTCAAGGCATCAGTGGAAAATGATCTGATTCCGGAGCTTTCCGGTTACAGCCGGGTATCCTCGGAAGTAAAAACCTCCGAGCACACCCGTCTGGACCTGATGCTGGAAGACGACAATAAAGCGCCATGTTTTGTGGAAATTAAAAACTGCACCCTGGTGGAAAACGGAATGGCAAGGTTTCCGGATGCTGTTACCAAGCGGGGACAAAAGCATATCCAGGAACTTGTGGCATTGGCCGCAGGCGGACACAGGGCGGTTTTGTTTTTCCTTGTTCAGCGCACAGATGCCCATGCCTTCACTCCGGCCGCCGATATTGACCCTGAATATGCAAAAAAGTTGATGCAAGCCAGGTTAAAGGGCGTCGAAATTATTGTCCGGGATGTTGTCTTTAATCTGGATGCAGCCCCGGCACTGATTCGATTGAATGGTTCTTCAGTACTGCTGAGTATCATCTAATATAGAACGTATTTTGCGGAGCAAGGTTTTCACAGTAAACGGCTTGCTGATAAAGTTGATGTTATCGTCCAGCACCCCATGATGGGCGATGACGTCTGCGGTATATCCGGACATGTATAAACACCGGATTGACGGATGCCGGGCTGTGATTAATTCTGCCAATTCACGCCCGTTCATGGAAGGCATGATCACATCGGTAAGCAAAAAGTCGATTTTTTTATTTTCACCGGCAAGTTTAATGGCCTCGTCCGGAATGTTTGCCTTCAGCACATGATATCCGTTTTTGTTTAACGCAGAGGAGATCATCTTCAAGATTGCCGGCTCATCCTCAACAAGCAGAATGGTTTCTGTGCCTACCGGTGCCGTCCTTATTTTGTGTTGTGTGTCTAAAGCAACATTGTTTCCAATATAGCGTCTGAAGTATAATTTAAATGTCGTCCCTTGCCCTGGCTCACTATACACATTAACAAAGCCTCTGTTCTGCTTCAGGATGCCGTATATCGTTGATAAGCCAAGCCCCGTACCTTTGTCCGCTTCTTTGGTTGTGAAAAACGGTTCAAAGATCCGGCTGACTGTTTCATGATCCATGCCGCAGCCGTTATCACTTACGGCCAGACAAACATAATCACCCGGCAAAAAATTGGTGTTATGTATACAATATTCCGCTTCTATTGTTTCATTTGATGTCTCAATGGTTATTTTTCCTACACCGGAAATGGCATCCCGTCCGTTCACACAAAGGTTTGCAAGAATTTGATCCACCTGGCTTTTATCAAGCTTAACCTGCCAGAGCCCGTTGCCGGGGATCCATTCAAAATCAATATCTTCTCCGATAAGGCGTTTCAACATGGAGGTCATTTCAGTAATCACTTCATTGAGATCGATGACTTGAAGTTCAACGGTCTGCTTTCTGGCAAACGCCAGAAGATGGCGGGTAAGGCGGCTGGATCGTTCCCCGGCATTTCTGATTTCATAAAAGTCCTGGTAATGGGGATCAGAGGCAGAAAGTTGATCAAGCCCCATCTCGGCGTGACCAATGATGACGCTGAGCATATTATTAAAATCATGGGCCACCCCACCGGCAAGACGTCCGATTGCCTCCATTTTTTGTGTCTGGATAAGCTGATCCTGCAAATGCTGCTGTTCGGCCGCCGCTTTTTTACGTTCGGTGATATCACGATCAATGCCGCGGAATCCAAGTTTTTCCCCTTGTGAACTGAAAAACGGCACGCCGCTGCTTTCCAAAATAATGGTTTCTCCATTTTTTTTCAGCAGATGCCTTTCAATTCCGGCAAAGGCTACGCCATCTGACAGCAGTGTTTTAATCTGTGGCCGTTCATCCTGATGGTTCTGAGGGGCGTTTAAACCATCAGGGCTTGTACCAAGAAGTTCAGCCGAAATATATCCAAGCAATTGAGTCACCTGGGGACTGATATATGTATACCGGCCAACATTATCCACCTCCCAGATCAGATCACTGCTTGTTTCTACAAGTCCCCTGAACTTCTCTCTGCTTAGACGCAGCTTTTCTCTAGATTCTGCGATATCGTCTAAATTCCTTTTCAGCTCACTGTACATGCCGGCCAGGTTCCGGGACATTTTTTTAAAAATGGATGAAAGTTGTACAACTTCATTTTTACCCTTTATTTCCGGCAGCGGGACGTTCCACTCTCCTTTGCTGATGCTTTCCGCGGCCACCGTAAGTTGGCGAATCGGTTTTATGACCCTGCCGTTAAACCAGATCAACAACAAAATTCCTGCTGCCAGACTCCCGGTAAGAATAAAGATCGCCTGATAAAGAAAACGGTTCCTGGCCTCCAGGATCTCTTTCTTTTCTATAAAAACCACCACAAGCCAGTTCCAGTCGGGGTATATCTCATATCCCACCACATAGTGTTCGAAGACTTTTGCAGATGGATGGTTTTTCTTTTTTGTGGTCAACATTGTGTGAATCCACCTATCGTGCATAAAAAAATTTAAATCAGACGCAATCAGCGTTTTCTTAGCCACTGTATTTAAAATGATCAGCCCCCCGGTTTCACCGAAATGGTAAGATGAAAAACCGCCAAGCAGATCTTTTTGCGCCCGGTCGATATAGTTCTGAACAAGATCTACCCTGCTGTTTTTAAGCACTTGATGCGCCTCTTTAATTTCAGCCATAACACAGTGCTGACGCATAAATAATAAAAGGTCGGCCGAAGTTGTTCCGCCCACTCCTTTTTGGGAAAATTCCGCCTTTCCTTCTTTCAGAAGGCATCGGAAAGGTAGTTCTTNCTACACAAACCATGGCCTGTACCGAAGATTTTCATTCCGTCCGGGCATAGTTCTCCCCCATTCCAGGCTTGAAACTGTTTCGATTACCTGTCCGTGGTTGCCGTCTCACACTAATCGGAGTTGAAAGGGGGCGGACAGACGCTCTTTCAGCCATGGATAATC